>JAFXVY010000047.1 GCA_017534595.1 Ruminococcus sp.
ACGTCATCTGCTTGCCAGCTTTCCGTCATATTACCCAAATTCTCCTTGACTTGCGCCAGCAAGCCTGCGTCGAATTTAGGCAATCTGACGAAAATCTGGACGGCGCATCTGACGCACAGGGGTTGTGCGGTATTGCCTTAAGACAAGCTCGGTCGGGCGGATGATCTCCGCCCGATTTGTTTATAGAAAAAGCAAGCTAAGGAGATGACCCTTTTGAAAGATCATGACAAGGATCTGCTCGATCAGGACGACGAGGAATACGAACGGAATTTTGCTGAATTAAGCCGGAGGCGCGAGCAGGCTTTGCGTGAGGCCGAGGAACGTGCCGAGGAGGAGCGCATAGCGAGAGAGCGCGAGGAGCGCCGTGAGCACGAGCGTCAGCTGGCTGCGGACAGGATCGAGCTGATGAAGCTCAAGACCGGTGTTATCGACGAGTCGGAGACCATAAAGGAAGAGCACGAAGAAAAGCGTCCGATGACCTTCAAGGAGAAGCTGGCGAATTTCTGGTACCACTACAAGATACCGGTGATCTTCGGGGCGTTCATACTGGGAGTGGTCGGGTTCATCGTACACGATGAGATCACGAGGGTGAGGCCGGACTTCACGGTAATGATGATCGCGAACAACGGGCTGACCTACCGTGAGCACGAGCTGAAGGAATTCTTCGAGCAATACATTGACGATTACAACGGTGACGGAGAGGTCTGCGTATCTGTGATGAACATACCGATCGACCTCAACAGCTACGACACGATACAGACGAGCAATCAGAACAAGCTTATAGCGCAGATCCAGGAAGGCACGAACATAATGATGATCATAGACTCGAACACGGATCCGTTATATGCGAACAGGCTGCTTTACGACTTAGGGGACAATTTCCCGGGAAACAAATACTTTGCGCCGGCGGGTTTCAAGCTCAATTTCAAGTTCCTTGCGGAGCAGCTGAAATTTGAGAATATGCCGAACGATGTCATACTGGGGCTGCGTGCGCCGGTAGAAACGTTAGGCGACTCGAAGGAAACGATGCAGAAGAATTACGATCAGGCGTATGAGATCTTTACGAAGATCGTTAATGATCTTTCGGCGAAGGCGGATGAGCTGAAGGATCCGGGACTGACGACGGAGCCTATCAAGAAGCAGGAAGAGAGTAAAGAGAGCACGGAGAGCAAGTGACCCGCTGCATACAGTTACCGATAAAAAAACGCTGCACCCCGATCAGACGGGATGCAGCGTTTTTGTTTTGCTTTTTCATTCAAAGCTCACGATCTTGATCACATCGTCAAGGATGTAGCTGAACGTCGGGGCGGAGGATCTTTCGTTCTCTATGTATCCGTCGCTGAGATCGTATGTCCTGGACGGGTCGTTGTAGGCTCTGCCTGTATAGCTGCCCTTGAAGACTTCGTTCCAGCCGTCTTTGAATTTCTCCTCAAGCTCGGCGACCTTCTCGGCGCTTCCCTCTGCGGCTGCGAGGCGGTTGAGCTCGAGCATCTCTACCCAGCCGAGGTCAAAGCCTGCGCCCATATCGTGACCGTAGACATTGCCGTCAACGTACTTCTCTATGGGCTTATCCGCAAGCACTGCCCTGCAAGCGGAGATGATATACGGCGTCCAGTTGATGCGGGAGCTGATGAGCGAGGCGGTGGGCGCTACGTCTATCATGCTCTGATTATAGCCGACATGGTACACCGGCTTGGTGCCGTAGGCTTCCTCGCAGGCTACTGCGGGGCCGTTGGTGTCGGAGTGCTGCGAGAGGATGACGCAGTCGTCGGCGATGAGCTGTCTTGCGAGCTTTTTCTCGGCGGCGTAATCGGTCCAGGTGTTTGTGTACACTACCTCCATATAGGCGGAGGGGACTTCCGAGCGGACGCCGAGGAGGAATGCGGTATAGCCCGAGATGACCTCGGGGGTCTCATAGGCGGCGATATAGCCGATCTTGGCCTGCTCGGGAGTTATGACGCCCGAGTCGATGAGCTCCTTGAGCTTGAGGCCCGCGACTGCTCCGGAGATATATCTGCCCTGATAGATCTCGCCCATGAAGGTATGGTAGTTATCGAGGACGGGGTCTGTATCGGCGTTGTCGCAGGTGGCCTCGCAGAACTGGATATCGGGGTGCTCGGAGGCATAGCGCTTGGCGATCTCGCCGTAGTTATAGCTGGTGGTGAAGATGATATCGCAGCCCTCGCCGATAAGCTCCTCGATTGCGGTATCTATGCCGTCGGTCTGGTGGATATTGGTTTTTACGGCTACTGTTACCTTTGAGCCGAGCTCACGCTCCATGGCTTTCTGAGCCTTGATGAAGTTGGCTGTATAGGGGGTGCTCTCGTCGCTGTCGTAGACGAAGCCGACCTTGATATGCTCCTTGGAGGTATCGGTGGCCTTATTGATGAAATGCACTGCTGCGAAGATCATCAGCACGATGAGCGATGCGGCAGCGGTGATGATCAGATTTCTGCGTACCTCACTCGTCATTTGCAGGCACCTCGCTTCCGTAAAGCCGCTTGAAGTCTATCTTTCCTTCGCGGATGAGCTTGAGCATTATATCCGCGATCTTAGGGTCGAACTGAGTGCCCTTGCAGCGCTCGAGCTCGCCGATAACGAAATCGAAGTCGAGCTTCTTGCGGTAGACACGGTTCGCTGTCATGGCATCGAAGGCGTCGGCGACGCCGATGATCCTGCCGTAGAGGGGGATCTCCTCGCCCTTGAGGCCGTGGACATATCCCGTGCCGTCGTACTTCTCGTGATGATAGAGGGCGCCGTCCACGACATTCTCGATGAGGGTGAAGTCCTTGAGGATCTTAGCGCCTCTGGTAACGTGGGTCTTCATGATGGCGTACTCCTCGTCGGTGAGGCGGGCGGGCTTATTGAGTATCCTGTCGGGGATACCGATCTTGCCTATATCGTGGAGGAGTGCGGCGTTGCGGAGCTTTTCCTGCTCCTCCTTGCTGAAGCCGAGCTCCTGGGCGATCATAACCGAATACTCGGAGACTCTCTGCGAATGCTGGCTGGTATTCTCGTCCTTGGCATCGACCGTTCTCGCTATGGCGAGGATGGTCTCGTTGCCCATACGGACCTGTCTTTCGGCAAGCTCGAGCTGATGCCTCTGGAGGGCGAGGGTACGCTGGATGCGGCTCTTGGCTATGAACCATGTGAACCATGCCACGGCGAGCATAGCCACGATGAGCATATACACTATGAACCAGCCGTTATCGTAGATCTGCTTTTCCTTGGAGATGGTATACACGCTCTCCTCGAGGACGTTCTCCTTACTGCCGTCGAGGACGGAGAGGTGGAACTTATAGTCTCCGGTGGGGAGGTTGGTATAGGTGATATAGGTGAGGTCGCGCTGGGTGATGATCGTGGGCTTGGAATCGAAGCCCTCGAGGTAATAGCTGACGAAGGGGTTCTCGGTGGTGAAGTTGATGACCTCGGGATAGATCTCTATCCTGGCGGTGCCTCTGGGGATGCTGAGCTCGGTGCCTCTTTCGACGGGGTAGGTGACGCCGTCGAGCTTGGCGGAGGAGACAAGAAGTCTGAATGTACGCTTCTTGGAGGAATAGCCGTAGAGGTTCATCTTATAGACGCCGCTGTCGCTGGACATATAGAGCTCGCCTTCTTCGTCGCACCAGTTCCAGGAATTGGCGGTGAGGGAGGCTGTCATGCCGCGGTTGGAGTCGAGAAGCTCATAGCTCATGTCGGCGGTATTATTCAGGACGTCATCCTCATTTACGACATAGATGCCGGCGCTGCTCATAACGAAGAGCTTGCCCTTGCCGTCGCACCAGATATCGTAGTTATTGGAATAGGGGAAGTTGGAGACGGTGCTGATGCGGTAATCGCTGTCCATGATACAGAGGCCGTTGGAGGTGACGATCAGGACGTGCTGACCGTCGGTGCTGCCGACCATTCGCAGGATGACTCCGGAGGAGAGGCCGTCGTATCTGGTGAGGACTCTTGCGACCGAGCCGTCTCTGATGACGGCGATGCCGTCGCCGTCGGAGCCTGCGAGCAGGGCGCCGTCGCTGCTCTCATAGAGGCTGAGGATCATGGTATTCGAGAAGCCGTCGCCGTAGGTCATGGTCTTCTCGATGCCTCCCCTGCCGATAAAGCTCATACCGGTATCGCCTGCGGCGACCACTCTGCCGTCGGAGAGCTCGAGGGCGACTCTGACGCGGTTGCCGAAGGAGCCCTCTGATGTCCCGAAGACCTCGGTGGAATTATCCGGCTTGACCTTGACAAGGCCCGTGCCGTAGGTACAGATCCACAGGTTATCCTGAGAATCCTTTGCGATACATCTTATCCGGGTACCGGAGAGCATTCTGGTAAGGCTGTTCTGTATCTGCCTTTTTGTGTTCTTATCGGCGAGATCGAGGCCGGCGTCGGTGCCGAAGTAGAGCTTGCCGTCACGCTCGGCGACGGTATTGACCACCTTGCGCTCGATATCGTAGATACGGTAGACGTCGGCAAACGGGGACTCGGAAAGTCTCAGCAGGCCGAGGCGCGAGGAAGTGAACCAGAGGTTGCCCTGATAGTCCACGGTCATATTGTCGATCGAATTATTGAACTCGCCGGTATTGATATCATGGTAGGTGCCGGTGCCGTCGAGGAAGCCGACGCCGTTGTCGGCGCAGATGAAGCAGAGGCCTTCCTCGGTGAAGGTTATTGACTGTATGCTGCTGAGATTGCGGAAATACTGCTCCCGGGACAATCTGAGCTTATCGTCAACGATCTCGAAGACCTGTATCTTGCTGCCGGTGGTGCCGGCATAGAGCTTGCCGTCGGGGGAGAAGGTGCAGCAGTTGAAGATCTCGCTCTCGCTGCCGAATTCCTGGGTATCGCGGATCTCGCGGCCGCCCATGAGGAAGAGCCTGCCGTCGGAGGTGACAGCAGCGGCATGGCCGTCGCTGTCGGCGGTTACGGTGACGGCGAAATGCACCTGCTTGATCTCGTTGAGGATCTTTAAGCCGTTGCTGAGGGTTATGACCGCCATGCTCTCGGTGGTGCCTATGTAGTAGTCGCCGTCGGAGCTCTGGGTGATACACTTGATCGAATCGGAGGGCAGTCCGTTGTCCTTGCCGATGGTATTCGAGACGCTCTCGTTTATGCTGATCGAGAGGCCGTTATCGTTGGTGCCTATCCAGAGGCGGCCTTCGTCATCGACATAGAGGCAGTTGACGTTCCTGACGGAGTTATACTCGCTCATCCAGCGGAACTCGCTGCCGTTATAGCGGTAGAGGCCGGCGTAGGTGCCTATCCAGAGGATACCGTCGTTGGTCTGGGCGACGTCGTTGGCCTCGCCGCAGGGCAGGCCGTTATCCGAGCTGTATACGGTCTGGACATAGTCGCTGTAATCGGTGGGGGTATCGGCTGCGTCGGTCCTGATATCCATGCCCTGAGAGAACATGAGGGCTGCCGCGCAGAGGACGGTGGCTGTGACCTTTGCGGCGGTCTCCGCCGGGGAGGGCGAGGTGCGGCCGGGGGTATCTTCGCCGTCGGAGTTATCGTTCGAGCCGTCGCTGCCGGGGGTATCTTCGCCGTTGTTCTCGCCGAAGATCCTTTTGCGGTATAGGGTGCGGAGCCTTATCACCAGCAGGAGGGCGAACAGCACGATGACCTTATCTGTGAACTCGACATAGAACTCGCCCAGGACGGTGCAGACCCAATAGGGCAGGCCTTTCTCGCGCAGGAGCATGACGACGCCGTTGCCCCAGACGTTATTGGTAAGGCCGTCGTGGAAGATAAGGCTCAGCGGCACGCAGACAACTATCGCCACAAGGGTTATCAGCACGCTTGCCGACATCGTACCGAAGACGGTTTTAAACGTGCCGCGCTTGGCGGAGATGCCGACGATAATGCCGATAAGTACGCTGACCATACAGTACTCGATGCTGCCGAGCCCGGACAGGGCGAAGATAATATTGGTGGTGAAGCCGACTATGGCGCCGCAGGCGGGACCGAAGCCGTAGGAATACAGCACGGTGCCGAAGCAGTCGAGCCAGACCGGGAGCTCAAAGAAATTGGCGAAGGATCTTCCGCCGAAGTTGAGCATGATGCAGACGGCTGCAAACAATGCTATCGAGACAGTTTTTTTGCTCTTCATCAGATCACCTCGGATATATAAAGCGATAAGAAAAAATACCGCGAACAGTTCACACTTTGTCCATTTTGTATTATAGCACACTTCTTTCCAAATATCAATACTTGCGGGCGGTTTTTTTGAGCTTCGGGAGCTGTTTTGCGCACCCCGTCGGGGGTGTATACGAAACCATAAATTGCTCATCGGGGAAATGTGAGACAAATGTTGCGCATTACGCTCTGTCCGCTTGAAAAACGGCCGGGGGTGTGGTATAATCATAATTGACGTATTATATCCGCAGGGACGGAGGTATATAAGAATATGAACTCAACGATCAGGACAGACCGCAGTGCTCCGCTGCACTTTGTCTGCGACCCGGGATGCAGGCGCGGGCTCATCCGCACCGCCGACAGTGTGAGGAGGGATATCTCTCTTGTACTGGGCGTTATGCCGCCCGAGGTCGGGCACACGCTCCCCTGTCCGGGGGCTGCCGTTATCTTCGGCACCGCCGGTGAGAGCATTCTGCTTGACAGCCTTGAAGCCGAGGGGCAGATCTTCCTTGACGGGGTCAGGGGAAAGCGGGAGGTCTACGGGTTCTTTGTGCTGCCGGAAAACGGGTACATCGTTATCGCCGGGAGTGACAGGCGGGGGACGGTCTACGGGCTTTATCACCTGTCGGAGCTGATAGGGGTATCGCCGCTGGTGAACTGGTCGGACGTGCTGCCGGAGCGGCGGGACGAGGTTAGCTTCTCCGGGGCGGACAGCATGGTATCGAAGGAACCTTCGGTGAGGTACCGCGGGTTTTTCATAAACGACGAATGGCCGGCCTTCGGCAGCTGGGCAAAAAAGCACTTCGGGGGCATAAACGCGAAGCTTTACGAGGGCGTATTCGAGCTGCTGCTGAGACTTAAAGGGAATTATCTGTGGCCGGCGATGTGGTCATCCTGCTTTGCGCTTGACGGTCCCGGCCTTGCGAGCGCCGAGCTTGCGGACGAGCTTGGCGTGATAATGGGTCTCTCGCACCACGAGCCCTGTCTGCGGCACGGCGAGGAATTCAGCACGGTGCGCGGGAAGGATTCCGTTTACGGCGACGCATGGAGCTTTATCACCAACCGCGAGGGCATAACACGCTTCTGGCGGGACGGTCTGAAAAGGAACGGACATCTTGAGAACATCATAACCGTGGGGATGCGCGGCGAGCGGGACTCGACGATACTCGGGGAGGATGCCGGGCTCAAAGAGAACATCGACCTGCTGCGGGATGTACTGAAAACGCAGAACGCGCTTATCCGGGAGGAAGTGAACTCCGATCTTGACAGCGTGCCGCGGATGCTGGCGCTCTACAAGGAGGTCGAGCCGTATTACTACGGTGATGCAGAGACCCCGGGTCTGCGGGACGACCCCGAGCTCGACAATGTGATACTTATGCTCTGCGACGACAATCACGGCTATCTGCGGAGCCTGCCCGACGAGGCCATGAGGCAGCACAGGGGCGGCTTCGGGATGTACTACCACTTTGACTACCACGGCGGGCCGGTATCCTACGAATGGATATGCTCGACCCATCTGCCGGAGGTACAGGAGCAGATGACGACCTGCTATGAGCACGGCGTAAGCGAGCTGTGGATAGTGAATGTGGGCGACCTCGGCTTGCAGGAGCTGCCGCTGTGTTATTTCCTTGAGCTTGCCTACGATGTTGATAAGTGGGGCGCGGGCTCCGGGAACAGCACGGATGATTACGTCCGGGAGTGGCTGGGGAGGCAGTTCGGCAGGGCTCTTTCCGCCGATGACATCTCCCGGCTGACGGACACATATATGCGCTCGATGCGGCTTATACACCGCCGCAGGCCGGAGCATCTCAATAGGGGGGCATACTCCCCTGCCGAGGCGCTCGGAATGCTGGGCGAGGTATCGGAGTCGGCGGAGAGCATACGCGAATTTGAAAGCAAGCTGCCCGCGGAGCTCGAGGGAGCGTTCTTCGAGACGGTGGGCTACAACACACTTGCGGGGCTGGGGCTCATCGAGCTTTGGCTTTGCAGGATACTCAACAGATACTTTGCTTCGGTGGGAGCGGTCTGCGCGAACAGTTACGGCGAGAGGATGAAGGTCTGCTTTGAGCGGGATATACAGCTCAGAGACAGGCTCCACACACTCAACGGCGGCAAGTGGGACGGCTTCGGTCTGGCGGAGCATATAGGGTTCCGCTTCTGGAACTCGGAGGAGCGCCGCAACCCGGTCATCGAAACGGTGCTGCCGGTGGGCAGGCCGGAGGTATGTGTCGGGGTGCTCGGCGGAGAATTCACCTGCGGCGGCGAATGGACGGGCAAACGGCTGATCGTCCAGGCGGAGTGCTGCCCTGACGGCAGGCGCAGAGCTTATCTTTACGCGGCGCAGTCGGGCACAGGCAGAGCGGAGTATACGCTCACCTGCGGTGAGGGTCTGAAAGCGGAGATAAACGCTGTTCCGGGTGTTGAGGGGCTGGATACGATCGTCCTGACGGCTGACGGAGATCTGCGGGGTACTGCGGATGCTGCGGTGAAACGGCCGGGCGGGACGGTGAAGATAAGCGTTGAGCTTGATGGGGAGGAGATAACGCTCCCCGCGGAGAGATACAGCCGGCTTTATGACGGCGAGGGCTGCCGGTTCGGGGTCATCAGGGATCTCGGGAACCGCGACAGCGCTCTGAGGGTGTTCCCGCTTAACGCCCGCCCGGGAACTGCCGAAAAGGCGCC
Source organism: Ruminococcus sp. (assembly GCA_017534595.1). GTDB lineage: Bacteria > Bacillota > Clostridia > Oscillospirales > Ruminococcaceae > FB2012. The sequence goes on from JAFXVY010000047.1 coordinate 8,809, forward strand.
GGCTGCGGAATATGAGTTTGAATGCAGGGGCGGAGAATATCTGCTGAGCTTTGTGCTTATGCCCTGCAGCCCTTACCGGTTCGGTGAGGGGATACGTTTCGTCTATGAGCTGAACGGTGAAAGGCGTGAGGCTGACGTTCTGCCCGAGGGTTACGAGGCGGGAGTCTCGCCCCGGTGGGGAGCCGGCGTACTGAGCCACGAGAGATTTTTCACCGAGGCTGTCAGCCTCGGCGCGGGGAGGAATGTCCTGCGGATCTTCGGCACGGGGCCGGAGATCGTACCGGAGAGGATGATCCTCTGCAGACGGAAATGAGTACATCGGGGAGGTCGGACAAATGCAGGAAAAGAAGAAGATACTTATAATCCTTGATTATCTGATCGGGCCGATACGGGCGTCCTTTGACGATCAGCTTATGACGGGGGTACCCGTGATAGATGAAGATGATATGCTTAAGGAGCTCAATCTGCGGATAGGAGATATGTATTCGGGATATTACGAATTTGATTCTCACGGTCAGGGCTGCCGGTTCGATGAGGAGAGGTTCAGAGCCGAAAAGGGCGAGCTGCTCGATCTGCTCGGGAAGCTCATCGGCAGGCTCGGTGAGCTCAACGACGGCAGCTACGAGATCGACGATCAGGCGACAGCCGGGATATCGCAGATGTGAGAGGAAATAAATTACAGGAGGAAATGAGAATGAAAATGTCATTTCGCTGGTACGGCACCGGCAACGACAGCATCTCGCTCGAACAGATCAGACAGATCCCCGGAGTGGAGGAGATAGTCTGGGCGCTGCACGAAAAGCAGCCCGGAGAGGTCTGGGAGGTAAGCGAGATACAGGCGGTCAGGGACGAGCTGGACAGATACGGCTTCGGGATGGCTGTGGTGGAGAGCGTGAACGTTCACGACGATATCAAGACCGCAGGCCCCAACCGTGATCTGTATATAGAGAACTACAAGCAGACGCTCAGAAACCTTGCAAAGTTCGGAGTAAAGGTGGTCTGCTACAATTTCATGCCGGTATTCGACTGGACGAGGACGGATCTTTTCCATCCCCTGCCGGACGGCTCGACGGCGCTTTACTACGAAAAGAGCAGGATAAAACAGGACCCCGGCGAGATGGCGCAGTACATACTTGAAAACTGCAAGGGCTACACCATGCCCGGCTGGGAGCCGGAGCGCCTTGCTAACCTCAAAGCGCTGTTTGAGCTCTACAAGGACACCGACAAGGAAAAGCTGTGGGAAAACCTCAGATACTTCCTTGAGGCGCTGATGCCGACCTGTCACGAGTGCGATATCAAAATGGCGATACATCCGGACGACCCGCCCTGGGATATCTTCGGGCTGCCGAGGCTCATCGTTGACGAGGCGGCGGTGGAGAGGTTCCTCTCCATGGTGGACGACCCCTACAACTGCCTGACGCTCTGCTCGGGGTCTCTCGGGTCGAACCCGGAGAACGATGTGGCGGAGATCGTAAGAAAGCACTGCGGCAGGATAGCCTTTGCGCATATCAGGAATGTCAAGCACTTTGACAACGGCGATTTCTCCGAGACCTCTCACCGCGACTGCGACGGTGACGTGGGGATACTCGAGATAATCAGAGCCTATCACGACGGCGGCTTTGACGGCTATATCCGTCCCGACCACGGCAGACACATCTGGGGCGAGAAGTGCCGCCCGGGCTACGGGCTCTATGACCGCGCTCTCGGGATAATGTACATCCTCGGGGCATGGGATATGCTGGACAGAATCGAAGGAAAGTGAGAGCGCATTATGAGCAGGGCTTTTATGGATGACGATTTCCTCCTTGACACCGAGGAGGCGAAGATACTCTTTCACGGGTACGCGGAGGGTATGCCGATAATCGACTATCACTGCCACATCGACCCGAGGGAGATATACGAGGACAGGAGCTATGATAACATAGCCTCGCTGTGGCTGGGCGGCGACCATTACAAATGGCGGCTCATGCGGCAGATGGGGTACCCCGAGAGGCTGATAACCGGGGACGCGGAGCCGAGGGAGAAGTTCAGGGCGTGGTGCGAGACGCTTTCGCAGGCGATAGGCAGCCCGCTCTACCACTGGAGCCACCTTGAGTTAAGGCGGTATTTCGGGTGTGAGCTGCCGATAAACGCAAAGAACGCCGACGCTATCTATGAGCGCTGCGGCGAGGTGCTGGCGGGCGGGAGCCTGTCGGCGAGGAAGATAATCAAGAGCTCGGGAGTAAAGGTCATCGGGACGACCGACGACCCCTGCGACAGCCTTGAATATCACAGGCTGCTGCGTGAGGACAGGAGCTTTGATTTCTGCCGGGTAATACCGACTTTCAGACCCGATCAGCTATTGCTTATCGGGAGCGGGAGCTTCCCGGAGTATATCGGGCGGCTCGGGAAGTCCGAGGGCAGGGAGATACGCGGGCTCGAGGATCTTAAGAGCGTGCTTGCAAGGCGGATGGAGCTTTTCAACGCCATGGGCTGCCGAAGCAGCGATCAGAGCGCAGGGATATTCCCCTGCACACGGATAGGTGAAAAGCGTGCGGACGAGGTGCTTGTGAAAGCCCTCGCGGGGCGTGAGATCACCGAAGAGGAACGCCTCGGCTTCATGACGGAGATAATGCTTTTCTTAGGCGGGGAATATGCAAGGCTGGGCTGGGTGATGCAGCTGCATTTCGGCGTGGTGAGGAACACCAACAGCCGGATGTTCTCACTTGTGGGAAAGGATGCCGGCTTTGACCGCATCGACAGCAGCGCCCCGGTAGAGACCCTTGCGGCCTTCCTTGACGAGCTGGACAGGCGGGGCTGTCTGCCGAAAACTGTCGTTTACAGCCTCGACCCGACGATGAACACGGCGCTGGCGGTGCTGGTGCGGTGCTTTGCGGGCGAGGGAACAAAGGGTCTTGTGCAGCACGGCGCTGCGTGGTGGTTCAATGACAATCAGAGCGGCATAAGGGAGCATCTGAGGGTGCTCGGCGAGCAGGGAGTGCTCGGGACGTTCATCGGTATGCTGACCGATTCGCGGTGCCTGCTCTCCTACACGCGGCACGAATACTTCCGGCGGATACTCTGCTCGTTTATCGGCAGGCTGGCCGCCGACGGAGAGGTATACCGGGACGAGGAACAGCTCGGAGAGATCGTGAAGAACATCAGCTACGAAAATGCAAAGAGCTTTTTCGGGCTGTGAGCCGGGGGGCGGCTATGTGGAGATCTGTAATGATACCGGGAACTGCCGGCAGCGAGGGCGGAACCGTTATTGCGGATGAAGAATACAACGGCGGGTGCCGGATAACGCTTGAAAAGTGCGGGGAGCATTACGCGATAACCTGCGGGATATACGGGGCTATGGTACACACGGCATACGCTGACGGGGAAAGCTTCCGGGCGAAATACGCTGAGATGAAGCGGGACTTACAGGAGTTCATGGATGCCGGAACGACCCCGGAGGAAGAGTTCGCTTTTTATGAGCGGTTCTGTGAAAGATACTGAGCGGGAGGCTTTATGGAAAAGGCAACGGTAAAAGAGCTGGCGAGGGTCGCGGAGGCTATGGCTCTGATGCCCTTTCACGGTTTCTGCGAGGGGGAGTCATCGAACCTCGGAGCGATCGTCCGGCCGTTTCCCGGATGGACAGTCGAAGAAGCCGACGGGCTGTGGTGCGCGGCATTCGTATATCACTGCGTCCGGGAGGCAGGCTTTGAGATACCGATACGCCCCGATGAATGCAGGACCTGTCATCTGGCGGGAGTCATCGCATGGGAAGAATTTGCACAGGGCGACCCGCGGATAGGATATCACAGGAGCACAGAGGGCTTTATGCCGGAGGCGGGCGACATCATGCTGTATGACCGGGTCTTTGAGGACAGGGAGCACGACCACATGGGGATAGTCATCGGGAGGCGTGGGGACAGGATCCTCGCGGCGGAGGGAAATCTCTGCAACCGCTCGGGACTGACCGAACGCCCTTTGGACGGGCATATCCGCGGGTTCATCCGGCTGCCGGACGGATACAGGTACAATTAAGGCAACACCGCACGACCCGCGGCTAACGCCTCTGCACATCATCTGCTTGCCAGCTCTCCGTCATATTACCCAAATTCTCCTTGACGTTGCGTAAAGCGAAGTGAACTTCGCTTGCAAGCCTGCGTCGAATTTAGGCAA
>JAFXVY010000005.1 GCA_017534595.1 Ruminococcus sp.
CATCATCCGCTTGCATATTTTCCGTCATATTACCCAAATTCTCCTTGCCTTGCGCCAGCAAGGCGGCGTCGAATTTAGGCAATCTGACGAAAAATCTGACTGCGCGTCTGACGCACAATGGTTGTGCGGTGTTGCCTTAGATCATCTGCCCGAAAAGGATGGTGAAAATGAGAAAGCATTATATCGACAATCTCCGCTGGCTCGATATCCTGATGCTGATACCCTACCATGCGGCAATGGCATGGAACACCTGGGACGAGCCGAATTATATACGCTTTGAGAGCAGCAGGCCGATCGCAAGCCTGATAACGGCGTTCAGTCCGTTCTTTATGCCGCTGCTGTTCCTGCTTGCGGGGATGAGCACCCGCTATGCGCTGAAAAAGCGCTCCTACGGTCAGTATATCAAGGAGAGAGCCAAGAGGCTGCTCGTGCCGCTCGTGTTCGGCACGCTGGCATTCATGCCGGTCATGACCTGGCTCGCCGACCGCTTCAACAACGGCTGCACCGACAGCTTCTTTGAACACTATGCTGTCTTTTTCACAAAGTTCACCGACCTCACCGGCGCAGACGGCGGCTTCTCCCTCGGGCAGTTCTGGTTTTTGCTTTACCTGTTCGTGATCTCGCTGATCGCCGTGGGCATCATAGCCCTGCAAAGAAAATACATAAAGGGGACATCCAAGAGCCTGCCCTTCCCTGCGGTGATACTGCTCGGGCTTCCGCTTCCTCTGCTTGCAGAGCTGCTCTCGGTAGGGGGAAAGAGCGTCGCGGAGTTTCTCTACCTCTTCCTGATAGGCTGCTATGTCTTCTCTGATGATTCCGTTACCGACAAGGCGGCGAAATACTGTCCCCTGACGCTGAGCATCGGCATCTGCGCAAGTATTGCGAACGTGTACCTTTTCATCTGGTCGGGAGAGGAATTCAAGGTGCTCAACACCGTGACGAACTATCTTGCGGGGTGGTTCATGCTGCTCGGGCTCATCGGTCTCGGGAAGCGCCGCCTCGACTTCACCGGAAAGCTCTCGGGGCTGATGACAAAGATATCCTTCCCGTTTTACGGCTTCCATTTTATATGGGTCGTGCTTTTCCAGTATCTGCTCGCAGACCCCCTCTCCGGCAGCACCGCGCTGCTGTTTGCTGTACCCATAGCCGCAGCGTATATCTGCACTTTCATCTGCTGCTTTATCTGCCGGAGGATCCCTCCGCTGGCCTTCCTTATGGGAACAAAGGCTGACCGCCGATAAATGATCCGCTCACAAAGTCAGGAGGCGCATAATATGACCTATGTAACAACAAAAGTACATTCTCTCAAAAGCTATCCGACCTATCAGTTCTGCGCCGCAGCCGATCCGGGAACGGCGGGCACCGACGGCGTTTTCAAGATCTGCATACTCGAGGCGATGCGCTGGATAAGATCCCGTCTCAGCGATCAGACAGGCCTCCCGCCCGAATTCGACACCCCCGACCCGCAGGATTACAAAAGCTTCTCCGACGACCGTATCTCGTCGTTCAGCTATGAGAGCGGCTTTCAGATAGAGGTCGTATATATTGAGGAGCTCGGGGTCTGGTCTTTCAGGATCTCCGAGCCGGACATGGGCGCCAATATCGGCACGCCGCAGGAGAGAGCCCCGGTCTACGGGAGATCCTTCGCCACCGAGATCGCTTTCCGCAAGCAGAGCAACTGCGTTGAGATCGGCATAAAAACAGTTTGCTCCGAGCCCTCTGACAACCGGACCGACTGCGAGGTCTTCCGGCCGAGAGTGGTCAAGGCGCTTGCCGAGAACCCGGATATAAAGCTTCTGCACAGCGGACTTATCATAAACGGCGAGCCGCTGCGTATCACGAGCAAGGCCGAGCTCGAACGCTTCATCGGCATTTTCGAGGACCCCGAAAGGAGCCTGCCGCTGATCATCCTCGCGGATACGGCCGCCGAGGTCAGGATACCCTCGGCGGAGGATATCCCGTCGGGGCTTCCTTCGGCGGGGTTCAGCGCTTACCGCCTCTCCGACAGAGCCGTCAGCCCGGAACAGCAGCTCAGCATAGCTCCCGAGCTGCTGCCGTACAAGGCAGGCGCAAAGCTCGAGAAGGTCATAAAAAAGCAGAAGGTAAAGTCTCCGGGCAGGCCGGTAAAAGAGCCCGCCGCAGAAAAGCTCCCGATGCTCGACTGCGAAGCCCTTGCATCCAAGCTGCTCGGATACGCGATAGTCGTGTTCGCCGGGGAGAGCTTTTTCAAACAGATAGAGAACAAGACCCGCATCTCTCTCAGGCACGGGGATATCGTGACCGTGCAGGGGCAGCAGGTCACGGACCGGCTCGCTTACGCGAAGTACAGCAGGAATATGCAGGCTGCCTTCTCCGAGCTGTACGCCGCGGGGGTAGAGATGCCCAAGCGCAGCGCATTTAACTACGGCGAGGTGCTGTTCTGCTCCGAGGCCAAGCAGAAGGAATACCACTCAAAGCGCAAAAAGACCAGCTCCCTCGAGGAGCGCTGCGAGCTTTACAGGCTCGAAAGAGACGACCTCAACAGGCAGGTCAGCGAGCTGAAGCAGCAGCAGACGGACATGACCCAGACCGCAGCCGGCTTCCGGACGCTCCGGAAGAAAGTCGAGCTGCTTGAAAGAGAGCTTGAGGACAAGGCAGCGGAATGTGAGCGTCTTGAAAAAGAGATGTCCTCCAAGGAGGACGCCTACCGCCGGAGCAGCGAGCTGATACAGTTCTACAAAGACCGTTACGAGCTGGCGGCGGACTACCCGTCCGACAGCGGCGATGTCTGCAAATGGATAGAGAACAGCTTTCCGGAGGAGATCATCGTTGCTCCGCGTGCGGTGAGCGAGATGAGGAAATACAGCGGGGCGCTTGACATTTTCAGTCTGTGCGACGGGATAGCGTACCTTGCGGAATACGCGAGATACCGTCAGCAGAAGCTTTCGGCAGACGAGCTTGAGCTGTTTGCCGAATACGGCGGGTGGGACATTCAGGGCTGCGGAAAGGAAGCGCTCAAGATGTTCCGCACCGAATACACAGTAACGGTAGGCGGCAAGCAATACATTCTTGACCAGCACATCAAGCACGGCAACAAATCGAAAGATCTGATCCGGATATATTTCTGCTGGGATGCGGAGCTCGGGAAGATAATAATAGGCTCCATGCCGGAGCATCTGGCGACGGTAAGGAATGCGACATAATCAAAGCTGCGTGACCCAACCGCGAGTCCTAACGCGGACGGGTCCTCGGCGCGGACGGCGGTCCTAACGCGGACGGCGTATTTCCGCCTTTGATTTATGGAGTGCAGGAAAGCACTTCGGTTTGACGGCGGGCTGAACAAGCTGATAGACCCAAACGCGAAGCAAAATGGGGTCAAGGGGGCTTTGCTCCCTTGCGGGGGTCGAGGGGGCGGAGCTCCCCTCGTCGCCGTCCGCAGACGGCGAAACTCCCCTACCGCAGGGCGCTCCGAGAAGGGTGAATTTAAAAACAGTCCGG
>JAFXVY010000048.1 GCA_017534595.1 Ruminococcus sp.
ACGTCATCTGCTTGCATATTTTCCGTCATAGCACACAAATTCTCCTTGCCGGGCGTCAGCCCGCCTGCGTCGAATTTATGCACTCTGACGAAAAATCTGATTTCGTATCTGACGCACAGGGGTTGTGCGGTATTGCCTTAAGTGTAGTGTAAAGCGAAGATAATGCGTCAGTATATATGAGGGCGCCCTAAAAACACCGTGACGGGAGGTGAAAGCCTTGGACGATGAAAAGATCATAGCGCTGTTCCGGCAAAGGGACGAAAGCGCGATAGCAGAGACAGAGAAAATGTATTCTCCCCTCTGCGGGAGGATCATCATGAATATCCTCTCCGACAGGAGCGATACCGATGAAACGCTCAACGACACCTGGCTTCGCGCCTGGGATACCATCCCGCCGGAGCATCCCAAAAGCCTCGGCGCGTATCTGACGGTCATCGCCCGGAACCTTGCGCTCGATAAATACAGGCGCAGGAGCGCTTCAAAGCGCGGGGAGGCTTTCAGCTCCGTGCTCGACGAGGCCGCGGAGCTTCTCCCCGATACGGTAAGGGTCGAGGAGCTTATAGAGCAGAGGGTTTTTATTGAAAGGGTCAACCGATTCCTGAGTACCCTGCCCAAGAGGAAAAGGGTGCTGTTCGTCAGGCGGTATTTCTACCTCGACAGCATAGCCGAGATAGCCTCGCGGTACGGCCTCAAAGAGAGCTATATCACGGTCACGCTGATGAGAGTGAGGAACAAACTCAGAGCATATCTTGAAAAGGAGGAGCTTATATGAATGAACAGGGCTTAGCGGTGCTCTCGCTGATGTCCGGCATAGATGAGCAGTATATCACCGAGGCCGGGGTCGAAAAGCTTTCCCTGCGCCGAAAGGTGTTCAAGGCGCCGATCATGGCGGCGGCGGTCATAGCGCTGCTCGCGGCGACAACGGTAGGCGCCGTGGCTGCGGTAAAGGGCATAATCGGGCATAAGGAGAACGTGGAGCATCAGTATGAATATAATCCGGAGCTGGTCTCCGAGCTTGAAAAGCGTGCGGAGGAGCCTCTTGTATTCGAGAATGAACATCTGCGCATAACGATAGATTCCGTCATCGCGGACGCCGTCTATGTCGAGGCAGCCTCCACCATAGAAGGCAAAGACAGGGAGGGCAGGGAGTTCGTCGAGCGGGGGCTGATACTCAAGGAGGAGCTTGAGGGCAAGTCTCAGAGCGAGATACAGGCGATATTCAACAGTCACGGTATAGATAACAGCTATATCCCGTATATGGCCGCAGCCGGCACCGACGGGAAGCTCACCGGTCCCAGCAGCTCCGCCGACCTGATGTACGGCAAAAAGGGCAGCAGCTCGGAAGCAGCGTTTGTAATAGGTCTGGCACGCAGCAGATTCCCGGCTGCGGAGAGCATTGAGCTTGTATGCTATGAACTGAAATACGGGACAGGCGAGAACAGGCAGCAGGGCATCTTTGAGGACATAACCGTCACCCTGCCGATGAAAGCGAATTTCGATACCCTCGTCCTCAGTGACGGCGAGGGCGGAGAGGCCTATCTCTCGGAGGTCAACTTCTATCAGTCCGCAGAGGATATCTGGGGCGGCGACGAATTCGACCTGACCGTCTTCTTCACCGACGGAAGCTCAGAGCAGTTTGATTTCCAGCCCGCCACGGGCGAAACGCTGTTCGAGCCCGGCAAGGTCGATCATATCGTATTCAACGGGCGCAGATACGATCCGAAGGAGATCATCCCGGCAGAGACAGAAAAATAAGACCGTAAGACGCAAAAAAGGTATATCCCCCACGCAGGGAGATATACCTTTTTCGTGTTTTGCCGTGCTGCGCAGGTTCGGCAGAGCCTCCTTATCCGATGACTATCCCGTACTTCTCCTCGTAGCCGTTCCAGCGGGCGAGGGCACGCGCAAGTATCGTGTAGTCGGTCACGGTCACTTCGCCGTCATCATCGACATCGGCATTGAGATCGACGACCTGCTCTTCATAGCCTGTCCATTTTGCCAGCGCACGGGCAAGCAGCGTCAGATCCTTGACGTCAACGACGCCGTCGCAGTTCACATCGCCTTTTTTGATCGCCGAGTTCGGGATGATCATAACATATACGGCGCGGTCACAGCCGTTGCTTTCGTAAATGCCGGTACCCAATATAGCGTTAACGGGTTTGGCTGTACGGCAGTTTCTCAGAGAGATGACCGCGAAATATTCAGCCGCATACTTCTCGGAGTCTATTGTAACAAAGGAATTAGCTATTTTCAGTATCTCGGTTTCTGTTCCGCCCTTCATTCCGTACTTTGCGTTTATATATATATTCGCATTTTTGACAGTGAGCGTTTTTCCGGAAAAGACCCAGACGCCTTGCCCGCTGCTTGAGTGAGAAATAAGCGACAGCTTGCCGGGGCCTGTTACCGTCGTGTTTTCGATCAGACCCAATGCAGTCTGCCCCCGGACGGTAACATCTTTCTTTGCGCTTATCGTCAGCCCCGGTATCGAGTTTCTTATGCAGAACATCTCGTCGGAGCTGATATCACCGTTGAGAAAGAGAGTATTTGTTGACGGGACATATACGGCCTCATTGTTGCCGAGGATATCGTCCCTGTTGAAGTTCGTAACACGTTTCCCGGCGACCCACAGATCATAGCAGTCCGAGAGCTTCTCTATCCTTACCGTCGTCGCCGGGCTGTCGCCGTTCTTGATAGTAGCCGGAGACTCGGTGACAGTATACGCAATGGGATCGGTGATGATGGAGTTCATCACGAAGATGCCGTTATTGAAATCGCCGATGGCGAAGGCCGAGCCCTCTGCCAGCACATCTGAGTTGTCTATCCTGAGCTTTTCGTTGCCCGGGTCGCCGGCGATCCCCCACTTACCCTTTGAGTGGACGGAGGCGTCCTCAATGGTCAGCACCGAATTCTTCACATAGATGCCTGCGTTATCCGCGAGGACGGTCAGCCTTCCGCTGCCGGTGATCGTAGTGTCGCCGCAAAGCGTGATGGCAGTGTTGATGCCGTTCACTACATTAAGATCCTTGTTCACCCTGATCGTCAGCCCGCCGATGCTGCTGTCTATGCAGGCCTCGGTTTGCGAGTCCTTCCTGATCGTGGCGTTGAGCTCGAGGGTCTTGGTGTCGGGGTCGTAGACCGCCTCTTTATTGCCTTTGCCGAGGATATCGTCCCTATTCAGATTTGTCACCTGTACTCCGGCAACGGAGAGCTCGTATGGTGTTTCCTTCTCTATTGTGACGTTCTTTGCCGGCTGATGCCCGCTGTCACAGATAAAGCTGCCGTCCTTGTTCACTTTCTCCACAGCTGCGCCGGCAGGCGAAACGATCACGCATTTGTTGAGACTTACAAGGCCTTTTATGCTCCCGACGGCATATTCCGTTCCCGAAGCGATGACGTCGGAGTTTTCAACTGTCAGATTGCCGGCAGCGTCGTTGCCCTGTATACCGTACTTTCCGCTCACGGTGACATGAGCGTCCTTTATAGTCAGCGCGGAAAGATACCCGATAAATATACCCGCTTCTTCGGAGCAGCCTACGGCAGTCAGCTTGCCCGGCCCGGTTATGACCGTGTTCTTGTAGGATATTATCGCGGAGGCACCCGGGCTTTTCAGGGTGACATCGTTATTCACCTTTATGGTCAGATCCTTTATCTGACTTCTGATGACAGAAAAATCCTCGTTGCTTGTTATGTTCCTGTTGATCTCAAGGACATTGTTCACCGGATCGTACACCGCAGCTTTTACGCCTGTGCCCAGAATGTCGTCCTTGTTTTGACTTGTTACCATCTTTCCCGCTACCCATAGCTCATAGCTCTCAACTGCCTCCGCAGTGAACGCACCCTTGGGAAATGCGGCGAACATCGAGATCAGGATCGCGAACGCAGTAAAATATGCGCATATCTTCTTTCTGACCATGAAAGTCCCTCCTTTATGTAAATGTTAAAATATTTTAGATATTATATGAACCCAATTTAATCATAGCATATTTAACCCTGATTGTCAATAGAAGCGAAGTCTCCCCGAAAAAACAAAAACTCCGCCGGGAGGTGTAAGACCGGCGAAGTTCTTGTATGGGGGGAAATTACATTTGGTATAAGCGTTTTGTTGTCTCTTTTATCAGAAATTGGTGGCCTTTGCGATGTCGGCGGAATTTCTGATGTTATGCTTGGAAGACTCGGAGCTGATGATCTCCTCCGACTCGATGCGTCCGTCCACCAGCTTCACGAGCTTGGTGCCGTACTGTGCCGAGGCCTCGGAGTGTGTCACCTGAACGATAGTCTTGCCGTACTTCTGATTGATCTCGCGGAACAGCTCCATGATCTTGGTGCCGGTCTTGGAGTCGAGGTTTCCGATAGGCTCGTCAAGGAAGAGCACCTTCGGGTCGAAGACCAGTGCGCGGGCGATAGCCACTCTCTGCTGCTGGCCGCCGGAGAGCTCGCGGGGAGTGAGCTTTCTCTTGTCGGTCATGCCGATGATCTCGAGTACCTCGTCGAGCTTGGCCTTGTACTCGCTGCGCTTCTTGCCTGCGATCATAAGAGGCAGGGAGATGTTGTCCTCAACGCTGAGGTTGGGAACGAGGTTGTAGAACTGGAACACGAAGCCGAGCTCCTCATTTCTCATAGCGCAGAGCTTCTTGTCGTCAAGCTTGCTGAGGTCTCTGCCGGCTATGGAAACAGTTCCCGAGGTGGGCATATCCAGTCCGCCGAGCAGATAGAGCAGGGTGGACTTTCCGCCGCCCGAGGGTCCCATGATCGAGACGAACTCGCCCTCCTCAACTGTCAGGTTGATATTCTTTAAAACATCCGCGGTCTCCTTGCCGTTTCTGAAAGATCTGTTTACGTTCTTTACTTCGATTATGCTCATTGTGATTACCTCCAAATTGTATTGTTGTCTGTTTGTATATCTCTTTTCTTATTCGTACTTGAGCTCTGCCACCACGTTGAGCTTCTTGCTCTTCTTCATGGTGGAGAGTGTTGCCAGGAATACCACGCCGGCAGTTACCAGAGCGAACAGCGGGATCGAAGACCATGCAAAGTCTACGGGCATCGCCATATCAATATTCTTGAACAGCTTTACGAGTATGCCGTTTACCATTACCGTGAAGGGGATAGCCGTTGCAAGGCTCCAGACAACTCCGGTCATGCTCTCGGTGAGCACGAGGTTCTTGCGCTTGGACTTGTTCATACCGATCGAGGTCATCACAGCGAACTCTTTTCTTCTCTGCTGGAAGCTGATCGAGATGTTGTTGAGTATGCCTATCGAGGTGATGATAAGTGCGAGGTAGGAGAAGATCGAGAGAACGTCGATGATCATCTGGTTGGAGTCTACGTTCATCTGCATGAGCTCGTCTCTCGAGTAGTAGATAGAGCCCAGCTCGCTGATGATCTTCTTGAAGTTCGCTTCAACGGTCTCGGGGACTGCGCCCTTTTCGAGCCTGAAGTATACGGCGCTTGCTTCCTTGATGTTGTATACCGACATCATATCCTCGGGCTTCATCAACAGAGTTCTGCCGTTGTTGTATACCTTGCCGTCGTACTCACCGATGATGTTGAAGGCTTCCTTCTTGCCTCCGATGTCGATCTCGACGCTGTCGCCGGTCTTCTTGCCGATGTGCTTGAGCACCGTGCTGCTTACCAGAACGCCTCTGTTGGTATCGCTGCTGTACTTGGCGTATACATCCTTGTTGGCGTCGGAGTCAAACTCGAAGTACTGCATATACTCAGCATACTTGGCGGGATCGGCAGCGATCACTGAAAAGCTGTAATCCTCGTAGGCGGTCCAGGCGTTGTACTCTGCTGTGATCGAGGTCTTGTCTATGCCCTCAACAGCGGAGAGCTTCTCGATCATGGTGTCTGTGGTGGCCTTGTCGGAGCCGCTGGAGATGATCGAATATACCGAGTAGTCGGCGTTGAGCTCCTTGTAGGCGTCCACAACAAGGGTCTTCATTGAAGCGCCTACCGAAACGATGGCGAAGATCGCCGAAAGGGAGATGACCAGCAGCGTGATGTTTCCTCTCAGGAGCTTGGAGCTCTTGATGTTGTTCATCGCGAGGAAGACGGTGGTGTTGCCTCTGAACGCATTGCTGAGCCAGCCGGCGATGACCTTGATGAACTTTCTCGACATCATCGCGATACCGATGAATGCGCAGCCGAAGAGGAGACCGCTGAGCTGTGTTGCCCACTCGGCGTCGATCAGCCAGCCTGCAACTGCGAAAGCGAGAAGTGCGCAGCCTGCGATAAATCTGATCGTGCCCTTCTTGTGAGCGGTCTCGGTGCGGTTAAGGATAACATCCTTGACCTGCAGCTTCCTGATGCTTCTTGCAGGCATCCATGCGGAGCCTACCGAAAGCACGACCGCGAATACCACTGCTATGACGATGTGTGCGGGGTTGATGTTGAGCGGAGGATAGATGCCGTACTCCTTGAGGGGAGCGAGCGCTCTTGTGAATATCGCGAGCCCCAGCTCTCCGAGCACGATACCGAATACCGAGCCGACTACCGCGTAGAGTGCAGCCTCCATAAGGAGGATGTGCTCCATTTTCTTTCTTGTGGCGCCCTGGCTCATGAATGTTCCGATGATCGGGAGCCTCTCGGTGATTATCAGCTTGAACGCGCCGCAGATGATGATAACGCATACGATGCAGACGAGTGCGAGCATACCGTAGAGACCCATTGTGATCGACTCGGTGCCCTCGGTGCTGTCGTCAACGAGGATCGAAGCCTTTACCTTGTCGTTCTGCTTGTTGAAGTTCTCGACCGCATCCTTCACGGCGATGCTCTCGTCGGAGATCTTGGCGGAAACGAAGTTGTATCTGCCGCCTGCATCGAGCAGCTCGTTCATGAAGTCGTAGGGAACGACAGCGGCGAAATCCTTGGATTTGTCGGAGTAGAAGAGGCCGTCGTTGGCGCCTATGGCCTTTACTGTGAATTCTGTCTTCTCACCGCCGACGGCGATCGTGAACTTGCTCCCTACCGAGAGCTTGTATTCCTCGGCGATCCTGTCGGAGACCACGATATTGCTCTCGTTCGTGTTCTCAAAGGTGCCGGAGGTCAGCTTGTTGGTAAAGCTCTTTCTGCCGCAGAGGTCCACATATCCGACCTCGTCGTTGTTGTTGATGATGCCCGTCGCGTAGAGCTCACCCTTTACGTTTTCTATGCCCGCCTGATTGATGTCCTCAAGGGTGAAGAATTTATCCTCCGTGTTGGAGTGGATCGAGATGTTCTGACCCTCGGCGGATATCTTTGCCGGCTGAGTGAAGCTGTCAACGAAGGCATCGATAAGTCCGAGGCTCGCTATGAGCAGCGCAGTGCTTATCGCGATCGAAAACAGCAGCAGGAAAAGCCTGCCTTTCCTTTCGAGCATATTTTTGGAAATGTACTTTAGAAATACTCCCAATTTTGTCTCCTCCTTATATGTATTTGCAAGAGTTACCGTTTTTCCGACCCCCGGTATATATCTGTCCCGGGGATCGGTGTTGTCTGCTCTCTTTTGGTCTACGCTTGCATTGTAGCACAAAAATTCTTAAATAATCCTTAAGAAATACCAAAAGTGCAGTATTTTTTTCTTACAACCGTTAGACGGCTCAAAAACGATTTCGTTACAGAAAAACTCTCACAAACCGAAAACGTTTTTTGAACCGTCATTTGTGCATTGTGCTGCCGCTGTGACCCTAACGGCATTTTTTGCGTCTATAAGATTGAGAGGATAATGTATATCAAGGAGGGCGGTCTTTATGAAAAAACTGACAGCGCTGCTGCTCGCGGTGATGCTTGCGGGCTGTACGGAGGTACCGGAAAACATCCGCAGCGGAGAAAACAATCCCGAAGCCCGGCGTGAGGGTCAGGAGATCCTCATGGACTTCGGGAACTTGAAGATAGCCTGCGAGCCCGACACCGGCACCGCGCAGAGCTATTATATCCTCACGACGGCGGATATTGCCGGGGCGGTGAGCTCGGATGCCGACGCCGAGAAGCTTTGCAGGGTCATGAAGTCGGTCTACGGGATCGACACCGATGCTTCAAGGGCGGTCAAGGACGCCTACGGCTCCGCCGGTGAGACGGAGCTCAGCGGCGAGAACTACTCCCTCGCTATCAACAGCGGAGGAGGCTTCCGCTTCGGAGTAAGGCTGTTCGATCCGCCCGCAGGCTATAACGATTCCGGCGACCCTTCCTATAAATTCACAAGATATCCTCCCGGCAGCCTGCCGGAAGATAGCTTTGTCATGCTCGACGGCAGCACGCGGACAGCGTCTTACGCCGTGACCTCCGCGGAGGACTGCATCTCAAAGCTCACGGAGGCGGGGCTTTTCGCAGAGGATGAACAGCTCAGGCTCTCGGGCTTCTATGTCTCCGACACCGGCGGGCGCGGGGCGCAGTTCTTCCTGACCTACGATCAGATGCGCTTCGGTCTCCCCCTCGACAGCTCGGGGTTCGCCTCCTACAAGACCGACGGATCCGACAAGACAGCTCCTGCCATGCGCTGCGGCTGCCTCACATTCATTTTCTCGGGGCAGGATAAGCCCGACCTCATCCGCGATCAGTCCGACCCGGTGTTCGGGAAAAAGAAGGAGCTGCCCGGCATCATGTCATTCAGCGACGCCTCCCGGCTGCTCAGCGAGGTGCTTGCGGAGAATATGGACGTCACCGTGAGAGAGGCGCAGCTGAGATACTGCTGCTGCTATACCGGCGACGATACTGTCTTCGTCTACCGGCCTATGTGGACATATCTGCTCAAGGAGCAGGGGCGCTTCGGCATAGAGACGCTCCGCACCGCGGTCACGGCCTACGTCGATGCTGTTGATGGGACGGTGTATTACAGCGACTTTGAAGCCCGCGAATTCGAGATCAGCCGCAGCGGAGATCTTCATAAGCTCGGCATAGAGCTCAAAGAAACGCCGCCGGCAGAGCAGAACGATACCCTGCGCCTTACGGTAACGGCCAAGGCCTATAAGGACGGTATGCTCACCTTTGAGCATGAGGGCAGGGAGTACACAGCCCCTCTCGGCGTATATGACTTCGTCAACGACAGAGGCTACGGCTCCTATGAGCTGACCGCCTCGGAGAAGATAATAAACAACCGCCTCGGTGAGACAGTCAGCGCGATGATAGAGATACGCAGCGATATGAGCAGGGTGCTGAGCTGCGATGCCGTCAGCACGAACGGAGACTATTACAACGGCCTCAGGGATGATGACGGCGCGAGGCTTGTCTATTCGCTTGAGAGAACGGAGGGCTCCCTCTGCGTGATCTCAGGCGGTGAGGAGAGCTTCACCGCCGACCTCAACGATCTTCCGATGGACGAAAAGCTTGATCTTCCCCGGAAGATACCCAATATCGGCTCCTTTGAGACCTTCCGTTTCAGCGACGGCAAGGATATACTGATCTCGCTGTCGGTGGACAACACAGGTGATTGGAGCCATGAGCACCGGAACAGGCTGACAGGCTTCTTTGCAGAGGTGCGCTCGGTGTCGGACGGCAGAGCGGAGCTGCTGCTCAATGACGGCGTGACCTCGTGCACTGTGCCGGTGTACTTTAACGACGGTGAGGTGAAGCCCGGGATGCAGGTCATCGCCTTCCTTGACGAGACTCCCTCGCTTTATGGCAGCGCAGAGCACAGAGAGTATGACTATGCGGTGATATATACCGACTCCCTCGAATACAAGCTCTCAGGCCGCAGCTTTGAAAAGGATGCCTACGCGGTTATCGACAGCACCTCCGGCAGGATGAGGTTCGTCTCAAAAGTGAAGCCCGGGGCTTTGTCGGAATAAACAAATCTCCGCCGCGTGAGTTGTGCAGAGCGCTGATTTTTCCGGAGGATATGCGAAAAAATTACGGAGATCCGGTTTCCGGGCGGTATATATGGTTGAAAACAAAAATACCAGGGAGGGATATTTATGAACAAGAGGATACCTGCGGCGGTGCTGACAGCGGCACTGCTGCTTGCCGGCTGTGCCGAGGACAGCTCGCAGACCGGTGCGGAGAAGGGCAGGCTGACCGAGACTTCGGCAGTCACCGCGCAGAAAAGGATGTCCTATTACGATGACGAGACCGAGCAGCAGGTGCTCAGGGTCAAGCCCCTCGGCTATGCCGACAGTATGCTGACCTATGAGTATGAGGGCGAGCTGTTTACCCTCAGTATGCCAAACGATGTCTTCGGGGATCCCGAGGCCGTGACAAAGCAGACCGTCTCGGAGATCGTGCTGCAGAACAAGGGCGGCAGGGATCTGCTCGCAGATATAATCCTCAGCGAGGATAAGCAGAGCATCATATTCTGCGACGCGCTGGGACCCAACGGCATACACAAGTATTCGGAGCAGCAGTTCGCCCGGGACAACGGCGAGGATTTCCTGACGGCAAAGGTCTCCATGCGCAGAACAGGCGGCAGCGAGGTCGAGTTCTCGGTCGGCGGGAAGACGATAAAGGGGGATCTCAACGATATGATGTATCTCTATAAGGGCAGGATCCCCGACAGCGTTGACAGCTGCTGCTTCAGGGGCTATCAGTACAGGGACGGAGACCTGCTGCTGCGGATCATCTTTGACGACGAGAGCGGCGAAAGCTATTCCTGCGGGGATCTCATCGGTTTCTTCGGAACGGTACTCAGCGTTGAGGGAGACAGAGCAAAGGTGCAGCTCAATGACGGCCTCACCGTCTGCGACGTGCCCACAGCCCTGCACGATGACGAGGTTACAGCCGGGCAGAGAACAATGCTGATCATCGAGGCCGGAGAAGAGCTCTACGGCAGCGGGGAGACCTATAAGTCCGACTACGCCGTGTTCGTCTCACAGTTTGATACTGTCGGTACGGATGAGAGCAAGTTCCCCGAGCTGGCTTATTCCGAGCCCTCGAAGACTGACCTCTACAAAAGAACGATCGTCTCAAAGACCGAAGCGGAGGTGAGAGCTGATGAAAGGTAAAATATTATCCGTACTTGCGGCAGCCTTGCTGCTCGCAGGCTGTAATGAAGTGCCGGAGGACGTCATATCAAGAGCCGAGGAACAGGAGGGCAGGATCTCAGGAGAAGTCACAGTTGACAGCGAGGGCAAAGAAAAGATCGGCAGCATAATCTTTGACTGTACCCTCGACCCCATAGAAGCGGACAAGGTCAGCCTGCTTAAAATACGCGAGCCGCTGCTCTACGATAAGAATAAGGATTACAGCGGGCTTGCAGAAAAGGCTGCCCGGGTCGGCAGGGAGATACTCGGCGCCGACCTCAGCAAAGAGGATATCACCATAGCCTATGTCTCGACGCTCCCGCCCGAGGCAAGGATAAGCGACGAGATCGTTGACCCCGACGCCAGTTATTCGTCAGATGAGTGTATGATCTCACTGTATGAAACAGGTGAGAGCTTCTCCTTATATAACTATAAAAACGTGACCGGGAATAATATGCTCGCCTATTTCTGGCGGGATATCTACCTGCCTTGGAATTATCCCGACGATAAATACTATATGAACGACAACAGCGAGATGACCATAGCCGAAGCGCTGACGCAGGGGCAGGAGATAGTTGACAAGCTGCGGGATATCGGGCTGTTCGACGAGAACGCCGAATTCGAGGCCTCGAAGATCGCAGTGCTGCATAACGACGGCGATGGGGTCATGTTCAGCCTCAGCTATACGAGAAAGCTGTTCGGAGTACCCGTCAGCGAGGACGGAAGCATCATCAACCAGTACGGCTCAACGAGGATACTGGGCAGCGAGCTGAGGATAGTCTTTGCAGGGAACGGGGACCCTTACTTTATAGAGAACCCGAGAGCCTATCGGGTCGAATCGGAGACAGTGGATCCGGGGGAGCTTATAACCTATGAAGAAGCGAAGAAGGCAGTCGGGACAGGGCTTGCCAAGAACCTTACCTATACAGTGAAAGAGGCGGCGCTGAGGTATACGGCGGCGGTCAGCGACGATAATGCGCTGCCGACGGAATACAGACCGATGTGGAGGTTCGTGCTGGAGGATCCGAACAGGAAGCGGAAGAGGTACTCGCAGATAGACATAGACGAAGGCAGGATACACAGCTGGGATGATTATCCGAGGGTGACGGCATTTGTCGATGCGATAGACGGCACGCTGTACTACTGTGATGCGCTCAACGGGAACATATCGGTGAAGAAGACGGAGAAATAACGATCAAAGCAGCAAAGCCAAAACGCGAAGCGAAAGAGGGGTCAAGGGCAGGCTCCGCACACAGAGACAGACCAAATGGGCGCCCCCTTGCACCTCCCCCTGATCTGTGCTATAATAATACCGAACACCGAAAAGGAGGAATGAACAGTGAACATACAGATCTTCGGCACCAAGAAAAGTCAGGATACCAAAAAGGCCGAAAGGTATTTCAAGGAAAGAGGCATAAGCTTCCAGTCTGTTGATATGACAGTCAAAGGGCTCAGTAAAAGGGAGCTCGAATCGGTGGTGAAAGCCGTGGGCTCGCTCGATAAGCTGCTCGACGAGAAATGCAAGGATCAGGATACCCTCACGCTCGTGAAATATCTCGGCGAAAGGGATAGGTTCGAGAAGGTGCTCGATAACCCCCAGCTGCTCAGACAGCCCATAGTCAGAAACGGTCAGCAGGCAACAGTCGGCTATGCCCCCGAGGTCTGGAAAGAATGGAAATGAAATAAGCCCCCTGCGCAGATGAATATCCGCGCAGGGGGCTTTTTGTTCTGTGTTATGCCTTTCCGATAAGCACCGCGGTCGTCCGGGGACCGAGTACGATGCCGGAACCGTCGGAAAGCTTCTCTTCCTCTCCCGGCTCGCAGGAGAAACCGTATGCCTCAAATGCAAGATGCCAGCTGAGACCCTCCGGCAGCTGCGGGAGCTCAAAACGGTGCTCCTCCCAGTGTGCGTTGACCGCAACTAAGATGAAGCAGTCGGCGGGGGTGCCGAACTTGCCGTGTTCCTCCGCGTACATATATGCAAAGCAGAGCCCCGGAGAGTTCTCGTCAATGTCCCATGCCCGCGTCCCGTGGAAGGAGAGCTCGGGATAGCCGGTGCCGTTGCTGCCGAAATCGTAGGTCTGCGCCGTGAGTACCGGGTGAGCCCGCCTCAGAGCGATGAGCCGCCGCGTGTAGTCGAACAGCTCGCGGTTCTTTTCAAGCTCCGACCAGTCCAGCCAGGAGATCTCGTTGTCCTGACAGTAGGCGTTGTTGTTGCCCAGCTGCGAGTTGCCGAATTCGTCCCCCGAGAGCAGCATCGGTATGCCCCTGCTCGTCAGCAGAACGGTCAGCATATTCTTCGTCTGCCGCAGACGCAGCGCGTTGATCTCGGGGTCGTCGGTGTCACCTTCAACGCCGCAGTTCCAGCTCGCATTGTCATTACAGCCGTCGCGGTTGTCCTCACCGTTGGCATAGTTGTGCTTTTCGTTGTAGGAGACAAGGTCTCTCAGCGTGAAGCCGTCGTGACAGGTCACGAAGTTTATCGACGCCATAGCCCCCCTCCCGCCGTAGAGATCGTTGGAGCCTCTTATCCTCCAAAACAGCTCGGGCGCACATTCCGCGCCGCCCTTTATGAACCTCCGCAGGCAGTCGCGGTACTTGCCGTTCCATTCCGACCACCGCCCGAAGGCAGGGAAGCTGCCCACCTGATAAAGTCCGCCGGCATCCCAGGCCTCGGCGATCAGCCGGCATTTGCCCAAAACGGCGTCGTGAGCTATGCTGTCGAGCAGGGGAGGGTCTATCATCGGCGCACCGTCCGCGCTGCGGGTCAGTATGGAGGCAAGATCGAACCTGAACCCGTCCACATGATAGGCCGATACCCAGTATCTCAGGCAGTCGAGCACCACGTTCCTGACCACGGGATCGTTGCAGTTCATCGTGTTGCCGCAGCCGCTGAAATTGTAGTAGTGACCGTCCGGGGTCAGCAGATAGTAGGTCCTGTTGTCGATGCCCCTGTATGAGATGCAGGGGCCGTTCTCGTTGCCCTCGGCAGTATGGTTGAACACCACATCGAGTATGACCTCCATGCCGTTTTTGTGCAGCATACGGATCATGTTCTTGAGCTCGTCGGTCTCCGTGCCGAACGGTGCGGAGGCGGCGTACCCCGCCTTGGGAGCGAAGAAATCAACTGTGGAGTAGCCCCAGTAGTTGAGCAGACGCCTGCCGTCAAGCTCCCGGGAATGCTCGAACTCGTCGAACTCGAAGATCGGCATGAGCTCCACGCAGTTTATACCCAGCTTTTTGAGATAGGGTATCTTCTCGGTTATGCCGGCGAAGGTGCCCTTGAACTTTACTCCGCTCGTGGGGTGCATGGTAAAGGAGCGGACGTGCAGCTCGTAGATTATGAGATCGTTCTGTTTGAGCTCGAGCGGCTTGTCGCCTCTCCAGTTGTAGTCCTCGCGGATTATCTGCCCCCGGTACTGATACTGCTTTGAGCGGTCGGGCTCAATGCCCCAGACCGTTCTCCCCGACACCGACTTGGCGTAGGGGTCGAGCAGCACCTTCGACTTGTCAAAGTACAGCCCCTTTTCGGGAGCATACTCGCCGTCAAAGCGGAAGCCGTATTCGGTGGTGTCTATGTTGATCCCGAACACAAGCATCGAATAGACGTTGCCGATTCGGAACTCCTCGGGGAAGGGGATCTCCACAAAGGGCTCCTCCTCACCGTGGTGAAAGAGCACAAGGGTACAGCTCTTTGCTTCCTTTGAGAAGATGCTGAAATTCACTCCGCCCTCAACTATCGAAGCCCCGAAGGGCAGCATCCTGCCGATGCAGTAACGAAGATCCTGAATACTGTTTGTCGGGAAGGTATCGAGCGCTCTCATATTTCCCCCTTTCCGTTATGACCGGGAATCCCGGCCGTTTAACCGTGCCTGCTGCCTATATAATATCACACAACGGTGATTTTTTCAAGTGCTGACCGCAGAGATTTTTGACATATTTTGGTGCAGCGTGTCCCGGGAATGAAAAAAGGCACCCCCGTCTGTCAAAACGGAGGTGCCGGTATTGTCAGCCGTTCAGGTGGTCGGGAGCGCGGAACTCTGCTCTTTCCGACTTGTCCCGCAGCTCGCCGGTATCGAATTCGTAGAACGCGGTGACGTCCTTGTAATTCTTCGAGCCGGCCTTGGATACGCACCATATCTCGTGAGAAGCGAGCTTGCCGTGCTTGTCCTCGGACTTGATGAGGCTGCCCAGCTCCTTGATGACAGGTGCAAGCTCCCCGGAGCTCCTGTCGGTGTCGATGAACAGGAAGACAGCGTTATCGACAGTGCCGTTCCAGTTCAGGGTGAAGCCGTTTTCCGCGGCGATCCTGTCAGCCTCGGCGGAGACCTTGTCTTTCAGGTAGCCGTAATACGCCTCGCTCCAGTTGACAGAGGTCGATTCAGCATATCCGACAACAGTGGCGTCAAAGTATTTCTTGGTCTTCTCGCTCACGGCCTCGAACTCAAAGCCGCACAGCCTGTCCTTAAAGGTGAACACGCGCTTGTCGCTGCCTTCATCCTTCTGGCTCTTGTATTCCGCATCGGGAAGTGCGAGGGCCTTGCTCACATAAGTCTGCATCTCCGACGCAGTTTTGAGCTTGACATCGTCCTTGTTCTTTTCGCAGCCCGTCAGCAGCAGCGCCGATGCAGTGACCGCCGCAAGCAGCAGGGCAAGTATCATTCTTTTCACATCTGTCTCTCCTTTTTTTCGCTCAGACGAGCAGCCGCAGTTTATCCGGCAGCAGCGACATCTCCGCACGGGTCGTCTTTCCGAGGACCTCGCCGTCAGTGTGTATCCAAAGCGGCCGGTCGGAGGTCATGAGTATCCGCTTGGCCTTCTCGGCGTAGATGCCCCGCAGCCTGAGATGCTTGCCTCTGTAAGCGTTCGGCAGCATTCTCAGATACCCGGGCTTGGTAAGCCCCGTTCCGGCGCAGAGGTCGAGCAGACCGTCGGTGAAATCGGCATCGGGGCAGAACTTGAAGCCGCCGCCCTCGTGGCAGTGGTTCATAACGATAGCGCTCAGGCACTTGGGATATACCCGGGTATGCCCGCCGCAGCTAATGGTCACGCGGGCGGTCTCGGCGGTAAAGCAGACCTTCAGCGCACCGATGAGATATATCAGCCTGCCGAGATGCAGGCGGTTGAGCCTTGCCTTGAGACCCGAGCTGTCCGCGAAGGCACAGGTCGCGGCGCCGAAGCCGATATCGCTGCTGATGTTGAAGCGCCTCGTCACGACGTTCCCGCCGATGACGCAGCGCATAAGCCCCACATCGGCACGCCTGCGCTCCCGCCCCTCGAGTATGAGCCGGGCGACATCCTTTGGGCTGCGGGGCAGGGACATATCCCTGCGCATATCGTTGCCGGTGCCGCAGGGGATGAAGCCGAAGAGAGTATGCTTGAAGTCTTCGATGCCGTTGACGGCCTCGTTGAAGCTGCCGTCGCCGCCGATAACGACGAGAACGGTCTCGGTGCCCTTTGAGGTCAGCTCCCGGCATATATCCCTGATGCTCCGTCCCGGGGACGAGCGGTAGAGGACATGATCCGCTCCGGCAGCGCTGAACATCGGCTCGAGCTTTTGCCACAGCTTTGCGGCATTTCCGGAAGCTCCGGCGGGGTTGAGCACGATATTGTATATCATCCGATCTCCTCCCTTCGGGGAATCATACTGCGATATGAATTATAGCACAGCGTGCGGAAAAAATCAAGAGGCAGAAAAAAGTCATGCCCAGGAGCCGGATACAGCGGCACGTGATTGTGTCCGATGTATTGACAATGTTAATAAAATATGTTATAATATAATAGAATTTTTGTCTTATTGGGACAAAAGCAGCGGCGTGAAAAATCCTCCCGTTGCGTGACCCTTGAATTGACTGGGGGCGGTCAGTTATGGAAAAATACAGCTTTTCGGAGACGGAGCGTTCCTTGATGGAAGGATCTGCGATCCCGTTCGCGGTCTATCAGTTCATTGATGAGCGCGTGGTCACACTTGTGCTCTCCGACGGCTTTTGCAGGCTTTTCGGATACACCGACCGTGCAAAGGCCTGCTTCGATATGGATAACGATATGTATAAGAATGTCCACAGGAGCGATGCGGCAAGGGTGGCCGATGCTGCGCTGCGCTTTGCCGTGGACGGCGGCAGCTATGACGTGATCTACCGCACGGCGAACGGAAAGGGCGGTTACAGGCTCATCCATGCTCACGGTGAGCACAGCTACACCGACACCGGCATAAGGCTCGCACAGGTCTGGTACACCGACGAGGGCGAGTGCGGCGAGGACGAGGTCATCACCGAGAG
The DNA here is from genome assembly GCA_017534595.1 of Ruminococcus sp. Classification (GTDB taxonomy): domain Bacteria; phylum Bacillota; class Clostridia; order Oscillospirales; family Ruminococcaceae; genus FB2012. Next base: position 17,210 of record JAFXVY010000048.1, read on the forward strand.
AACGGTCAGCGATGCTATAAAGTCGGCGCTCTACGAGGAGAGCTTCCTCAAGGCGAGCTATTACGATCACCTGACGGGTCTGCCGAGCATGACCTGCTTCTTCGAGTTCGCGGACTCCGCCAAGCTGCGCATCCGCGAGAAGGGCTGCACGCCGGTCGTTCTGTTCACCGACTTCTGCGGGATGAAATACTTTAATCACCGCTTCGGCTTCGCGGAGGGCGACAGGCTCCTGCAAAGCTTTGCAAGGCTTTTAGCCGACCGCTTCGGCAGCGATTGCTGCTCCAGGATCGGTCAGGATCACTTTGCCGCCGTGACGGAGGACGAGGGGCTCGAGGAGCGCCTGCGTCAGCTCTTTGACGACTGCACCCGCATCAATGAAGGACGTACCCTTGCACTCCATGTCGGGGTCTACAAGCACTGGTTCGACGGCATTGCCGCAAGTATGGCCTGTGACAGAGCCAAGTCCGCCTGCGATATGCTCAGCGGAGTGCTCAGTTCGGATTTCCGCTGCTACGATATGTCCATGAAGGAAGCGGAGGACAAGCAGCAGTATATCATAGCAAACCTCGACAAAGCGATACAGGAGCGCTGGATAAAGGTCTACTATCAGCCGATAGTCCGCGCCGTGAACGGCAGGGTCTGCGACGAGGAAGCGCTGGCAAGATGGTTCGATCCCGTCAAGGGCTTTATGTCCCCGGGGGATTTCATACCCGTGCTCGAGGAGCACAGGCTGATACACAAGCTCGATCTCTATGTTGTTGACTGTGTGCTCCAGAAGATCAAAACTCTCGGCGGAGCAGGGCTCTACCTGATGCCGCAGTCGGTGAACCTTTCGCGCTACGACTTCGACAGCTGCGATATCGTCGAGGAGATCTGCCGCCGCGTGGATGCGGCTGGCATCAGCCACAGTATGCTCACCATAGAGGTGACGGAAAGCGTCATCGCCAAGGACTTCGAGTTCATGAAGCAGCAGATAGACAGGTTCCGCGAGCGCGGCTTTGCCGTCTGGATGGACGATTTCGGCAGCGGATATTCTTCGCTCGACGTGCTGCAGAGCATGAAGTTCGATCTGATAAAATTCGATATGCGTTTCATGCAGAGCTTCGGTAAGGACGAGACGGACAAGTCCAAGATCATCCTGACCGAGCTGCTGAGAATGGCTAATTCTCTCGGCATAGATACCGTCTGTGAGGGCGTCGAGACCGAGGAGCAGGTAAGGTTCCTGCGCGAGACCGGCTGCTCGAAGCTGCAGGGATACTATTACGAGAAACCGGTATCCGTCGAGCGGATACTCGAGAAATACGCCAAGGGCATACAGATAGGCTTTGAGGATCCCTATGAGTCGGAGTACTTCGAGAATATAGGACGAGTGAACCTCCACGACCTTTCGTCGGTATCCGCAGGCGAGGTCAAGGGATTCGGCAACTATTTCAACGTGCTGCCGATGGCGGTGATCGAGCTGTGCGGCGGACTGATAAGATTCGCACGAAGCAACCGCACCTACCGCGACTTCATGCAGAGATTCTTCGGGATAACGATCAACGATAAGGCCGAGTCTTTCCGCGACAACGACAAGGCCGGCGAATCGCCGTTCCTCAAGGCTGTGCTCCATAGCTGCGGGACGGATGAGAACGTCTTTGTGGACGAGCATCTGCCGGGGAACATAACCGTCCATTCCTGCATGAGAAGAGTGGCGGTAAATCCCGTCACCGGCACGGTGGCAGTGGTGGTGGCAGTGCTCTCCGTTACCCGTGCGGAGCAGGGGACTACCTATGTCAATATCGCAAGAGCTCTCGCCGCTGACTATTTCAACCTCTATTATGTCGATATAGAGAATGACACCTTCACCGAGTATTCGCCCCGCGCAAGCATCGACGATCTTGCCATGGAGCGTCACGGCGAGGACTTCTTCGGCGCCAGCCGGAAGGACGCCCTCAAGTACATCTACCGCGAGGACAGAGAGGCGTTCATCAAAGCCTTCACCAAGGAGAATATACTTTCCGCTCTCGACAGCGAGGGCACCTTCAAGGCGACCTACCGTCTGCTCAGCGGCGGCGAGCCGATCTATGTCATCATGAAGGCGATGCGTATGCAGCACGACCGGGGACATATAATCATAGGCATCAGCAGCATCGACCAGCAGATGAAGGAGAAGGCCATGCTCGAGGATATCCGCCGCAACGAAGTGACCTACCGCAGAGTAATGGCGCTTTCGGGAGATATCGTGTGTATGTATTCGGTTGACCCGGAGAGCGAGGACTATGTCGTACACAGCCCGTCGGACGCCTATAAGGGGCTCGGCCTTGCCGAGAACGGCAGCAGCTTCTTTGCGCAGTCCCAGAAGGACGGCGCAGTGATCGTAGCTCCGGAGTATCTGACGATGTTCAGGGAGAGGTTCACAAAAGAGAACATCTTAAACGAGATCGCGCAGAAGGGTGTGTGTACCCTGAGCTATGCGATACTTGTCGAGGGCAGGGAGATACCTGTCGTGCTGAGAGGCGCGCTCGTCCCGGAGGAGGACGGCGAGAAGCTGATAATAGGCATCTACAAGAGAAAATGATCCCGCAGGAGGGAAGAAATAAAACAAGGAGGTCGGATCATGGCATACACTGAAGAACAGACAGACAGGCTGTTAGAGCTCAGAGACGGCATCGAGGCGAACCGTGAGGAATACGTCGGCGTGACCTACCGTGATACCGCGGCACTTGAGGAGATACTCGGCGCGATCGAAGAACACACGGCGGAGGACGAGCGAGAGGATGATCTTGCGATGCTGAGGTATCTCGGCGACTGCTACAACATGATGGGCAGGCACTGCATTTCGGAGAAGATCTATGTCAAGGCGGTGGAGTGTGCCGTTTCGATGGGAGCGGAGCATCTTTCCGACGAGGATGAGCTTGAGGCATTCAAGAGCGATATCGCAATGGTAGCGAAGCTGCGGAACATCTACAACGGCAGCCGTGACAGCTGCGACGACATAGTTGAGCTCACGGCGGGGCTGATAGGGGAGGCAGAGGCGCGAAAGACAGTTGACGATGCGGCGAAGAACGTATACATCAAATACGATCCGTCGGAGGGGACGGAGGAATACCTTGCTGTGATCGACGAAGTTGAGAGACAGATAGATGAAGAGCTTGGCTCGGGGACATACATGGGGAAGTGTCATGAGGTCTGGACGTTAAAGAAATCGCTGCTTGCGGCGAAGGGGATAGAATGGCACAGTCTTGCGGAGATCAACGGAGGATATTGGGACTAAGAAAAGGTCCTAACGCGGACGGCGTATTTCCGCCTTTGGATTATGGAGTGCAGGAAAAGCACTTTGGTTTGACGGCGGGCTGGACAAACTGATAGACCCAAACGCGAAGCGAAATGGGGTC
>JAFXVY010000049.1 GCA_017534595.1 Ruminococcus sp.
GCCATCTGCTTGCCAGCTTTCCGTCATATCACCCAAATTCTCCTTGACTTGCGTTAGCAAGCCTGCGTCGAATTCGGGCAATCTGACGAAAATCTGGACGGCGCATCTGACGCACAGGGGTTGTGCGGTGTTGCCTATATTATACCATATCCCCCCGCGGATTTCAATTGCATATCCTATGTACAAAATATCATTTCCCAAGATAGGAGAACGGCGGCAAAAAAGCGGTACCCTTGCCGGCGGGTACCGCTTGCGTCCAATTATATTTACAGGTCGATCCCCAGCATCTTCTCCCAGTAAACGTAGCCGAAGAGCTGTTTCGTCCAGTCGGCGAGGTAATCATATTTGGCTTTCAGGTGCGGGTATTTTTCCTTGATGTCCTTGATATATGTCTCGCTTTCAGCATTGTCAAAAAGCCCCTCGATCAGCGTGGCTCTGTCCTCAAGGGGAGTCACTTTGCCGTACTCACGGTAGAAGTAGGGATCATCGTCATCACCGTAGACATGATCTCTGCCCGTATCACCTTCGGCATAGCCGTCAAAGTCTGTTGAGTAGCCGAAGCCCTCGGGGTTGAGAGCGTTCCATTCATCTTCATCGATCGCGCCGACCTTTTGACCGACTGTAAACTCTACGGCATGGAACATCTCGTGATTTAAGGCATAACCCACCGCATCCGCTCTTATCGCAATGACCGTCCAGAGACCGTAGCCGTAAGTCACGCCTGCTGCCTCAAAGGATGTATCGCTGTATTTATCCACAAGAGACTCAACAAGTCCTATGCAAAGACCGGCCTTGCCGTTTATCTTAAACTGTTCAAAGAATCCCTCGGGGTATTTTTCGAGGAGCTTCTCAAGGTCGGTCAGCCCTCTTTCGGTATTCCGGTATGAATTGTTTCCCGCCTCTTCACCCTCCGCGGAAGGGAACGCATAAGGGTCGTTTGTGTCTTCGAGATCCAGCACCTCGTCGCCTATAAGGATCCTGACGCCGTATTTTTCCTCCAGCTTATCGGCCTTGGCTCTGAGATCACTGAACTGTTCGCCGCACTTGTTGTCCTTCTCATTATATTCGTAGGGCTCGCATTTTTCAACTTCGCCGTCGAAGTTCACCTGTGCCGGGTCGATCATAACGAGCTTTACCCTGGTATCGCCCTTTGCGCGATCCCCGACACCCACGGCGCTTATGATCCTGTCCGCAGAGGTGACCGAGGTGCTCATCACCTGGAACACATCAGAGATACCGGGATCCAGCGTACCCGTTGCCCCGTCGGAAACTCTCAGAAAACTGTATGTCAGGGGATCGATGATCTCCGTGTTCCCGCAGCTCAGACCGTAGCTGCTGCCGTCACAATAAGAGTAGCTCATACCCTCGTGATCTTCGCGCCAGGACCATATCAGCTTGCCGGTCTCTTTTTCATAGACCGAGGTGTAGTAATCGTAGGCCTCGTAATCCGGGATACAGGTGACAACAATATAGTCCCCTGCATCGTCAACATTTGTAACGTGTACAGCTTCAAGCTCGGTTATCTCCTTGCCTGTCGAGGTATCCACCAGCATCAGCGTCGTCGGCTCCGTAAAGCTCGCTGCCAGGTATGATACAACTGCTCTGTTCCCCGAAGGGTCATACCGGAGTGCTTCCTCTGCCTCAACAGCGTCAAAGATGACCTCCCTGCTCAGGTCGGAGCCGAGCTTTGCAACGCCCTTGCTGAGATCGCACAGCTGTCCCGCGGGATCGCATTTCAGGAACATCAGATCGCCGCTGTATTCCACTGCGGTACGGGTGCCGTCGGGCTTGTAGAACACCAGCTGCTGCGGATCGTCCGAATCGCCCATCACGTCCTTCCAGATCTCGGCAGTTATGTTTCCTTCGGCATCTGTTCCGAGAAGGATCTCTCTTTCGTTGCCGGCATCGACCGTGTGCAGCAGTTCATCCTTCACTGCATCGACGATATAGTATTTCACCGTTTTTTTGTTGTTTCCGTCAACGGTATTGCACTGAACGGCGACAATGTTCCCGCAGGAACAGATCTCGCTGGGAAAGCCGGGGACATCCAGACAGTCAAGTACCTTGCAAGCCGAGTCCATAGCAGGCAGCTCGTCGGCGGGAGCCTCGCTCACTTCCCCGGAGGTCCCGGCAGGAGCCGAAGCGCTTGCGTCAGTTGAAGCCGAAGTCCCGGCGGCGGACGATCCGCTCCCGGAGGAGCTGTCCTCCGAAGCGCAGGAGGTACTTGAAGCAAGCATCATCAGCGCACACAGCAAAGTCAGATATCTCTTTTTCATTCTTTCTCATTTCCTTCTTACTCATTCTGCCGATCACTCAGCTCTGAAAGCGCACCGTCTCTCTCATTGATCGGCCTACATAATATATGTCGCAGCAGAGGGCAAAAAAGTTTCACTTTCCCGAAAAAAACTTTTGACGGGATCATGTTTTTTCGCCGTCCCGGAAACAGCAGATAAATTATAGCACAGTTTATTTAAGAATGCAAGCAGGGCGGGAAACATCATTTTAAACTTTTTTCCGTTCCCCCTATTGACAAATCCTTCGGGATGGTGTATAATGAACGCAGTTAATTAAACACGTTTAATTAAGTCGGGAGATGATCCAATGGCTGAAAAGCAGAAACGCGATATCACTGCCACGAGAGAGGCGCTTCTCCGTGCGGCAAAGGAGCTTATGACCCAATGCTCCGATTCGGATGAGGTGACGTCAAGAGCCGTCGCTGCAAGAGCCGGGGTCAACCTTGCGATGATAAACTACTGCTTCGGCTCCCGGGAGGTGCTGCTTTACGAGGTCTTCAAGCAGCTGCTCGAGGACGCCCAAAACGCAAGCCCCGAGCTTGCAAGGGCCGTATGCTCCGAGCTGGTGCCGAGAGAGAGAGTCATCCTCGTCCACTACAATATGATGCGGCTGATGCTCTCACACTTCAACTACTCCAAAGCGATAACGAGATACATCCTTCTCAACCGCACCGGCGGCGTCGGGATGGAGAGCCTGCCCTGTATCATCGAACATTTTGCGGGCAGAAAGACCGAGGACGAATGCCGGCTCATCTCCTTTGAGCTCTCGAGCCTCCACGAGCTTGCCGTGCTGCGCCACGAGGAGCTCAAAGCTGCCTGCGGCCTCGACCTTACCGATGACAAGGTGCTGAAAGACTATGTAAGGACAACAACGGAAAGATATCTGGACTGAGGGCTGAAAAATGGAGAGAACAAAAAGAAATATAGGCAACACCGCACAACCCCTGTGCGTCAGATGCGCCGTCCAGATTTTCGTCAGATTGCCCGAATTCGACGCAGGCTTGCTAACGCAAGTCAAGGAGAATTTGGGTGATATGACGGAAAGCTGGCAAGCAGATGGC
>JAFXVY010000050.1 GCA_017534595.1 Ruminococcus sp.
AAGCCTCTGCACGTCATCTGCTTGCATATTTTCCGTCATAGCACACAAATTCTCCTTGCCGGGCGTCAGCCCGCCTGCGTCGAATTTATGCACTCTGACGAAAAATCTGATTTCGTATCTGACGCACAGGGGTTGTGCGGTGTTGCCTTAATATTCTTATACGATTATATCACAGCGGGGGGTATAATGTCAAGAGCACACGGGCAATGAAAAAACGGAGACACCGTTCACGCGAACGGCATCTCCGCATTGTTATGCGCTTATTCAAATATCTTCTCGAACTCGGCTACACATTCTCTGTTGTAGGTCTCGTAGTCAACGTTCATGGGCTTGATCTCGCCGGAGAGCAGGCGCTTCATACCGTCGAGCAGACCCTGAGCGGAGTTCTCGACGAGGACGCCGCCGTTTTGCTGCATAAAGGAGCGGGGGCCGTCGTTGTCGGTGGAGATCACCGGCTTGCCGAGGATGTCCGCCTCCGCGAGCACAAGGCCGAAACCCTCATAATAGGAGCTGAGCACGAAGTAATCGCAAGCGTTGAGTATCGCGTAGGGGTTGGAGACGTTGAGTATCAGCACGACGCTGTCGGAAAGCCCCATTTCCTCAACGGTCTCGCAGAGCTTGTCGTAGGTGTCGCCGAGGCTGTTGCCGCCGACGATGAACAGCAGCGTTTCGGGATCCTCCTTATGGATGCGCTCAAAGGCCTTGATGAGCCTGAGATGCCCTTTCTCCTGGGAGAAGCGCCCGATGTTTATAAACTTCTTCTTATCGCTTTCAAGCAGCTGGTGCAGAGTGTTGGGGGAAACGGTGCATCTGGTGAAGGGGTCGAGCTCTATCGGAGCTGCGCCCTTTTCGAGCACCGAGCGGTAGTCGATAGTGTTGCGGACTACCGTGATGTTGTCATTGCTCTTTCCGGCGATCTTCTTGACCGAGTCGATGATGTTCTCCGAAACGGCACAAACCTTGTCATACCTGTTGTAGACATATTTCAGCACATCGGGGCGCTGATTGCCGCGGGTCTTGATCTCGCGGGTCATATCGCTGTGAACGAAGACGGCCTTCTTTGCGGGAGCCACGCTGTAGGTCAGCATGATCTCGTTCTCGTAGCCGTTGAAGCTGATGACGGTATCGAACTTTGCTCCGCCGTACATTCTCACGAAGTTCTGCATAAAGCGCTTCTTCATGCGCCTTGCAACGGTCTTTGCCTTGATGATGCGCTTTGAGAACAATATCTTGTTGGACTTGTCCTTGGCGGTGAGGTTGATGTGGTCGGCGATCGGGAAGAAGAACGCGCCCTTGTTGAAGGTCTCGAGCTGGTCGAAGTTCCTTGCGGACTTGGCCTGCGAGAATGAGATGTAGTAATTCCTTTCGGTGCAGTCGATGCAGTCGAGCAGTGAACGCAGCGAGGCGGTTATACCGTTGCGGTCGAGGTTGCCGGCGTAGATAAGTACGTTCTCCTTGCCGTTGCCGGTTATCCTCTCGGTCTTGAGGCCGGTATCCCTGCCGAGAATAACGCGGTCGAGCAGCTGCTTGGCGGCATCGGGGGAGTCATAGCGGCAGAACCTGTCGAGGAAGGCGGTATCGTCGTAATTCTTTCTTGTACGCAGCTCCTTGAGCAGACCTTTGATGGTCATGGGCTGCGGGAAGGGCAGCTCCTCAAGGGGCATATAGGTGCCTCTGTCCTCAAAATACTCGTCCTTGTCAAAGGGGAAGAGGACTATCTTCCTGCGCGAGCAGGCGAAATCGAAGAACACGCTGGAATAATCGGTGACGAGCGCGTCGCAGCTGTTGAGGAACTCATAGGTCTCATACTGTGCGGGGAAAGGACGGATATGGGTGAACTTCCTGAAATCGAGGTTTTTCTTGGCGATCGGGTGGAGGTTCACGCAGAGTATCTCGTCGTCGTGCAGCAGCTTATCCAGCTCGTAGAGATTGTAGAACATATAGGTGTCGCCCTTGCTCGAGCCTACGCTGCGGGCGGTGCCGCGGTAGGTGGGCATATAGGCGTAAACGTGCTTGTAGTCGAAGTCCTCGGACTCGAGAAGCTCGGCTCTGATCTGCTTGGGGCGCTCGGTATCGAAGAAAACGGAGTTGCGGGGATAGCCGCCGATGATAGTCTGCGTATGGCGGCAGAGGTTCGGGAGCATATAGTCTCTTACCATTATATCCTTGGTGTACTCATTGGGATAGAGCAGATAATCGGCGAAGATGAAATTTCTCATCGTGTTGCCGATGTTGCCCGCATCGTTGATGATCGACTTGCCGAGAGTCTTGAGGGGAGTGCCGTGCCAGGTGTTGAGGTACACCTGCCCCTTCCTTTTTATAAAGAACGGCAGGAAGGTGTTGTCGTTTATCAGATACTTGCAGTAGGCGACGGCTCTGTAATACTCCTTGGTGGAAACGGTCAGCACCCTGACCTTCCCCTCCGGCACGCCTAAGCCCTCGATCATTTTCGCATAGCGGTCGGCGTTACCATTGCCCCAGGCCGAGAGATTGATCTCAAAATCGGCATAATCGGGATCGCTGACAAGATGCTTGAGGATGTAATAGATCATCCCGCTGAATTCCTTGCCGTGCTGCGACTCAAGGAAGATCGCCTTGTCATTTATCGGCTCATTCTCAAAATACTTGATATACGAGCAGCCCGCACGCCAGTATTCGTTGCCGATCTTGCTCCTGACATCGCTGAGGTCTCTTAACAACTTCGGTTTCTTAGCCATTATTCCTGCTCCTTATCTTTATTATTGCTGATGTTCTCCAGATCCTTCTTGATCTGGGTCGTGGATATCTCCGGCGTGCGCGGGAGGTATACTACCTCACAGAGATCCTTGAGAAAATCGAACTTGCCCTGCCAGTCATCGCCCATAACGAAGACGTCGGCCTGATAGAGGGTGACGTCGTCACGCTTCTGCTCCCAGCAGTTCTCGGGGATAACGAGATCCACATACCTGATAGCCTCGAGCAGCTGCTTGCGCTTCTCGTAGGAGAAGTAGCATTTCTTGTGCTTGCTGTTCCAGTTGAACTCATCGGTCGAGAGCACGACGATCAGGTAATCGCCCAGCTCCCTTGCACGCTTGAGCAGATTGATGTGCCCGTAATGGAGGAGGTCGAAGGTGCCGTAGGTTATAACTCTTTTCATTTAAAAGCCTCGTTTCAGAAAAATTATCTACAAAACTATACTATTATAACATAAAAGCAGGATGAATGTCAAGTGATGACGTTTTTTTGAAGCCCGCAGACCTCCGGCGAGTAATGAGCCCGGGGAAGATATGCGCAGTATGTCAACCGTCTATAACATGGCGTTGACCTATTTTTAACACTCTGTTCGCAGTTGTTTCAGCGTGGTAAAAGGGTGATTGTGTATTATTTCCAAAAGAAACGCCGAGTTTTGCACATTAGTGTCGAAAACAAAAAAACTCGAAAAAACCGCTTGACAATCGCAGCGATCTGTGATAGAATAATAAAGCTGTCGGAAATGACGGCGGCCTTGAAAAAGGCACCCGGCATCTTGAAAATTGAATAGCAACGAGTAAAACAAACCCTTGGATTCTTTTGAGTGAAAGTTCAAGAAATTGAGCGGAGGCTCGAAAAAAGAGTAGTCAAGCGAAAGACTGAAAAAATCGCAGT
>JAFXVY010000051.1 GCA_017534595.1 Ruminococcus sp.
CTTTGTACATCATCCGCTTGCATATTTTCCGTCATTATTACCGTGTCAACTTGTTGACACTATTCTCCTTGCCGTTGCGCAAAGCGAAGTGAACTTCGCTTGCAAGGCGGCGTCGAATTTAGGCAATCTGACGAAAAATCTCAGCTCAACTTTATTGAGCTTGCGCGCGTCTGACGCACAATGATTGTGCGGTGTTGCCTTTACAATCAGGCAGGAATATGTTATAATGACAGCATAGACCGTTATTACACTTTTGTGACATTTTCCTTACACTTTTTCGGGGAATCTCCCCGCTCCCTGTGATATCATGTAATCAAGCCAAGGGACAGCAGAAACGGCTTGTTCAGAGACATAAACAAGGAGGTCGTTTGATATGACAAAGAAAAACAGGATAGTAAAAGCAGGTATCGCAGCGGTTCTGGCGCTCTCGCTTATGATCCCGATAGCAGTATCAGCCGCAGATAAAGAGGCTCCCGAAACCGAGCAGAATGCAGAGGTCAGAGAGGCCGAAAGCACTGCACCCGAGCTGGAGACCGAGGCAGCGCCCGAGCCGGGGACCGAGACAGCACCCGAACTTGAGACAGAGGCAGCCCCCGAACCGGGGACCGAGACAGCCCCTGAACTCGAGACCGAGGCAGCCCCCGAGCCGGGAACCGAGGAAGCTCCGTCAGTAGGCGATTATGACCTCGAGGATCCCGTTGAGGACGGCGGAGAGGATATAAAGGCTGCTCTCGATAAGCTCGAGGAGCTCTTCGGCGAGGATCTCGACGATCTCAAGGAAAAGGGTCAGGAGGCCGCAGACGGGCTTCTTGAAAAGTATCAGGACAAGCTCGGAGAATATGTCGGTGACGAAGACTGGAACGAGCTGGTAAACGGCTTTGCAGATCTCATCAAGGATATCGACTTAGGCGAGCTCATCTACGGTATCGGAGATATGTTCGGCATCGAATACGGCGAGCTCACTCAGGCCGAGATCACCGAGCTCAAGGGTATCTGGACAAGGATAGGCAATATCGGCGGCGAAATGATCGCTGATATCTTCAAAAATGCCGGCACCCTTACCGAGGAACAGATCGAGCAGAAGTATGCGCAGTACGAGGATGAGCTCAACAGGCTCACCGCGCGTGCGGAGGAGCTCGAGAAGAAGGCCGGCTGGGAAGATTATGCCGACGACTGGGACTGGGGCTTCGATGATGACGATTGGGACTGGGATTTCGACGGCGAAGACTGTGATGCATCATTCGACTTCGATATCTCCGACGAGGATCTTACAGAGCTCGGTGCCCTGCTCGAAGAGCTGTTCGGCAGCATGGATACTGCCAATATTTAAAGTGTAGGAACAAAAATTCATATATGACCGTCCGCAGGGGGGACAGATCTCCCGGGACGCAAACAGAGATAAAAAACCAAAAAATCACAAGCAGAACCTGCCCGGGAGTTCGGGCAGGTCGTCTGCGTTTGGAGGTATTGTGATGGCAAAGCTCGTTTACTGCGCCGACGATGAGCAGGATATACTCGACGTGCTGCGGGAGTTCCTGACGAATGCCGGCTTCGAGGTCGTGACCTTCCCGACAGGCGACGCCCTGCTCGAGGAGTTCTCAAAGCGCCCCTGCGACCTTGCCGTGCTGGATATCATGATGCCCGGGCGCGACGGCCTGACGATCTGTCGCGAGCTGCGCAGCATTTCGGGCATACCTATCGTGATACTCACCGCCAAGGAGAGCGAGGCCGACCAGATGCGCGGCTATATGCTGGGCGGCGACGATTACCTCATAAAGCCCTTCTCGCCCTCGCTGCTCGTTATGAAGATCAAGGCGCTGCTGCGGCGCAGCGAGATCGCCTCGCCGTCGGCAGGGGATATCTCATTCGGGGATGTCGTCCTCTCCCGTTCGCAGCACGATGTGCTGTGCAGGAGCTCGGCTCTCGGCCTGACCGTTACCGAGTTCTCGCTTATGGAGTGCCTGCTTGCCGAGCCGGGTACCGCCGTTGCAAGGAACGTCCTGCTTGACAAGGTCTGGGGCATAGACAACGACGATATAGAAACAAGAGTCACCGACGAGACCGTCCGCCGTATCCGCCGCAAGCTAAAGGAGTCGGGGAGCAGCGTGAAGATCACAGCCGTATGGGGTTACGGCTACAAGCTGGAGAAAGCCGATGAATAAAGTCAGATACAAATTGGCTCTGCTGATGGGCGGAGCGGTGCTGCTGACGATGCTGATAATACTGATCCTCTTCAATGTGCTGATGCGCAGCCGGATAGAGCAGAATGCCAGGGAGTCTATAGAATCGGTGCTCGGCTACGGCGACAAAGATTCCCAGCCGCTCTATACGCCTTCGGTCATCGAATTCTTCGGCGAGTCGCTGGGCCTTGGCGATCAGCGCAGCCGCGTTGAAAAGAGGCTCATCGAGTTCTGCAACGAGGAGCAGCCCGAGGGGATCACCAAGGCAGAGATCGGCAAGAGCATTTACTACCTCGAGGATAAGACCGTCACGGCGTCGGAGATCACGGACAGCCTTACCGACAGCGGTGAGTACAGCCTCAACGATCTCAGGGAAACGGTGATCGGTGCGCTGCTGCCGCTTATCGAGGGTCAGCGGATCATCGCCTATATCGACGTCACCGGCGAGACCGAGCTTATCGGCAGCATGACGCTGTTCTTCCTGATAAATGCGGCAGCGCTGGGCGCAGCGGCAGGCGTCGCGGGATATCTCGTGGGCAGGAGGCTCGAGCGCAGCCAGCTCGTCCAGAAGCAGTTCTTCGAGAACACCTCCCACGAGCTCAAGACCCCGCTTACCGCCATAAGAGGCTATGCCGAGGGCATAAGCACCGGCGTCATCACCGACTGCGCCAAGACCGGGCGGATAATCACTCAGCAGACGGAAAAGATGAGCCGCCTCGTCGAGGAGATACTTCTCGTTTCTAAGCTCGAGAGCGGCGCGATGACCCTCACCCGCGAGCAGCTCGAGCTCGGAGAATTCGTCGAGAACTGCCTTATGCCCCTTGAGGGTGCGGTCATGAGCCGCGGGCTCACGGTGAGCCTCGAGCTCGGTCAGCGGACGGTCTTCGCAGACCCGGACAGGCTCGATCAGGCGGTATCCAACCTGCTAACCAACGCGATCAAGTACGCCAAGAGCAGCCTCAGGATTTCTCTCGACGAACGGCATCTGCTCATCGGCAACGACTGCGACGGTCTCACCGACGACGAGCTCAGACATATCTTCGAGCGCTTCTATACCGGGCGAAACGGCAACACCGGCATCGGCCTTGCCCTCGCCAAGGAGATAATCGAGCTCCACGGCTGGAGCATAACGGCAGCCCGCAGCTCCGACGGCATAGTCTTCGATGTGACATTGAAATGATACAAAAGCCCCCGCAGGTCTTCGTGACCGGCGGGGGCGCTGTTTGTTTACTGCTGTCCCGCAAGGGCGAGCAGCTGCTTTCTGTATTCGGTGAAGAATTGCAGCTCCGGCTGACTGTCTGCGGTATGCTGTCCGCAGATCTCAAGCGCTCGTCTGATACAGCCGCTGCGCTTTTCGCCGGGCGCGAGCTTTGCGGCGGCGGTGTAATAAGCGGTCACAAGCTCGGTGTGCCTTTGCAGTTGACGCTGCCTGAACTTCGGCAGCAGCGAGGCAGGCGCTCCGCTCAGAAGTATCTCTCCATACTCCGCGGCGCTTTCGAGACAGTCTGTCATACCCTCGAGATCCGACCGCCTCCTTTTGAAGCTGCTCAGAGCGTCAAAGGCGTCGGCGGCTCTGCCGGCATCCTCGGGAGACCCGAAGCTCTGAAAGATCTTTACTGCCTTGTCAGCGTATTCCGAAGCGGTGCTCTCTGCGGCGGCCTCGTCTCCGACGCCGTCGTAAAGCACCATGAGCTTGTCGAGCGCCCTGACGTGGGTCTTATCGACCGTGTAAAGATCACGGTAAAGCTCCGAGCGGCGGCACTGCTCGGCGGCAAGGCTCAGATATCTGTGCTGCGCCTGCGTCCTGCCGATGCTGCCGAAGCCGTCCGCCACATCGATGCAGACCTTCGCCGCAAAGCCGTACATCCCCGCCTGAATGGCTTTCAGGGCGAGGTCTTCGTAAGCGGACAGCATTCCGCCCGAGCGCTCGGCTGCAAGTATCGCGTTCCTTATTGTCCCGGAGTTGTAGACCCTTACCGCGTTGGCGAGCCTTTCCGCCGCCGCATCCGAGGGGGAGATATTTATGCGCCCGAAGCCTGCCTCGGCATCCAGAGCCCCTTGGAGCAGCTCTGCGGCCTTGCCGAGCTTTCCGGGATCGCTGCTCTCCATAAGCTCCAGCGCACAGGTGCAGTTCACCGAGACCAGACGGTCAAGGCTGTTGGCGGTGTTCCTATCGGGGCCGAATCGGTCGATATTCCTGCGGATAAGCTCTGTCGCCTCGTTCGCTGCGCTTTCGGCGTCACCGAGCCTGCCGCAGCACTCATAAAGCGACGAGAGCCTGTTGAGGGTGTAGAGCAGAAACTGATATGTCTGCGCCGTCTGCCGGGCATTGAATGCGCTGCGGACAAATCCGAGCAGGGCTTCGCCGTGTTCGCAGGCGTCCCGGTATGCCCTTCTCTTCAGGGAGAACTCCATCAGCAGCCGTTCGCACTCATACCTCTGCACCGCGGTCGCCGGATCCTCGTCGCCGAGCCGGGAGTATAGCTCTGCGGCCTTTCGGAACATTTCCTCCGCGGAGCCTTCATCGCCGGCGTCGATGTACAGCTGCCCCCGCTTGTAGAGCGCTATTGCATAGTCGTTCACAGTGCCCCGGTCGCCGTACTTCTCATAGAGCATACTGTCAGCCGCAACGGTGATATCGAGCAGCCCCGCCGCATCATCGGGTCTGTTCACCGCAAGATAAGCGTCCGAGAGCTTCAAGGCCGCAGCACCGTAAAGCCTGATGTCGTCCGGCTGGTCGGTCTTCTCCGCAAGCAGCTGGGCTTCGTTGAAGGCCGCGGATATCCTTTCAACGGCACCGTCGGTATCCCCGAGGAGCATATCGAGCTCGCCGAGCCTCAGCTCGGCACCGATAAGATTTCTGCGGTGAGCGTCAGTTCTGTATTCTTCGGCGATTTTGCCGTACTGCTCAAGATCGCGCAGGACATATTCCCGGGCTTCCCCGAACTCGCCTGCACGGAAATGCGCTTCGCCGAGCCTGCTGTCGATGACAGGCAGGTTCTGTCTGGCATTCTCGGGATCTGTCACGGCGATCATGACCGAGGTTATCGCACGGTCGCACTTGTAGTATTCTATGGCCTTTGCATAGTCCCCCCGCCCGAGGCAGATGTCGCCGAGAGCAAAATAGCAGTTGGTCAGCCAGTGGGCGTTGTCGGGGGAGGGCCTGAAATTCTGCACGGCATAGAGCAGCATCTCCTCGGAGCTCTTGGAGTCGCCGAGAGCGGTGAGAGCCCTGCCGAGCTCGTATACGGCTCGCAGCATAAAGCGCTCGACGAGGCCGCCGGCTTCAAATTCCTGCGGCAGCGCCGAAAGTATGACCCGGTAGACCTCGGCAGCATTTTGGTGATCGTGCAGCAGGGTGTATCTCTGTCCGCAGAAGAACAGCCCGCGTGAGATCTCAAGCAGCTGTTCGTTGTCCCCGGCCTTGCCGAGAAGGGTGCCGAGCATAACGGCGTTTCTGCCGTTCCAGTAAAGCGACTTCTCAAGATCCCGCTTTACGCCCTGCCCCTCGAGATACATATCCGAGAGCTTGCCTGCGGCCTCGGGACAGCCGCCCTCCGCAGAGCTTATGAGCAGCTGCTCCGCCTTGCCGCCGTCGATCTCCGTCCTGATGCCCGCGAGGTATGCGAGGCCGAGATAATAGAGCCTGACAGGGTCGGAGGAGCGGGCTTTGAGCCTGCCGCCGAGGGCAGAGGTCAGCGCAGCGGCAAGAGCCTTTTCGTCATCGCCGCTTATGATCCCGGTGATGCCGGCGGCTTCAAGTGCGGAGCGGTCGGTGGGAGCCATCTCGGCGCAGAGCATCTGCCGGGAGTATTTTCTCGCGTTCGGCAGCTCGACGTTCAGCACGTAGTTGCCCTCCTCGAGGATGCTCGGCGTGACGCAGAGCGCGAACAGGTCGCAGCTGCTCAGCTCCCGGTCGATGTTTTCATTGAAGCTGCGGCCGAGGTTCAGGAATTCATCGTACCAGATCCCCACGCCGAGGGTATCGGGGCTGCTGTGGATGAGCTTCATCAGCCGCAGAGCTTCGGAGCGGTCCTTCTTGCGGTAGCTGAGGAACACCGAGGCGTCGAACGCCCGGGCGGCTTCCTCCGCCGGCTCGCTGCCTATCAGGACGCGCTCGAGGTAGTCGGTGAGCTTTCTGTCGTAGCCGAGAGAGGTGGGGTCGTTCTCGTCGAGCAGCAGCGACTGCCTGTCCTCGCAGCAGGCGTTGAACCTCTCCGCCAGAGAGACATCTGTAAGTATTGGCAGCACCGGCACGCCGCTTTCCGCAGCCGCTCTATACACCTGCCCGCAGACCCCTCCGAAGCCGTCAAGAAACGCTTCTGTGACAACTGTGACCAGCAGGTTGACGAACCTCACCGATTCGAGGTATCCGTTTACGTCAGCCATTTCGCGGTCGAAATATACTGCGCAGTTCTGCCGGGAGAGCAGATCCTCCGTGATGCGTCCGAGGTACCTGTCAAGATCCTGCGCCGCCGCATAAACGAGCACCTTCGGCTTGCCGGAGGGGGAGCTGTCAGCTCTTGTTTTGTATTCCGTAAAGATCACCCTTTCATTTTTCCCGATCCTATGTCACAGGATCGGATCTTCTTAAAACGTTTCAAAGGAAGTGTACCGATTTGGGCTGGTGCCGGCGGGACCGTTTTGAGTATCATCAACATTATTATATCACATCCCCCGTCTTTTTTCAATCCCGCCGCTCCTATTGCCCCTTGTGTAACACTCACAAATCCTTCCGCAAAACTTTGTGCACTTCGCCGCCATAAATCCGCGTGCTCCCAAACGTATATAATTACAGATCACAACCGCGAAAGGAGCGCTCACTATGAAAAAGGCAGCTTTCATCCTCGCAGCCGTTATGCTGCTCAGCCTTTCCGCCTGCGCGGACAAGACCTCCGGCAAGGCGGAGGATATCCCCGCACTCACTCAGGTGGAGGGCAAGCTCGATCCCCCGGAGAGCCCGGATCCCGTTGAGGGCGATCCGCCCGAAGAAAAGCTCACCCCGGCAGAGACTCTTGTCGATCATTTACGTCACTGCGACCCGCTCAGCATAGAATACTCCGGCGAGTCGGAGAACTATGACTCCGAGCACAACGCGACATTATATTATAGCGGCATCATCCGCGATGATGAGATCCGCCGCTCGGTATTTGATTTTGTCTGCCGCGTCACCGCGCAGGATGATCTCATTCCCGCAGCTGACGGCTGTGTTCTCACCGATACCGAGAATATCCTCACCATGAAGACCGATACCGGTTACAGGTTCCGTTTCGGCGAGGGTATACTTACCGGTTCGGCGGGGGATGACGGCGGTCTGCCGGTATTCATCTTAACCGACCCCGACGGCTCGAGCAGCTGCTGCAAAGCGGTGCTCAATGACAAGCAGGAGCTTTATGATCTTGTCGCCCGCGGCATCGAGGTCAATGAGAACCTTGTGCAGATCTTAGAGCACGGCGACAGCCGCAGTGAGCTGGGGCTCTACGAGGTCTCCGGTCTGGACGATATCGCGTTCATATCCTATTACTGCAACGCGGCATGGGGCTTCTGTCTCAGAGGCAGCTATGTTGACAAGAACGGCAATGTTTACGAATTTGATCTCTCGGACGTCGGCTTTGAGGGTCTGGCCGGCCCCATTCAGGAAAATCTTGCGCAGATGATCTCCAAAAACTATGCCGAAGCCAAGCCCGTCAGGACAGTTGATCCCTCAATCATAGCCGCAGCTTATGAATACGCCTCCCTCGTTGACCGGGACGCCGAGGTCACGAGCGAACACGTTATGTGTGATTACGGTCAGAATACTCTCTATGCCGTAGTGGACGGATGCATGATAATGCTCCGCTCCACCGGCGACGTTACCAAAACGGTGCTTGATGAGAATGCCGACAAGGCGCTCGAGATACTGGATGCAGAATTAAAGAGACATGACATAAGGAAGGAAGCACAAAAAAACGCTCCCGGGTGACCGGAAGCGTTTTTGTTATGATTTACTTGGCGTTAGTCCTCTTTCTCGAGGCGATGACCACTGCCGCAAGTATCACTGCCGCAGCGCCGCAGGCTGCCGCTGTACCTGTCTTGGGAGTGTTGTCATCCTGCTTTTCGGGCTGGGGATCCTCTGTCGGCGGATCTGTCCTTTCCTCGGGAACGGGCTCGGCAGCCGGCTTTAATATCACCAGCGCATAGTAATCGTCATCGCCCAGCTCGTTGTGGGCGTCGAAGTCGAAGCCGAGGATATCGATCTGTCTTGTCTCGCCGTCTTCGGACTTTTCGTGGAGCTTGGTATTGATGAGCTCTGGCTTGCCGTCCTTGATCCTGAAGAGCGCGATGGAATTGTTATCGTCCCGGAGCTCGGGGAAGTTGCTGATGTAAACGATTCCGCCCTCGAGATCGTGCTTCCCGGAGAAAACGGTCTTGTCTGCCTCTCCGAACATTGCGAACCTGTAAGAGTCGAGGATCATCGGGTAGATATTGACGATCTCGCCGCTGTCCTTGGCTGCAGCTGTGATATTGGCCTTTTCCGCATCGGAGATCGCTGTTGAATCATCCGCGTAGGATGCCAGCGTGTAGAGTACCGAGTAGCCGTTTCTGATCTTCTCAAGATCGGCATCGGTGCCGTTGAGGCTGCGGATCTTCTCCTCGTCGCCGTCCTCGACGATCTGGCCGAGATAAATGAATAAGCCGGGCTTGATGTCAACGCCCTTGGTATAGTAGCTGTCCATGGCAGCTATCTGGCGGAAGTAATGATCGGGATAGTGATGATCGATGATACCGGCAGCGTTACCGATAAGGGTGGAGAAGATATCGGTCTGGCTGATGAAATCGGATGCGACAACAGGCAGAGCCGCATGGAGTATCGCGCCGACAGCAGACTTGATCATTTCGATAGTTTCCGCGGGAAGCATTTCGCCGGTGCCGGCCGCAGCGATCATTGAATCAAGTATGGCGGGCAGCTGTTCAAAAGCCTGTTCGTACCCTTCCGAGCCCTTGGGCTGCAGAGCGGCAGTGATGAGCCACATAACAGCGGGATTGCTGAGGCTGAACTCAAAGCCCGAGGCGGTCGCCTTCAAGAACTGAAGGACGGCCGGGTCTGCATCCGAGCCCATCAGCTTCGGCAGCAGAGCATTGATATAGGGGCTGAGCGCAGCGAACTCGTCTCTTGTGATACCGTTTGCCAGTGTCTCAACGAGAGCGTCAAGGTAATCGGGGATATTAACTGTAACGGTGCTGCCGTCAACGATCCTGTCGGCGATAAGGGGGCTTCCGCCGATATTGAACATCTTGCGGGTGATCTCATTATCGGGGCAGTCAAGGACTGTCACCACGCCGGTGTTGTACAGCCCCCAGACCTCCGGGAGCAGGTAGGGTACCGGGTCGCAGGCGTCAACATAGTCGTGGATGTTCGCATACTTTGTCTCGGTCGCAGAGGTGCGCGGCACCGCAAAGTTATAGCAGTAGAGGTCGTCGGCGGTTATGCCGAACTCGTCGAGGTGCTCGTTGATGTACTTGCCGACCTGATCGGCAACTCCGGCGCCTCGGCTGTAGCCGGTGAGCCAGATCTTCGCACCGCTGAGAGCGTGATCCTCCTCATAGGTCTTGATCCTTGCGATCACCTTCTCGGCAGCTGCCTTGAAGCCGGCAGCGTCGCCCTCCGCACCGACGGTGAGATTGCTCGCCCACTCGGCGCCGTAGCCGAGACCTCTTACGGAAACAACTACGATATCGGAGTCCCCGAGCTCCTCATCATCACCGGCAGCGGAGATGATCGTTCCGATGCCTTCGGGGTCGGAGTCGGTGTCTATGCCCTCATATACGGTGATCTCGGGCAAGAAGCCGGACTGCTTGAGTATGTCGCCGGCAAGACCCTTTCCGGCTGTCCCGGAGCCGACGTCGGTGGAGCCGCTGAGTGCAAGCGAGAGAGTCCTCAGATGCTCGTTCTCCACAGTGCCGGAGCCCTCGAAGTAGGAGGGGCTGAAATAGAGGGTGCCGTAGGCCGACTGGAACCTTAATACTGTCTCGGAGCTCTCCTCCTCCGCGAAAGCGGTCAGAGGCACGGCAGACACGGCAACGGCAGCCGTAACGCCCAGTGCGGCAAGTCTTTTTCTGATATTCATTCACTTCATTCCTTTCGTTATAAAGTTGAGTTTACAGCATTTCTGTAACAAGGACATTATAACATAAAAATGAACGGTTTTCAAGCAATATGAGAATAAAGTCCCGCTGCAGACAAACAATCGGCGTTTTGGCAAATATTGGGCCTGCATATTTGGTTATTTTCACCTTTGTTCGGCACAGACAGCCTCATTCTACGGAGCGTGGATTGACACAGCCGCCCCGGCGGGGTATAATTTAGTTGCACCGGTGAGATACAAACAGAAAGAAGGAGGGAGTCAGCATGGATCAGGTAAAGACAGGCAGGCTCATAAGACAGCTGCGGACACAGCTCGGCCTCACCCAGAAGCAGCTCGCGGAGCGCATAGGCGTGGGGGATAAGGCGGTGTCCAAATGGGAGCTCGGCAACGGCTGCCCGGATATCTCGCTGATCCCGGCTCTGGCCGAGGTCTTCGGGACGGATACCGGGGTGCTGCTCTCGGGCGAGATAGACAAAAACGAAAGTGAGAAGGGAAATATGAAAAAGCTTAAATTTTACGTCTGCAAGGATTGCGGCAATATCGTCGCTGCGGCGTCGGAGGCAGCCGTGACCTGCTGCGGCAGCAGGCTCGCGCCTCTTGAGCCACGAAAAGCGGAGGAGAGCGAAAGGCTCAGTATCGAGGATATCGGCGGGGAGCTCTACATCACCTCGGCGCATTCCATGACCAAGGAGCATTACATCTCCTTCGCCGCATATCAGAGCGACAGCACGCTTATGCTGTTCAGGCAGTACCCCGAATGGCCGGTGCAGATACATCTGCCGGTGTTCCGCTCGGGCAGGCTGGTATGGTACTGCACAGGCTGCGGGCTGCTGTATCAGGAACTGCGCGAACACTGAAAATACGCAGTTTCCGGGTCCGGAAACTGCATAATATCAAATAATGTAGGATATGTTAAAAACTTGATAGCATATCCTATTTTATTTTTCCCGGAACTGTGATATAATAGCCGCAAGGATGAAACGTGGGTGCCGGGAGCAAAAGAGTATTTGTTCATCCCGGGCGGCACGGGTACACAGCTTTACAAGGAGGAGTTCCGATGAAGATACTGTTCATAGGCGGCACGGGTACGATCAGCATGGCTATAACTAAGCTGCTGGCAAAGCAGGGCCACGAGCTCTGGCTGCTCAACCGCGGCAACCGCAACGCAGGTCTGCCGGAGGGCGTTAAGACCATAACCGCAGACATCAACAACGAGCAGGAGACTGCCGCTAAGCTCGAAGGCATGGAGTTCGACTGCGTCGGCGAGTTCATAGGCTTCGTTCCCGCACAGCTCGAAAGAGACTTCCGCCTCTTCAACGGCAAGACCAGACAGTTCATCTACATCAGCTCCGCCTCGGCTTATCAGAAGCCTCCCGCGGGCTATGTCATCACCGAGGAGACACCCCTCGAGAACCCCTACTGGGAGTACTCCCGCAACAAGAAGGCCTGTGAGGAATACCTCTTTGCGCGTTACCGCGAGGACGGCTTCCCCGTTACGGTAGTCCGCCCGAGCCACACCTACGACGAGCGCAGCGTGCCCCTCGGAGTTCACGGCAGCGGCGGCAGCTGGCAGGTGGTCAAGCGCATAATGGAGGGCAAGCAGGTCATCATCCACGGCGACGGCTCCTCCCTCTGGACGATCACCCACAACAGCGACTTCGCCAAGGCATACGTCGGGCTTATCGGCAATCCCAAGGCTATCGGTGAGGCGTTCCACATCACCACTGACGAGAGCCGCAGCTGGAACGAGATCTACGGCTATATCGCAGAAGCGCTCGGCGTGGAGCTCAGGCCGTTCTATGTTTCCTCGCAGACCCTTGCCGATCTCAGCGATTACGACTATGTCGGCAGCCTGATCGGAGACAAATCCAACTCGGTGGTATTTGACAACAGCAAGGTCAAGGCGCTGGTGCCGGAGTTCAAGGCGACGGTATCCTTCCGCGAGGGCATCCGCAGCACTGTGGAATATATCCTCGCTCACCCCGAGTATCAGAATGAGGACAGGGAATTTGACGAGTGGTGCGATAAGGTCATCGCAGCAGTAGGGAAGATGAAGGAGGATTTCAGATGATAGACGTTAAAGGCCGCTGG
This sequence comes from Ruminococcus sp., assembly GCA_017534595.1. Lineage (GTDB taxonomy): Bacteria > Bacillota > Clostridia > Oscillospirales > Ruminococcaceae > FB2012. The sequence goes on from JAFXVY010000051.1 coordinate 12,398, forward strand.
GCATTCGTTACCGGCGCTGCAAGAGGCATAGGCTACGGCGCCGCGAAGTTCCTGGCAGAGCGCGGCTGCAATCTCGTGCTGCAGGGCAGGACAAAGGAGCACTGCGCAAAGGTGCTCGAAGAGGTCAAGGCACTCGGCGTCGAGGCTTACGCTGTTGAGGCTGAGTTCTCCGACCTTGTGCAGGTGGAGATCATGCTCTCCGAGATAGACGCTCTCGGCGTTGATATCGACATCGTGCTCAACAATGCGGGCATACAGATCGCCTACCGCACCGAGTATCTCGACACCCCCGCCGCCGATTACGAGGCGAGCTTCAAGATAAATACCATAGCCCCGATGATGATAACCTATCATTTCTTAAAGCAGATGGACAAGAGGGGCTTCGGCAGGATCGTCAACACCACCAGCGGCATACGCCTCGAGCCGGAGCAGGCAGGCTATTCCGCCAGCAAGGCGGCGCTCGACAAGGTAACTATGGATCTTGCCAATAAATACGACGGCACCGATATCTGCATCAATATCACCGACCCGGGCTGGTGCAGAACAGATCTCGGCGGGAGCCATGCTCCCAACGCTCCCGAGAGCTCGCTGCCCGGTGTGGTAGTGGGGGCGTTCATCGACGACAGGCGCTCCGGCAGAGATTTTGCCGCCGGCTATTTCCACGGCATGACTCTTGAGGAGGCCGTGAAGAAGGCGGAGACCGAGATCCCGGTGTACACCGGTTCGATCGGCTTCTGATATCATTACAGAACAGATCCGGCGGTAAGGCCGGGAAAAATAAAACAAATAAAGGAGAGGATCAGGTCATGGATAATTTCAATTTTTACAGCCCCACGGAGTTCGTATTCGGTAAGGGCAGAGAGAACGAATGCGGCAGATATGTCAAGAAGTTCGGCGGCACAAAGGTGCTCATCCACTTCGGCGGGAAGTCGGCTGAGAAGTCGGGTCTGCTCGGAAGAGTAAGAGCTTCCCTCGATGCGGAGAACATTCCCTACTGCGAGCTGGGCGGCGTTCAGCCCAATCCCCGCGATACCCTCGTTTACAAGGGCATTGAGCTTGCAAGAGCCGAAAAGGTGGATTTCATCCTTGCAGTGGGCGGCGGCTCGGTCATCGACTCGGCCAAGGCTATCGCTGTCGGCGTGCCCTATGACGGCGACTTCTGGGATTTTTACAGCGGCACTCAGATCAAAGAGGCTCTGCCTGTGGCTACCGTGCTGACTATCGCGGCTGCCGGCAGCGAGGGCTCGCCCAACTCGGTCATCACCAAGGAGGACGGCCTTATCAAGAGAGGCACAGGCTCCGATCTTATCCGCCCGAGGTTCTCGGTAATGGATCCCGAGCTGACCCAGACCCTTCCTGCATATCAGACCGCCTGCGGAGCTACGGATATAATGGCTCACGTTTTCGAGAGATACTTCACCAACACCCCCGAGGTCGAGATCACCGACAGGCTGTGTGAGGCAGTGCTCTGCACTATGGTAAAGGAAGTGCCGAGAGTGATCGCCGACCCGAACAACTACGAGGCGAGAGCGAATATCATGTGGGCGGGCACCGTTGCTCACAACAACATCGTCGGCGTAGGCCGCGAGCAGGACTGGAACAGCCACGGTATCGAGCATGAGCTCTCCGCACTTTACGACTGCGCTCACGGCGCGGGTCTTGCGGTCATCATGCCCGCGTGGATGGAGTTCGTTTACAAGCACAATGTTATGCGCTTCTGCCAGATGGCAACAAGAGTGTTCGGCTGCGCCATGGATTTTGAGAATCCCGAGGCTACTGCGGTAGCGGGCATCAAGGCGTTCAGGACCTTCCTGCACAACATCGGTATGCCGATCAACTTCGCCGAGCTCGGCGCTAAGGAGGAGGATATCCCCCTGCTGGTTAAGAAGTTCGGCGTCGGCACCGGACGCACAGGCGGCTTCGTGAAGCTGTCCGCCGAGGACGTTACAAGCATCTACAAGCTGGCAGCCAAGGCAGCGCTCTGAGGTCTGCCGGGCGAAAGGAGAAGAGCTATGGAACGCAAGGCAGAGGCTTATCTTTTCGGGCAGGTGCTGGGGACACATTCCTTCCTGCTCAAGGACGGCTTTCTGAGACCCGACGAATACTCGGAGATCGCGGAGCAGTACTTTCTCCCGGGAGGTGAGACCGGTACGGCGGCGACTGTCCTGAGCTCGCTCGGAGTTTCGGTGCGCATGGACGGCACCTGGCTCGGCACCGAGGTCGCGCCCATGCTGCGTGAGTTCTACGCCGATAAGAGCGTGGATCTTTCACCCATGCACTTCATGGAGGACGACAGGGGAGTAATGGACTATGTCGTTATCTCCGGGCTGGTGCGCTCTCCTATGGGGAGGTTCCAGTCGCTGTTCTCAACGGGAAAGCGCTGGTGGGGCATCCCGAAGGAGGAGGACATCGCGGGCTGCAGGGCAGCGGCGGTAGACCCCTATTTCGGCGAGGAATCGCTGCTTGCGGCGCAGATCTGCACCCGCCTCGGCATCCCCTATGTAACGATAGACACAACGCACGATTCTGTGCTCCACAGGAACGCGGCGATAAACGTGATCTCCCACGAATGTACGGATATGCGTTATCCGGGCAAGACGCCGGAGGAGGTCATGGAGCTTATGAAGCAGGGCACCGACGGTCTGACGATACTGACTCAGGGCGGCGGGGAGATGCTTTACGGCAGGAAGGGCGGCGAGACACACCGCATGGAGCCCTTCAGGGTCGAGGTCAGGAGCACGCTCGGCGCAGGCGACACCTTCAAGGCTGGGTGTGTATACGCGCTGCTTCACGGTATGACAGACGAGCAGACGGTACGGTTTGCGAGTGCCTGCTCGGCGGCAGCTATATCCCGTTTCCCGCTTCCGCTTAACCCTCCGACGCTTGAGGAGGTCAACGCTTTGATAAGCGGGAGCTGAAACTGACAAACAGGTTGCGGAAAGTAAGGAAAGGAAATGTAAAGAGAGAGCGGTCGGAGCGAGGCTCCGGCCGTTCTTTCGTATATGCCAGAGCCCCCGGTCCTCGGCGCGGACGGCGCAGTTCCGCCTTTGGTTTTTGGAGTGCAGAAAAGCACTTTGGTTTGACGGCGGGTCGAACGAAGTATCGGGCGTGAATTGCAGCCGCACGGAATTCGCCAGCTGATAATTGATCAGCTTGTGATCTTTGATCAGCTGGCTATTCCCTGTGCCTGCGGGCGGCGGCATAGAGACGGACAGCTCCACCAGCCTGTTATAGGCTATTCCCTGTGCCTGCGGGCGGCGGGGTGAGCCCCCGATTTCTTCCGAGTTTATTCGAGGAAGATATTTCCTCATTTCGCTTCGCTGTTTTGGTCTTCACTCCCTGCGAGATCTTGACGAAATCTTGACCTTTTCTTGGTCGGTTTCTTGACCATTGTGTGTTATACTGTGTATCGAAAGGAAGGATGCAGTATGGAGTATGTCCTCAGAACCAATGAATTGTATAAGCATTACAGAAGATTCAATGCCCTCTCCGGACTTACAATGAATGTCCCCAAAGGTTCGGTCTACGGCCTCGTCGGTAAGAACGGCGCCGGCAAAACGACACTTATGAGAGTCGTCTGCGGGCTCCAGGAGCCAAGCTCCGGAAGCTATGAGCTCTTCGGCTCGCCCAATACCGATAAGAACGTCAGCCGCCAGCGCAAGCGCATGGGAGCGATCATCGAAAAGCCCGCAATCTACCTCGGCATGACCGCAAAGCAGAATATGAAGGTGCAGTATTCCCTGCTTGGTCTCCCCTCCGATGAGGGCATAGACGAGCTGCTCGCCCTCGTAGGCCTCGCCGATATCGGCAGCAAAAAAGCCCGCAGCTTCTCACTCGGTATGAAGCAGCGCCTCGGTATCGCCGTCGCTCTTGCGTGGTCGCCAGACTTTCTCCTGCTCGATGAGCCTATCAACGGCCTCGACCCTCAGGGCATCGTCGAGATACGCGAGCTGATACTAAAGCTCAACCGCGAGCGCAGCATCACCGTGCTGATCTCGAGCCACATTCTCTCCGAGCTCTCACTGCTCGCCACCCACTACGGCTTTGTGGATAAGGGCAGGATAGTCCGGGAGATAAGCGCCGAGGAGCTCGCCAAGCAGGCGCGAAAGTGCATGATAGCCAACGTCTCGGATACGCAGGCGCTTTCCCGCGTCCTCGAGAAGCTCGGCATCGAGTACGAGATCGTGTCCGACTCTCAGGCCCGGATATATGCTCAGCTGACCGTCTCGAAGCTCGCCGCAGATCTCGCCTCTGAGAACTGCGAGCTGATCTCCGTCACCGAAGCCGACGAAAGCCTCGAGAGCTACTTCATCGACCTTGTGGGGAACTGATGATACCGTGTTTCAGACGCCAAAAAACGAAACGGAGTGATATACATTGTCAAGACTGTTGAAGAACTGTCTGCGGCTGCATCTCGGCAGCCTGATATTTCTCTTGGTCTGCGGGGCGGCTTTCCTGATGGGATCAGTATACGAGATCGGGCTGTCCGCAGTCGCCGATGAAAACACCGGCGCTCCTTTCGATAACACGCCCTACCTGCTGGCGATGTATCTGCTGGCGGCCTCGGCAGCCTTCGGCATCGGCACCGAGTTCGCGGAGGGGACGGTCCGAAGCAAGCTCGTCATGGGCTTCACAAAGAGACAGATATTCCTCGCGGAGCTCATCTCAACGATCATAGAGGCCGTTATCGTGTTCGGCTTCGTGACGGCAGGAGTTTTCATCATGGGCTACAAAAACTACCTTGAGCTTTTCTCGGGAGGCATACTTCTCCGGAGCTTCGGACTGATGCTCGGGGCGTTCATCGTCACGGCGGCGGTATATACCACAGTCTGCTGCCTGATACACAACAGAGCCGCAGCCATGCTGCTCTGCGCACTGATCTGCTTCGGGATGTTCATGCTCTCCGACGAGACAAGGCAGTCGCTCACACAGCCGGAATACAGGATCGTGGCCTACGGTGAGTCATCCGATGAGGGCGACAGGATCGCAGATGAAAGAAAAGAGGAAAACGTGCATTACGCCTCCGGCGCGGCAAGAAGGCTGCTGACCGCCGGCTACTACCTTGCGCCGCCCTCGTCGCTGTACATCTCCGAGAAGCTGCTCGACCGCTTTGAGGGGAAATTCACCGTTGACGACCTTGAACAGTACAGAGAGGACTTCAAGGATTCAAAAGAAACGTGGGACTACGATTTCATGTGCGGTTCCCGCATCGACCTCTGGAAATACCCCCTCTGGGGGCTCGGAGAATTCGCATTCCTGACAGTGCTCGGGATGCTGATAATAAAGAAAAGGAACATACAGTAGCCCTGAGAGGCTGCACCGACAAAACGGATATACACGGGAGAGATATATATGATACGCTTGATAAAGACCAATCTGATACACCTGACCTTCGGGAGATTTTTTCTGATCGCTGCGGCAGCGGCAATATTCCTCGGCTGCTACGGCGGCTGTTCCGCGCGCGATTACGGCTTCAATATGACGCACTTCGTATTCCTGCTGCTCATCTGTGCCGCACTGACGCTGCTCAACCTCGGCCGCGAGCACTCGGACGGCACCGTCCGCAATAAGCTGACGCTCGGCTTCTCGAGAGCGAGCATCTTCTTCTCGCTGATAATATCGTCGCTGATCTGCTCGGTCGTACTCTATCTGCTGATGAGCATACCCTATTTCGTGATCGGCAAGCCGGAGATCATGCGGTTTATGAGCACCGACAGGCTCGTCATCATCTCGCTGATCATCCTCGCGGACTGCCTGCTGATAACCGTCGGCAGCGCCGTGCTGGCGCTCTGCGTGCCGAGACTGCCGATAGCAGCAACGATACTCCTCGCGGCGGCAATAGGCTTCGGCATCGCGGAAGGCAGCCTCGGCAACAGGCTGGGAGAAAAAAAGTGGAACATCGTCGGAGTATGGGACCCCTCTCTCAGTATGCATATAGAGCACAATGAGCAAAATCCGTTCTTTGTCAGCGGGACAAAGAGAACCGTCTATACCACCCTCTACCGCCTCGACCCCTACGCACAGATGAGAATGGTCGATAGAGTGATGACCTGGTACAGCTACGGGGTGATCGAGGATGTCATCGACCGGATGGATGAGGATTTCTTTACCGGCGGATATGAGTTCAACGGCGAGATCGCAAGGGACTATCCCTATCTGCCGCTGTATTCCTGCTCGTTCATGGCGGTGCTGATGATCGGCGGAGTACTGGTGTTCAGGAAGATAAACATAAACTGACAGGACTTCGGGGTCGGGGAATGTACCCCGACCCTGTTTTTATATCCGAAGCGCACTTGCATTCATCGGAAAGATGTGCTATACTTATCACAGCCAATTCTCCCCGAAAGGACGGTGATCTTATGCTCTATGCGGTCATAGGCGTGCTGGCGGCTGTCTGCGTGCTGCTGACGATCAAGATCGTGCTTATGCGCCGGAGTGCCCGCGAGATAATCTCCCAGCTCGACCGCATACTCTCCGAGGATACCAATGCCGTAATCGGGATAACATCCTCCGACAAGACTATGCGTGCCCTCGCCGCCGAGCTCGACCGCCGTCTGCGGCAGCTGAGGCGCGAGCAGCTGAGGTACATAAACGGCGACCGCGAGCTGAAAGAGGCCGTAACGAATATCTCCCACGACCTGCGCACCCCGCTGACCGCCATCATGGGCTACCTCGATATGATGAAGCGCTGCGAGCTCCCGGATCAGGTCAGGGACTACCTCGCGATCATCGAGGAGAGAGCGAACGCCATGAAGCAGCTCACCGAGGAGCTGTTCAGATACTCGGTGCTGCTGTCGTCGGAGGGGACGCCGGATGCCGTACCCACGGATGTCGGCAAGGCACTGGAGGAGAGCATCCTCTCGCATTATGCGGCGCTCAAGGCAAGGGGGATCGTCCCGGAGGTGGAGATCTGCGAGAAGAAGATCATCCGCGAGCTCGACCCGGCGGCGCTGTCGAGGGTGTTCTCGAACCTGTTCAGCAACGCGCTGAAATACAGCAGCGGCGACCTTTCAATCACGCTGGCGGAGCCTTGCATCATCACCTTTTCCAACTCGGCACCGGGACTCGGGACAACGCAGGTAGAGAGATTGTTCGACCGGTTTTACACTGTTGAAGCGGCGAGAACGGGGACGGGGCTCGGTCTTGCGATAGCGAAGAATTTTGTTGAGAAGATGGGAGGCAGCATCATGGCGAAGCTTGAGGGAGAGAGATTGGCGATAGTGATAGAACTGTAGACCCAAACGCGAGTCCTAACGCGGACGGCGTATTTCCGCCTTTGGCTTTTGGAGTGCAGGAAAGCACTTTGGTTTGACGGCGGGCTGGACAAAGTGCAAGACCCAAACGCGACAGCGACTTGGGGTCAAGGGGGGTCTCCCCCCTTGCGGGGGTCGAGGGGGCAGAGCCCTCCTCGCGGGGTCAAGGGGCAGAGCCCCTTGAAGGCTCCGCAGGCACTGATAATTCAAAACAAACAAGGC
>JAFXVY010000052.1 GCA_017534595.1 Ruminococcus sp.
AGCTATCCGGCGGACAGAAGCAGCGGGTAGCTATTGCCCGTGCGCTGATAAACGAGCCTTCAGTCCTTCTTGCCGATGAGCCCACCGGAGCTCTCGACAGCAGGACATCGGCTGAGATAATGGAACTGTTCCGCACCCTCAACGAGACCGGCAGGACGGTCATCATAGTCACCCACGACCCGAAGGTCGCGGAGCAGTGCGGGCGGGTGATAGAGATCTCGGACGGGGAGATAGTATCATGAAAATCATTTTCAAAAAACAAAAGAGTAACTAACATCTACCACGACTAAAAGGAGGCCGCGCAGCATGAAATTTCTGTTTGTCATAAGAGTAATGCTGCGCGACTGGTTGACCGTTCACAGAAGATATACCGCCATCATAATCCTGACGATGATACTTTCGGTGCAGGCGTTGTTCTTTGTGGCTGTCAAGAATGCAAATGAGTCTATGGGCAGTATTTTCACCGAAAAGTATTACGGCGGGACTTATGATATCAACCCCTCTGTGCTGGGCGAAAAAGACCCGGAGATCTTTACCGATGCCGGGAAGAACCGCGAGTACAATGAGAAATTTCCGTTCAGCGAATACCTCTGCAAAAGAGAAACACTGGACGCCTACCTTGATTCCGGCCTTCCGATGCCGTTTGCGAACAAGGAGATACCTGCCGTCAGCGGGGATATGGTGATACAGATGTATAAGCTCAACGGAGTTCCCTGGTACGAATTCGGCGACGGGATACTTGCCTTTGAATATCTGTACGGCATCCCTGCATTTGAAGATGCGGACAGCAGATACGAACCGGTGATGAACTGCTCCGTTTTTGACTATATGATAGTTGAGGGCAGAGACTATACCGAGAACGATCTGACCTCTCACGCCCGGGTGCTTGTGGTGCCGGACAGCCTTGAGATGCGCTGCGGCGTCCCGGTGAAGCCCGGAGACAGGCTCGGCTGCGGGAAATATGAGTTTGAGGTCATCGGCGTATCTCACAGCGAAAGCTTCCCGGATCACAGCAGGCTGCCCTTCTGGTATGCAGAGGAATGCATGAGTGAATATCTCGGCTCCCGCGAGACACAATACAAGCCCGGTCATGTGACCGATCTCGGCGGCTACGACAGCTGGCTCAGACTGCAAAGCCTTTCCTACGAGCACCCGCTCTCCCGCTCGCAGAAGCAGACGCTTTGCGAAGTCCTCGGGCTGCCCGACAGCGCCGTATTTATGGGTTATGAGGATCACCTGAGCAAACAGTACGACGAGTTCCTCGGCTCGACCGTTACAGAGTGCACGGTCTTCGGCCTGTTCTGTATCGCCAACATCATCCTCGCGGTATGGTCGCTGTGTCAAAAACATATCACCACGCTTCGCACCTTCCGGGTCTACGGAGCGTCAAACGGTGCAGTAACAAGGCTTATAGTCGTGCTGATAATGTGTATCACGCTTGCGGCGGGAGTGATCGGCGGGCTGCTCTGCATCCCTATGCAGAAGCTCTACGAGAGCATAAACCCCAGCTACGCTTGGCGGCCTTACTGTATGTACATCGCCGTGGGAGCGCTGCTGGTCATAAACCTCATAGCCGCCGTACCAACAGCGATACTCACGGTGAGAAGATCGCCGATAGAGAAGTAGGTGAACAGGATGCTGACACTCAGGAATATCTCCCGGACATACAACAAGGGCTCCGACGATGCCGTCGAAGCCCTTAAAGGCGTTTCTCTTAAAGTCCGAAAGGGCGAGAGCCTTGCCGTTATGGGCGTTTCCGGCAGCGGAAAGAGCACCCTGCTTCATATAATCGGCTGCCTCGACCATGCCGACGAGGGCACCTATGAGCTCGACGGCGAGGATGTCACCCGCAAGCTCTCGGATCAGCTCTCCCGCATCCGCAACGAAAAGATCGGTTTCGTTTTGCAGGACTACGGCCTTATCCCAGACAAGACCGCTCTCGAAAACATAATGTTCCCGCTGGCATTCTCGAATAAGGTCTCCTACCGTGAAATGAAGCAGCGAGCCTTGAAGGTTGCGGAGCGCATGGGGATAGCTTCTCTTGCGGGCAAGCGGGTATCGAAGCTGTCCGGAGGGCAGCAACAGAGGGTAGCTGTTGCCCGGGCGATAGTCAATGAGCCGGAGCTTATCCTCGCGGACGAGCCCACCGCCGCCCTCGACCGCAAGACCTCCGACGGGATAATGGACGTCCTGCTCTCGCTGACCAAGGAGGGCCGCAGCGTCATTATCGTGACCCACGACAAGCGCATCGCGGATATGTGCGGCCGCACCGTTTACATATCTGACGGCCTGATAACGGAGGAGGAGCCATGAAGCTGTTCTGGAGAGCCCTACACGAGCTCAGAAGCTCACGCTTCTCGACGGCTCTGATAATCGCGGAGCTCATATTTTCAATCGTCTGCTATCAGCTCTGCTTCTCGCTGACCTCGGACTATCTTTCGATGCGCAGCTTTATGCGGGAGCGCTTCCTTTACAACTCGGTAAAGGTCTACTATGACGAGCTCGAGGACGCCGTGATACAGGATATCCTTTCTGCTGCCGTTCCTGAGCAGTACTTCACGGCGAGGCACTATCTGGTCGAGAGCGGTGAGGAAAAGGGTACCTTTATCACCTGCTGCTCGGACGGGATGTTCGACATAGCGGCGGAGCTTGCGGATATCCGCCTCGACCTTGACGGCGAGAGAGCCATACCCTGCTTTGTCCCAAGGCTGCTTGAAGACAGGCACCCTCTCGGCAGCGAGTTTATGACGTCAAGCAGGAAATACCGCGTCTGCGGGATAGTTCCCAATGACATACTGTTTTATCTGTCAAGTGCCAACACCGGCTCGGCGTACATCCTGACCTCCGACAGATACAAGGCACCCACAGCCAAGAATGTCGGGAGCTGTCTGTTTATGAAGTCCGGCGGCAGGGCAGATGAGCTGAAGGCTGCCGTCTCGGGCAGAGAGGGCATCACGGGTCTCGAGGTCTTTGACATAGACAAAGCGCTGAAAAATGAATTCGCAGCCGCCTCGGGGATACTGATGATCGGCGGATGGATAGCGGTCATCTCGACTGTGGGGCTGCTTGCGAACAATTACCTGACCTACCGGAAAAACGAGCGCAGCTATCTTGTGATGCTCTGCGTAGGTGCGAAAAAGCGCGACATAACCGTACTCTATCTGCTGCGTATGCTGCTTTGCATAGCGGTGTCTCTGCCCATAGCGCTGACCGCCTCGGCGATCTTTTCCAGGGTGCAGAAGATCAGCATTACCGGAGCTGCGAGCATAGCCTTCGCAGTAGGCGCGGCGCTGGTCATTGAGCTGATATCTGTTGTGTTCATTGCCGTACGCTTTGCCGGCAGTAAAGCTATTCTGCCGAGGGCGGTGGATGGTTAACGAAGTGAAGGTGCCGGAAAGGTCTATTCGGAAAAGAACGGTGAATTACTAAGTTTCATTCAAACACATTATAAATGAAAGAAGTCAAGAACGGCGCACAGTGGCGAAAATGTGAATCGTTGGATGCTACATATTACAGCTATACTTGTAATTTTGTAAATCACAGATCAGTCTATTCAGGCAATCAGTATCGTGTCAAATCTGAGTTCAAAGTCTATTCCGGTTCCAATTACGAAACAATAACCGATTACAGCGATCCTGTGTGGACTTGATCTGAGACTGCTTTAAGCAGGAAGTAGGAAAGATACCGATGCAGTAAAGTAAAATATTTCCTCTGCGCAGAGGATATTGGCGAAGCCAATATCTACCAGGCAAAATATGTAATATAGCCAACGGATGTCATACGGATACAGGCTTTGACCTGGAAAATCAAGCATTGACAGCATAGGGCTTGTATGCTACAATTAAAGGAGGAAAATTATGAAAGGAAAAAGGATCATCTCAATTATTTTCATAATATCTATTGTTATATCTTGTTTAGCAATAGAGGCAGGAGCTCAAAACTTTTATAGCTTAAACAACACTTTCCCTGCTGGTAGTGGAACCGGTTCTTTTTCAAATTCTACTAATACTTCTTGGGCAGCAACTAATGTTTACACTGGAAGCATTAAGTTGGAATTTCAGATCAACGGTGTTTGCAGTCGATATGTAAAAGCTTATATAGAAAAAGATGACCCCACCGGGGCGATTATCTCGTTATCAAATATGAGCGGTATATATAATCCAAACGGTACAAATAACACTACAATGAACAGGAGCAGCTTAGATCCGAAAAAGACAAAATATCTAACTCATGTAACGGTATATAGCAGCACTACAACAAATTCCAGTGTAGTCGATTTGTATTCATACAGAGCAACGATTATTTGATTATTAAACTGTTGACTGACGAGGTGACCTGCCATGCATTACGTTTTCATGAACATACGCCTGTTTAAGAGGAACAGCAGGTTGATATTCGTGCTGATTATCATTTTGCAGGTACTGTCGGCGGTCAGCGTGGTGTTTGCTTACGGCGTTTACTGCAATTATAGGTATGAGCGCAGTTCAGAGTTTATAGAATCTACAGGGCTCGCTTTTTATTTTGATGAGGAGATAAGGCTCGCGGATATCAAAGCCGCTATGGTTGAGGTGCCCGAGGAGATATTGACCGAAGCAGATCTTATTCAGCTTTTCTCGGTATATGCTCTTGATGACAGCGGAAATATATCCGAGCCTCTCGTTGATGAGATAAACGAGCGCTTTGAAAGCGGTATATATACTCTCGGAGATACCGGATACATATATGTTGATATAGATATGCAGTACGATCCGGAGAAGCTGGAGTATGTGTATGAACACAAAAAATATGATTTCTGCCGGGAGCATATCGCAGAGGGTGAGTTCATAGATAACGAGGATTATTCTTCCGGGGCAAAGCAGCTGTATTTCTGCAAGGGCAGCCGGTTCGCTCCCGCTGTCGGCAGTACGGTGGAGCTCTGCGGCGAGATCTTTGAGGTCGCCGGACGTTTTCTTACCCTCGACGAACATCCTGATGATCAGATAGTGCTGAGTTATTATGCCGCACCCGATGATATACGGGTGCGTTCTCTGAGCTATTACTATGACGGCTTCGTCCCCAAGACCTACTACGACAGAACGGTCGGCATATTCAAAAGCCGCTTCGGTGACATGGTACATATACAGGAGCCCGACGAGCTTGAGATCGAGGATCACAACTATTACACAACGGTTATGGCGATAGCGGTAATGTTCATTGTGATTCCCGTGATAAATATCGGTATACTGCTTTTCTATGTTGTCAGCATACGGAAT
>JAFXVY010000053.1 GCA_017534595.1 Ruminococcus sp.
AATGCACAATTATTCGGGCAGCTTGCCCGGGGTTGTGCATTGTTATTTGGCCGCTTCTTGACATTTTCTGTGAAATGATGTATAATAATTGAAACCCGTTTTTTGAGACGGTACACTCTTATCGGAGGAGGTATGCTGAATGCGCACGGGTCTTATGAAAAGGGCAGTCTGCTGTATCGCGGCTGCGGTGCTTGCCGCAGGCGTGTTCAGCTATATGCAGGACAGCTCGGGTATCCTCACCTACGCCGAGCCGGAGGTCTCCGAGCACGAGCAGAGGCTCGAGGAACTCTCCCGCGAGCAGGAGGAGCTTGACGAGCGCATCCGCGAGGCCGAGAGCAAAAGCGCCGACGGGCGCGAGAAGCTTGAGGCTGTCTCCGAGAAGCTGCGTGCCCTCGAGACCGAAAAGGCAGAACTCCAGGCGCTGTCCGAAGAGCTTGTGGACCGCATGGTAGAGGCCGACGACGAGCTGCGTGGTCTGGATTATCAGATCGAGCAGCAGGAGGCCGCCATAAAAGAAGAAGTCAACAATTACAGCGGGCGCATAAGGGCGCTGTATCTGGCGGGGTCGGAGAGCTTCGCGGATATAATCCTGACGTCGGAGGATTTCTTCGATGTGCTTATGCGCACCGAGCTTATAAAGCGTGTAGTCAATCACGACAAGTCGATCATAGACCGCCTGCTTGAAGATCTGCGGGACATCCAGGATAAGAAGGCACAGGCCGAGGACAAGCTCGCCGAGCTTCAGGATGCTGCGGCGCAGTATTCCGAGCGCAGGGAGCGTCTTGAACAGAGCCAGGCAGAGCAGGATCTCCTGCTCGAGCAGTACAGCGCGGAGCTTGAAAAGCTGGGTATGCTCTCGGATGAGCTCGCAGCCAAGGCCGCAGAGCTCGAAGCCGAGCGTAAGGCAGAGTCGGAAAGGGCAGAGCAGCAGACCGCCGCCGAGCCTGTGACCGAGGCCCCCGATGTTACCACGGCTCCCGAGGTCACGGAGACTCCGCAGACGACAGTGCCTCCCGCGGAGACACAGGGAACTCAGCCGCCGACAGAGACGGTGACTACCACAACTCAGCAGACCACGACGACCTCCGCGACCACCACAACGAAGTCCGTCACCGAGACGACTACAACTGCTGCGGCCACTACCACGAAGGATACATCGGCTCCGGCGACGACAACGACGTCCAAGGCCACGACAACAACTACTACAACCAAGGCGACGACCACAACGACGAAGCCGCCCACGACCACTACCAAGGCCGCGACGACTACCAAGCCGGCGGAGACACTTTCCAATCCTTACGGGATAGTGCTGCCGAGCGATCTCAGTGCGGACAAGCAGAAGAAGCTTCTGACGGTCATAAACTATGCGCTGAGCAACGTGGGAGGCACCTATGTGCTCAACGGAGCGAAGTTCAAGGCGTGCGACTGCACGGGACTCACGATGCTGTCCTATGCGACGGTGGGAATAGACATCCCGCACTGGACGGGCACGCAGGTGCAGTGCGGCATAGAAGTACCGTTCAGTGATCTGAGGCCGGGAGACCTTGTGTATTTCGGGTACTCGTGGAGCTACTATGACACCTTCCATGCTTCGATGTACATAGGGGACGGCAAGATAGTTCACGCGATGAACTCGAGGACTGGGATAGTGATATCCGATCTTGCGAGGTTCTCGATATACAATCCGAGGACGCATATCAGGAGATTGATATACTGACAATTAAAGCTGCGGCTCCGCGTTTGGAGCCGCAGCTTTTGTTTGTTTTTTATACGTCCGTGCTTACTCCGTCGATACGTCTGCGCCCTACCGGCCACTGTCTGTAATCGGTGTAGTCAGCATTGAAGTTGTCATCAAAGTTCTTTGCCTCCGCAAACAACGGGTCAAACAGCTTGCCGCCTACCGTGAACCAGCAATGCGAGCTGTCATGGCAGATGTATATGTCTGTGTACCCTATCTCGCGGATGAGGAACGCCGCCGCACAGGAGTCCGCTACGCAGCAGCCCGAGCCTCTTACAAAGATGTCGTTCGCAAACGTGATCTCCCAGTCGGGTGAGGTGTCGTAGATGTCCTCAAGCAGTCTCCAGCGGTGGTAGCCGTGCTCGTACATCTCCCAGTTGAACAGCTTGAGCCTCTTCTCAGCCATGGTATCGGTCGGCAGGGTCTGCTCCAGCATGATCTCGTGTGCTGTCATAAAGGTGGTGATCTTGTATTCGTTATAGTCGGACTGCTCCGCCTTGCCCGTAGCGTCTACCTTGATGCCGTCGGGCTGATCGTCGGTGATGAGGAAACCGTCAAGACGGTCAAAGCAGTAGTAGCCGCCGTCGATCTCCTGCCAGCCGGTCTGCATTACGCCCTTCTCGTTGAAGAAATACTTTTCTCCCTCGATCTCGTAAAGCCCGGTGACCATGTCGCCGTCATAGTAGAAGCGCTCGCCTTCAACTTCCTCCCAGCCCTTGCGGACTATCTCGAAGGTCTTGACCAGCTTGTTCTTGAAGCCGCCCTTGGCGGTGATAGTCAGAGTCGCTGTACCCACATTCGTGTTGTTCTCTACGGTGAGGGTATAGTCCTTGTCGAGCGTCAGCGTTTCGCCGTGGAGCTTGACTATCGGCTGGGGCGAGATAGCCTGACCGGTGTAGGGATAGCTGTCCTCTACGCCCGATAATTCGGCGCCGGCGATGTCGTCATACTCTCTCTCGAGCTTGGGCACGATATCCGTCTTGGTCTCGTAGCCGCAGATCGAGCAGGTGCGCAGGGTGTAGCCTTCCTCGTCATAGGTGGGAGCAACTACCTTGTCAACATACTTGTGACCGTCGGTGATGACCTCGTCGTAGGTCTTGCCGCATTCGTCGCAGGTGTAGGTCTTGAGGCCGTTCTCGGTGCAGGTAGCCTCCTTGGTGACCTTGACGCTGTATTTGTGGATATGCTCACCGCAGGATGCAAGGGCTGTGATCGCCATTATCCCGGCAGCCAGCACAGCCGTCAGCCTTTTCAGATCTTTCAATTCTCATACTTCCTTCCGGATAATATCATACCCTACATTATACACCATACCCGCAGATTTGTCAAGGCTGTTAATATGTATCTGTTTCACGTGTTTTTACGGCGCCTCTTTGTGAGATATGCACTTCCGGGCGGTCTGAGATTTGTGCAGGTCTACGAAATCAGAGGATAATTTAAAATCATATCCCGGAAGTTGCACGTTCCGGTGCAACGAACGGGGCGTTTTTCGCTGTTTATAGAGGGGTGTGTTATCGGAAAGGAGGTGCGGTCATGCTTTACAGGCTTTCAAGGCTCATTGACGTCAAGTCGATCGTTACGCTTGCGCTTACGGCGGTATTCTGCGTGCTGGCTCTGAGGGGGAGCATCACAAAGGATCAGTTCCTGACCGTTTTCACGGTTGTGATAAGCTTCTATTTCGGCACGCAGACCCGCAAGCCGGGACATGACAGCGACGAACGGAGGTGACATCATGACCACGGAGATAATCGTCGCTCTGCTCTCGCTGATCGGGACGTTCCTCGGCACCTTTTCGGGTATCCGGCTCGTTACCTACCGCATCGAGCAGCTTGAGCGCAAGGTGGAGAAGCACAACAGCGTGATCGAACGGATGGCGCTTGCGGAGAAGGATATCCGCGTGGCGAGCCACAGGATAGAAGACCTTGAAAAATGGAGGGACAAGCTATGAACTACGATTCATTTTTTCAGAAGTACAACGGCAGGCCGATAGACTTCGACGGCACGGCAGGGGTGCAGTGCGTTGACCTTGTGGATCTCTACCTTAAAGAGGTCTATGGGATAACGGGGGTCTGGGTGCAGGGCGCAAGGGAGCTCTACACGCGCTTTTACAGCTTCCCCGCGCTGGTGAAGGCCTTTGACAGGATAAGCAACACAAGAAGCCTTATCGTGAAGAAGGGCGACATAATCGTCTGGGGCGGGGGACGTTTCGGGCATACCGGCATCGGCAGCGGAAAGGGCACGCTTGACTGGTTCGAGAGCTTTGAGCAGAACACGAGGGGCAGGCACGAGCCCGCGCAGCTGGTGCAGCACAGGTTCTCCCCGACGGACGGGTGCTACCCGGTGCTGGGGGTACTGAGGCCGAAGGAGAAGAATGAGAACAGCAGCGCGAAGAGAGTCCGGGTGACATACCGGACGGGGCTGAACATCCGCAGGGGAGCGGGGATCGGCAACGAGATCGTCGGGCTGATACCGTGCGGGAGCGAGGCCGCAATTTCAGACGAGAATAAGGTCGGCGGGCAGATGTGGGGGAAGCTGACCGACGGTGCGGGGTGGATCTGTCTGACGGGGTTCACAGAGGAGATCAAATAAAAGCTGCAAGTCACAAACGCGGCAGCTTGTTGGGCGTTCACCCCTGCCTTATCACAAAATATCACTGACTTAAACCTTTTCGGATGTAAAAATCCACAAAATTGAGTGTGCGATTTGTCCTATTTGAGAATTGACGCAATCAACACCATTGTGGTATAATATCATCTGTAAGCGGCCTGCATACCGTGTGCCGCAGAGTGAGGAAAGGAAAGTGTTATGAAGATCATCAGAAAATTGCTTGGCGTCGTTACCGCCGCCGTGCTGTCAGTCGGGATACTGACAAGTATGCCGAAAAGCTCCGGCGTGGCCGAAGCAGCCGATGTCTCAGGCCTCTCGGCTAAGCAGATCTGCGCTCAGATGGGCGCCGGCTGGAACCTCGGAAATACCCTTGAGTCTACCGGTGCAAACGGCCTTATCTCCGAGACCTCGTGGTCAAATCCCCGGGCTACTCAGCAGCTCATCAAGGCCGTCAAAGCCAAGGGCTTTACCACCATCAGGATCCCCGTGACCTGGGGAAATCACCTGCTGAACAACTCCAATACCATCGACCCCGAATGGTTCGCAAGAGTACATGAGGTAGTCGATTGGGCTATGGAGGAGGGCTTCTTCGTTATCCTCAATATACATCACGAGGATACCTGGCTCATTCCGGATAAAAACAAGTACAACAGCGTCAGCACCAAGTTCAAGGCTATCTGGAAGCAGATCGCCAACGAGTTCAGGGACTATGACAGGCACCTCATCTTCGAGGGCATGAACGAGCCCAGAACGGTCGGCTCAGCCGCAGAGTGGGGCGGCGGCACCGCCTCCGAGCGCGCAGTCATCAACGACCTCAATCAGGATTTCGTTTCCACAGTCCGCGCGACAGGCGGCAACAACAGCACCCGTGCGCTGATGATACCTACATACGCGGCATCGAACGAAAATGCTGCCATGAGCGCTCTCAAGATACCCAATGACTCGAATATCATCGTCTCGATCCATGCCTACACCCCCTACTATTTTACAATGAACGGCTACACGACCTTTGACCAGTCAATGAGCAGTCAGCTTTCCGGCGTAATCAAGTCGATCTACAATACCTTCGTTAAAAACGGCATACCCGTCTGCATCGGAGAGTTCGGCGCTTCCGATTACAAGAATACAAGTGAGCGCGTCAAGTGGGTCGAGGCCTTTGCCGATCTGGCGATCAAGTATTCGATGCCTGTCGTTATCTGGGACAACAACAGCTACAGCAATTCACAAAGACCCAACGACAACTTCGGTCTTATCAGCCGCGATTCTCTGAAATGGTACTACCGCTCGGACGATGTCGTAAAGGCGCTCATCAAGAAGTTCGGCGGTACTGAGGTGAGCTATACTCCCGTTTACGGCGACGGCAGCAAGACCGCCAAGATCGGCTCGGGCTGGACAGTCAGGACGACCCTGACCAAGACCGAGCTGCTCTCGGGTCACAGCGAGAGCGAGATCGAGTCGATAACCGTTAAGTGCAACTACCGCATGAACATAAACGGTTCAACTCATCCCTATGAGTACACTGTTGACGGCTCGTCGATACCCTCGTCGCTTTCGGTGGAAGTCTTGGGTGATCCCGACCGCACAGCTACTGTTTGGTGGGAGATCACCTTCAAACAGACAGGTACGCTGCTCGGAGACATAGACGACAACGGCGTGGTCGATGTCACCGATCTGACCTGCTTTGCAAGATATCTTGCACACTGGCCCGGGTACGACGAGACTACCCTGAACCTTGCGAATGCGGAAATAGACGGTGAGGACGGCGTTACCGCAGCCGATTACAGCATCTTTGCCCGCTATCTTGCCGGCTGGAACGGCTATGCCGAGAAATACGGCTTTGTGCCGCGTCCGAGGTAAGCTCTGAAAACAAAAGACCCGAACGCAAAAATACGGGGTCAAGGGAAAACTCCCTTGACCCCGTCTGCTGTGTTCGGATCTTGTTTTTTGCGTCAGTTCTCTACCGAAGAATCGGATACCCAGATAACATCCGCGCCCTTCTTGGATACAGTTACCTGAAGCGTTACGGTGCCGTCCTTGTAGATGAGGTTGGTCTTCTTCTCCTCGTCGGGCTTGCCGAGTGCGGTCTTAACAGCGTCGGCATCGTCACCGAGCTTTACGCCGTCGGCAGTGGTGCCGTCGCCGCCGGAGTAGAGGTCATTCGACAGGGTGATCGAGAAGATCGTGCCGTCGTTGTTGGCCTGGATGGTCATGCCGGCATAGTAGTACTCCTTGATGGTGTTGCCGGTCAGGCAGCTCGGAGCATCGGTGGAGGGTGCAGCCTCGGCGCCCAGCGAGCCCTTGATGTCGTCGATCTTGCTGCCTACTGCGATCTCAGCGCCGTTGTACTTGATCTTGGCCTTGTCAGCGGTGAAGATGCGCTCATACTCCTTGGTCTCGGCGGTGCTTTCGGCATCGGAAGCGGGATCGGCAGTGCTCTCGGTTTCAGCGGGGCTGTTAGTGTCAGCGGGAACGGATGCGGCGTTTGTGGTAGTGGTCAGCGCAGCGGTGGAGCTGGTGCTGTCGCCGCAGGATACCAGACCTGCTGCCGTGATCGCTATTGCGGCAAGTACCGCGAGTTCTCTTTTAATGTTCATTTTCATACACTCCTGTTCTTTTATCTTGTTTGCTTATATCATAAGGCCGGATGCCTTTATGAGCTGTCAGAATATCGCTTTCGAGGCGCAGGTGTAGCTCCTGCCGCCGGTCGTTACGGTAACGGTGTATTCGCCGGAGAGCTCCAGCGCGGGATCTATCATCAGCGAGAACGCCTTTTCGCTCTCCTCGCCGAGCATCTTGCTCTCGCAGACCGGGAATGCCTCAAAGGTGTGCGCCCCTGCGCTGTTGGCAACGGTGACGTAGACTCTGCCGTCGGACATATCCGTATCGTCGGGGAGCAGCCCGTAGATGCGGCAGGCGTAGCCTTCGTTTTTGGCTTCCATGCGCTTGACCTCGCCCGCTGTGTCGGCGGGAAGGGAGATGCTCCTTTCGGGAGCGAACATGAACGGCGCCGTCTCGGTGAGATTTCTGAGGTTTCGCTCGACGATTTCATAGATCATATCTCCGCCCTCGGAGACCATTGAGAGCTCGGGGCAGGTGGTGCGCACGAACATGGCTTTTTCGTAGTTGTCGATCATAAACGGCAGCAGCGCACGCCCGAAGGAATCGCGCACCATATAGAGCCTGCCGTCGGCATCGTAGTTCTTGGTGGAGATACGGGTATCGTTCTCCTCCTTATCCGATATGAAGTTCTCGAGCTGAGCCGCGGTATCCTCAACTCCGGCGGGTATGGCGAACTCGAACTCGTCCCACTCGATATCGAAGCGGTACTGGTCGTCGAGGATGCCGTCACCGGCGGGGTAGAGCAGCTTGTCGAGGTCTGCGCGCCAGTCCTTTGTGACTGTATAGGCGGCGTCGGCATAGGTCTTGTGCTCCTTGCCGAGGGCGTCCATAACGGCGTTGTAGCCGAGCCTTGCGCCGAGGTAGTTCCAGTGGGTGTCGCGCTTATGGTAGAGCCCCTGATCCTTGTTATCGGTGAGCACCTGCTTCATATCGAGGTAGGTGACGCCGTACTCGGAGAGCAGGGCGTGGAGGCGGGTGAGGTTGGTCTCCTCTGCCTTCGTATAGCAGGCGGGCATATACTCGCCGTAGATGCTCTCCTTATTGGGAGCGCAGAAGAACAGGAACCGCCCGTTCTTCGCCTTGACGTTCTCCTCTATCAGAGAGAGGGTCACGGCGGTGGCGCGCAGCCTTGTCTCGCTCATGGCATTGGTATCCATGAAGTCGGCCTTGGAGCCGTCATAGAAGAGGTAGCCGTCGCTGCCGGTGATGACCGTCGAGGCGGGTGAGGACAGCAGCTCGCTCTTGACGTAGTCGGCTGCGGTGAGCAGCTCGGAGCGGAAGGGGAGCCTGTCGTTGTACCACGACTCGAACTCGGTGGAGAAGTCGGTGTTGAGGGAGCCGTCCTTGACTATCGAGGGCATCTCCGCCAGCTCCTTCTTTTCGATCTCGGCGTTGCTCTCGACAAAGGGAGCCGCGCAGAGGGGAACCGCACAGATGCCGAAGAAAAGTGCGGCATAGATTATCTTTACAGCTTTGTTCATATCCCGCACCCCCTTAGAACCTGAAATAGATGAACGGGTTGTACTTGCTGGAGATAAGCGACAGTATGCAGAGCGCGAAGATCACCAGCGACCCGGCATAGGTCAGGTACTCGTAGGCGCCGGCGGCTTTGGTGCCGGCCATTTTCCCGCCGATCACGCGGCATACGGGCGTTGAGAGTATCACCGCGAAGATGAGCCCGATCACGAACATCATCGAGAAGCAGGAGAGTATCTCGGCGTTCGCCGCGGCATTGCCCGAGGCTCCCGAGAACATATTGCCGATGAGCCCGAAGCCCTGAGTCAGCGTATCCGCGCGGAACAGCACGAAGGCAAGTATCACGACGAGCATTGTGTAAACGTGCCCGAAGGGTCTGAACCACTTTTTCTTTGTGGGGATGACCTGATAGGTCTCGAGCATCTGGCAGGCTCCGTGGAGCATACCCCAGACGATAAAGGTGAAGTTGGCGCCGTGCCAGAAGCCGGTCAGGAAGAAGACCAGCAGCTTGTTGAGCGTCGTCCTCGCCTTGCCCTTGCGGTTGCCGCCGAGGGGGATATATACATACTCCTTGAACCAGGTGGAAAGGGAGATATGCCAGCGCCTCCAGAAATCCTGTATGGAGGCGGAGATGAACGGATAGTTGAAGTTCTCTCTGAAATCGAAGCCGAACACGCAGCCGAGGCCGATAGCCATATCCGAGTAGCCGGAGAAGTCAAAGAAGATCTGGAGCGTATAGCATACCGCGCCGACCCATGAGGGGAGCATCCCGACCTGATCGGGGGAGTAGGAGAAGACGGTATCGGCGACGAAGCCCATCTGATTGGCGATCAGCACCTTCTTGCCGAGGCCGAAGATGAACCGCTTTATGCCCCTTGCGACTCTGTCGGAGGAGAACTCGCGCTCACGCAGCTGCTTGGCGATGTCCTCATACCGCACGATAGGGCCGGCGATGAGCTGGGGGAAGAAGGAGATATACAGCAGCACCGAGAACAGGCTCTTCTGCACGAGCTTCTTGTCCCTGTAAACGTCGATGACGTAGCTGAGCCCCTGGAAGGTGAAAAACGAGATACCGATAGGCAGCCTGATATTCGGGACGGGTATCGAGAGCCCGGTGATGCTGTTGAAGGTCTCGGCAAAGAAGCCGGTATACTTATACCCGATAAGCAGGCCTATATTCACCAGCACCGCGAAGAACACGGCTTTTTTGGCGTGCTTGTCCCCGGAGGCGAGCCGCCCGAAGATATAGTTGAAGATGATCGAGAGCACCATGAGCATTACTGCGAACGGCTCTCCGAAGGCATAGAACACAAGGCTCGCTGCCGCCAGTATCACATTCCTTGCGGTGAGATTGGGTATTATCGCATAGAGCAGGAATGTTACCGGAAAGAATATAAAAAGAAAGATGACCGAGCTGAAAGTCAAGCAGATCCCTCCGATTGTTTCATCATACAATATATCATTATACCACACATTCCCGGCATAGTCAAGGAAAATCGCGGTGAACGGGGCTCCGCAAATGTAGATTTTGCCGCTGCGGAAGCGAAAATTTTAATGCAGATTGCAAAATGGAGCGGCGCGGAGACGGCACAATAAACAGCAGCACCCCGCTGTTCGGCAGCGGGGTGAGCAGGTATCGTCAGTTGAATTTGGGTTCGCAGGTCAGGTTGATGCCGAGGCGCTTGAAGGTCCTCTCGTCAACGGGGGAGAGGATAACGGTGGAGTGTACCTCGCAGCCGCGGAGCTTCTCAAGCTGATCCACTGCCTTCTTGGCGGCAGGGTCGGAGGCTGCACAGATAGCGAGGGCTATCAGCGTCTCGTCTGTATGCAGGCGGGGGTCGCGGTTGCCGAGGTGGTTTATCTTGAGACCCTGTATCGGCTCGATGACCTCGGGGGACATCAGCAGCACATCGTCGTCGATGCCGCCGAAGTGCTTGAGGGCGTTGAGCAGCAGTGCCGACACCGCGCCGAGCAGATTGGAGGTCTTGCCGGTGAGGATGGTGCCGTCGGGGAGCTCCATAGCCGCGGCGGGAGCGCCTGTCTGAGCCTCTCTTTCAAGGGCGGGAGCCACGCAGGCACGGTCGGAGGCCGATACTCCGGCCTGATTCATCAGCAGCTCGAGCTTAACGATCTCGTCCTCGGAGGTCTTGCCCTTCTTGCGCCCGCAGAGGCCGACATAGTAGCGCCTGATGATCTCTTCCTTGGCGGCCTCGCACACGACCTCATCGTCGATGATGCAGTTGCCTGCCATATTGACGCCCATATCCGTCGGGGACTTGTAGGGCGACTCGCCGAGGATCTTCTCGAACATCGCATTGAGCACGGGGAAGATCTCCACATCGCGGTTGTAGTTTACGGTGGTCTTGCCGTAGGCGTCGAGGTGGTAGGGGTCGATCATGTTCACGTCGTTGAGGTCGGAGGTAGCCGCCTCGTAAGCGAGGTTGACCGGGTGCCTCAGCGGGAGGTTCCAGATCGGGAAGGTCTCGAACTTGGCATAGCCGGCATCGCTGCCGCGCTTGTTCTCATGGTAGAGCTGGGAAAGGCAGGTCGCCATCTTGCCGCTGCCGGGTCCCGGAGCCGTTATGACCACGAGCCTGCGGGAGGTCTCGATATAGTCGTTCTTGCCGTAGCCCTCGTCGCTCATGATGAGCTTGAGATTGGAGGGGTAGCCGGCTATGGGGTAGTGGTGGTAGACCCTCACGCCGAGAGCCTCGAGACGCTTCTGAAAAGCGTCCGCCGACCGCTGACCCTCATACTGCGTCAGCACGACGGAGCTCACATAGAGCCCGATCTGCGTAAATACGTTATAGAGGCGGATGACGTCCACATCGTAGGTGATGCCGAGGTCGCCCCTGATCTTGTTCTTCTCGATATCCGCGGAATTGATAACGATGACTATCTCTGCCTCTTCCTTGAGCTGGAGCAGCATCTGCAGCTTGGAGTCGGGCCTGAAGCCGGGCAGCACGCGGGAGGCGTGGTAGTCGTCATAGAGCTTGCCGCCGAATTCAAGGTACAGCTTGCCGCCGAAGCTCTTGATCCTGTCGCGGATATGCTCCGACTGCATTTTCAGATATTTGTCGTTGTCAAAACCGATCTTTCCGTTACTCATCTGTCAAGATCCTTCCCGATTAAAAATATTTCCAATCTATTATACTACAATCCGAGAAAAAATGCAAGACAAAAAAAGAAAAAAATACGATCAATGCACAATTCATAATGCACAATGCACAATGCACAATCAAAGGTGTGCGCCTGCGGCGCACGGATCTTAAAGTTCATTGTTGATCACCGATAGTTCCCGGCTTCGCAGGCAATACGCCGCCCGAGGATAATTGTGCATTGTGCATTGTGCATTGT
>JAFXVY010000054.1 GCA_017534595.1 Ruminococcus sp.
ATTCGACGCCGCCTTGCAAGCGAAGTTCACTTCGCTTTACGCAACGGCAAGGAGAATAGTGTCAACAAGTTGACACGGTAATAATGACGGAAAATATGCAAGCGGATGATGTACAAAGGCGTTAGCCGGTGGTTGTGCGGTGTTGCCCAAGGGCTTTCTCAGACTCGCCTTTGAAAGAGCCGAAAGGCTTGAACAAATGTTGTGAACATTCAAAGAGAAAAACAAAAACAACAAAAGCTCCCTTTTTGTAAAGGAGCCTTTGTTGTGAAGGTGAATATATTTTAATGGAGAAAAAGAATATGTGGTTGGGACTTGGGTGCTTACCTGTCTGATTTGATCTGTTGTTGTCGTCCTTTCAGAATACCCTTGCGTTGCTTGGGCTGCTGCCCTGTGCTCTGCCCAGGTGTCCCTCTGACCTGTTGTCTATATGATACCCCCGCTATGTGACAGTTTTATGATAATACTGTAAGAGTTAAACAAAAACGAAAAAAGCTCACACAAACTGTACGGAACGTGATCCCGAACCCTGAGACCGATACAAAAGCGCCTCATTTCCCCCATTTTCCGGGTCATGACGCCGTCAGGTGTCCGGTTGGTCACTTAACGGCCGTACTAAAACGAGCTCAAAAACGCTCAATATCCGACGAAAAACTTCCCCGGACTCACACAATATGATACAAAAAAGGCATTTCCCCGCTTCTAAACGGAGAAATGCCTGTGTTTTTTGCAAAAACCTCGTCTCTTTCAGAAAGTGACCGCTTGGTCACAAGACTTTTATCAATCTTTTTGCTCCCGACCCTTTTTCCTTTTTTCGCGGATCAGAAACACGAGCAGGATCACCGCGACGGCGAAAGCAGCCCCGCAGGTGTCGATGATCACATCCCTGACCTCTCCGCTCCTGCCGGGAACAAAGGTCTGGTGAAATTCATCCGTAGCCGAAAACAGGCACGCAGA
Organism: Ruminococcus sp.; assembly: GCA_017534595.1. Lineage (GTDB taxonomy): Bacteria > Bacillota > Clostridia > Oscillospirales > Ruminococcaceae > FB2012. The sequence continues at coordinate 955 of JAFXVY010000054.1, forward strand.
CCCTACCGCTGCTGCGCTGCGCAGTTTTTTGCGCTCAATGAAGCCGCAGGCGCCGAAAGCAAGGGCTCCGAGCAGCGCATAGGCCGAAAAATGGGCGCCTTTACGCACTGCAACGGTTATGTTGTGTCTGATCTCATCCTGCTGTGCGGGAGATCTTTCGTCAAAGCCGGGAACTATGTGATCGCAGATAAGATCGACGAAAAAGCCGCTTGTTTCGGAGGATTCCTCTGCCGGCTGAGAGGAGAGATAAAATATCACTCCGCACCAGAGAACGGCTGCTGCTGCGAATATCAGTATGCGTTTGCTCATCTCATTCTATTTCTTGCGTAATCGAGGAGGACATCGTGATCGTTCTCGAGCTTATCATCGACGACAAGATCGAGAAGCCTTTGCAGCATGGCTCCGATCTGCCTTCCGCTCATACCGAGGGAGATCATATCCTTGCCGTCAACGGCGAGATCGGTGAGCTTGAGGCAGCTGTTCTCGTTGTTTACGGTGACGGCGATAAATGCCAGCTGATCGAGCTCCTCGAGCTTTCCCTCGCGGTTGTAGTCCGACTGGGCGAGGGTATCGGCGCGGCGGATCTCGAGATAGTCCATGAAGAAATCGAAATCGTGCTTTGCCATGAAGCGCTTGACGTTTTTGCGGGTAACGGGAATGCGGTTATCGTGTTCGATGACCTGCTCGCGGACATAGGATATGGTGGCGTTGTCGCTGCGGAAGCGGTCGAGGATCTCAGTGAGCATCTCGGCGCTCTTTATGGGGTGGCCTTTGAAGTGAACGGTGCCGTCCTCGTCATAACGCGCCATAGCGGGCTTTCCGATGTCGTGGAAGAGCATGGCGAGACGCAGCCTTGCGTCCTCGCGGCAGCAGCCGACGCTGACGGCGATATGCGTCCAGACGTCGTAGCAGTGGTGCTTGGTGGGCTGAGCAAAGCCGAAGCAGGGCGTGATCTCGGGCATTATGGCGGCGAAGACCTCCTTGTAGTCGATAAGTATTTTGGTGACGTTCTTGCCGCAGAGCAGCTTTTTGAGCTCCGCGAAGATCCGCTCGCCGGAGATATACTCGAGCAGGAAGCGCTTATCGAATATTGCCTTTGAGGTCTCGGGCTCTATCTCAAAGCCTAGCACAGAGGCAAAGCGCAGGGCACGGAGGATCCGCAGGGCGTCCTCGTCGAAGCGCTTGGCGGGGTCGCCGACACAGCGTATGAGCTTATCCTTGAGGTCCTGCCCGCCGCCGAAGCGGTCGGTGATATTGCCCTCGCGGTCGCAGCACATGGCATTGATGGTGAAATCCCGCCTTGAGAGGTCGCCGTCGAGGTCGCGGATGAAATTCACGCTGACCGGGCGCCGGTGTGCGGCATAGACGCCTTCGGTGCGGTAGGTGGTGATCTCTATGGGGTTGCGGTCGATGACGACGGTGAGGGTACCGTGCTTTATGCCGGTCTCGATGGTGCGGTAGTCGGTAAAGACCGCTTTCATCTCGTCGGGGGAGGCAGAGGTGCAGATATCCCAGTCCTCCGGCTCCTTGCCGAAGAGGCTGTCCCTTACGCACCCGCCGACGCAGTAGGCCTGATAGCCGGCGTTTTCAAGTATCTCGATCGCTTTGACAGCATATTTCGGAAGCGAGATCATATCGCTGCCCTCCTTTTGCGTTATTCTGCGGCATCCGCCGTGAAGCTGAGCACCCGGGCTTCTGCGCTCTGACCGGCGCTGAGGCGGTACTGCCTTTCGCCGGCGGTGAAGCTTCTGCCGAGAAGCCCGTAGTTGCGTATGCGGACGAGCACCTCGAGGTGCCCGGGCTGTTTTCTGAAAAATCTGAACACCGCCGCGTACCCGGTGCAGGCGCGGGGATCGTTCATCGTTACGGTGACTATACGCCCTGTCTGATCGCCGGTATCGGTGATGCCGAGGAAGCGGGGGGCGTCGGGGGTATGGGGCTGCACAGCGGGGAGCTCCAGCGAAACGGGAGACGTCCCCTTGCCGTAAGGCTCGGAGGAGAGCTCGGCTCTCACGCTGCCGCCGTCGATGATGAGGGTCAGGAAGCAGCCGCCCTCAAAGATCTCTATCTGCTTCATACCGCTGCCTCAATGGAAGACTATGGGCATGAGGGGCGTATCGAAATAGGAGGCGAAGCCGAGCAGTGCTGCGAATACGCCGACCCAGATCAGTATCGCAAGGAGGTTGTTCCACGAGAACAGCTTTGAGCGGTTGGCGCCGATCAGCACGCCTATGGCGAAGATAAAGAACAGGACGCCGTCGAAGCAGAGCTTATCGTGGAAGCTGAGGGTAAAGCCGCCCATATCGCGGAAGTAGATGCGGAGCCTGTCAAATGAGGCTGCGCCGAAAAACACGGGCAGGAAGTTGGCGCCGAGGGCTGCTCTCAGGGGGCCGCCGCTGTGGTTCGAGAGCAGTGCAAGGGCAAAGATGATCCCGCCGCAGACGAAGGCGGCGAGGGTGAATACTCCGCCGGAATAGCCGAAATAGCTGCCGCTGCGGGTTATGACTACGAGCAGCGTAATGGGTATGCCCACGGCTCCGACTGAGGAAAAGAAGCGCTCCATGTTGTTCTCGGAGAGCTGCGCTCCGAAGAAATAGGAGACGGTGAAAAGCACCATAGAGCAGGTCTCGAGGGAGATATAGAGGCTCGATACCCTGCCCCAGAGGGCTGCGAGCATCATGCCGAGCAGGAGGATGACCCCTGCCATTATAAGTAATCTGCGGTTTTTCTTCATTTCAAACAACTCCAAAGCTTACTTGCCCGCAAGCTCACAGAGCTTGTCGAGCACCTTATGTGCCGCCTCGTCCTTGGACATGAGAGGCAGCTCCTCGGTGGTGTCCGGGGTGATGAGGGTGAGGACATTGGTATCGACGCCGAATCCGGCGCCCTCGGTGCGCAGGGAGTTGGCGCAGATCAGGTCGCAGTGCTTGGACTCGAGCTTACGGCGGGAGTTCCCGACGACATTATCGGTCTCCATCGAGAAGCCGCATATCAGCTGGCCTTCCCTCTTATGCTCGCCGAGGTGCCTGAGGATATCCTTGGTGCGCCTGAACTCGACGACGAGCTCGCCGTCCTTCTTCTTGATCTTGCTGTCGGCAACGGTGACGGGGGTATAGTCGGAGACGGCTGCGGCCTTGATGATGATATCCTGCTGCGGGGCTCTTTCGGTGACGGCGGTGAACATATCCTCCGCTGAGACGACTTTGACGGTCTCGCAGAACAGGGGCAGGGCGACCTCGGTATGGGCGCAGACGAGCGTTACCTCGGCTCCCCTCATGGCGGCGGCTCTGGCCACTGCGACACCCATTTTGCCGCTCGAATGGTTGGTGATGAAGCGGACGGGGTCGAGGGCTTCGCGGGTAGCGCCGGCGGTGACGAGGACGTGCCTGCCGGCGAGGTCCTTTTCATAGGCGATCGCACGGAGGACATACTCGACGAGGGTGCTTTCCTCGGGGAGCCTGCCGTCGCCGATATCGCCGTTGGCGAGCATACCCCTGTCGGCGGCGATGATCTCGTAGCCGTAGGAGGCGAGCTTGCGGATGTTATCCTCGACTATGGGGTTATGGAGCATATTGTGGTTCATGGCGGGAGCGACAAGCTTCTTGCAGGGGCAGGCCATGACGGTGGTTGTGAGCATATCGTCGGCGATGCCGGAGGCTATCTTGCCTATGACGTTTGCCGAGGCGGGGGCTATGAGGATGCAGTCGGCGGCCTTGGCGAGGGCGACGTGCTCGACGCTGTACTGGAAGTTCCTGTCAAAGGTGTCGATGAGGCACCTGTGCTGAGTCAGCGTTTCAAAGGTTATGGGATTTATGAATTTCTCCGCGTTGCGGGTCATGAGCACCTGAACGTCGGCGCCGAGCTTTATGAGCATACGGGCGACGTTGGCCATTTTATATGCGGCGATCGAGCCGGTGACTGCGAGAACGACTGTCTTCCCTTTCAGCATTGTTGAATACCTCCAAAACGAATGATTTTTTACTGTTCTTTTTTATTATAACACAGATTTTGAAAAAAAGATATAGCTTTTTCAAAAAAAATATGATATAATGTATCCGCGCAGAGGAAAGCTGCGTGCGCAGGAGCCCGAAAGCCCTGTTTTACGCCGGGAGCAGGTATCCCATGGGGGGGAGCCCGACTTCCGATGAGGCGGCAGACAGAGGCGGGGCAGGCGGCGCTGTATTGTATCCCTCACGGAGGGAATAATAACAAAGGAGGTTTTCGCTATGAAAACTAAGAAGCTTTTTCACACCCGTCAGCTCGTGATACTCGGTCTTATGACCGCACTGGTGCTGATATTCTCGCTGACGCCGATAGGCTCGATACCGGTAGGTCCGCTGTCGATAACCTTAAACGTCATCCCCGTGGCGATCACGGCGGTGGCTCTGGGGCCGGTAGGCGGCGCCGTTATGGGCGGCATCTTCGGATTATTCAGCTTTTTGCAGTGCTTCGGCGTAGGCGTGCCGAGCGCCATGGGCGAGATACTTGTAAACATAAACCCGTTCCTTGCGTTCGTGCAGAGGTTCGTGCCGAGAGCGCTTGACGGTTTCCTTGTGGGGCTTATCTTCAAGGGGATATCCTCTCTCAGGAGCCTTAAGAGCTACTACATCATAACCGGCATCGTGAGCGCGTTGTTCGGGTTCGCGCTGTTCATGTCGGGGACGCTGCTTTTGAACTTCACCACCGACGAGAACGGCAAGAAAAAGATGTCCGATGCTATGAGCGATTTCATCGGCACTCCCTCGCTTTTCGTGCCTGTATGCCTGTTCGTTTCGCTGCTGGCCTTCGGCGTGGGGTACCTGATCGTGACCTCGAAGAAGCTTTCGCAGAGGCAGGTAGCCTGTGCGATCACCGGGTTCTGTACGGCTTTGCTCAACACCGTATTCTTTATGACTGCGCTTGTGGCGCTCTTCGGCGACACCGAGTATATGCAGGGGCTTATGGGCGGAAAGAACGTATTTATGTTCATCATCACATTTGTGGGCATCAACGCGCTGTTTGAGATGATAACCACTACCGTGATAACCGCTGCCGTGGGCGCAGCGCTGTTCAAATCAAGGCTCATACCCGAGGCCAGGCAGGCCGCCAAGGACTGAGTCTGCGGGAGGTAATGAAAATGCTGCTTGCAGTTGATATCGGAAACACTAATATCGTCATGGGCTGTATCGACGGGACGGAGATACTGTTCCGCGAGAGGATCTCCACCGACCGAATAGCCACCGATCTTGAATATGCCTCGCTGATGCTCTCGGCGATCAGCATGAACTCGCTGAGCGCAAAGGATATCACTGGAGCGATAATCTCGTCGGTAGTGCCCTCTGTTACGGGGACGGTTCGCAAGGCGATCGAGAAGATCTCGGGCGTGAGCGCGATGACCGTAGGCCCCGGGGTAAAGACGGGGCTGAGCATTATGATAGACAATCCCGCGTCTCTCGGATCCGATCTTGTGGTCGGGGCGGTAGCGGGGATAAACGAATACGCGGTGCCGCAGATCATCATTGATATGGGTACTGCGACCACCTTTTCGGTCATCGACAGCAAGAAGAACTTTCTCGGAGGCATCATCATGACCGGTATGGCGGTATCCTCCGACGCGCTGACCAGCCGCACCTCGCAGCTGCCGCGCATAGCCTTCGAGACCCCGAAGAAGGTCATCGGCACCAACACCGTTGACTCGATGAAGAGCGGATTGATGTTCGGCACGGCGAGCACCATCGAAGGGCTCATCAAGCGCATCGAAGCCGAGCTCGGCGAGAAATGCACCGTCATAGCCACCGGCGGCCTCGCCTCGACGGTATGTCATCTGTGCGAGAGGGAGATCGTTCTCGACGATGATCTGCTGCTCAAGGGTCTGCGGATAATTTACAGCAAGAACAAGCACTGAAAAAAAAACGCTTTCACCTTTGCCGGGCGAAAGCGTTTTTTGCTGTTTTCAGGGCACCGCGGGCTGAGTGTCGGCTTTGACGTAGGTGGTCGGGGCTCTGTCGCTTTGCTTGAAACAGGCGTAGTGGGAGGGGTCGCGGTCATCTTCGGGGAGGTATCTGCGGGGAGAGGTATAGAAGACGGCGTAGTCGTCGGTGAAGGTCTCACCGCTGCCGTAGAGGTCGGCTTCGGCCTTGCAGACTACGGCTGCCTCTGCGCCCTCCTTGACCTCGCCGTCGGTGAGGCAGTAAGGGACGTCAAGGGTGGTGATACCGTCGGTGAGCAGAACCTCGGCACGTTCGCCGTCGAGTTTTTTGACGGTGCCCAAGAAGCGCAGGAAGCGGAGGTTGCCGTAGGGTTCTCTGCCCTTGGCTTCATTTTTGGTCATTTCCGTGACCTTATAGATATGCTCGATAAGGAGGCCGGCGTCCCCGAGCTTGTAGCCCATCACGGAGATGTCGGTGCAGAACTCGCCGAAGTCGTCCTTCAAGTCGTTGGAGACGTCGTTGAGGTCGATCTCATAGGTGACGCCGAAGCGGTTGCCGAGCTCGTAGATGCTGCCGTGACGGTGGATAAGGGTGTTGAGGTTCTCCTGCTTGAAGGTGTTGTCGAACATACTCTCCTTCTTGGCAAGGCTGAAGCTGTCTATCACCTTGACGTCCTCGAAGTCGCCGCACACGGCGACTTCAGTGCCGTCGGGAGTCTCCTGAGTGCGTAATACGGCCTTGATCCTGAAGCCGAAGCGGTTGCCGATGAGCCGCGGGATCGTTGAGGAGCGGGCGCTCCCGGTGAGCGGGAAAGTATACGTCCTCCCCTCGTATTCGTAAGTAAGCTCATAGTTTTCACAGCTCACCAGCTCGGCCTTGAAGGGCTCGGAGAGCTCCGGCTCCGCGGGGAGAGCCGTTGTCTCCGGGGCGGCGGAGGTCTGCGGGACTTCTGTGACAGCCGATGTCGGCGTACCCGTTTCGGGGAGGGATGCCCCGGCTGAGGATGTATCCTCCGCGCAGCCGGACAGGAGCAGTGCGAAGGCGATGAAGGATATGATGATCTGTTTTTTCACGGTAATTCCCCCTTTTACCTCTTATACGACAAAAGAGGGGAAAACACTCACTTTTTCCCTCACTTTTTTCTGATATCATTTAACTTTGTAGGGGTGCACAAATCGGGTCGGGCGGAGTTGTGCAGTGTGACGATAAAAACACCCGGCCGTGAATGATCCCGGTCGGGTGTTGGTCTGTCTTAGTAGCCTATCTCGGGAGAGTCGCTGTCCGGGACGGAGAGGATGCCCTCGGGCTCGGATTCTTCCTGCGACTCGGGAGTGCTGTCGGGGGTCGAGTCGGGCTGAGAATCGTCGGGGCGGGACTCCGGCGGGGGATCGGGCTTGCTCTCGGAGGTCTGGGAGGCGGGCTTGCTGCTCGAATCGTCGCGGCGCGACGAGGAATCGCTGCGGCTGCTGCTGTCGGGTCTCGAGCTCGGTGTATCGGGTCTCGAGCTTGAAGAGTCGGGCTTGGACGAGTCACCGAAATCAATGTGCATGGTGAAGGTCTCGTTGGGCTTCGAGGTCGTGGGAGCGGAGGTCACGACAGAAGAGGGATCGCGCTTTGTCTCCCTGGGAGCCTCGGAGGAGGTATCGTCAACGAGGCTGGTATCGTCGGAGCTCTCGGCGGGCTCGGAGCTGTCGGAGCTGTCTGTGCTCTCGTCGCTCTCGGAGCTCCCCTCGCTGCTTTCGCCCGATGACGAGCTTTCACCGGCGGAGGATGACTCCGCGGAGGACAGCTCTTCGGGGGGGCTGTCGGTCTCGGAGGCGGCAGCGGTGACGGTCTCTTTATTCAGAGGGACGAGCAGGGATTTAGCCTTGCCGTCAGACCCGCAGGATGCGAGCATAAGAGAAACAGCCGCTATCAAAGCGAGCTTCTTTTTCACAGTTTCGCACCTCCTGTCGGTTTTTTTGTACTCTTTATGGATATTCTATCACACAATCTCCGATTTGTCGATATATCTTTTTTATCATAGTTATAACGGTTTTCCTGCTTATTCCATAGTTTCCGGTTTTATACTTTTTCTGTACTCGTTCCCGACCGGGAGACCCCCTGCGATGCAGACGAGGGCGGAGGCGCGGCGTTCGAGCTGTGACACTCTTGCGGCGGCGGCACCGGTGCGCTCAAGGCGGGCGAGTGAGGTATCAACGGGGAGGGTATGCTCGCCGGCTGAAAGCAGCTCGGCGCCTCTTTGGTTGAAGGCAAGTATCCGCACATAGGGCAGCGGGACGATATCCTGCTTTGTGACGCCGAGGACGAGGTGCAGAGCAAGGCGTCTGAGGCGGGCGAGGGTGAGGTTTTTTGTCTTGCAGGCGGCGATGAGCGCTGCGGCTGCGGCGTGACCCTCGGCTGCGGCGGCGAGGACTCTCGAGGCTATGGCCTCGCTGCTGTCGGGCAGGGCTTCGAGGGTCTGACGGTCGGCGGAGGTGAGGGCATAGAGAAAGATGCTGTCGAGGCGGCGGGGGTCGCGGAAGGCGTCGGCGGGCATGGGGGTAAAGCGGGAGACATCCCCGCCCTCGGAGATGAGCCTGCGGATACAGGAAGCGGAGGCGATATCCCCCTCCGGGGCGGCGCTGTCGTGGGCGGCGCCTGTTCTTTCAACGGCGAAGGGCTCCATCTGCGAGCCGGAGCGTTTTATGGCGCGGCAGTATTCGAGGGCAAGGGTACTGTTAGGGTTCTCGAAGACCCCGGCGATCCCGGCGCCGTAAACGCTGCGGCAGGCCTTGCTGACGGCGAGGGGGTAGCTGTCCCCCTGACGGAGAAAGGCGGCGACGGCTTCGGAGTCGGCGAGGGAGTCGGCGGCCTCTGCGGCGCGGACTATAAGGGAGGTATCCGTGATCTCCGAGCCGAAGACGAGGCGTTCTGTGACGCCCTTGCCGAGAGCGGAAAGGGCTGATACTCCCGCCGAGGCGAAGACCTCCGCATTCGAGCAGGAATAGGGTGCGGGCAGCTCGAGGACGAGGTCTGCTCCGCCGGCTACTGCCGCTTTTGCGCGGGCGAACTTATCGAAGGATGCGGGCTCCCCTCTCTGGACTGCGGAGCCGCTCATGGCAACGGCGATATGGGTACATCCGCTCTCTCTTGCCTTGCGGATAAGGTATGCGTGGCCGTTATGGAAAGGGTCGAATTCCGCTATGATTCCGGCTGCCTTCAAGGTGCTTCCCCCAATCGTGACAAAATTTTAAATATTGCACAATGATACTTGAAATCTTTGTTCAACTCTGCTATAATACTATTGTATCTGATTATGCGCAGGATTTCAAGTCCTGCTATCAAATTTTTTGAGAGGAGATCATCATACATGAAGATCTTAGTTGTCAACGCAGGTTCATCATCCTTAAAGTATCAGCTGCTCGATATGACCGACGAGTCTGTTATCGCAAAGGGCAACTGCGACCGCATCGGCATCGACGGGCACGTTTCCGCCAAGACCGGTGACGGCAGGAGCTATGAGGCAGACTGTGACTTCCCCACCCATACCGAGGCTTTTGAAAAGCTCGTTGAGGTACTGACCTCCGGCGAGACCAAGGTCATCGACTCGATGGCGGAGATCGCTGCGGTAGGTCACAGGATAGTACAGGGCGCTGAGGTGTTCAGCGAGACCTGCCTTGTCACCGACGAGGTCATCGACAAGATCGACTCGCTCTCCGAGCTGGCTCCCGTACACAACCACCCCCACGCTCTCGCTCTGAGAGCCTGCAAGAAGGTCATCCCCGAGGGGACTCCTCAGGCTGTCATATTCGACACCGCATTCCATCAGACCATGCCCCCCAAGGCTTTCATGTTCGGTCTGCCCTATGAGGATTACGAGAAGTACCACGTTAGAAAGTACGGCTTCCACGGCACATCCCACCGCTTTGTTTCCGCTGCTCTGGCAGAGGCTATGGGCAAGGACATCAAGGATCTCAGGATCGTTTCCTGCCACCTCGGCAACGGCTCCTCGATCACTGCTGTACAGGGCGGCAAGTCGATAGACACCTCCATGGGCTTCACTCCCCTTGACGGTGTTGTAATGGGCACGAGGACAGGCTCCGTGGATCCTTCGGCTGTTACCTTCGTTGCCGAGAAGCACGGGTTCACTCCCAAGGAAATGAGCGACTACATGAACAAGAAGTCCGGCTTCCTGGGAGTATCGGGAATTTCCTCCGATAACAGGAACATCTCCGCTGCCGCCAAGAACGGCGACAAGAGGGCTCAGCTCGTTACCGATATGCTCGTATACGAGATCAAGAAGTACATAGGCTCGTATGCGGCTGTTATGAACGGTCTTGACGCGGTGCTCTTCACCGGCGGTATCGGTGAGAACGCTTTTGACATAAGAGCGGCTGTATGCAAGGACATGGACGTTCTCGGCATCAAGCTCGACGAGGCTAAGAACGACGGTCTCAGAGGCGAGCTCGCCAAGATCTCCGCGGCAGATTCCAAGGTAGAGGTCTGGGTCGTACCTACCAACGAGGAGCTGCTGATCGCAAGAGACACTCTTGCACTTATCTCCAAGTAAACAATTAAGGCAACACCGCACAACCCGCGGCTATCGCCTCTGCACGTCATCTGCTTGCCAGCTTTCCGTCATATTACCCAAATTCTCCTTGACTTGCGCCAGCAAGCCTGCGTCGAATTTAGGCAATCTGACGAAAATCTGGACG
>JAFXVY010000055.1 GCA_017534595.1 Ruminococcus sp.
GAAACAAAGCTTGTTTCAGTTTGGAAATTATATAGTCCGTGCTCTCTGCTCGCTCGCAGGCGGCCTTGTGCGGGCGACAAACAAGGGGAGGCCCTCTCTTGCAGGGCCTCCCCTCTTTAAAAACAGTCCACCGGACTGTTTTTAAATTCACCCTTCTCGGAGCGCCCTGCGGTAGGGGAGTTTCGCCGTCTGCGGACGGCGACGAGGGGAGCTCCGCCCCCTCGACCCCCGCAAGGGAGCAAAGCCCCCTTGACCCCAAGTCGCTTCGCGGTTGGGTCTCTACGCTTGTTCGACCCGACGTCAAACCAAAGTGCTTTCCTGCGGGCTTATACCATCAGCTCGCAGATCAGATTTGCAAACTCTACCGGGTCTTCTACCGAAAGCCCCTCGATCAGTAATGCCTGTGAGTAAAGCAGCTTCGTGTATTCCGTCAGCTTGTCCTTGTCTGTCTCGTAAAGCGTCTTGAGCTTCGCAAAGATCGGATGCGATGCGTTCAGCTCAAGTACCTTCGTAGCCTTTACATCTTCATGCTCGTTCTGCGGCATCGCACTCAGTACTTTTTCCATCTCTATCGTGATGTTGCCCTCAGCCGACAGGCATACCGGGTGCGATTTCAGCTTGCTCGAAAGACGTACCTCTTTGACCTTACCGCCGAGCGCATCTCTCATGTAGCCGAACATATCCTTGTTCTCTTCCGCCGTCTTCTTGGCCTGCTCTTTTTCTTCGTCTGTCTCAAGGTCAAGGTCGCCGTCCGAAATGGACTTGAACGGGTGATCCTTGTACTTCATCATTACCTTGATCGCAAATTCGTCAACGTCCTGAGTCAGGTAAAGCACTTCAAAGCCCTTGTCCTTGACAAGCTCCAGCTGCGGCAGCTGCTCGATCCTTGCGATGCTCTCGCCGCAGATGTAGTAGATGTCCTTCTGACCCTCTTTCATACGCGAAACGTATTCGTCCAGCGTTACCGGCTTGCCCTCGAAGGAGGATGCGAACATCAGCAGATCCTCAAGGGTGTCCTTTGCGGCGCCGTAGCTCTGGTAGATGCCGAACTTGAACTGCAGGCCGAAGGTCTCATAGAACTTGAGATACTTTTCCCTGTCGTTCTTGAGCATCTTCGTCAGCTCGTTCTTGATCGAACGCTCAACGTTCTTGGCGATGATCTTGAGCTGCCTGTCGTGCTGGAGCAGTTCACGCGAGATGTTCAGCGAGAGATCCTCCGAGTCCACGAGACCCTTTACAAAGCTGAAATAGTCGGGCAGGAGGTCAGCGCACTTTTCCATTATCATAACGCCGCTCGAGTAGAGCTGGAGACCCTTCTCGAAGTCCTTGGAGTAGTAGTCGAAGGGTGCGCGGGCGGGGATATAGAGCAGTGCGTTGTAGGTCGCCACGCCCTCGTTCTTCGAGTGGATATGCGCTATCGGGGGAGTGTAGTCCATGAATTTCTCGGTATAGAAATTGTTGTAGTCCTCGTCGGTGAGCTCGGCCTTGTTCTTCTTCCAGAGGGGAGTCATGGAGTTGAGCGTCTCGCGGACGGTCTCCTGGCTCTCGTTGCCGTCATCGTCGTAGTTGGTGTGGATGACATCCATCCTGATCGGGAAGCGGATGTAGTCGGAGTATTTCTTTACGAGTGCCTGGAGCTGATGCTGGTCGAGGAACTTGTCATAACTCTCGTCGTCGGTGTTGTCCTTCATGGTGAGGATGATAGTCGTGCCGACGCCGTCCTTTTCAGTCTCCTCTACGGTATAGCCGTCAACGCCGTTGGACTGCCACTTGTAGGCTTTATCCGAGCCGTAGGCTTTGGTGATGACCGTGACCTCCTTGGCTACCATAAAGGTCGAGTAGAAACCGACGCCGAACTGACCGATGATATTCACATCATCGCCGAGCTCGTTGTCCTTCTTGAACTTGAAGGAACCGGAGTTGGCTATGGTGCCGAGGTTGTCCTCGAGCTCCTCCTCGGTCATGCCGATGCCGTTGTCCGACACGGTAAGGGTGCGGTTCTCAACGTCAACGTCGAGGTCGATGGCGAGATCTTCCTTCCTGAGACCCATCGAGGTATCGGTCAGCGACTTGAAATAGAGCTTGTCTATTGCGTCGCTCGCATTCGAGATGAGCTCACGGAGAAAGATCTCCTTGTGGGTGTAGATCGAGTTGATCATCATATCCAGCAGGCGCTTTGACTCTGCCTTGAATTCTTTTGTCTGCATAGCTGTCCTTCCTTTGCTTTTTCAAGATTTTAGCACTCTCATAACAAGAGTGCTAATCTAATTCTTATTATACTACCGATGCAGAAAAAAGCAATAGCCGAAACAAAATCCGCAACATTTATTTACAGTTTATAAACAATATTCATTTTTTCAAAAACGTTTCAAACCCTTGAATTATATTAAGGAATGGTGTATAATAAAAGAGTATATGAGAATATCTTTATCCTGACAGGAGGATGAACAATGAGAAACAGCGGAATACTTATGCACATCTCGTCGCTGCCGGGCAAATACGGCATCGGCAAGCTCGGGCGCGAGGCCTATGCGTTCGCGGACTTCCTTGCGAAGAGCGGCCAGAAGTACTGGCAGATACTCCCCGTGACCCCCACGAGCTACGGCGACTCGCCCTATCAGAGCTTTTCGGTCAACGCCGGCAACCCCTATTTCATCGACTTCGAGACACTTGAGGCCGAGGGTCTGCTCAAGAGCATGGAATACAAGCGCATAAGCTGGGGCGGTATGGCTGCCGTCGATTACGCGCTGCTCTATGAAAAGGTGTTCGCCGTGCTGAGAAAGGCCTTCGCAAGATTTGAGCCGGACGGCGAGTACAGGGCTTTCTGCGTGGAGAATGAGAAATGGCTGGATAACTACGCCCTCTTTATGGCTCTCAAGGACGCTCACAGCGGCAAGGCCTGGAACGAGTGGGAAAAGCCGCTTCGGATGTTCGAGGAGAAGGCCGTGGAGCGGGCAAGGCAGAAATACGAGGACGACATTGATTTCTATAAGTTCATACAGTACGAATATTTCAGGCAGTGGAAGAAGTTCAAGGCCTATGTCAACAGCCTCGGTATAGATATGATCGGAGACATCCCGATCTATGTGGCCTACGACAGCGTCGAGGTCTGGACGATGCCCAACTACTTCCTGCTCGACCGCAGCAAGACCCCGATAGACGTCGCCGGCTGTCCCCCCGATGCGTTCACCGCAAAGGGTCAGCTGTGGGGCAACCCCCTCTACCGCTGGGATGTTATGGAGCATGAGCACTTCCGCTGGTGGATAGACCGCATCCGCTCGGCGACGAGCACCTACGACGTTGTCCGCATCGACCATTTCAGAGGCTTCGAGAGCTACTACTGCATCCCCTTCGGCAACGAGGACGCCGTTATCGGCGAGTGGAGAAAGGGTCCCGGCATGAAGCTGTTCAAGGAGGTCAAAAAGCAGCTCGGAGACTGCCGCATAATCGCCGAGGATCTCGGCTTTATCACGGCGAAGGTCGCAAGGCTGCTGAGATCCTCGGGCTTCCCCGGGATGAAGGTGCTTGAGTTCGCGTTCGACCCCAAGGGCGACAGCGTCTACCTGCCCTGCAACTTCAAGAGCAGCAACTGCGTCTGCTATACCGGCACTCACGATAACGAGACGCTTGCCGGCTGGGCAGCCAAGCTGCCGAGAGCGGAGGCCAAGTTCGTCCGCGAGTATCTGAACATCAAGAGAAACAAGGATATACCGAGAGCCGTAATCAGGGCGGCATGGTCGAGCATCGCCGACGTTTCCGTCGCGCAGATGCAGGACTTCCTCGAGCTGGGCTCCGAGGCGAGAATGAACATCCCCTCGACCCTCGGCGGCAACTGGCAGTGGAGAATGTCCTCCGATGCGCTGACCGACAAGCTCGCGGAGGAGATCTTCGAGCTGACCCGCATCTACGGCAGGCTCGCAGCGAAGCCGGAGGAAAAGAAGGATGACAAGGTTTGAGGAGCTCTCCCGACCCTGGCAGCGGATATTCGAGCTTGAATGGGAATCGCTGTGTCAGGGAAGCAGGGCGATAGCCGCCGTCATCGCCGACGCTGAGGGCAATATAATCTCCGAGGGGCGCAACGCCACCGGCGAGACGCTCATCCCCAACCCCAAGGCCGCACACGCCGAGACAGAGGCGATCCGCGGCCTCGATACGGGGAAATATCCCGACGTCCGGAGCTATACCCTTTATGCGGGTCTCGAGCCCTGCGTGATGTGCATGGGTACTCTTGTCATGGGCGGGATAAGGCACGTCGTCATCGGCGCCTCCGACAACTTCGGCGGAGCTATGAGCCTTATAGATCTTTTCCCGTTTGCCAAGAGCAAGGGCATAGAGGTCGTGTTCAAGGGCGGCATATACGGCGAGATGCAGCGGGCGTTCCAGACTCTCAAGGAGCTGCTCTATACGGCTGATAAGGACAGGCTCGAGATAATACTCGCAGATTTCTCGGTGTACAACGCGGCAGGCGTCGCGGCGGCGAGGGAGCTGTTCGACAGCAGACTGTTCAGCGAAAGGAAGCCCTCGGACTTCACAGCGTCGGAGATCTTCGATATGCTCGCTGTAAAGATCGGCTCTTAGGCTGTTTGGAGGAAGCGTTATGGTAAAGATAATTGCCGAGGACGGAAAATTCCGAGCCGAGGGCAGCTTCGACTTCGGCTATGCGGGAGTATTCAGAGACGGACAGATAAAGCTGCGCGCAGACAGCAGCGAGGTAAGGAACTGGGAATGTCTCAGGTTCTTCCCGGACACTGACAGCTGCTCCGAAGAAAGGCTCGCGGAATATCTCACCGGATATGTGAACGGCCTCGAGAAAAGCGTGCAGAGGGATATCGTAAGTTTCAACACACAGCTCCTGCACAATATGTATTTCGATATGGAGTACGGCGGGATAGAATTCTGGGAGTGCAAAGAGCTGACCGTTCCCGGACTCATGCCCCCGGAGCCGGACTATGACAAGATCTACGGCCCCGCCTCGGACGGGATGCAGGAATACCTCAAAACAGGTGAAACGGCAGGCCCCGGCGAAGAGGCTGTCCTGAGAGAGATACTTCCCATGTTCAACTGGGACGCACTGATAAAGAGCATCATCCCGGAGCGGCTCAGTATCAAGGACACCTATTACAGCTTCCAGTGCTCGGACGGCTTCGGAGGCATCGTGCTCTGCGGAGCCTACTGCGAATTCGAGTCCGGTTCCGATTACACCGACTGGCACAACTTCTGAGAAGGGTATCCCGGCTCAGAAAATTATAACTACGGAGGAAACAAATGGATAAGAAATATTTGCTTGATGAAATAAACAAGGATCTCGCCGGCAAGTACGGCGTGCCGGCAGAAAAGGCGACCGCAGTGCAGCTGCACGAGAGCATCTCGGCAGTGGTGATGCGCGAGATCGCCGGAAGGTGGGCGGCAAGCCGCGAGAAGCATCTCTCCGGGCGCCGCGCCTGCTATCTCTCCATGGAATTTCTCATGGGCAGGGCAGTGTACAACAACCTGCTGGTGCTCGGCATAAAGAATGACGTTGACGAAGCCCTCAAGACCGCAGGACGTTCCCTCGCGGAGCTTGAGGAGATCGACGATGCCGCTCTCGGAAACGGCGGCCTCGGAAGGCTCGCTGCCTGCTTCCTCGATTCGGCGGCGGCTCACGACATCCCCCTCGACGGCTACGGCATCCGCTACAAGTACGGCCTTTTCCGTCAGACGATAGAGGACGGCTTTCAGCGTGAGTACCCCGATGACTGGCAGCGTCAGGGCGACCCCTGGAGCAAGCGCTGCGACGCTGAGGCGGTTGAGGTCTGCTACGCCGATATGACCGTGAAGGCTGTGCCCTACGATATGCCCATAATCGGCTGCGGCACCGAGAACGTCGGCACCCTGAGGCTCTGGCAGTCGGAGGCCTGCGAGGGCTTCGACTTCGATAAGTTCAACTCCGGCGACTACGACGGCGCCGTCAAGCCCGCCACGGATGCCGCGAACATCTGCAAGGTGCTCTACCCCAACGATAACTTCGACGAGGGCAAGAAGCTCAGGCTCAGACAGGAGTATTTCTTCTCGGCGGCCTCGCTGGCGGACATCACCTCCAAGCATTTCGCCCGTTTTGGCACACTCGATAACCTCGCGGACTATGTCACCGTTCAGCTCAACGACACCCACCCCGTCATCTCGATACCCGAGCTGATGAGGCTGCTGGTGGATAAATACGGCTGCGAATTCGACAAGGCCTTTGAGATCACAAGAAAGGTCTTCTGCTATACCAACCACACCGTTATGCAGGAGGCTCTCGAGAAGTGGAGCGCTCCGCTTATGGAGTCGCTGCTGCCGAGAGTCTATGCCTTCGTGCTCATGATAAAGGAGCGTTTCATCAAGGATATGTACGAGCTCGGCAAGGACAGGGCATTCATCGAAAAGCTCTCTCCGCTCGCCGGAGGTCAGGTGCGCATGGCGAACCTTGCCTGCTATGCCTCGAGCTATATAAACGGCGTGGCGCAGATCCACACCGAGATACTCAAGGCCGAGACCTTGAAGGAATGGTATGAGCTCTATCCCGAGCGCTTCCAGAACAAGACCAACGGCATCACTCAGCGCCGCTGGCTGGCACTTTGCAACGAGGAGCTCTCGGCGCTTATCACCCGCCTGCTCGGCTCTGACAAATGGGTCAAGGATCTCGACGAGCTCAAGGCTCTGAAAAAGTACGCCGACGATGAGGCTGTGCTCAGGGAGTTCATCGGCATCAAGAAGCAGAAAAAGCAGCAGCTCGCCGATTTCATCAAGGCTCACGACGGCGTCGATATCGACCCGGATACCGTATTCGACATCCAGATCAAGCGCCTGCACGAGTACAAGAGACAGCTGCTCAACGCCCTGTCGATACTCTATATCTACTTCGGCATCAAGGACGGCTCGATCAAGGACTTCACCCCGACCACATTCATCTTCGGAGCCAAGTCGGCGCCCGGCTACCGCCGCGCCAAGGCGGTCATCAAGCTGATCGGCGAGATCGGCAAGCTCATCGACGCAGACCCCGAGGTAAACGGGCTCATCAAGGTGCTGTTCGTGCAGAACTATAACGTGAGCTATGCCGAGAAGCTGGTGGCGGCCTGCGATATCTCCGAGCAGATCTCCACGGCGGGCACCGAGGCCTCCGGCACCGGCAACATGAAGCTGATGTTAAACGGAGCCGTCACCCTCGGCACCCTCGACGGTGCCAACATCGAGATCGCAGAGGAAGCCGGCGAGGAGAACGAGTATATCTTTGGAGCGAAGGTCGAGGAGCTTGAAAAGATCATGCCCGAGTACGACCCGAGAAAGATACTCTTCTCCGACGAGAAGATCCGCCGCGTGATGAACAAGCTCATCGACGGCTCGCTCACGGACGGCGGCGCTCCCTCTTACGAGGAGGGCAGCTTCGAGGAGCTCTACAAGGCTCTCACCGACGGCGCTTCATGGCACGTTCCCGATCATTACTATCTGCTCGGAGACCTCAACGATTACGTTGAGACCAAGCTCCGCGCCAACCGCGACTACCGCGACGAGCTGGCCTTCGCACGCAAGTGCTGGCTCAATATGTGCTCGGCGGGCAAGTTCTCGTCCGACAGAACGATAAAGGACTACGCCGAGAACATCTGGCATATCTGAAACAGATCACAGGGGGGGACAGAGCATGAAAAGAGAAATACTGATCATCGACGATGACCCCGATCTTTCGCTGATAATCAGCGATATGCTCGAAAGCTACGGCTACGGCGTCACCTGTGCCGGAAGCGCACAGGAGGCCTTCGACCTTCTCGGCAGCCGCAGCTTCCACCTGCTGCTGCTCGATATCAACCTCCCCGACAGCACAGGCTTTGAGCTCTGCCGGGAGCTGAGAAAGGTCTCGACGGTGCCGGTCATCATAGCCAGCGCCCGCACGAGCGAGACCGACCGCATCACCGGCTTTGATATCGGCGGCGACGACTATCTCCCCAAGCCCTATTCGATGAAGGAGCTGCTTTCGCGCATCGGTGCGCTGATGCGCCGCACATACGGCTTCTCCGACGAGGAAAAGGTGTTCTCCTTCGGCAGCGTGGAGGTAAATCTCACCACCCGCCGCGTGACCCGAAACGGCGGGACCGTCTCGCTGACGCTGCGGGAGTTCGACCTGCTGGCCTGCCTGTGCGAGCATATCAATACTCCGGTCACAAAGGAGAAGCTGCTCTCGGAGGTCTGGGGGGCGTTCTCGGAGGTCGAGCCCTCGACCCTTGCGGTGCATATCCGCTGGCTGCGGGAGAAGCTCGAGGACGATCCCGCCTCTCCTAAATATATCAAGACCGTTTTCAAGGTCGGGTATATGCTGGAGGTGCCGGGATGAAGAAAAAGCTTTTCGGAGCCGCTTTGCTGTTCGCGGCGCTGCTCTCCGCGCTGACGGCTGTCTTCGCATTCTCGGGGAGCAATAGCTCCCAGACCGACGAGCGTGCCGAGGCGGTGGTGGATCTTGCCGAGATAGACAGCCTCTACCGTTCCGGCAGGACGGAGGAAGCCGCAAGGCGTTCGGAGGAGCTCAGGGAAAGGCTCCGCTCCGAGCCCCGGTCGTCAGGCAGTTCGGGACGCCGCATCTACGTGATGTACGGGATATCCCTCGGGATGATAGCGGCGGTGTTTCTGTATGTCTACTATTCGATACTCAGACCCTTTGACAGGCTCGGGCGCTTCGCCGACGAGATCGCAAGGGGCAACTTCGATGTCCCCCTCGACTACGAGCGCACCAACTACTTCGGCTCGTTCACCTGGGCTTTCGACAGTATGCGCAGGGAGGTCACGAAGGCTCGCTCCTGCGAGAAGGAAGCCATAGAGAACAACAAGACGGTCATCGCGTCGCTTTCACATGACATCAAAACGCCGATAGCCTCTATCCGCGCCTACGCCGAGGGCCTCGAGGCCAACCTCGACACCACCCCCGAGAAGCGAAGAAAATATCTTGAGGTCATCATGCGCAAGTGCGACGAGGTCTCGAAGCTTACAAACGACCTCTTCCTGCACTCCCTCTCCGACCTCGACAAGCTCAAGATCACAGAGGAACGCTTTGAGCTCTGCGGGTTCGTTGAGGAGGCCGTCCGGGAGATCGGCGCCGAGCAGGGAGATATCAATTTCATCCCCTGCGGCCGGGAGATCTATATTTCCGGCGACCGCAGCAGGCTGCTGCAGCTCTGCGAGAACCTGATAAACAACGCCCGCAAGTATGCAAAGACCTCGGTGGATGTCAGCATCACCGCAGAGGAGGGCAGCGCTGTGCTCACCTTCCGGGATCACGGCAAGGGAATCCCGGATGAAGACATCCCGTTCATATTCGACAAGTTCTACCGGGGACACAATTCTCAGGGCGAGCAGGGCTCGGGACTCGGGCTCTATATCGTCCGCTACATAGCGCAGCGGCACGGCGGCAGCGTTTCACTTCGCAGCTGTCCCGACGGCGGCCTTGAGGTCAGGGTCGTTCTGCCCGCGGAAACAGAGGAGCATAACGGAGAATGAGTCTCCGTACAAAATACAGGGGCTTAGCCCCGCGACAGGGAGTTGAAACAGTATGAAAACCTTACAGCAGATCATCAGCGACTCGGACAGGATCGTATTCTTCGGCGGAGCGGGAGTTTCCACGGAAAGCGGCATCCCCGATTTCCGTTCTCAGGACGGCCTCTACAATCAGAAATATGACGTCCCGCCCGAGACTATCCTTTCGCACACCTACTTTGAAAGACACACCGAGGAGTTCTACCGCTTCTACCGCGACAAGATGCTCGCTCTCGGCGCCAAGCCCAACGCCGCGCACTACAAGCTGGCGGAGCTCGAGGAAAAGGGCAAGCTCGACTGTGTCATCACTCAGAACATCGACGGGCTGCATCAGCTCGCGGGCAGCAAGAGGGTCTACGAGCTCCACGGCTCCGTTCACCGCAACTACTGCAGAAAGTGCGGCAAGAGCTACTCAGCACAGGATATCCTCGATATGCAGGGGATCCCCAAGTGCAGCTGCGGCGGCGTCATCAAGCCGGATGTGGTGCTCTATGAGGAGTCCCTCGACTCGGACGTCATCGACAAGACGATAGCCGCGATCTCCGGCTGCGACACGCTCATCATCGCCGGCACCTCGCTGACCGTTTACCCCGCTGCGGGATTTGTCCGCTATTTCAGGGGCAACGATCTTGTGCTCATAAACCGCGACCCCACACCCATGGACAGCTCCTGCGACCTCGTTATCCACGACAGCGTCGGAAAAGTCCTCGGAGCGATCGTTGTTTAAGGCAACACCGCACGACCCGCGGCTATCGCCTCTGCACGTCATCTGCTTGCCAGCTTTCCGTCATTATTACCGTGTCAACTTGTTGACACTATTCTCCTTGACGTTGCGTAAAGCGAAGTGAACTTCGCTTGCAAGCCTGCGTCGAATTTAGGCAA
>JAFXVY010000056.1 GCA_017534595.1 Ruminococcus sp.
CGTCATCTGCTTGCATATTTTCCGTCATAGCACACAAATTCTCCTTGCCGGGCGTCAGCCCGCCTGCGTCGAATTTATGCACTCTGACGAAAAATCTGATTTCGTATCTGACGCACAGGGGTTGTGCGGTATTGCCTTAATTATCTGTCTGTTCACGGGATCACACTCCTGTCTGAGTATCCTTGCTGCCGCCCAGCAGCTCGGCGAGGGCTTCGACACATTCATCCTCGCTGATGATCTCGGTGGGCAGGTCAAATCCCTCCTGCCGCAGCTCCCAGATCAGCTCAGTGACCTGCGGGACGTCGAGGCCGAGGTTCTTCATGGTCTTTACCTGCGCAAAGACCTTCTTCGGGACGTTGTCGAGCACGATCTCGCCGCCGTCAATGACGATAACGCGGTCGGCCTGTGCAGCCTCCTCCATATAG
This sequence comes from Ruminococcus sp., assembly GCA_017534595.1. Taxonomy (GTDB): domain Bacteria; phylum Bacillota; class Clostridia; order Oscillospirales; family Ruminococcaceae; genus FB2012. The sequence continues at coordinate 426 of JAFXVY010000056.1, forward strand.
TGCGTGATTAGGACGATAGTCACGCCCTTTTTGCGGTTGAGCATCTTTATCGTCTTGATGACCTCTGCTCTGCCCTTGGGGTCGAGCATGGCGGTGGGCTCATCAAGGAGTATGCAGTCGGGCTCCATGGCGATTATGCCGGCGATGGCCACGCGCTGCTTCTGACCGCCGGAGAGCTTATGCGGCGCGTGCATACGGTAATCGTACATATCGACGGTCTTGAGCGCCTCATCGACGCGGCGGCGTATCTCCGAGGGCTCGACGCCCATATTCTCAAGTGCGAAGGCGACATCCTCCTCGACGATGGTGGCGACGATCTGGTTATCGGGGTTCTGAAAGACCATGCCGACCTTCTGACGGATAGGCAGGAGATTTGCCTCGTCGGAGGTATCCATGCCGTCTACCGTGACCTTGCCGCTCTCGGGGACATTTATAGCATTGAAGCATTTGGCGAGAGTGGACTTGCCCGAGCCGTTATGCCCGAGCACGGCGACGAACTCGCCCTTATTTATATCGAGGTCGATATGCTTGAGCACCTCGGTCTTTACCGGGGGATCCTCGATATTGTTCACATAAGAAAAGCAGAGATCCTCTGCGTGGAGAAATGAGCTCATTTGATGCCTCCGAAGATGTATTTCCGCTCCGCCGGGAGCCACAAAACAGTATAACACATCAGCGCGGTTTTGTCAAACAGGCGTCCGGCAGTGAATAATGTATACAAAGGAATTGCCCCGCAGGGGGAGGCCTGCGGGGCGGAGGGATAAAAACTTGAATGTTGTCAGCAAAAATTATGAAGCGGATACGTTGTGCTTGACTCTGTCGCCGACCTCAGCACGCTTAGCGTTGTTGAAGCGGTCAACGGTGCCTACAAGATATCCGGTGATGCGGCGGATCCTCTGGAAGGGAACATCCGCAAAGTGATAGTCAACGTCTACATACTCACCGTCAACTGTCAGATCAATAGCCTCAACGGTCTTTCCGGGATAAAGCTCATTCGCTCTTTCGATATAAGCGTTTATCTCAGCTTCGGAAAGCTTGCCGTTCTTAACGTTTACGTTTACCATTTTCCATTACCTCTTTCATCTTCATTTTAATATGTCACGCTGTACGTACCGACAGCGTCAGTTCCGTTCATAAAATGCCGCCGCGATCTATATTTATCGCTGCATATATGATTATAACACAACATCTTGTGTTTGTCAATAGGGGCAATGTAAAATATCAGACAGTTTTTTTGTACACTTATACTAAACGTTTAAGCTGCGGTCAGGCCTGCTCCTCCTGCTTTCCGGCAAGCTCGGCGCGGACACGTTTTTCCGCTCTGCGCTCCGCCGCGGCACAGCAGGCGGTGATCTCGAGGCTGTTGAGGTAATTGTCAAAGACGTGCTCGCCGTTCTCCTCGAAATACTTCCCTATCGGGGAGATCAGCCTGACAAGATTTGTCTGGTTGAAGAATACCAGCTGCACGGGTACTCTCATTATCGAGCTGACGCCCGCGATCGTCAGCATACCGCATTCGTTTCTGGTCTCGGCGCACTCCCTGAGCTTACAGCCGGCCGCCTTGAGCGAATCGGTACACTCGGTCTGCTCGCCGCCGGTACCCTCGCCGCACGCCGCTCGCTGAACGTTCTCCCTGAGATCGTTGTCAATGAAATACTGCAAAGCGTCTACCATGAAATCGTAGCCATATTTCCATGTTGCCGTGTAATCAAGGATGACCCAGCCGTCATCCCTTTTGGTGATATGCTGAAAGATCATACAGGTCTCCTGCCTTTCGTTCGCTTTTGGAACATTATAGCACACTGCGGCATTTTAATCAAGCAAAATGAACATCCCCGCGGATTTTTTGTCAAAAGTGTGAAAAAATCGTTGACAGTAAACTGCAAATATGATATACTATATATAGTGCGTGCCGTATAGCGGCACACACAATTGCTGTGCAGGGGAGGGAGCCCGTTGTCAGAGGAAACTTTGGTATTGCCCGGATATTCCGTGCTGATGTCGGTATATGACAGAGAGCTCCCCGAGAACCTCAATGCCAGCCTCGAGAGTATGCTCATGCAGAGCCTGCCGCCCGACGAGGTCATACTCGTCTGTGACGGTACGCTGACCTGTGAGCTGAACATAATCGCCAAGTCCTTTGAGAGCGAGTACCGCAACAGGTTCCGCATAGTCCGCATCGACGAGCACGTCGGGGCGGCGGCGGCGCTCAACGAGGGCATCAAGGCCTGCACCTGCGAGTTCGTCGTGCGGATGGATTCCGACGATGTCTCCTACCCCGAGCGCTGCGAGAAGCAGATGCGCCTCTTTGCCGAGAAGCCCAAGCTCGATATGATCGGCACCTTTGCCGAGGTCTACGACACCGGCCTGCAGGAGACGGTAGGGGTCAAGTCGATGCCCACCAGCGGCAAGAAGATCCGCAAGTTCGCCAAGCGCCGCAACCCCTTCTGCCGGCAGACACTCGCTTTCAGGCGTGAGCTGGCCGTCACCGTCGGCGGGTACGGTGAGCTGCCCGAGTGTGAGGACTACGAGTTCGCCGTCAGGATGCTCGTGGCGGGTGCCAAGGCGCAGAACATCCCCGAGGCGCTGGTGCGCTACCGCATCTCCGACGAGGACTACAAAAAGCGCAAGAGCTTCCGTTCCACCAAGAGCTTCATCAAGGTTCGCAGGATGATCCACCGCAGCGGCTACAGCTCGATCCTGGATGTCATCATCCCGAGCACGGTGCAGATCGGGCTGTGCATACTGCCGTGGAGAGTCACCAAGCGCTTCTACTGCCGTATGCGCCGCAAGGGAAGCAAGAAGGTCAGGACGAATTGATCCAATGCACAATGCACAATGCACAATTAAAGGTATCGCCTGCGGCGATTATATGCCCATTCGGGCGCTTGGGGCCGCGCGTGATCGGTAATTGTGAATTTACCCGCTTCGCGGCAAAATAACGTGCGCCGAAGGCGCACTCCTTCATTGTGCATTGTGCATTATGCATTGTGCATTTTAAAACGTGCATTGAAACAGGAGGATACCATGCTTGACAACGAGATAAAAGCCTACTATGACGAGCATCTTGATGAGATGCTCAAAAGCCTTTCGGAGCTTGTCGCCATCGACAGCTCCTTCAGGGATCCAGCACCCGAAAAGGGTATGCCCTTCGGCGAGGGCTCGGCGCGGGCACTGGAATGGGTACAAAATTTTGGACAGAAAATCGGTCTGCGCTGCCGCAGCTTCGACAGGATAGTCGAGGTCATGGACTGGGACGGGAAGGAGCCTGTGCTCGCAGTGCTCTCACACGCAGACACCGTTCCCGCGAACCCCGCAGAGTGGACAACACCTCCATTTGAGCTTAACGTCCGTGACGGCAATATCTACGGCAGAGGGACCATAGACGACAAGGGCCCCACGGTTGCGGTGCTGTATGCGGTAAAGTGTCTTAAAGAACTGGGCGTGAAGCTCAGCAAGGGCTTCCGTATGGTGGTCGGCGGCAACGAGGAGTGCGGCTGCGAGGATATCGCATACTACGCCGAGCGCGAACCGTTCCCCGAAATGGTCATCACGCCGGACGGCTCCTTCCCGGTGCTCAACTGCGAAAAGGGAATGGTGCATCTGATGTTCTCGGCGCCCTATGACGGCATCGAGATCTGCGGCGGCACCGTGATAAACGCCATCCCCGACAAGTGCTCCGCTGACGGCGTGCTCTATGCGGGCAAGGCCGCCCACGGCTCCCGTCCCGAAAACGGCGAGAATGCGATCACAAAGTTCCTTGCGCAGTACAGCGGCGATGATAAGCTGCTGCTCGCGCTGGGAAAGCTGTTCCCCCACGGCGAGTTCAACGGCAAAACAGCCGGCCTCGGCTTTTCGGATGATCTCACCGGGGACATGACCTGTGCTCTGACCATTCTCAGAAGCGGCGAGGGTAAGCTCACCGGCGGCATAGACATCCGCTTCCCGACAGACCGCACCTATGCCGAGGTCAGCGGGATAATTATAGGCAAGCTTGAGGACGCCGGCTTTACGATCGACCAGGCCGAGGGCATGGAGCCCCATTACGTCCCCGAGGACAGCTTGCTTGTGCAGACCCTGCTCGGGGTATACGAGAGGGTTCGCGGAGAGAAAGGCAGCTGCATCTCCGAGGGCGGCATAACCTACGTCCACAACACGCCTGGCGGCGTAGCCTTCGGGGCGGAGTACCCGTGGGAGAATAACAATATGCACGGCGCCGACGAGCACATCCCGCTCTCCACCTTCCGCGACAACTTCCTGATGTACGCTCACGCGATCATGGAGCTGTGCGGCGGAGAGGTTGACATCGCCGGGAAAGAGTGATATAATCAAATCAAACAGCACCGCAAGGTGATAAAATTGAACGGAGGTAAACATTATGGATCTGAATTTTGACGACATCAAGGGTACGGTTGACAGCGTCATCGACAAGATACCCGACAAGGTACCGAGCGAGGTAAAGGACAAGGCCAAGGAGTTCGCTACCAAGGAAAACATCGAGATGGTAACTGACAAGGTCGGCGGCTTTATCAGCGAGAAGATCGGCAAGAAGGGTGACGACAAAAAGGACGACGATAAGAAGGACGAGTAAGAGTCATCCTGACAGCTCACATACCCTGACACAGAATTGAAGCGGGGGCAAGGGAACGCGGTTCTCCTGTCCCCGTTATTTTTTCCCCTCCCCGCCTGCGGCGGTAAGGGGAAGTGCGCAAAAAAACAGGCTGACGCTCTGCGCATCAGCCTGTTATGTGTTTTTGATCTTACTTCTTGATCATCGAAGCAACTTCGTCAGCAAAGTTGTCCTGCTTCTTCTCAACGCCTTCGCCGCGCTCGAATCTTGCAAACTCAACTACCTTGATGCTGCCGCCGAGCTTCTTGGCTGCATCCTCAACATACTTGCCTACGGTGCCCTCGAAAACGTCAGCCTTTACAAAGGTCTGGTCAAGCAGGCAGTTCTCGGAATAGAACTTTCCTACCTTGCCCTCTACGATCTTTACTCTTACCTGCTCGGGCTTGTTGGCCATCTTGGGATCCTCTGCCATCTGAGCGAGCAGGATCTTCTTCTCCTCGTCAAGAACGGAAGCGGGAACAGCCTCTCTGTTGAGGTAGCCGGGGTTCATGGCTGCAACCTGCAGAGCGCAGTTCTTGCCGACCTCGAATGCCTTGTCAGCAGGAAGATCGGTGTCGAGCTTTACCATAACGCCGATAGAGCCGCCGCCGTGAACGTAAGGAACGAGCACGCCCTCGAATCTCTTGAAACGTCTGATAAGCATATTCTCTCTGATCTTGATGAACAGATCCTGAAGGGTCTCCTCAACAGTCTTGTCGCCGCCGCTGATGGTCATAGCCTTCAGAGCGTCGAGGTCTGCGGGATCCTTCTCGATAACGGTCTTTGCAACTGCGGCAACGAAAGCCTTGAACTCCTCGTTGTTGGCAGCAAAGTCTGTCTCGATGTTAACTTCTACAACGGCACCTACGTTACCCTCAACAACGGAAGTAACGATGCCCTCTGCGGCAACTCTGCCGCTCTTCTTGGCCTGTGTGGCAAGTCCCTTCTCCCTGAGGATAAGAACGGCCTTATCTGTATCGCCCTCGGCTTCCTCGAGAGCCTTCTTGCAATCCATCATGCCGACGCCTGTGGCCTTCATGAGGTCCTTGATCTCTGCAACGGATACCTTTCCCATAGTGATATACCTCCTGTAAAATTTTGTTTTATACCGAAATGAGGGCAGGTTCACCGCCTGCCCGTTATTTCATGGATTATTCAGCGTCCTCGGACTCCTCAGCCTTCTCGGCCTCCTCCTCGGTAACAGCCTCTGCATCCTGACCCTGTCTGCCCTCGATGATGGCATTGGCCATGCAGCCGGCGATGAGCTTTACGGCTCTGATAGCGTCGTCGTTGCCGGGGATAACGTAATCAACGTCATCGGGATCGCAGTTGGTGTCCACGATAGCAACTACGGGGATACCGAGCTTCTTGGCCTCGGATACGGCGATCTTCTCCTTGCGGGGGTCAACTACGAACAGAGCGCCGGGAAGGGTCTTCATGTTCTTGATACCGCCCATGAACTTCTCGAGCTTCTCGATCTCGAGGTTGAGCTTTGCAACTTCCTTCTTGGTCAGGCGGTCAAAGGTGCCGTCGGACTCAAGGGTACGGAGCTGCTCAAGTCTCTTGATACGTCTCTGGATGGTCTTGAAGTTGGTCATCATACCGCCGAGCCATCTTGCGTTCACATAGTGAGCGTCGGCTCTGAGAGCCTCCTCCTTGATGGACTCGCTGGCCTGCTTCTTGGTACCTACGAAAAGTACCTCCTTGCCCTCAGCCGAGAGGTCTCTTACGAACATATAAGCCTCTTCAAGCTTCTTAACGGTCTTCTGCAGGTCGATGATGTGGATGCCGTTTCTTTCGGTGAAAATGTACTGAGCCATTTTCGGGTTCCATCTTCTTGTCTGGTGGCCGAAGTGTACGCCGGCCTCAAGAAGCTGCTTCATTGATACTACTGCCATGGTAGTTCCTCCTATTGGTTTTTATTCCGCTTTCGCGGTGACTATCCTCCGCTCTGCCTTGCCCTCACGAGCCTTGCCTACACCCCTTTCGGGGACCTCGGCAAAAAGCAGGGCGTGCGAATTGCTTTAATATTATACCACACGACGCCAAATTTGTCAAACCTTTTTGCGCCGTCATTTCAACAAATTTTCGACCGAGCAGCTGTGCGATTTTAGGCATATCGCATCCTTTTCAAACCTGACGAGTACGGTATCCTCGCCGATGAGCTCGATATCCGAGCACCTGACGATTATATCCTCGTCCCTGCCCATGAGACCGAAGGCTCTGCTCCGCCCGAAGATGATGAGCGAGACTATCCTCCCGCCCGACGTATCGAGCTCGATATCGTCTACATAGCCGATCTTCTCGCCGTTTTGGACGTTGACGACCTCCTTGTTCCTGAGCTCGGAAAAGCTGCACACCATATAGCTCACCTCCGCACATTATCTATATGCGCGGGGCGGCTTGTATTATAACACGCCGTCGGGGAGCTCACGGTATTCCGGGAAGCGCTCCGTCAGATACGCCGCAAGCCCGGGGATCAGCACACTGTTGGTGATCTTCTTGTCCCCGTGCCCGGGGAAGACCTGAGCGATCAGCGCCTCGGGACAGCTGCTCAGCGCCTTTGCTGCGGCGTCGGAGATCAGCTCTCCGGCATTTTCGGGGCTGCACCCCGTCCTCTCCGCGGCGAAGGGGTAAACGGTGCCCGAGAGGGTATAGCCCTCTCCCCTGCACTTCACGACGCAGTAGACAGCCTCGAGCAGCACTGCCCTGCCGGCGGGCTTCTTCGGGAAGCCGAGCATGGTCAGCAGTTCGTCTATGCGGCCTCTCAGCTCTATGCGCATCCGCTCCCGGGAGTTCCATGCACCGAGGAAAAATCTCAGCAGTATGGCGGTCTCCACCGGGTCATCGACCGGCAGCATGACCTCCGCCTTGACGTATCTTGCGGCGATGTCCCGGCTGACGGCATCCTCGGGGCCGGCCGCGAGAAGTATCAGCTCGCAGGAGGTGCCGGAAAGGGTGCTCACCATGAGCTCGGTATGCTGCTCGGGAAGCTCCTTCGGATAGATCAGCGCCGCCCGGCAGCGGGACATAAGCGCCGTCTCGAGGGCTTCGGGGAACCGGGTGCCGGCACAGACGACCTCCCACCCCGAAAAGGTCAGTGCGAGCTCAAGCTCCTTTTTGATCTGTTCATCGGATGTCATTACAAGGACTGTCTCCGGCGTCACGGTCTTCACCCCTTTTTGATATAACTTGTTGCTTTCTCCTTGATTATAGCACACCAAAACGCCTCCGTGCAAGGGTCGGGAGAAAAATTTTACAAAACTGATGACAAATCCTCTCATCCGTGTTATAATATGTATTGTATCACTTTTAAGGAGGATCCCGCAGATGGATATCAACGAAATGCTTGCAAAGGAATTCGGCCTGCGCCGCGAACAGATCGACAACACCGTCGCTCTGATCGACGACGACAAGACCATTCCCTTTATCGCCCGCTACCGCAAGGAGGTCACCGGCTCGCTCGACGACCAGACTCTCCGCCTGATCTTTGACAGGCTGACCTACCTCAGGAACCTTGCCAAGCGCAAGGAGGAGGTAATAGCCTCGATCACCGAGCAGGGCAAGATGACCGACGAGATCATGGCCGCTATCGAAAAGGCCACCGTCCTCGTTGAGGTAGAGGACATATACCGTCCGTTCAGACCCAAGAGAAAGACCCGTGCCTCCGTTGCACGCGAGAAGGGCCTCGAGCCGCTGGCGGAGTACATACTCGCGCAGGACAAGGCCTCCGACCCCGCTGCCGAGGCCGTGAACTACATAGACGAGGAGAAGAGCGTCGCTTCCGCGGAGGAGGCTTTGCAGGGCGCCATGGACATCATCGCGGAGGACGTCTCCGACAACGCGGAACTCAGAAAGTATCTGCGCACGCTGTTCTCGCAGGTCGGCAGAGTCGTTTCCAAGGCCTCGGACGATAGCGCCGAGACCGTCTACGAGAACTACTACGACTTCTCCGAGCCGGTATCCAAGATCGCCGGGCACCGTATCCTTGCCATTGACAGAGGCGAGAAGGAGGGTGCGCTCAAGGTCTCGGTGGAGGTCAGCGAGGGTGCGGGCGAGAGAGCCTGCATATCCCGCTATGCCAAGGGCACGAGCGAATGCTCAAAGTACATCGAGCTCGCCTGCACCGACAGCTACAAGCGCCTGATCTATCCCTCGATAGAGCGCGAGATACGCTCGGAGCTCTCCGAGAAGGCTCAGGAGGGCGCTATCAAGGTTTTCAAGGAGAACCTGCATCAGCTGCTCATGCAGCCTCCCGTAAAGGGCAAGATCACTCTCGGCCTCGACCCCGGCTACGCCCACGGCTGCAAGCTCGCCGTCGTTGACGAGACCGGCAAGGTGCTCGACACGGGGATAGTTTACATCAACACGAAAAATCAGGCCGCCGACGCCAAGCGCAAGCTGATCCAGATGATACAGCGCAACGATGTCGATGCGGTATCAATAGGCAACGGCACCGCCTCCCGCGAGAGCGAACAGCTGGTGGCGGAGATAGTCCGCGAGGTGCAGGGCGTGAGCTATATCGTGGTCTCCGAGGCGGGGGCTTCGGTGTACTCTGCATCAAAGCTCGCGGCGGAGGAATTCCCCGACTACGATGTTTCGCTGAGATCGGCGGTATCCATCGCAAGGCGTTTGCAGGATCCCCTTGCGGAGCTCGTAAAGATCGACCCCAAGGCCATAGGCGTCGGGCAGTATCAGCACGATATGCCCCCCAAGCGTCTTGACGAGGCGCTCTCGGGCGTGGTGGAGGACTGCGTCAACTCGGTGGGAGTGGATCTCAATACCGCATCCCACTCGCTGCTTTCCTATATCGCGGGCATCAACGCTGCCGTGGCGAAGAACATAGTCGTTTACCGTGAGGAGAACGGCGCCTTCACCGACCGCAAGCAGCTGCTGAAAGTCCCCAAGCTCGGAGCCAAGGCCTTTGAGCAGTGCGCGGGCTTCCTGAGAGTACGCGGAGGAAAGGACCCCCTCGACAACACCGCCGTGCATCCCGAGAGCTATGCCGCCGCCAAGCAGCTGCTTGAAAAGTGCGGCTACGGCAAGGACGATATCGGCTCCCTCGACGAGCTGAGCTCCCGCGCCGACAAAATAGGCGTCAAGGCCCTCGCCGACGAACTCGGCACCGGCGTGCCCACTTTAAAGGATATAATTTCCGAGCTGATGAAGCCGGGGCGTGACCCCCGTGACGAGCTGCCGCCCCCGCTGATGCGCTCGGGCGACGTCATGGAGCTCGCCGACCTCAAGGAAGGCATGGAGCTCATGGGAACAGTGCGCAACGTCATAGATTTCGGCGCCTTTGTGGACATCGGCGTTCACGAGGACGGCCTTGTACACATCTCCCAGCTGGCAGACCGCTATGTAAAGCATCCCCTCGATGTGGTCAAGGTCGGGGAGATAGTAAAGGTACGTGTGCTCTCGGTGGATGTGAAGAAAAAGCGCATCTCGCTGACCATGAAGGGCGTGAACCAGAAGGCGTAACTAATACTGTAAGAGCGGAAGGAGAGCTGCCGGTGTCAACAACTGTACTGAAAAACGGACTCGTGTTCACGCCTGACGGCAGCTTCGAGCCGCTGGATATCGCCTTTTCGGAGGGTATCATTACCGAGGTTTCGGCCTCCCTTCCGGGCGGCGGCGAGACCGTTGACTGCTCCGGATGCTATGTGCTGCCGGGGCTCACGGACGTTCACCTGCACGGCTGCGCAGGAGCCGATTTCGGCAGCGGCACAGAGGAGGCTTTCGACCGCATCTGCCGGTATGAATACAGCCGGGGCGTCACTGCGGTCTGCCCAACGCTGATGACCATGCCGGATGAAGAGCTGACCTCCCTGCTGGGCAGGCTCTCGCGGTACGCCTCGGAGAAGCGTCCCGGATGCGCCGAGGTCATCGGCATACACGCGGAGGGGCCGTTCATAAGCCCAAAAAAGTGCGGGGCGCAAAGCAGAGAGCACATCCAGGAGCCCTCCGCGGACAGGCTCGGGCACTGGATCGAAGCTTCAGACGGGCTCCTGCGGGTCATGACCGCTGCTCCCGAGATCGGGGGCGTGACCGAGCTGATAGGGCAGTTCTCCGGGAGACTGCACTTCTCCCTCGGGCACACCGCCTGCACCTACGCCGAGGCTATGGCAGCCTTTGAAGCCGGCGCCGATCACCTTACTCACCTGTTCAACGCAATGCCGCCCTTCCACCACCGGGAGACCGGGGCGATAGGCGCGGCTCTCGATACGCCCTCCTGCTTCGCGGAGCTTATCTGCGACGGGGTACACGTCTCCCCTGCCGCCGTAAAAGCGGCGTTTGCGATGTTCGGCAGCCGCAGGATAGTGCTGATAAGCGACAGCATGGAGGCCGCAGGTATGCCCGACGGGGAATACAGCCTCGGCGGTCAGCGGGTCGTGAAGCAAGGCAGCAGAGCCGTGCTGGCGGACGGCACCCTCGCCGGGAGCGTCTCGACGCTTTACGACTGCATGATACAGGCGGTGAGGATGGGCATTCCCCTTGCGGATGCTGTAAGAGCCGCAGCGGAGAACCCCTGCCGGTCGGTGGGCTGCTTCGACCGCACGGGCAGCACAGAGCCGGGCAAGACCGCGCATTTCCTGATCCTCGGGCAGGATGATCTCGGGATAAGAAAAGTCATCTGAGCGGGGCGCATAAGGTGTACCCGGGCTCAGTGTGAACAACAAATGAAAATAAAATGAAAACCTCCGGCGGGGCGGGACTTGCTCTTGACAAACTCCCCCCTTTGTGATACAATTAACACAGTTAGTTCAAAGCTAATAATTGCGCCGAAAGCAAGCATTTTCGCTTTACACGGCGCAAAATAAAAGACAAAAGGAGTATCGTTATGAAGGATTACCTGACAATCGAAAAAGTAGTAGGCCGCGAGATCCTCGACTCCAGAGGAAACCCCACCGTTGAGGCTGAGATCACTCTCGCCGACGGCACAGTTGCAAGAGGCACCGCTCCCTCCGGCGCATCCACCGGTGAGTTTGAGGCTCTCGAACTCAGAGACGGCGGCAGCCGTTACCTCGGCAAGGGCGTTGAGAAGGCAGTTGCCAACATCAACGGACCTATCGCAGAGGCTATCGTGGGTATGGACGCTTCCGATATTTACGCAGTTGATAAGGCTATGATCACCCTCGACGGCACCAAGGACAAGTCCAAGCTCGGTGCCAACGCTATCCTTGCTGTTTCCATCGCTACCGCAAGAGCAGCTTCCGTTTCCCTCGATATCCCGCTTTACAGATTCCTCGGCGGCATCCAGGGCACCAAGCTCCCCGTTCCCATGATGAACATCCTCAACGGCGGCGCTCATGCTGACAGCGCTGTTGATACCCAGGAGTTCATGGTAATGCCTGTCGGCGCTCCTTCCTTCAAGGAGGGTCTGCGCTGGTGTGCAGAGGTCTTCCACAACCTCAAGAAGCTCATCAAGGAAATGGGCGACGTTACCGCTGTAGGTGACGAGGGCGGCTTTGCTCCCAACCAGCTCAAGAGCGACGAGGATGCTATCGAGAAGATCCTCGAGGCTATCAAGGCTGCAGGCTTCGAGCCCGGCAAGGACTTCATGATCGCTATGGACGCTGCTTCCTCCGAGTGGAAGAGCGAAAAGGGCAAGGGCTTCTACAAGCAGCCCAAGAGCGGCAAGGAGTTCACCTCCGACGAGCTTATCGCTCACTGGGAG
>JAFXVY010000057.1 GCA_017534595.1 Ruminococcus sp.
GGATTTGGGGCGCAGCGCCTTGTTTGTATTGAGTTATTGGTTTGTGCGGAGCCGTGGTCGGAGCTTACGCTCCGAACGAGACTCTGTCTCGAGCTCTGCAAGGGACTCTGTCCCTTGACCCTGCGGGGCTCTGCCCTCGACCCGCAAGGGAGCAAAGCCCCCTTGACCCCATTTCGCTTCGCGTTTGGGTCTTATACTCTGTTCAGCCCGCCGTCAAATCACAGTGCGGTTCTGCACTCCGTTTCCAAAGGCGGAAATACGCCGTCCGCGTTAGGACTCGCGGTTGGGTCTGTCAGCTTTGCTCAGATTTCTTTGCTTGCGTGCCTCGTTACATGACACCCCACATTTACCGATATGGGCAGCCCCGCTATGTGCGTCGGCGCTTGCTCTATGTTTACCGCTAAACAGGTCTGAGTGCCGCCAAAGCCCTGCGGCCCTATGCCTAAACGGTTGATCTTCTCAAGCATCTTCGCCTCAAGCTCTGCGTAAAGCGGCTTCGGGTTCCTCTCGCTTACCGGCCTGCACAGCGCCTTCTTCGCAAGATATGCGCATTTCTCAAAGTCCCCGCCTATGCCTACGCCTATCACTATCGGCGGGCACGGGTTAGACCCCGCCTTCGCCACAGCCTCAACTACCCAGTCAATTATCTCATCCACCGTCACCGACGGCGTCATCATCTTGAGCCGGGACATATTCTCCGAGCCGAAGCCCTTCGGCGCTACGGTTATCCTGACACCCTCGCCGTCCACTATCCGGGTATGCACCACGGCGGGTGTATTGTCCCCGGTGTTCACACGCTCAAGAGGATCGCCTACCACCGAGCAGCGCAGACGTCCCTCGGTATAGCCCCTCGATACTCCGCGGTCTATCGCCTCTCTCAGTGACCCGCCGATAAAATGGACGTCCTGGCCGATGTCGATGAACACGACTGCCATTCCGCAGTCCTGACAAATGGGGATCTTCTCCTCTTTTGCGACGCGGATGTTCTCGATGATGTCATCGAACACTGCCCTGCCCACCGGAGACTTCTCCGCCTTCGCTCCGCAGCCGATGCATTCCTCCATATCCTGCGGGAGCAGCAGATTTGCCTTGATGCAGAGCTCCCTGACCGTTTCTTCTATCCTGCTTACGTTTATTTCTCTCATTATCTGACCTCTTTTTCGGCGCTCACGCCATTTCTTCGAGCCGCTCTATGCGCTCCGAGATGCTGTCCCTGAACTCGGCGTCCGACATATTCGGGTCGCGGGTCTTTTTCCAGACAGCGCAGGGGATATCGGCGCACTCGATACAGCTGCCGTAATAGTTCTCGCTGACGCAGCAGTGATAGATGGCGCACTCTTTCCCTTCGGGGCAGTGGAAGACCTTGCCCTCGCTGGCCGAACAGCCCTTGCACATCTTCTTTTCAAAAAAACTGCACGCTCCGCAGTCTGCGCCGCAGACGCTTATATTCTTTTTCATGACCGATACCTCCGTTTCGTGTCATTCGTTTGGTGATACATATATTATCTCGACCCATGCTCTGCCGTCGGCGGAGACATAGACGAGTGCATTCTGCTCATCGCAGCAGGGTGCGAGCCGGAGCTCCCCGGCGACCTTCTCGACGAGCGAGAGCTCCCAGTATTTTTCCGATGTTACCTCCCGCTGCTCGCCGGTGTAGGGGTCTGCGAAACTGACGGTAAAGCGGGTGTAGGTATTCTTTGCCCGGGCGTTCTCCGTCCATGCCCGCTCACGCCCGAAGCGCAGGACGGTCTTTTCGGTGCGGGTTATCCTGCCGTAGGTGCTCAGCTGCGCACGCATTTCATTCCGATACTCAATGCGTTTTTTCGCCTTGCGGTTGAGAGTGAAGTCCGAGAGGGGTCCTCCGATGAGCAGCACTCCCGCCAGCACTATGAACGGCAGGACGAGCAGTATCTCTCCGGAGCCGTAATATCCGGCGGCGGCAAGCGCCCCGCTCCATATCCCGAAAATGAGCCCGACGGTTCTTCCGCTTTTTGTGAGCGAATACCCCGCGGGGGTTATTAGCTCAAGCTCTTCGCCGTTCATGCTCTGATGAAGTGTATCAGTTTAGACTGATAGTCGCCCCACAGCCCGCCGACGTTTATGCCGCAGCTCATGAGCGCTTCGCCCGAGAGTTTAAGCTCCGGCTTATCCTCGGCATAGTAGCAGGCGTCGGGGTCGAGGCCCTTGAGCTTTATCCTGCGGCTGCGCTGATTGGGTCTTGCGAGCACCTGAACGAACTCGAACAGCGCCTCGCTCTTATCCTTGGCAACAAACATGAACGCATCGAAGCTGTTGTCCTCGAAGATGTTTCCGATGCGGTACTGATCACCGGTGCGGACGAGGGAGTTATACTTTTTGAACTCCTCGATCTGTGCGGGTATGGCGTCTCTGTCCTCCTGCGGGATGCGGGTGACGTCGAGCTCATAGCCGAAGGTGCCGACGAGAGCCACATGGCCTCTTGTGGCAAAGGGAGTATTCCTGCCGACGATATGGTTCGGGCAGTCGGAGACATGGGCGCCCATAGCCGAGCAGGGATAGCACATCGAGGTGCCGTACTGTATCTTCAGGCGCTCGATGGCGTCGCTGTCATCGGAGCACCAGATCTGCGGCGAGTAGTAGAGCATACCGGGGTCGAACCTTGCGCCGCCGCCCGAGCAATTCTCGAGCAGGATATGGGGGTATTCTGTCGTCAGCCTGCCCATGAGCTCGTATACGCCGAGCACATAGCGGTGCCAGAGCTCCTGCTGCCTGTCGGCGGGGAGCTGTGCCGAGCCCACCTCGGTGAGCTGGCGGTTCATATCCCATTTGATGTATTCGATATTGGCGTTGTCGAGGATGTTCTTCATCATCGAGAAGACGTGGTCGCGGACGTCCTTTCTCGAATAGTCGAGGACGTACTGGTCGCGGCTGCGGGTGAGCTCCCGTCCCTTGACCTGTATCGCCCAATCGGGGTGAGCGCGGTATAGGTCGGAGTCGGGGCTTATCATCTCAGGCTCGAACCAGATGCCGAACTTCATCCCCAGCTTGTTGACCTCGTCAACGAGGTATTTAAGGGAAGTTCCCAGCTTCTCCTCATAGACGTACCAGTCGCCGAGGGAGGAGGAGTCGTTGTCGCGGTGGCCGAACCAGCCGTCGTCCATGACCAGCATCTCGATGCCGAGCTTGGAGGCCTCGCGGGCGATGTCTATGAGCTTTTCGGTATTGAAGCCGAAATATGTAGCCTCCCAGTTGTTGATAAGAATGGGACGGCGCTTGTCCTTATACTCCCCGCGGATGAGGTTCTGACGGTAGAGATCGTGGAAGGTGCGGCTCATGGCGCCGAGACCCTCCGAGCTGTGTACCATTACCACCTCGGGGGCGGTGAAGGTCTCACCGGGGTCGAGCTTCCAGGAGAAGTCGGTGTCGTTTATACCCATGAGCAGGCGGGTCTTCTTATGCTGAGTGACCTCTGCCTGCACCTTGAAGTTTCCGGAATACACGAAATTGAAGCCGAAGACCTCGCCGCTGTCCTCATCTGCCTTATGCTCGCAGAGTGCGGCGAAGGGGTTGTTCTGATGGGAGCTCTCGCCGCGCATGGAGTCCACCGACTGCTTGCCGTGGTGCAGGCGGCAGCGCTCGGGGGCGCGTTCTCTCGCCCATGAGCCGTTGAGAGTTATCATATCGAAGTCGCTGTGATCGAACTCGACGCAGGCAGAGAAGACCCGGGTGAGCTTGCAGGGCTCGGTGCCGACGTTCTTGATCCTCACCGAGCGGGTTACGGCGTCGAGCTTCTCGAAAGCGGTATACACAAGTGTGGCCTCGAGGCCGGCGTGCTTATCCTCAAGTGTGATCTCGAGGGTCTCGCAGGGGCTCTGCTCGGTGGCAAAGGTGGCGGGCATACCCTCAAGTGCGGGCTTGCCGCTGAATATCCTGTGGGACTTGTATCTCAGATCGCAGGTAGAGGTACCGTCGGGAGCGGAGATCTTGAAGGCGTGGTCGCGGTAATCTCCTATGCCGAAGCAGGGGTACTCAAAGGGCAGAGTATCCATATATGTGCCGCGGTCGCGGTTATTGACCTCCGGCGTCCAGGGATTCTCGTCGAGGCGCAGCAGGTAGGTCAGATCCTCGTCCGGCAAGGCTTTGCCGAACCAGATATGTGCAAGGTAGCCGCAGGGTGCGGTCTTGAGGATATAGTCGGTGCTTCCCGCTCTGAGGCGGAACTGTCCCGAAGTTTCGTTATAGGTCACAGGCATGGCTCTCAGCTCCTTTGTATTAAATGCTTGGGTATAGGCAACACCGCACGACCCGCAGCTAACGCCTCTGCACATCATCTGCTTGCCAGCTCTCCGTCATATTACCCAAATTCTCCTTGACGTTGCGTAAAGCGAAGTGAACTTCGCTTGCAAGCCTGCGTCGAATTTAGGCAATCTGACGAAAATCTGGACGGCGCA
>JAFXVY010000058.1 GCA_017534595.1 Ruminococcus sp.
TAACGCCTTTGTACATCATCCGCTTGCATATTTTCCGTCATATTACCCAAATTCTCCTTGCCTTGCGCCAGCAAGGCGGCGTCGAATTTAGGCAATCTGACGAAAAATCTGACTGCGCGTCTGACGCACAATGGTTGTGCGGTGTTGCCCTTGTTTTTCCGGTCTCACGATACAAGATAAAAAAGATATTCAGTTGTCCATGGGGCAAATAAGCTCATTTCACACATGAGCAGCACCGTCTGTACGGTGCTCAAATAAACATTTCAATATCGTTCAGTGGTTTGCTGGTTGTATCGTTCCGCCGTTTTATAAAGCGCTGTCACGATGCCGAATATAATAAAATGTTTCGGCCTTGCTGCAAGCATCGTTAAGCGAACGGATGCGAATGTAAAGGTTCGTCCTCCTCTTCGGCACTGTGTACCGTTTCATCAGAGGGCGCGCAAGCAAAGCCCGCAGCTGCGCGGTTTGCCGTAATGCACACTATCCTCTGCCTCAGAGGGCTTATTCAGTTTTCAAGATACAAAAAAGGAACAAATTATTTAAACAGGCATACTTCGACCCTGAAAGATCAAATGCCTACTCTAAATAATTTGTTCCTTTTAGCTCTTTTGAGCGTGAGATTATAATATCACATATATTTATGTTTGTCAATAGCCCGATCACAATTTTTTGAACTGGAAATTGTAAACTATTTATGAACGAAAACGGATTGGTATCTTGATTTCTTCGGTAATTTGTGCTAAACTATAAGTATAAGCTTAAGCGAGGTGAATGTTTTGATCTTTGTAATCGGCGCAGTGAGAAACTCCAACGATGCGGTCATCCTTACGGGATCCGCCAATCCCTTTCTTCTGAAAATGACCAAGAAGGATATAGTGATCTTCTTTGCTTCTATGGAGCTGCTGCGTGATAAGAGCTTCCCTGCTTTTCTTGACAGGCTCCCCTACACCTCGATAATTCTTGATCTTGACGAGGGCTTTTATCAGATCGCCGACAGCTTCAAGGTCACCAAGCGCTTCGGTTCGAGAGCTTATATATACTCCGACTCGGCTTATGTCATAGCCGACAGCGGTATGTATACAATAAAGAATTATAAGATCATGATGACGAGCATCGGCTTTTCCGAGGCCAAGTATGATCTCAAATACAACGCCCGTTCGGATATCCAGCGCCGGAGATTCAGAAACGCCTTTGAGCGTTACGGCATGAAGGCCGACTATGTGATCTCAAACACCGCTCCGCATAAGATATTCAAAAAGATGCAGATGAGCGGAACCTTCGATTATAACGGCATCTTTCTTGACCGGTTCCTGCGCAGAGCTGAGTTCAAAAGCTGGTTCTTTGCCTATCCGCACAGGGAGAGGATAGTGGACGAAAAGTTCTTCTGCAAGAGTCACCTGTTCACTCCGCTGAATGTCCTTGAGCTCGATACCGGCGAGCCGGAGCCGACCGATCATATCGAGCCCTTCTCATACTATCTCAGATATTTCGGATAACAACAAGGAACGTACACCGTTTTGGTGTGCGTTCCTTGTTGTGTTTCAGCTTTTGGTGTTGGTCTGGCAGCCGCACTGTGACTGCTCAGTATCCAACCCCTGGGGGAAAAACTCCGAGGTCGGGAACTGTATTTTTGCAAACAGTTCGCAGGGAGTATCCGATTCTGTGGGGCAATCTGCCTCGGGGACGCCGTAGTCGTAGGCGGGTATCAGTATCGGTACCGGCCTCATAAGCTGGATGATCGCAAAGATCCCGACAGTTACGGTAACAGTTCCGGTCTGGGTCTCCCCTTCCCCGGTGATCGTGAGATCTGCGTCAAGGCACATAGGCGGCGCTATGCTGACTCCGGCAACAGGAAGAGTACCGTTGTCGCAGCAGGCTGCACAGCCGGTGGTCGGTGCAGGGAGTGCAGGCAGTGCCGTGCTGTTGGACATAAATCTCTGTGTGCTGCCGTCGCTGCCAAACAGGATGACCCGCTTAGACGCGGTGCAGGTCCCGTAGACGATAACCGGCGGCTCGCTGACCGAGGAATATGCTTCGATCTCGGCTCTGAAATTGTAGGTGACATCAACCGTGTAGAAGCCTCTGTTGAAGGGTACGGGGTCGATGACGAAGCTGCAGCCTGTTATCTCGATGCACTTGCACTTGATGTACTGCGCACCGTTGATCGTGGTCTGCGAGGTTGTGTCAAAGGTAAGCTCAAGAGCTTCGAGGCAGTCCTGCGAGCTGCAGGAGTCGAATACTCTCATGGCATCGATGCAGACGGCTTCCTTGAATGCGCGGTTCTGGTTCAATTCGCTCATAAAATGATCCTCCCGAATAGATGATTACAGCTTTCTGCCGTTATTACATCATATTCGCATACCCGCGCATTTGTGCAGAAAAAAGAAAAGATCCGTCTGCAAAAACAGACGGACAGCCTTCTCAGGTATTCTTGTCAACAGTCTTGAACTGCTTGAGATTGCCGATCTTTTCGTTGCGTTCGTCAAGCACCTTTTCCACATCTGACCATTCGAGCCCCTGATTTACCGCAAGCACCATTACATGATAAAGCAGATCGTTGATCTCATTCATAAGCTCGGCATTGTCGCCGTTCTTGGCGGCGATTATAGTCTCTGCGGCCTCTTCGCCGACCTTCTTGCAGATCTTGTCCACACCCTGCGAATAGAGATAGCAGGTGTAGCTTTTCTCGGGAGCCTCACCCTTGTCAAACTGCTCCTTGCGGGCTTTCAGCACCTCAAAGATCTCCTGATAAACTGTCATTTATTCTTCCTCCTCATTATACATCTCATTGAAAAAGCAGCTGTATGCTCCTGTGTGACAGGCAACGCCGGTCTGACGGACATTTACAAGCAGAGTATCGTTATCGCAGTCGGAGTATATCGAGACCACCTTCTGTAAATGACCGCTCGTGGCGCCCTTGTTCCAATACTCCTGCCTTGACCTGCTCCAGAACCAGGTGTAGCCGGTCTCGAGAGTGCGTCTCAGGCTTTCCTTGTTCATATAAGCAAGCATCAGCACGGTCTTTGTATCAACTTCATAGCAGATCGCAGGGATAAGCTCATCCTTGACAAAATACTTGTCAAGATCGTTCAGGTCAACTTTTATTCTGCTCATAATATCTCCTTTATTCGTCAATGACGGCTATCTGATACTCGTCTTCATATATGATCTTACCGACATAATCGGTATAAACTATATCATAAGGAACATTATACTTATCAAGCAATGACATAAGTATATCTGCCTTCTGACGCATAGCTTCAAAAGCATCAGTCTTGAAATAGGTCACAGCACCCTGTGGGTTGTCATTGTTTTCACCGTAGAACGGCGGCTCGGGTAGGTTTTCCTTGAACCATTTTTCGGTCTCTTCATAAAGACGGCAGTCTTCTGCGGAATAGATCCCGTCCCTGACTCTGCGCCAGTTGAGGATGAACACTCCGACCGGCTTACCCGTTCTGTAGGCAAGCTCGCGGCCTTGGATTCGCATATATTTTTTCATATTATCAACTCTTATGTCCACAGACTTGTTATGCACATCGGCAGAGATTTGTCCTCGATCTTAAAGCCGCACTGCTCATAGAAATGGGTCTCGTTCTTATAGGCCACAAGAACTATGCGCAGATAGTCCTTGTACTTCTGCTTTGCCATATCCACCAGCGTCCTGCCGACAGTCTGACCGTGATATTCCGGGTCAACGAGCAGATAATGGATATAAGCGGTCATAACGCCGTCATCAAGGGCACAGATCATTCCGATGAGCTTGTCACCGTCCCAGGCGGAAATGACGGTCTCATAGTTTTTCATAGCCGTGACCAGCTTGTCGGGATAGTGCCCCGACGACCACTCCACCGACAGAAACAGCCGTTTGAGCTGTTCTGCGGTGAAATCGTGTGTTTCACTGTATTTTATCATGGTTATCCTATCCACCATTCGGGGGTCAGTTCACCGAGTGTGACTACCCTGCCCGTCCTGTAATCGAGCATGATCTCGATATCCTTGTAGGTCTTGGGCATGAGCTGTACCATCAGCTCACGGCAGGCACCGCAGGGACCTCCCCTGCCCTCGTTCGGAGATATGCAAAGCACCTTGTCGATCTCATATTCCCCGTTGGTTATCATATTGAATATCGCATTTCTCTCGGCGCAGATACCCAGCGTCGAGCAGGTGTCTATGCAGACGCCGGTGTATATCTTCCCGGACCTGCTGAGCACAGCCGCGCCCACTTCGCCGCAGGTAACGTAATCCGAGACCGTCACAGGCTTGCGGACAGCCGCCGCAGCCTCATGCATCTCGATCCATATCTTATCCATAATATTCTCCTCATCTTACATTTATCCCCTTGCTGCGGCAGTCATCCTTGACCTGCCCGACGGTTAGCTCCCTGAAATGGAAAAGGCTTGCCGCGAGAGCCGCTGAGCAATCGGTCTTGATGAAAGCATCGGCGAAATCGCCGAGCTTCCCTGCACCGCCCGAAGCGATGACAGGTATCTTCACAGCATCGACAACAGCCTTGAGCATCGGGATATCGAATCCGCCGCGAACGCCGTCGGTATCTATCGAGTTGAGGCAGATCTCGCCTGCGCCCAGTTGCTCGATCTTTTTGACCCAATCAATAAGGTCGATACCCATATCTATACGTCCGCCGTTGATATAAACTGTCCATTTATTCGGACTTATAGCCTTGGCGTCTATCCCCACGCAGATACACTGACTGCCGAAGATATCGGCGCCGTCCTTGATGAGCTGAGGATTTTTCACAGCCTGTGAGTTCACCGAGACCTTATCGGCTCCGGCTCTGAGGGTGTCTCTTATGTCGTCAACCGTCGCTATGCCTCCGCCCACCGTCAGCGGGACGAATACCTTTTTAGCGGTCTCGCGGACAACGTCGAGGATGACTCCCCTGCCCTCGTGCGAGGCTGTGATGTCATAGAACACGATCTCATCGGCACCCTGCCTGTCATACTCGGCAGCGCACTCGACCGGGTCTCCGACCTCTTTTATTCCCTCGAAATTTACACCCTTTACCACCTTGCCGTCTCTGACATCAAGGCAGGGTATGATCCTTTTTGCAAGCATAGAAACACCTTATTTCTTTTCAAGAATCGCATAAGCTGCGAAATGTGCTATATCGAACTCCTCGGGATACTGAGCCAGCATCTCGAGATGCTCTTTCTCCCAGGCCGCCTTTTCTTCTTCCGAAAGGGACGAAGCGCCGATGCCCCGGCAGGCTCTTATCCTGCCGTTCCAGGTCTCCCGGGTGAAATGCACCGGAAGCCTGTAAGCTCCGCTGTCGACAACTGTGAAATACTCGAGGTATTCCTCCGGCACATACAGCTCATGGAACTGTTCGCCGCCGCCTGTCCAGACAGGATTGTATTTGAGCACGAGCTGCTCGGTCTTCATGGCTATCTCGTCCTCGTAAGGCAGCCAGTTCATAAGCAGGAGCACGAGCCTGCCCTTATCGGCAAGCAGACCCGCAAACATCGGAGCTGTTTGCTTATGATCGAAATACCAGTAGCACTGGCAGGCGGTTATAACGTCAAAGCTTCCGTTTTCAAAGCCGAGCTTTTCGGCCGGGAACGCATAATATTCGATATCCGCACCCGTTTCAGCGGAAAGCCGCCTTGCCTCCTCGAGCTGGTTTTCGGAGATATCCGTCCCCACCCATTTCGCACCGAAACGGTACATATTCCTCGGCAGCACACCTGTACCCGTTCCGATATCGAGAACTCTCTGTCCGCTGACGCAGAGCCCCTTATCAGCCAGGGTCTGATAAAACAGCTCTGGATAGATATCGCGGTATCTGGCATAGTCGGAGGATGTCTTTCCGAAGTCGAAAGCATTGCCGCTGTCGATCGTATCGTTCTTAATAAGCATGGTTCACCTCATCAGAGCGCACAGAAATTGCTGAGCATTTTAAGCCCTGCACTTCCGGATTTCTCGGGGTGGAACTGACAGCCGTAAACGAATTTGCCGTCGCCGACCACAGCCGCTACCCTGCTGCCGTACTCGCAGTAGGCGTAGAGAGAGCTGTCATCCGTAAAGGCCTTGTAGCTGTGTACGAAGTACACATAGCTCTCGTCAAGGCCGTCAAACAGCGGGCAGCTGTGATTGTAAACGAGTTTGTTCCAGCCCATGTGCGGTATAACAAGTCCGGGATCGTCGATACGGTCAACATGACCGCCGATAAGCCCGAGGCCTTCACATTCTTCAAATTCATAGCTCCTGTCAAAGAGCAGCTGCATACCGAGGCAGATACCGAGCAGAGGCTTTACCTTTGCCTGCGCCTTTATGGTATCCACAAGTCCGCTCTTTCTGAGCATTTCCATAGCTGCGGGGAATGCTCCCACTCCGGGAAGGATGATCCTGTCGGCAGCCTCGAGCTCGGAGACCTCGGAGGTCAGCTTGCTCTCAATGCCGAGATGATCGAGGGCATTCTTTACGGAAAAGATGTTTCCCGCGCCGTAATCAACGATAGCAGTCATTAAAGCACACCCTTTGAAGACAGCACGCTGCCGTCGGAATTCTGAGTTATCGCTGCCTTGAAGGCATGAGCGGCGGCCTTGAACATCGCCTCGCAGATGTGGTGATCGTTCTTGCCGTACTCCTCGCGTATGTGTAGAGTTATCCCGGAATTATAAGCAAAGGCACGGAAGAACTCCTCGCAGAGGCAGGTGTCGAACTCACCGATCTTCTGATCGTGGAACTCGGCCTTGAACACAAGGAAGGGTCTGCCGCTTATATCGAGCGAGCAGAATGCAAGTGCCTCATCCATCGGGATGTAAGCCGAGCCGTAGCGGAGGATCCCCGCCTTATCTCCGAGAGCCTCGCAGATCGCCTTTCCGAGCACGATGCCGATATCCTCTACCGAATGATGCCCGTCTACCTCGAGGTCTCCGCGGCAGACAACGCTCAGATCAATGCCGCTGTGAACGGCAAAAGCCGTAAGCATATGGTTGAAGAAACCGATACCGGTATCTATGCTGACCTTTCCGCTTCCGTCAAGATCAAGCTTGAGCTCGATATCCGTCTCCTTGGTTTTTCTGGTGATCTCCGATATTCTCATAATGATCCCCCTTTATGTTTATTTCGGTATTATTTTCGCAAAGCTGTTATTCAAATCTCACCTTGATAGCATTGGCGTGAGCTGTGAGACCTTCCTTTTCGGCGATCAGCACGATATCGTCCTTTGCCTCCCTGAGAGCGTCCTCGGTGTAATAGATGAAGCTCGAGCGCTTCTCGAAGCTGTTTACGCCAAGCGGTGAGAAGAATCTTGCCGTTCCGCTGGTGGGAAGAACGTGATTGGGGCCGGCGTAGTAGTCTCCGAGTGGCTCGGGAGCATAGCTGCCGAGAAATACCGAGCCGACGTTGTCGAGTCTGCCGAGATACTCCATCGGGTTCTCAAACAGCACTTCAAGGTGCTCGGGAGCCAGCCTGTTAGCGATATCGCACGCTTCTTCTCTTGTCGAGCAGATTATGATAGCGCCGTAGTCACGCAAAGATGTTTCAATGATCTCGCAGCGTGACAGCTCCTTGGACTGCCTGTCAAGCTCTGTGATGACCTCGTCAGCAAGCTTTTCGCTGGTGGTGACGAGTATAGCCGAAGCGATCCTGTCGTGCTCGGCCTGAGACATGAGATCCGCAGCCACGAAAGCGGGCTTTGCGGAATCATCCGCGATTATAAGTATCTCGCTGGGGCCGGCCACCATGTCGATATCGACTACGCCGTAGAGCAGCTTCTTAGCCGTAGCAACAAAGATGTTCCCGGGCCCGACGATCTTATCTACCTTGGGTATCTCCTCTGTGCCGTAAGCCAGAGCCGCGATAGCCTGTGCTCCGCCCGAGAGGAAGATCCTGTCCACTCCGCAGAGTGCGGCAGCAACGAGGATATCCTTGTTGGGAGTACCGTCCTTGAGAGGCGGGGTCATCATTATTATCTCCTTGACGCCCGCGATCTTTGCGGGTACTGCGTTCATAAGCACCGATGACGGATAGGCAGCCGTGCCGCCGGGAACATAGAGCCCGACTCTCTCGAGTCCCCTTACCCTCTGACCGAGGATGATACCGTTATCCTTGGGGTCGATGAAGGACTGGGATTTCTGCCTTGTGTGGAAAGCCGTGATGTTCTCGATAGCGTTGAGCAGAGCCTCCGTGAAAGCCGGATCGGCCTCTGTGAGCGCATCGTTTATAACATCTCTCGGTACCTCGTAATACTGCGGGAGCTTGCCGTCGAATTTCTCGGTATAAGCCTTTACGGCAGAGTCTCCGTTTTCCTTTACGTCTTCAATGATCTCGCTTACGATCGCGGTGACTTTTTTATCGGTCTCACCGCTTCGTTTTTCGACCTGCCTGAAAAATTCTTCTTCATCCTTGCCGTTGGCAAAGATCTTCTTTATCTCTGTCATTTGAATGTTCCTTTCTCAAAATATCAGCTTTACGGCCTTGTCCTGATCAAACAGCATGGTTACATAGTCGCCGGCTTTCAGATCATGATCCTTGAGCTGCTCTATGGGTATCTTGACATCCGCGCTGATTATCATATCTCTTAATGTGGGGAAATACTGGTTGTAATACATAACAGTGAGCCAAGCGTTCTTTTCGTTCTGCTTGCGCACCTGATGTATCCAGCCGAGAACTGCCGCCGCATTGGGGATTCCCTCGACCTCCTGCATGGGCTCAGTCATAAGAGTATTCTTTACATCCTCAGGCATTTCCTCGACGATCATTTCATCGTTATGGTTCTGCTTTTTTGCCATAACAAAAACAGTACCTACCAGAAAACCGATTATTCCGCCTACAATTACATACATCATAACTTTATTACCCCTTTATCAAAGTGTTTTTTCTATAAGCGATACGAAGTTCTCAATCTCTTTCTGCCTCAGCTTCATGCTGACGGTGTTGACTATCAGCCTCGCCGATACCGGAACTATATCCTCGATGACCTCAAGGCCGTTAGCTTTGAGCGTTGAGCCGGTCTCAACTATATCAACGATACCGTCTGCAAGGCCGAGCAGCGGAGCAAGCTCAACGGAGCCCTCGATCTTTACGATATCCACATCCATTCCCTTGCTCTCGAAGAAGCTGCGGGTGATGTTCGGATACTTCGTAGCAACGGTCTTGACCTTGTATCCGCCGTAGAAAGGCGAGCCCTTCTTAGCCGCAAGAGCAAAGCGGCACTTTCCGAAACCGAGATCCACGAGCTCGAAGAACGTCCCCTGCATCTCGCTTATGGTGTCCTTGCCGACAACTCCGAGGTCGCAGACGCCATGCTCAACATAAGTGATAACGTCGTTTGCCTTGGCAAGCACGACCTCAAGATTCCCGTCCGGCACAGGCAGTATCAGCTTTCTGCCTTTCTCCTTGACGGCGGTGCAGTCATAGCCGATCTTCTCGAGGAGCCCTATCGTATCCTTTTCAAGTCTGCCCTTTGTCAGGGCGATCCTAAGTGCTTTTTCCATTTATACCGTACCTCCGCCTCAAAGCTCGATCTTCTCGGTCGTGTCACTGACAGAATAGATCGTACCGATGCCGCGCTTCCCGGCGTATTCCTTGGCTGCGTCAAGCATCGCATGGACGCCGATCTCAACTGTCATGCCCTTACCGACAAGCTCCTTGGCCAACGCGATAGCCTCTGCGGAATGCCCCGCCTGAGCGAACACTATGCAGTCCGGCTCGGAGATCGACGGAGCGGTCTCGTTGCGCCTGAGATAGTTTGCGATATCGTCGCAGTTGACGCCGAAGCCCACCGCGGGACAGGGATTGCCGAACTCTCCGAGCAGGCCGTCGTAACGTCCGCCCTTGAGCACAGACTGCCCTACTCCGGAAAGATAGCCCTTGAACACGATCCCGGTGTAGTAGTCCGCGTGGCTCACGATGCCGAGATCCACGGAGATCTTGCCGCCGTAGCCGAGCTGTAAAAGCTTGAGGTACACATCCTTGAGATGTGAGAGCAGCTTGTTGATCTTATCGTCGGTGAACAGCTCGGAGGCCTTGTCGAACACCTCCTCGCCGCCGAACAGCCTCGGCATAGCCTTGAGCGCAGCGGTAACAGGCGACTCGCCTACGTTGTCCAGCAGATCATTGAGCGCGGGATAGTTCTTGGCGGAGATCAGCAGCCTGATCTCTTCCCTTGTGCTCTCATCCACATCGAGCCTTGCAACGAGCTCCTTGAAATAGCCGATGTCTCCGATCTCAAAGCGGAAGTTCTCGCTGTCGAACTGTTCGAGAGAGCTGATAGCAAGGAACATAGCCTCATAATCGGCTCTTTCGTTATCCTCGCCGCCGATAAGCTCTATGCCGGCCTGTGAGACCTCATCGCTCCTGCCCTTGAGCAGAGCGTTGTTCTCGTATACGGGCTGGTCATAGTAAAGCCTCAGCGGTAGCACGGCTCCTGCAAGCCTTGTGGAAGCAAGGCGGGCTATCGGAACAGTCGAATCCGGGCGGAGCACGATGAGCCTGCCCTTTGAGTCGGTGAGCTTATACATACGCTCCTGCCGGAAATGTCGGCTGCTGCCGCTGAAAAGATCATAGAATTCGATGCCCGGTGTAACTACCTCGCTGTAGCCGTAGCTGCGGAACAGCGCTGCAAGCTTGGTCTCTACTGCCCTTCTTGCAAGACAGTCGTTGAACAGAAGGTCCCTTGTACCTTCAGGGGTGATAAGATCGTTCTTTTTCATGTTTTTCTCCGTTATGTTTTATTGTAGTAAAGTGATATCATATTAGCATAGTATTATAATATCATAAGAAGCTGTGTGTGTCAATAAAGCAGAGAAAACTTTTAAGCATCACACAATCAGAATAAAGTAATTTGATTAGTTTTAGGTAAATCGCCGAAGGCGCCGTTTTTCTCGAGAGCCTCCACAACGCTCTTGTTAACGCCGCTGCGCTGCTGGAATTCCTCTATCGAGATAAAGTCTCCGTTTACGGCCATTTCGTAGAGCTGCTCAGCAGCGTTGGTGCCTACGCCCGAAAGAGAACAGAACGGGAGCCTGAGCTTGCCGTCCTCGATGCGGTAGATCGTCGCATGAGATTTGAATACATCGACAGGCAGCAGCTCTATGCCGCGGCAGAACATCTCATAGATCAGCATGAGCGTTTCGAGAACGCCCTCCTCCTTGGAGCTGATGTTGTCCTTGCCCCTGCCTTTAAGCTCGGTGATCCTGTCCTTTACGAAGTGCTTGCCCTTGATAGCGGTCTCAGCCTCGAAGTCCTCACCGCGGACGGTGAACAGCGAAGCGTAGAACTCCAGAGGATAGTAGATCTTGAACCAGCAGAGCTTGATCGCCGAGGTAACATAAGCGGCGGCGTGAGCCTTCGGGAACATATACTTGATCTTGAGGCAGGAGTTGATATACCATTCCGGTACATTATGATCCCGCATATCCTGCTTCATTTCCTCGGTAAGCTTTTCGGGAGCCTTACCCTTTCTGGTGATCTCCATGATATTGAAGGAGAGCTTCTTGTCCATATCGTGGTAGATCAGATAGGTCATGATCGAGTCACGGGTACCTATAACATCCGATATCGTACAGGTGCCGTTATGGATAAGCTCCTGGGCGTTGCCGAGCCATACATCGGTACCGTGTGACAGACCTGAGATCTGGAGCAGATCGCTGAAATTCTTGGGCTTGGCCTCAAGCAGCATCCCGCACACGAATTCTGTACCCATTTCGGGGATGCCGAGAGTGCCGGTATCCCAGCCGAGCTCCTCCTTGGTGACACCGAGCTCCTCCGGAGAGGTGAACAGCGAGTAGACCCTCTTATCTGACATGGGGATATCAAGGATATTGAGCTTGGTCATATCCTCAAGATACTTATAGAGCGTCGGAACATCGTGACCGAGCTCGTCGAGCTTCAGGATGGTATCGTGAAGCGAATGGAAGTCGAAGTGTGTGGTTACGATATCCGAATCGGCCTTGTCGGCGGGATGCTGAACAGGCGTAAAGTCATATACCTCGTAATCGGAGGGTATAACTACCATTCCGCCGGGGTGCTGACCGGTAGTCCTCTTGACGTTTATGCAGCCGTTCGCAAGACGCTGCTTTTCAGCGTTGCTCGCGGTCCTGTTGCGCTCTTCAAGATATTTGAGTACATATCCGAAGGCTGTTTTCTCAGCGACGCAGCCGATAGTTCCGGCCTTGAAAACGTGATCCGAGCCGAAGAGCTCTTCTGTGTATCTGTGAGCCGAGGACTGGTAATCTCCCGAGAAGTTAAGGTCGATATCGGGAGCCTTGTCGCCGTCGAATCCGAGGAAGGTCTCAAAGGGGATATCATGTCCGTCACGGTGGAGCGGAGCTCCGCAGCGGGGACAGTTTTTCTCCGGCAGGTCATAGCCCGAGCCTACCGAGCCGTCTGTAACGAAGTCGCTGTATCTGCACTTCTTGCAGAGGTAATGGGGCATCAGCGGGTTTACTTCTGAGATGCCCGACATCGAAGCTACGAACGACGAGCCTACCGAACCTCTCGAGCCGACCTGATAGCCGTGATCGACCGAGTTTTTAACGAGCTTCTGGGAGATCATATACAGCACGGCAAATCCGTGCTTGATGATAGAGCCAAGCTCTCTGTCAAGGCGGTCATAAACGATAGAGGGTATGTGCTCCTTGAACGGCTCGTTTATACCAACGTCGCCGTCCGGGATCTCGACTTCATCGGGGTCGCAGTCGCCGTAAAGCGAGCAGGCTTTCTTCCAGCAGATAACCTGCAGCTCTCTTACAGCACCCTCGATAAACGGCGTATAGGTGCCGAAGGGGAAGGATTTGAGATCCTTGTCGATCATATCCGCGAACTTGTTGGTATTGGTGACAACGACCTCGAAGGCCTTGTCCTTGCCGAGATAATCGAGCTCTCTGAGCATCGTGTCGGTGGTCTTGAAATACAGCGGAGGCTGACGGTCTGCATCGGCAAACTTCTGAGAGGCAAGGATGATAGCGCGGAACTGCGCGTCCTTCTTGTCAAGGAAGTGAACATCGCCGGTAGCGCAGACGGGTATATCAAGCTCCTCTCCGAGCTTGACCACATACTTGTTGATATCCTTGACCTGCTCCTCTGTGGTGATGTTTGTATAAGGCTCTCTCTCGGAGAGTATCATAAACATATTATTGCCCTGGGGCTGGATCTCGAGGTAGTCATAGAAGCTTGCGATCTGACGGATAGTGTCCTCCGACTCGCCGCGCAGATATGCCTGAATGACCTCTCCCCTCTCGCAGGCGCTTCCGATAATAAGGCCCTCTCTGTTCTTGACGAGCTCAGACTTGGGGATCCTCGGGCGGCGCTTGAAATAATCGAGATTTGAAATAGAAATGAGCTTGTATAGATTCTTAAGTCCCGTATTGTTGCGCACAAGGATGATCTGATGATAGGTCGGCAGATCCTTGATCTTGTTGGTCGGCGCAAGCAGGGAGTTGAGCATATCTATGGTGATATCGAGCAGCGGAAACTGCTCGGCGAGGGTCTGCGAGAACCTTATGAAGATCTCACCAAGCACTCTCGAATCGTCGCAGGCACGGTGATGATTGAAGCTGAGGCCGTAATGGTCGGCGATGAAATTGAGCTTGTGCTTCTCAAGATCGGGAAGCATAAGTCTGCTGAGCAGAACGGTGTCGATAAATGTATAATGCAGCTTCCTGTTGCAGCGCTTGAGCGCTTCATTGAGGAAACCGGTATCAAACCGCGCATTGTGAGCGATAAGCACAGGCTTGTCGCCGCAGAATTCAAGGAAAGCCGCTATCGCCTCCTCTTCTGAGGGAGCGTCGGCGAGCATCTCATCTGTTATGCCGGTGAGGTCGGAGATGAATTCGGTCAGCGGAGAATCACATTTCACGAATGTATCGAAGCTGTCGATGATCTCAAGCCCTCTGAGCCTTACGGCGCCGATCTCGATAATACGGTCTTTGTCGGGGTAGGTGCCGGTGGTCTCGAGATCGAACACGATAAGCTCATCGGTGAGCCGCCTTTTATCGGTGCCGTGAGTGATATCCACATCGTTGTTGACCTCATACGCTTCTATACCGTAAATAACCTTGAACTTGCCTTTCTTGCGTATCGAAGCGACAGCGCCGTCAGCGTCCGGGAACCCCTGAACGACGCCGTGGTCTGTAATGGCGATAGCCTGATGACCCCATTCAAAGGCACGGTTCACAAGCTTGTCTGCGGGAGCAAGAGCGTCCATGGCAGACATATTGGTATGGCAGTGTAGCTCGACACGCTTCTGCTCGCAGGTGTCCATGATCTTCTCCTGCTTTACGAGCATAATGTTGCTCGGCTCGAAGTAAACGGCGTGATCGTAGGTGTCAAGCTGGAGCTTGCCCTTGCAAATAATCGTTGAGCCCACCTTGAGCTTGGAGAGTATGGAGTTGAGCTCCTCCTTGCCGGTAAGCCCGGTGACACGGCTCTTGCGTGAGCCGCCGAGGAGCTTCATCTGGCAGGAGTTGGTGAAGTCGGTGAAATAGATCGTGGCGATCTTCATTTCGCCGTTCTTGACATCCTTCTCGGTAATCGAGAAGATCTCGCCCCATACGGTATATTCGTTCGGAGAGTCCTCCTCCGGCAGGCGCTTCATTTCCGTGACCTCGCTGTCGGAGGATATGGGGGCGCCCTTTATTATCAGCGCTTCGTCGGCAATCAGACCGAGCCTTGTAAAGTCGAGGCAGGCCTGTCTGAACTCTGCGGAGCCGCTTTCCTTGCCGCCCTTTTCAGCCGGAGCATCCGAAGCAGGAGCGGTCTCGGGAGCAGGCAGTGCGCTGAGGTTTTCCTGACGTATCATATCTATCTCGTCATCCGAAAGCTCGAGTACGCCTTCAAACTTCAGAGAGACATCTCTTGAGAACATCTCCCCGACAAGGTTGCAGAAGCTCTGGGTAAAGCCGGCCTTTTCGAGAATGGACATACCGCCGTGAGCGAGCTTAATGGTGAATACCGAGCCGTCAAAGGAGGCTTCGGCGTTCTCAAAATAGCCGTTGACGACGGAGCATCTGAGCTTCATAAACTCGATGAGATCGGTGAAATAATCGGTCGTAAGCTTGTCCGGAGTGTACTTAGTGGTTATCCTGAGACTTCTGAGGTCAAGATCGCCGCGCAGCTCGCTTTCGCACTTGCGCAGGTCAAGGAAAGGCACCGTCTCGTCAAACTTGGTCACGAGCTCGAGTTCCTTGTATTTTTCATCGTATATCAGCTTAAGTATCTGGCCGTTCTCTATCGAACGGGGTATGTGTTCGTTGTATTTATCAAATAGATCTGAAAATCTGTAAGTATTCATCGTTCACCTATATTTTTTCTATCTCTGCAAGAAGCGCTGAAAGCGCCTCGCTCTCATCAACTTTTCTTATCTTCTGTCCCTTGGCGAAGAGTACGGCGCAGCCGTCTCCGCCGGCGATACCTATATCGGCATTACCCGATTCGCCTATGCCGTTGACCACACAGCCCATTACGGCAACAGTGATATCCTTGTCGATATCCTTGACAGCCTCCTCGACCTGCTTTGCAAGCCCGATAAGGTCTATCTTAGTTCTTCCGCAGGTGGGGCAGGACACGATCCTGACTCCCCTGCCCTTGCCTACAGCTTTGAGTATGTCCTTGGCTGCATAGATCTCGTTGACGGGATCGTCGGTCAGGGATACTCTAATCGTCTCGCCGATGCCGTCACAGAGCAGCGAGCCTATCCCGACTGCCGACTTGATGATGCCCATTCTCTGGGTACCCGCCTCGGTCACGCCGAGGTGAAGCGGATAATTGCAGGTCTCGGCAAGCAGCCTGTAAGCTCCTATCATGGTAGGGACATCCGAGGATTTGAGGGAGATAACTATATCCTCAAAATCACAGTCCTCAAGGAGCCTTACATGGCGCATGGCGCTTTCGACAAGCGCCTCGGGGGTAGGTCTGCCGTACTTTTCGAGCAGATCCTTTTCAAGCGAACCGCCGTTCACGCCGATCCTGATCGGGATATGCCTGTTCTGACAGGCCTTTACGACTTCTCTCACCTTATCCATGGAGCCGATATTGCCGGGGTTTATCCTGATCTTGTCTATGCCCGCCTCCGCGGAAGCTATGGCAAGGCGATAGTCGAAATGGATATCCGCAACGAGCGGTATGGAGATCTTTTCCTTGATCGCAGGAATGAGCCTAACGGCTTTCATATCGGGTATCGCGGCACGGACGATCTCACAGCCGGCCTTTTCAAGCTCCGCGGCCTGTCTGACCGAGCCTTCGATATCCTCCGCAGGTCTGTTGAGCATGGACTGTATATATATTCGGCTGCCGTCGAGCAGGCAGTCTCCGACCTTTACGGGTCTTACTTTCCTTTTCATTAAGATCACTCCGTCAGAATAATTTGATAACGTCGCTTACGGTGATGACTACCATCAGAAGCAGCAGCGCAGCCATGCCTATGAGGTGTACCAAGCCCTCCTTCTCGGGAGGAACGGGCTTGCCGCGTATCGCTTCGATTATAAGGAACAGAAGCCTTCCGCCGTCAAGAGCCGGCAGCGGCAGCAGATTGAACAATCCGATGTTTATGGTTATGAACGCCGCAAGCGAGAGAAGCTGCTCGAACAGCCCCTTCCAGTCGATGCCGTTATCCTCGGTTGTCTCGCTCTGGATAACGTCGCCGATGACATTGACGATACCCACAGGCCCCGACAGGTCTCTCAGAGAATACTTGCCTCTTATCATATCGAAGAGCGTGATATAGATGAGCCTGCCGTCTGTTACCGTGTGCCGGAAAGCGTAGGAGGTGACGGTAAAGAAGTTGGCGTCGATCGGCTTGACATAGAAGTCGATATGCATCTTTTCGTTGACCTGATCGAAGGTGACGCCGGTGAGCTCTTTCTTTTCCCCGTCTCTGATAACGACCATATCAAAAACGCTGTCCTCATCGTTCTGGAACTGATAGCTCAGATCCATGTCGGTGAATATACGCATCCCGTTGATGCTGTATATCTCGTCGCCGACCTCAAGGCCGGTGGCGTGAGACTTCGCGGTCTCGGTCTCAAACTTGGATATCGTCGTCGAGGTTATGGGTGCCGTGATGATCGTGTAGATCACCAGCAGTATGAACCCGAGTATCAGGTTCATGACGATACCCGCGATCAGTATAGAGAACCTCTTGGGTATAGATTTCCTTGTGAATGCTCTGTCGTCCTCGGAATCACCGTTTTCGCCCTCCATGGCGCAGTAGCCGCCGAAAGGCAGGACTCTTAAGGAATAGAGCGTCTCGCCCTTCTGTTTCTTGAACAGTGCGGGCCCCATGCCTATTGCAAATTCGTTGACCTTGACTCCGCAGAGCTTCGCTACAACGAAATGTCCGAGCTCGTGGATAACGATTATGAGCTCGAATATCAGTAACGCAATTATGATCTTCATTCTGTCGCCTCTTTTTATTTGTTCATTTCTCTATCTGTGCGAGAGCGAACTCTCTTGCTGTTCTGTCAGCCCGGAGTATATCTTCGAGACACGTTATCTTCTGCGGCCGGAAGCTTTCAAGTACGCTTGAAACTATCCTGCCTATTGCAAGGAAGTCGATCCTGCCGTCAAGGAATGCCGCTACAGCCTCCTCATTGGCGCCGTTGACCATAGCGGGCATCGTACCGCCGAGCTTTATGGCTCTGATACAGGCTGTAAGGCAGTCAAAGGTATCGTAATCGGGCTTGGCAAAGGTCAGAGTACCGTAATCGGTCAGAGACAGCGGCTTTGTCGGGCATTCGACTCTGTCAGGGTACATAAGCGCATACTGTATCGGTATCTTCATATCGGGAATGCCGAGCTGGGCGATAACAGCGCAGTCGTCGAACTCAACAGCCGAGTGGATAACGCTCTCTCTGTGTACGACGATCTCTATCTGTTCGGGTCTCACGCCGAACAGCCACATGGCCTCGATGAACTCAAGACCCTTATTCATCAGTGTAGCAGAATCAATGGTAATTTTTCTGCCCATGGACCAGTTGGGGTGCGCCAGCGCCTGAGAAACGGTGACTCCCTCCAGCTCGGAGCGCTTTCTTCCGTAGAACGGCCCGCCGGAGGCTGTGAGGATGATCTTTTTCAGCTGTGAACGCTTGCTTCCCTGCAAACACTGGAAAATAGCCGAATGCTCGCTGTCTACGGGGTAGATGTTCACACCCTTTTCGGCAGCGGCCTTCATAACGAGCTCACCGCCCGCAACAAGCGTTTCCTTGTTGGCGAGAGCTATATCGGTGCCGTGGGCGATAGCGGCAAGCGTAGGCTCGAGACCCACCATACCGACGACAGAGTTGAGCATTATATCGACTCCGTCGAGCTCGGCGATACGCCTGAGCCCCTCCATTCCCGACAGCACGGTGATACCGGTGCCGGCAAGCTTTTCGCTCAGCTCCTGTACAGCGGACTCCTTAAATATGCAGACATATTCAGGCTTGAACTCCTTTGCCTGTGCCGTGAGCAGCCCGGTGTTTGAATTGGCTGCAAGCGCCTTGATGCGGAAGCCGTGCTTCCTTGCGATCTCCAGCGCCTGAGTGCCTATCGACCCTGTCGAACCTAAAACAGTGATAGTTTTCATAACAGCGATCTCCAATAAATGACCTATAATAACAGGATATAGGGGTATCAGTTCCGAACGCTCAGAAAGCGCCGGAGCTTCCGCCCCTAAGTCAGTTTTTCAATGTTTACTTTAAGAGTGCGCCCTGCACGAACAGGTAATACATGAACGGCGCTACGAGCAGTGTGCTGTCAAAGCGATCCATAACGCCGCCGTGGCCGGGCATTATATTGCCGTAGTCCTTGATGCCGACCTGCCTCTTTATCATCGAAGCGGTAAGGTCTCCTATAAGACCTACCAGCGCTGCAGCACAGCCCGCGAAGAAGAGCACAACATATCTCGGCTCGAAAGTGTCGGTAGCGAGATCGAAGATCAGCGTGATTATCAGCATGAACACTCCGTTTGCGATAACGCCGCCCACAACGCCCTCAACGGTCTTCTTCGGGCTGATGTCGGGACAGAGCGGAGTCTTTCCGAGAAACGTCCCGGCGAAGTAGGCTCCCGAATCAGCGAGCCAGGCAGCGGCAAGCGTAATGACGATCATATACACGCCTCTGCTTCCCTCGACCATCGCCATATAGATCAGTGTACCCATCGAGTACGGGATCAGTATGGAAATGCCCAGCATGAAGAACACGCTCTTGTAGTTGTACTTGTCGTGGTTCCTGAGATAGAACACGAACACACTGAGTACAAGCGCTCCGAAGTAGAGCCTGCTGGTGAAGAAGGTCAGCCAGCCGTTTCGGTGGAAGACGGGTATCACAGCATCGATGAAGGCGTATACGCAGCACATAAGCGCCGGAACGGTATACTTGACGTGTTTGGTGGCTCTGAATATCTCGGCGATAGCCAGTGCCGAGATGAGACCCATAACGATATTGAACACAAACGTCTCGTGCAGTATGATAACAACGATTGCAAGTGCAATTGCAACTGCGGACGATATTATCCTTGTTTTCATGATTGTAAAACGTCCTTTCGCGGCCGCTCATACGCCGCCGAATCTTCGGTCGCGGTTTTTGTAGGCCTCTATAGCTTTATCAAGATCCTTCTTGGAGAAATCAGGCCAGAGAACATCCGTAAAGTAGTACTCCGCATAAGCCGCCTGCCATATCAGGAAGTTCGAGAGCCTCATTTCACCACTGGGTCTGATTATCAGATCGACAGGCGGGATCTCAGCGGTATAGAGCTTGCTCTGCATGAGCTCCTCGGTGATATCCGCCGGCTCGATAAGCCCTTTCTTGACATCCTCGGCGATGAGCCTTGCGGCATTGGTGATCTCTGCCCTGCCGCCGTAGTTCGCGCAGATGATAAGGTTGAGATCGGTGAACTGCGCGGAGATCTCTTCCTTCTGCTGCATCTTGTCGCGGATCTTCTGCGAGAAAGCAGTCCTGTCACCGATAAAGCGGATCCTTACCTTGTCCTTGATGAACTTGTCGAACTCGTCAAGATACTTATCGAAAAGATCCATCAGCGCATCCACTTCATCCTGAGGACGCTTCCAGTTCTCCGTCGAGAAAGCGTAATAGGTCAGGTACCGGATACCGACATCCTTTGAATAGCGGGTTATGGTCTTGAAGGTCTTGGCACCTTCCCAGTGACCTACCTTCCGCGGCAGACCGCGCTTTTTAGCCCATCTGCCGTTACCGTCCATGATTATCCCGACATGGATCGGCGATCTTGCTTCTTTATTCTCAGGCATCTTATTCTCCGATCAGATCGACATGATCTCTTTTTCCTTCTCGGCAACGAGCTCGTCAACTCTCTTGACGTACTTATCCGTTACCTTCTGGATCTTTTCCTCGAAATCGGCGAGATCGTCCTCGGTTATCTCGGAATTCTTCTTCTTGGTCTTGCCCTTTTCGATAGCGTCTCTTCTGATCGAGCGGATAGCTACCTTGGTCTCCTCGCCCTGCTTCTTGACGTCCTTGACGATCTTCTTTCTGTCCTCCTCAGTCAGCTGGGGGAAAGTCATCCTGAGCACGGTGCCGTCGTTCTGGGGATTGATGCCGATATCGGAGGCCTGGATAGCCTTCTCGATCTTGGTCAGCACGGATTTGTCCCAGGGAGTTATAACGAGCACTCTTGCCTCGGATACAGAGACGGAAGCGAGCTGGTTCACGGGAGTGGGAGCGCCGTAGTAGTCAACTCTTACCTTGTCGAGCACGGCGGGATTGGCTCTGCCGACTCTGACAGCGGCGAAATCGGAAAGCATAACGTTTATGGATTTTTCCATTTTGGACTTGGCGTTTTCAATGATCTCTTTCATTATATTTCATTCCTTTCAGATTTATGTTGACCGGTCACTTTACGAGAGTACCGATATTCACGCCCATGCAGGCATCGTAGATATTGTCGGGTCTGGCGATATCGAACACGAGGATCGGGATGTTGTTGTCCTTGCACATCGCAGCAGCAGTGGAATCCATTACCGCAAGATCCTTGGAAAGGATATCGCTGAAGCTCAGCGTATCGTACTTGACGGCATCGTCGAATTTATGAGGATCCTTGTTGTATACACCGTCTACCATTGTCGCCTTGAAGAAGATATCAGCCTCTATCTCGGCTGCTCTCAGAGCGGCGGCCGTATCGGTGGAGAAGAAGGGGTTTCCGGTCCCGCATCCGAAGACGCATACCCTTCCCTTTTCAAAGTGACGCATCGTCCGATTCCTGATATAAGGCTCGGCGACCTGCGGCATACTGATAGCGGTCTGCACCCTGACCTCGAGCCCGCAGGACTCAAGACCGTCGGCAACAGCAAGAGCGTTCATGGCAGTAGCGAGCATTCCGATATGGTCGGCTCTTGTCCTGTCCATATTCCCGCTGGATCTGCCGCGCCAGAAGTTGCCTCCGCCGACAACTATTCCGACCTGAACGCCGGCGTCAACGCACTTCTTGATGCTTTTGCCGAGCTCGGTGATAACGTTGTAATCGAGGCCGGTCTTCTTCTCCCCTGCGAGAGCCTCGCCGCTCAGTTTCAGAAGGATACGCTTATACTTGGGATCCATCAGATATCACTCCTTAATTATATTATTTTTATCAAAAGAACAGACTTGCTCACATAAAATTATACTATATTTTGTGGTAAATGTAAAGAGGTAAATACAAAAAAATTCGGAATTCCTGTGCGGGATCCCGAATGATTGCCATAAAGCAAAAGCACTTGTCAAAGCGCGATTATCTGTCTTTTATCAGCTTGATGCAGAACGACCTTGTCCTGGGGCCGTCAAACTCCGTAAAGTATATTCCCTGCCATGTCCCGAGGACGGGTCTGCCGTCGTCGATGATGACCGTAACAGACGAGCCGATGCAGCTTGCCTTGAGGTGAGCGGCGCTGTTGCCCTCTGCGTGCCTGAACTGCGGACGGTCGGGATAGGTCTTGTCAAGGGCATAGAGCAGATCGGTGACCACGTCCGGGTCAGCGTTCTCGTTGATCGTGATACCTGCCGTGGTATGGGGACAGTATACCACGGCTATACCGCTCTCCATACGCGATTCGAGCAAAGCCTGGCGCAGATAGCTCGTGATGTTATAAAATCCCTCTCGCTCGGTATTGAGCTGAAACTTGAAAAGCATAGCGCACCTCCGCTTAAAACTCGTTCCTTACAAGGAACTCACTTTCCGTCTCGTTCTTGGTAGGTCTGCCCATCAGGTTCTTGAGAGCATCCTCGGGCTTGCAGCCGTTGAACAGGATCTTATAGAGCTGCTCGGTGATGGGAAGCTCTATACCCAGCTTCTTTCCCAGTGCATAAGCGTTCTCGGTGCAGACATAACCCTCTACAGTCCCTACCTGCTCCACAGCCTCGGAGGGATCGACTCCCTTGCCTATCAGTATACCTGCGCGGCGGTTGCGGCTGTGCATGGAGCAGCAGGTAACGATCAGATCGCCAATGCCGCTGAGCCCTGAGAAAGTCTCCGAACGGGCTCCCATGGCTATTCCCAGCGTCCTGATCTCCTTGATGCCTCTTGTCATAAGGGCTGCCTTGGTGTTGTCGCCCATGCCGAGGCCGTCCAGAACGCCGGCAGCAAGAGCGATAACGTTTTTCAGCGATCCGCCGATCTCGCAGCCGATCATATCATCGTTTACATACACTCTGAAAGTTGAATTGGAGAGCATATCCTGAACATAGTTGGAAGCCTCTACATTGTCCGAAGCCACGACAACGGTAGTCGGGATTCCTCTTGCAAGCTCCTCCGCATGGCTGGGGCCCGTCAGTACAGCAACGGTATTATTCGGGAAGGATTCGTGCATAACGGCGCTCATGGTCTTTAAAGTGCCGTTTTCAAGGCCCTTGGCAGTGTTGACTATTATCGTGTTCTCGGAAATATAAGGAGCCGCCTCTTCACAGACTCCGCGAATAAATGAGGTCGGTATGCCGACTATGACAAGATCCTTTCCCTTTACGCAGGAAACATCGGTGGTCAGCTCAATATCCGCGGGTATCTTGACGCCCGGCAGCTTGACCTTGAGGCTCCCGGTACGCTTTATGGTATCTATCTCATCCTGGAATTTTGACCATACCACAACATTGTGGCCGGCTCTGCGGCACATGATAGCCAGTGCAAGGCCGAAGCCTCCGGAGCCAAGTATCGCTATATCAGCCATTTTCGGTTTCCTCCTCAGTGTTGGTTTTATTCTTAGAACCGAACTTGTTTTCGGTGCCGTTGAGAAGTCTCTTGATGTTGGAGCGGTGCATGAAAACTATCATAACGCTGAAAATGCAGGCCATACCGGCGTTTATCCAGCAAGCGTCGATGTCTCTGAGAGATTGTGTGATGACCGTGAAGATGGGATAGGCTATCGCCGCGCAGATAGAGCCCACCGAAACATATTTCGTCAGGAAAAGCACCAGTGCGAATACCGACACCGAAAGCAGACAGGTCAGCGGGTCGATAGCAAGCAGCGTAGTAGCTGTTATAAGCACGCCCTTGCCGCCGTGGAAGCCGTAGAATATCGGGAAAATATGACCGATCATTACCGCAAGTCCCGCGATATATCCGATGAACAGCTTGTTGTCGAAATAGACCACGTCAAACACATGGGTAACGACGATCCGGCATATAACGACCGCAAGCACGCCCTTTGCAAGATCACACAGCAGCGTTGCCAGTGCCGGCCCCTTTCCGAAAACTCTGAGCACATTGGTAAGACCCGCGTTGTTGGAGCCGTAATCGCGGATATCCTTATGCTTCCAGATCCGGCAGACGGTTATCGCCGAGTTTATGCTTCCGAGCAGATATGAAAAAATAATTGAAAATACTATGCATAGTACTTCCTTCATAAATGATTCTCCTTTGATGAGCTGTCAGGACTTGACATCGTCTCTGTCGCGCTCGCGCACCTTAATGACTATCGGCGTAGCGTCGAGCGAGAAGGTCTCCCTGATCTGATTTTCTATATAGCGCTGATACGAGAAATGGAACAGCTCCGCCCTGTTGACGAAGGCTATGAACGTCGGCGGCTTGGTCGAGGCCTGGGTCATATAGTAGATCTTGAGCCTCCTGCCCTTATCCGAGGGCGGCTGTACTCTCGAGGTAGCGTAAGCGAGGACATCGTTGAGCCTGCCCGTGGAGATCCTGACGGCGTTCTGCTCGGCAACATAGTTGACAGTCTCAAAGAGTTTGTCGATCCGCAGACCTGTCTTTGCCGACACAAACACAAACGGAACATAGCTCATAAAGCTGAAATCTGTCTCGAGCCCCTTGCGGAACTCGTCCATGGTGTGAGTGTCCTTCTCTATCGCATCCCACTTGTTGACCGCTACGACGCAGGCTTTGCCTTTTTCGTGGGCATAGCCCGCGACCTTGGAGTCCTGCTCGGTGAAGCCCACCGTCGCATCAATGACGATAACGGCGACATCAGCTCTGTCAACAGCCATATAAGATCTCAGCACGCTGTATTTTTCAACGGCGTCAAGGACTTTTGATTTTCTTCTGATTCCTGCGGTGTCTATCAGCACGAATTTTCCGTGGGCGTTTTCAACGTAGGTATCTGTGGCGTCACGGGTCGTGCCGGCGATATCGGAGACGATAACTCTCTCCTCACCGCAGATCTTATTAATAATAGACGATTTTCCGACATTCGGCTTGCCTATAACGGCGACTCTGATATCATCCTCGCCGTAGTCCTCGCCCTTTTCTTCGGGCAGATATTTCATCACTTCATCGAGCAGATCGCCGGTGCCGTGACCGTGAACGGAGGATACAGCGACAGGCTCTCCGAGCCCGAGATTATAGAACTCATAGAATTCCATCGGCATCTCGCCTACATTGTCGCACTTGTTGACGCAGAGGACTACCGGCTTCCCGGATTTTCTCAGCATCGAAGCGACCTCTGAATCGTTGGCGGTAACGCCTGATCTTATATCGGTGACAAGGATTATGACATCGGCGCTGGTGATAGCCAGCTCAGCCTGACGGCGCATCTGCGAAAGGATGATATCGTCCGAATCGGGCTCGATACCGCCGGTATCGACAAGCATGAATTCGCGTGTCAGCCACTCGCATTTTGCATATATCCTGTCTCTAGTGACGCCGGGGGTATCCTCGACGATAGAGAGCTTCTGCCCTATGAGCTTATTGAAAAGCGTGCTCTTGCCGACGTTAGGTCTCCCGACCACCGCAACAACGGGCAATGCCATATCTGTCATCTCCTTTTTTATCTGTAAGTCAGATCTCAATACCGAGTATACAGTCAAGATAATCAAAACCGTCGTTCCGCGACGGTCTTATGGTGATACCGAGCGCCTTTTCGACATCGTCAACTGTCAGGTCGTCAAGAAAAACAGGCTCATCGGCTTTGAGCATCACGCTCGGTATGAGCAGCTGGTCTCCGAGATCCCGCTCTTTGAGCTGATCAATAAGATCTCCGCCGGTAACAAGACCCGCAACGGTTATAGTCTCACCGAAAAAGTGATTTACTATGCCCACGACCTCGATCGTCAGCTGGGGTATCCGTTTCATTATCATCTTTGAAAGGGTTCGGTGGAATTCCTCCGCCGCAGTTCCCGTTGCAAGAGTGACCTTGCGCTTCGGGATATCCGTATCGCAGCTTTCAAGTGCCTCGACGACCTCGTCGTAAAGCGATCTCATAAGTCCGACGCCGTTTTCATACTGAGGATAATCCTCATAGAATTCAGCCTCGGGTATATCTCTTCCGGCAAGCAGATAGAATTCATCCGCGGGATAGCACATCCTTGTGTCCCATTTTTCAAGACACTCGGCAGCCTTCCTCTCGATGATATCTATAACAGCTCCGGCTTCTTCCCTGGTAAAAGGCCGCAGAGGGTAAAGCCCCTCGCGGAATTTTGTGACCCCGACCGGCACCACTGCAACCGACTGTATCTGCGGCATAAGCTCCGCAAGATCGGAAAGCGTCCTTTCAAGGTGTACTCCGTCGTTGATCTCGGGGCAGCATACGATCTGGCAGTTCATAAACAGGCCGCTGTCAGCCATTTTGCGCAGGTATCTGAGCTTGTCGCCGGCGAAGCGGTTGTTCATCATCTTGCATCGCAGCTCCGGCTCGGTCGTATGGACCGAAACATTTATATTGAGTCTCATCTCGCAGATGCGGTCGATATCCTTGTCGTCAAGATTTGTCAGCGTTACATAGTTGCCCTGAAGAAAAGAAAGCCTTGCATCGTCATCCTTGAAATACAGCGTTTCGCGCATACCCTTGGGCATCTGATCTATAAAGCAGAAGATGCACTTGTTGGAGCAGGAACGCTTCTTGTCCATAAGAAACGACTGGAACTCCAGTCCCAGCTCGTCAAACTCAGACTTGATGACCACGGTCTCACGCTGCACGCCATCACGTTCGAGCACGAGCACGAGCCTGTCCTCGGCGCTGTAGAACATATAGTCCAGCACATCGTTGATCTCATGGCCGTTGATGCTGATAAGGCTGTCGCCGGCACTGATCTTCGCTCTGTACGCAGGGCTTCCGTGTACAACACCCGTAATATCGGCAGCCATAGGCTCTCCTTTCCTTTTATATCCGGTCACAAAAAAGGCAGAGAAGCCAAGAACTTATCTTGCGGAAAGTTCTTATTTCCCTGCCCTGAGTTCTCAACAGAAACGCAGGTTCTCACCTGCAATCTGTAACGGCGAAGCGCATCAAGCTTCCTTCTTGATAACCTCTACGCCCTTATAATATCCGCAGTTCTTGCAAACCTTGTGCGGAGCGGTGAGTTCACCGCAGTTGGAGCATCTGCTGAGTGCAGGTGCTTGGAGCTTCCATACAGCAGAGCGTCTCTTGTCTCTTCTGGCCTTGGAAACTTTTCTCTTCGGTACTGCCATTTTGGCACCTCCTCTTTAAGAAAATAGATCGCTGCTTCAGGAGCAGTCACATTCGCCTTCATTCAAATTCTGTCCGCAAACATAACATAAGCCCCTGCAGTCCTCCCTGCAAAGTATCTTCGTAGGCAGCTGTAACAACGAATCTGAAATAGCAAGTTCATTCAGATCAAGGGTATTGTCCTCAACGATGATATGCTCATCGTTGCTGCTCTGCCCTCTCATACATATATGAGAGAAATCGAAGCTGTACCCGCGATCGAATTCGGCAAGACATCTGTCACAGCTGTGAGAAAGGGTAAACGAGCAGTTCATATCGACCATAACTATCCCTGCGCGGTTATAGGCCTGTCCCTTAACTGCGAGCGGCGATGCAAAATCCACGCTGAAAACACGCTCCTTGAGCTCATCGGGAGAGATCTCGAAATCAAAATCCTTATGCTCGCCGATATTGTCAAAAAGCTGTTTCATTTCAAGGAGCATAGCAACACCTCAAATATCACAAATTTCATTATAACTCGGAAATTCGGATTTGTCAATAGTTTTCCAAAAAGAATTACTTGATAAATGCCCTTACCTTTGCGGGGAGCTCATCAACGTCAGCCGAAACGGTAAGCACGATCTTGATGTCCTTGGCGAGCATGGCAAGCTTTTCGATCATTACGCCGAGAGCCTCATAATCTCTGCCGCCGATCTTGAGGATACCGTCAACATAGACCTCCTGGATATCATAGTTGCCGGCAAGCATACCCGCAACGAAGCC
Organism: Ruminococcus sp.; assembly: GCA_017534595.1. GTDB lineage: Bacteria > Bacillota > Clostridia > Oscillospirales > Ruminococcaceae > FB2012. The sequence goes on from JAFXVY010000058.1 coordinate 27,567, forward strand.
GTAAAAGGCGTCAAAACTGCTGATACCGTACTCTTCCGCATCAACGAGTCTTACCTTGTGAGGGATATCATAGGTAAGCTTCATGCCTCTCTCGATGCAGACAACATTTCCCTTGCAGGTGTTAACAGCTTCCTTGATGGAATCGACTAAGATCTTAGTCTTGCCTGTTCCCTTTTTTCCGGGTATCAAATTGATCATGGTTCATTCTCCTATTCCGTCCTGTGGACCTATATTTCAGAATGCTCGGGCGGAGCATTCCTGATTCCTTATATATTTTTTATCTCCCGAGCTTAGCCTCAAGCTCAGCCTTTCTCGACTCATAACCGGGCTTGCCGAGCAGAGCGAACATATTCTTCTTGTAGCTCTCAACGCCGGGCTGATCGAAGGGATTAACTCCGAGCATATAGCCGGAGATAGCGCAGGCCTTCTCGAAGAAGTAGATGAGCTCGCCGAGGTTCTCCTCATCGAGAGCATCAACCTCAAGGATGATATTGGGTACGCCGCCCTCGGTATGAGCAAGCACGGTACCCTCAAACGCTCTCCTGTTTACAACAGACATATTCTGGTTGGTCAGGAAGTTGAGGCCGTCGAGGTTCTCGGCGTCGTTCTCAAGGAAGATATCCTGCTTGGGAGTCTTGAAGTCAACTACTGTCTCGAACATGATGCGCGAGCCGTCCTGCACGAACTGACCGAGCGAGTGCAGATCGGTGGAGAAGGTAGCGGATGCCGGGAAAATACCCTTCTGATCCTTGCCCTCGCTCTCGCCGAAGAGCTGCTTCCACCACTCGTTCATCATAGTGAAGCTCGGGTCGTAGGTAATGAGCATCTCAACGCTCTTGCCTTTTCTGTAAAGGATGTTCCTGAGTGCAGCATACTTGTAGCAGTCGTTGCCGTCGTCCTCGGAATACTTCTCTCTGCCGGTCTGAGCGCCCTTCATGAGCTTGTCGATATCGCAGCCTGCGCAGGCGATAGGCAGCAGGCCGACTGCGGTGAGCACGGAAAATCTTCCGCCGACGTCATCGGGAACGACGAAAGTCTCGTAGCCCTCGGCATCGGAAAGCTCCTTGAGAGTGCCCTTGGCCTTATCGGTGGTAGCAAAGATACGGGTCTTGGCCTCTTCCTTGCCGTACTTGTCCTCAAGCAGCTTCTTGAAGATCCTGAAAGCGAGCGCGGGCTCAGTGGTAGTACCGGACTTGGATATGATGTTTACACAGATATCCTTGCCCTCGCAGATAGAGAGCACTTCCGAAAGATATGTAGAGCTGATGTTGTTGCCTACGAAGTAGATGTCGGGAGTGTCCTTCTTGAGATTGTTGTAGAAGGGGCTCTTGAGCATTTCGATAGCGGCTCTTGCTCCGAGATAGGAACCGCCGATACCGATAACGATAAGAACGTCAGCCTTCTGCTTGATGCGCTCGGCAGCAGCCTTGATGCGCGCAAACTCTTCCTTGTCATAGTTTACGGGCAAATCTACCCAGCCGAGGAAGTCGCTTCCGAGACCGTTTCTTTCGGACAGAGTCCGGTGCGCAGCGGAAACAGCAGAAGCGATGCCTGCGAGCTCATGCTCGCGAACGAATGTTGCCAGATGATTGGTATTCAGTTTTACAGCCACAGTGATTCATTTCCTTTCCATAATAACTACAATAAATTATACTATATTTCCTTAGATATTTCAAGTGCTTTATTTGGCTAACCGAACTTTTAAACATTTTTCACAAATTTCAAATCAAATATTCAGCAGGTTGAACAAAACCCTTTTGAATGAAAATCCGAAATCTGTTTCCGGTATTTCCTCGCCGGTAACGATCTCGGCAGAGGAAATTTCTTTGTCTCCTGAGAGAAAGCGAACTGTCCCGACTCTCATACCTGCTTTGACCGGTGCCTCGGTCTCGGATATGAGCTCGTATTCGCAGGTCACGGATCTGTAGGTCCCGCGAGGGATGATGACCTGTCTTAGCCTGCGGACCTCAACACTGCATTCATATTTCTGCCCATGAGTCACCGCGATACTGTCCGGCAAATCCTCCGGCAGCTCGGGAGTATAGAGCTCATTCTCCGCCGCTGCCCTGTCGAAAACAGCCTTGCAACGGGCGATAAGTGCATCCTCGTTTTCGGCGCCGAGAATAACAAGGCACAGCGTCATATCAGCTTTTTCGGCACATAACGCTGCACAGTAACCGCTTTCCTCGGTATAGCAGACCTTGAAGCCTCTTGTGCCCGGATAGGAGCGTATAAGCTCATTCCTGCTCACGAGCTCTGCCCTGCCGCCTCTGACGTAGGCAAGTCTCTGCGAAAAATACGGTATCAAGCTGTCACACTTTACAAGCTCGCAGCACAGCAGAGCCATATCTTCTGCGCTTACAGCATTTTTACTTGACAGCCCTGCACAATCGTCAAAGCGCGTGTTTTTCATCCCGAGCCTTGATGCTTCGGAGTTCATAAGCGCTGAGAACTCCTCTGCGCTGCCGCTTATATGCTCGGCAAGAGCAACAGCTGCATCGTTGGCGTTGCCGACAGTTATCGACAGCAGCAGCTCCTCGACGGATATCTTTTCTCCGATACCGAGCCAGATCTGTGAGCCCTGCTGGTCAAAAGCGTTCTTTGAAGCGGTCACGGTCTCGTTCGGCGTAAGCTCGCCGCTTTCAAGCTTTTCCGCAGCGATCAGCGCTGTCATGAGCTTTGTGAGCTGCCCTACAGGGATAGCTGCTTCGGCGTTCTTTGAAGCTATCAGCGTTCCGCTTGAGCATTCGTATAATGCCGCTGCCCTGCACTCCCCGAAATCATAGGGTACAGTTTCCGCCTCGGCTGAGACGGATGCAGCCGCCGGCCCGGTGATGCCGTCCGCTTCGGTGGGGACAGCAAAGTCCGCTCCGAGCAGTATGACAGCCGCCGTAAGCACAAATGAAAGTACTGCCTTGAAAATACCATTCATGATAAGACCTCCCGAAAAGCTGTTTTATAAAGCTTATTCGGCAAGTCCCGGGAATATTATAGCATAAAAAAGGCGGCCCGAGATGAGCCGCCTTTTGGGGTCACATTACTTTACGATGAACTTCTCGATCTGGCCGAAGAACTTGTCAGCGTTCTCGGTGTGAGCGGTAAGCTCGATGGGGTTGGAGAGATCGAGGCTGAATATGCCCATGATAGACTTTGCATCTACTGCATATCTTCCCGAAGAAAGGTCAACATCGTAATCGCACTGAGATACGAGGTTAACGAACTCCTTAACGTCTGCGATCGCACCAAGCATGATCTTTGTCTTTTTCATAAGCTTGTTCCTCCTTTTGAGTCTTGGATCTTTTCTCATACAAAATACTTTCCGAGGGCGGGCGCCTGCGGTGATCCCGACTGCTGCCGGAGTCTGCGGACGGCGTATTTCCGCTCTCTTGAGTACCATTATAGCCATACTTTCAAAAATGTCAAGAGATAATTGCAAAAAAAAATAAAATATAGTATAATATTCAATAGTAATAAAATCCCAGGTTGATATTTGGTAGTATTACACAATAATCTCGTTCACAATTTGTGCACAATAAATATAAGCAAAGTATCGGAGTGAAGAAATGAAAGTATATTACTACACCTTCGGCTGCAAGGTGAACCAGTATGAAACAGAGAATATCCGTGAGAAAATGGAAGCTCTCGGATATGAGACCGTCCCCTCCCATGCCGGGGCGGATATATGTATCGTCAACAGCTGCACTGTGACCTCCGAGGCGGACAAGAAATGCCGTCAGCTGCTGCACCGTATAAAAAAGGAAGCTCCGCGCTGCATTCTTGTCTGTATGGGCTGTATGACTCAGGCTCACGCCGGGATCGCCGCGAAGCTGCCGGAGTGTGACATTATCATCGGAACGGACGACCGCAGCCGCCTCCCCGAGCTGATAGAAATGTTTATAAACAGCGGTGAGCGTATAGTTTGCGTCGGCGGGCTGGATGCTGTCAGGGATATAGAGCCTATGTGCAATCATTCCGCCGACGGCAAGACCCGGGCATACATAAAGATACAGGACGGCTGCGATATGCGATGCTCCTACTGCATAATCCCCAAAGCCAGAGGACACATAAGGTCTAAGAGCCTTGAGGATATCCGGCTCGAAGCCGCTTCCCTGCTTGATTCCGGTCACAGGGAGCTTATCCTGACGGGGATCAACCTCTGCTGCTACGGCCGCGAGAACGGAGGCAGGCTGCGCCTGACCGATGCAGTTGAGACGGTATGCTCGATTGAAGGCGATTTCCGGGTGAGGCTGAGTTCTCTTGAACCGGAGCTTATCTCCGATGAGGATATCTCCCGGCTCGCGGCCTGCAAAAAGCTGTGCCCGCAGTTCCACCTGTCACTTCAAAGCGGCTGTGACCGCACTCTCAAGGCTATGCAGCGCCGCTATACGACCGAACAGTATGCTCTGCTCTGTGAAAAGCTTCGGGCGGCCTTCGGAGGCTGCGCGATAACAACGGATATAATGGTCGGGTTCCCCGGCGAGACCGAGAGCGACCACATCGTGAGCATGACCTTTGCCGAGCGTATCGGCTTTGCGGAGGCGCATATCTTCCCATATTCTACGAGGCCGGGGACTCCCGCTGCCGGAATGGGCGGGCAGATCGACGGTTTGACCAAGCGCCGCCGCGCCGCAGAGATGTCCGAGGTCTGTCAGAGGACGATGAAAGCTTATCTGAGCTCTGCTGTGGGAAGTGTACGGCGGGTCCTGTTTGAAAAGGAGACCTCTCCCGAGTATCATCAGGGACATACGGACGACTATATTCTTGTAAAGGTCCCGCGTTTTACAGAAGATTCTGTGCGAAGACGCTTCGCCGATGTCAGGATAGTTTCGGCGGAGGACGGCTTCTGTATAGGCGAAACAGTATCCGAAGATATTAACTAAACTTAAATTTTCCGAATATTTTGTATATTTGCCCGCGTTTTATTGACAGCGAGCCACAAAATGTAGTATAATTAAAGATGTTAAAACAGCCATGCCAAAAGCATATAAGGAGTTGTTGTTATGTCAGTATTCAGGATCTATGTTGAAAAGAAGCCCGAGTTCGCTGTTGAAGCAAGTTCTCTGATGGCGGACATTAAGTCTGCACTCGGTATCGAAGGACTTCGCAGCCTCAGAGTCATAAACCGCTATGACGCTGAGGGCCTGTCCGCCGAGGATTTCAAGCTTGCTACCCCCGTAGTTTTTTCCGAGCCCGCAGTTGATGTGACCTATGACTGTCTCCCCGAGCTCAAGGACGATGAGTTCATCTTCGCAGTTGAGTATCTGCCCGGTCAGTTCGATCAGAGAGCGGATTCCTGTGCGCAGTGTATCTCCCTGCTCACCGGCGGCAAGAGGCCTGTCGTAAGATCGGCAAGGATATTCATTGTCGGCGGCAGCCTTACCGGCGACGATCTCGACGAGCTCAAGAAATACATGATAAACCCTGTCGAGTCCCGCGAGGCCAAGCTCGACCTTTTCGATACCCTTGATGTTAAATACGACATTCCGACAACAGTTGATACCGTTGACGGCTTTATCTACTCCACCGAAGACGATCTCAAGGCTATGATCAGCGAGCTCGGTCTTGCCATGGATCTTGACGATATCAAGTTCTGTCAGGCTTATTTCAGGGACAAGGAAAAGCGCAACCCGACCATTACCGAGATCAGGATGATCGACACCTACTGGTCGGATCACTGCCGCCATACCACCTTCCTCACCACGATAGATGACGTAGATATCGAAGCTGACTATATCCACGATACATACATGAGCTATGTCGATGCAAGAGCCGAGGTCTATGCCGGCAGGACGGACAAGCCTGTCACCCTTATGGATCTTGCCGTTATCGGCGCCAAGAAGCTCAAGAGAGACGGTCTGCTCAAGGATCTTGACGAGAGTGAGGAGATCAATGCTTGCTCGGTAAGGATCAAGGTCGATGTTGACGGTCAGGATGAAGACTGGCTGCTGATGTTCAAGAACGAGACCCATAACCACCCCACCGAGATCGAGCCCTTCGGCGGTGCCGCTACCTGCCTCGGCGGAGCTATACGCGACCCGCTCTCCGGGCGTTCCTATGTATATCAGGCTATGAGAGTCACCGGTGCGGGCAATCCGCTGGTACCGGTAGAGGATACTATCGCCGGCAAGCTGCCTCAGAGAAAGATCGTTGTCGGTGCGGCAAACGGCTATTCGAGCTACGGCAACCAGATCGGTCTTGCTACCGGTCAGGTAACGGAGATCTATCATCCCGGTTATGTTGCGAAGCGTCTTGAGATCGGTGCCGTTGTGGGCGCTGCTCCCGCTTCAAACGTAAGGCGCGAGAGACCCCAGGCCGGAGACGTTGTCATCCTGCTGGGCGGCAGGACAGGGCGCGACGGCTGCGGCGGCGCTACCGGTTCCTCCAAGTCCCATACACTGCACTCTCTCGAGAGCTGCGGCGCAGAGGTGCAGAAGGGTAACGCTCCCGAGGAAAGAAAGCTTCAGAGGCTGTTCAGAAATCCTGAGGTCACCAAGATGATCAAGCGCTGCAACGACTTCGGCGCCGGCGGCGTTTCGGTCGCTATCGGTGAGTTGACAGACGGCCTTATCATCGACCTCAACGCAGTACCCAAGAAGTATGACGGCCTTGACGGCACAGAGCTTGCTATCTCCGAGTCTCAGGAGAGAATGGCTGTGGTCATCGCCAATACCGATGTTGAGAAGTTCATGGCAGAGGCCTCCAAGGAAAACCTCGAGGCTACCCTCGTAGCTACCGTCGTTGACGATCCGAGGCTCAAGATGGTCTGGAACGGCAGAACGATAGTTGATCTCTCCCGTGAGTTCCTTAACTCCAACGGTGCCGAGAAGCATACAAAGGTGAAGGTCGATACACCTATATTTGCCGATAAGGACAACACCGAGATCTCTCCCGAGCGCTGGGAGGCTATGATACAGAACCTCAACATCTGCTCGCAGAAGGGTCTTGTGGAGCGTTTCGACTCGACTATCGGTGCCGGAACGGTGCTGATGCCCTACGGCGGCAAGTATCAGAACACACCCACTCAGGCTATGGCAGCCAAGATCCCCGTGCTCAAGGGCGATACAAAGACCGTTTCCATGATGGCCTGGGGCTTTGATCCGTTCCTTTCGTCCATAAGCCCCTACCACGGCGCTATGAGCGCTGTGGTTGAGTCGATCTCCAAGCTCGTGGCTTCCGGCGGAACATTTGAGAACTGCTGGCTGACCTTCCAGGAGTATTTCGAGAGGACTCAGAACGTTCCCTCCCGCTGGGGCAAGCCCTTTGCTGCTCTGCTCGGTGCCTTTAAGGCTCAGATGGAGCTCGGCTGCGGCTCGATCGGCGGTAAGGACTCCATGAGCGGTACCTTTGAGGAGATAGACGTTCCCCCGACGCTTGTATCCTTTGCGGTATCCACCTCCAAGATCGACAGGATCGTATCTCAGGAATTCAAGAACACAAACGCTACCGTTATTTATATCAAGCCGGAGTATGACAGCAACAATCTTGTGAACTTCGAGTCTCTCAAGAATGTGTTCAGGACAGTTGAGAAGCTCATCGCGGACGGCAAGGTATCCGCCTGCTGGTCTGTGGCATACGGCGGCATCTCCGAGGCTGTTGCAAAGATGGCATTCGGAAACAAGATCGGCTTCCGCTTCACCGAGGAGCTTACGGCCAAGGAGCTGTTCCGCGCCTGCTACGGTTCGTTCGTTATCGAGCTGGCCAAGGGCATCAATACCGAAAACCTCGGTCTTCCCGCTGACAGCTACAAGATGCTCGGCGTAACGACATTTGAGTACACGATAGCTGCTCCCGGCTATACCGTTGAACTCGAGAAGCTCGAAAAGCTCTGGGAGGACAAGCTCGAGCCCGTATATCCCGCAAAGATCAAGGCCGAGACCGCTAAGCCCAACAAGTACACCTATTCGGTAGAGACCAGAAAGACTCCCGCGATCAAGGTCGCCAAGCCCAAGGTGCTCATCCCCGTATTTCCCGGCACGAACTGCGAGTACGATACCGCCCGCGCCTTTGAAAAGGCAGGCGCCGAGGCTGAGATATTCGTTGTCCGCAATCTCAATGCCCAGATGATCTCCGAGTCCGTTGCCGAAATGGAGAAGAAGATCAAGCAGTCGCAGATCGTTATGCTGCCCGGCGGTTTCTCCGGCGGTGACGAGCCCGACGGCTCCGGCAAGTTCATCGTTTCGTTCCTCAGAAACCCGAAGCTCACAGATGCTATACATGACCTGCTCCGGAACCGCGACGGTCTTATGCTCGGTATCTGCAACGGCTTCCAGGCGCTCGTAAAGCTGGGACTTGTGCCCTACGGCGAGATCGTTGATATGCGTCCCGACTCCCCGACCCTGACCTTCAACACCATCCACCGTCACCAGTCGAAGATGGTTTATACACGCATAGCGTCTAACAAGTCTCCCTGGCTTGCAAGCAGTAATGTCGGAGATATCCATTCTATCGCGATATCCCACGGTGAGGGCAGATTCGTTGCCACTGCCAAGGAGCTCGAGCTGCTTACCCGCAACGGTCAGATCGCTACACAGTACGTTGATTTGACGGCGAGCCCACGCTTGATATCCACTGCAACCCCAACACCTCTATCGAGGCTATCGAGGGTATCACCTCTCCCGACGGAAGAGTATTCGGTAAGATGGGCCATTCGGAGCGTAAGGGCGAAGGCGTATGCCTCAATGTGCCAGGCGAGAAGGATCAGCAGATCTTTGAAAACGGCGTAAAATACTTCAAGTGATAACTTTTATGGCTATCCTCTTTCCCGGAGGATAGCCATTGAAATTCGGTGATGATATGATAAGATTTCTGGGACATTACGGCATTCCGATTCTTTTCGTCGTAATGGGTATAGTAACTTTTATTGCCTACGGCCGCGATAAGCGGGCTGCAAAAAAACATCAGCGCAGGACGCCTGAAAAGGTGCTGTTCCTGCTCAACTTCTGCGGGGGCTTTCTCGGCGGCTGGCTCGGGATGTATGCTTTCCGCCACAATACCCGTCACGCGAGCTTCTATGTGGTGCAGACAGTTTCTTTCCTTCTCTGGGTGACGCTCTGGAGCATTCTCTGGGTGGCAAGCATCAAAGGCTGAGTAATAAACAGTTTTGGCCTGCATATAGATATACCGACAGGGGGTATCTGTATGAAAAAGCCAAAGCTGACGGATCTGCTTATCTTTATTGTTTCGGCTGAGCTTGCCGGTGCATTCTCGGCGCTCATATCCGGCGGGCAGTTTTCCGAATACTACAACACACTCGTAAAACCGCCGATAGCTCCGCCGGGGTGGGTTTTCCCGGTCACATGGGTGATACTCTATGCGCTTATGGGTACTGCGGCCTACATAGTAAGTCTCTCGGACAGTATGCTCAGACCTCTTGCGTTAAAGCTCTACGGAGCGCAGCTTGCGGTGAATGTGATCTGGAGCCCGATCTTCTTCGGCAGCAGATCCTTTGCGGGGGCGGCTGTAACAGCTGTTCTGCTGCTGATACTCGTGACGGCTATGGAGCTTGTGTTTTTCCGTATCAGCGAGAATGCGGCGTTCATCGCCTTGCCTTACCTTATCTGGACGGCTTATGCCGCATATCTTTCTTTCGGATTCCTTGTACTTAACTGAATAACTGCGCCGCAGGGTCAACGGATGAGATCCGAAAAACTGCGGCGCTTTTTGTTGACATTAAAAATTCTTTGATGTATAATCATAGTACTCAAAAACAACGGAGGAAAAACTATGACAAAAGATGAGCTTCACGAGTACATTTTGCAGAGCAAGGGCAATGAGAGCAATATCTGTCAGATCGCAGCAGCAGTGAACGGCGAGATAGTTTATAACGATGAGTGGCACGGTTTCACCGACAATGACGCCATGAACGTCAATTCCGTGACCAAGGGTATCATGTCTCTGCTGACAGGCATCGCTGCGGATAAGGGATACATAAAGAGCACGGAACAGAAGGTGCTCGAATTCTTCCCGGACTATACCGTCAAACGCGGCGAAAAGACCATATACGACGTAACGCTCGGGCATCTGCTGACTATGACCGCACCCTATAAGTTCCGTTCGGAGCCGTGGACTAAGGTCTGCACCTCCGGCGACTGGACAAAGGCGGCGCTTGATCTGCTCGGCGGGCGTTCGGGGATAACGGGTGAATTCAAGTACTCCACTCTCGGCATACAGATCCTCGCCGGGATAATCGAGAACGCCTCGGGAGAAAAATGCATCGACTTTGCAAACAGATATCTGTTCGCGCCTCTGGATATCCCGGAGGTGTTCCTCCACACCGACAGCTCCAAGGAGGATCAGTTTGAATTTTTCATGAGCAAGCTGCCCCGCAAGCGCGAATGGTACTCCGACCCCTGCGGGACCGTCACAGCGGGCTGGGGGATCTGTCTTTCCGCCTGCGATATAGCAAAGATAGGCGCTATGGTCATTAACGGCGGCGAGTATAACGGAAAGAGGATAGTTTCTTCCGAATGGATAAGCCGCATGACATCGACTCTGCTTGAGCTCGGAGAACGCTTCGGGTACCTGTACTACGGCTATCTGTGGTACCGCCCGTATAAGAACAGGCCGGTATTCGCCGCGATAGGCGACTGCGGCAATATTATCTACACGAATGCGGAAAAGAACATTTCCGTCGGGATGACCGGTTATTTCAAGCCGAGGATCTTCGACCGGATCGAGTTCATCGAGAAGAACATTATCCCGATGCTTGAAAATATGTGATAAGCTTAAAACCCCGGAGGCACGATAATGTCTCCGGGGTTTGTCATATACGAAAACACCCCCGGTATTAAATACCGGGGGTGCCAATGAAGATGAAGATGAAAACTACAACAGTTTACGAAACCTTTCTCATTACACTGTCTTTTGCTTTTGAGCCAAGCCCTTTGAGCTTCCCCTTAAGGTGGGAACCGATCTCGAGCATGGCAGCGTATTTGTCGGTAACTACGATCACATAGCTTTCGGCATATCTCGGGAGCTTGAGAGTCAGGGGCCACATATGCTTTACGATTATATCCTCCTCACGCTTGGAGATGTCGAAGTTGAGCTTCGCATTCTCCAGTGCGATGCCGGGATGACGCATACCGTGGGGCTTCTCTCCCCTCTTGCGGGGCTGATCTCTCCAGTCATAGAGATAGAGGTCGTGGAGCAGACCCGCTCTTGCGGCTTTTCTTGCATCAAGACCGAGCTTGCGGCAGATGATATAATTATAATATGCTACGTTTATACAATGCTGATAACAGGTCGTGCTGTAATGATGACGAAAATTTTTCATCTCACAGACAACGTCGTTTTCCATTAGATCCTTGATGAAATGATAGAATTCCTCAGCTTCCTTCGATGTCTCGATACTGTATTTCGAGCCGAATGCTTTGGACATCGGCATCGCCCTCCTTCTTTGTTCTTTTATTGAGCCGGGGTACGGTTAGTCTACCCCAACTCTAAACAAATTATAAACAATTTTGAATGAAAAATCAATTTGTTTTTATTACCTTTCATAGCTTATTTTGAGTATTTGGTAAATTAAAATACAAATGATCGAAGAATTCGGGTATATATTCGCTCTGCGCGGAATCCCTGTCCTGTATGAAGCCGTCAAAGCCTGCCTTTTCCACTGCTTCGAGCACGCTCTTGTACTCGAATGTAGTCGTCCTGCGGTCGAGACCGTTCTCGGCAGCGCGGAACTCGGGCGTGAACTGGCTCATAAGACTTATAAGTATTTCATCCGGGGCAAATTCCTGCGCGAGACGCTTGATTATCGCGATAGAATCCTTCCTGTAATGGGGCAGCACAAGATGTCTGACTATCACGCCGCCGATAAGCTTCCCGTCACTATCATACCTCGGCTTGCCGGCGATATCTGTCATTTTATGAAGAGATGCAAGACTTTTTTCAAAGTAGTCCCCTGCTCCGGAGAGCTTCAGGGAAAGCGAGCTGTCAAAATATTTCATATCCGGGAGGAAAATATCTACATACCCGCGAAGCAGCTCAAGCGTTTCGGGCTTCTCGTAGCCGCCGCAGTTATAGATCACCGGCAGCCTGAGGCTGTCCCCGAGCAGATCGAGCGCTTCGATTATCGAGGGGACAAAATGCGTCGGCGTAACGAGATCAATATTCTCGGCACCCTTATCCCGAAGCCTCAGAAATGTGTCAGCAAGCTGCCGGACGGTGAGTTCAAAACCCATGTGCCCTGCCGAGATCTGATGGTTCTGGCAGTAGCAGCAGCCGAGATTGCAGCCCGAAAAGAATACTGTCCCCGAGCCGCCTTTGAGGCTAAGACAGGGCTCCTCCCAGAAGTGGAGCTCGGCTCTTGCGATGCGCACGGCTGCACCCTCGCCGCAGTATCCCTTTGCATTATAACGATCGGCACCGCACTCCCTCGGGCAGAGAGTGCAGTGCCTGTAAAGCTCATTCAGATGTTTCATTTGTCATTTCCTGCGAAAGATCAGACTCGCTGTCATCCGAGTCTCCGGACTCAGACGGAGCATAGCTGATATTCTGCTCGGGGTCATAGGCAGCATCCAGCGCAAGCAGACCAAAGGAGGATGAATCGTATTCATAGTTCCAGTCATTGAGCTTCAGAATATTCTCGGAGTCGGAATCCGCAAGGGCGACCTTCAGTTGGAAAGTCACGGCCTCGGTGGGGACGATGAACAGACAGCCCTTTGCAAATGTTGTCTCAGTATCCGTATCAAAGCATTTCGAGAGAGATACGGACTTACCCGTTTTGTCAAAGCCTTCGAGTGTGCAGTTCATGGGGTCGATGTACCACTCGCTGTTGTCAAGAGGAGTGAACTCTATATCAAAGCTCATGATCCGGCAGTTCTTGAGTTCGTCAAGATCGTAGGAAAAGCTCTCAAATTCATCTTCGGAGAAGTACTGCTCGGCATCCTTGGCATCAAACGGAAGATAGGATTTTATGAATCTTGCCTCGATCGTGTAGTTGTCAAATGTTACGGTCTTCTTTCTTGCATCGAGCTTTGAAAAATCGGGCATGGAGATATCCTCCATTGACATCACGTAGCTGAAATCCTTGAGGAGGCTTTCCTTCTTCTTTTCCTCCTGTTTTCTGTTGTAGTTGGTGGAGACCAGGATGAAGATAACTACGGGCAGGAAGAATATGATAAACAGGAATAGTGCGACAACAGCTCCCGCCGATTTCTTTTTTATCGGCATCGGAGCCCCGTTCGGATAGCGATTGCCCGGATAATTCGGTATGCCTCTGTTATAGTTCCCGGGACGCTGATATACCGAGCCCTGACCGAACTGCTGTGTACCCGTGCCGTTTCTGATGGCGTTGAGTGCGTCGATACGGCTCTGTGCATTTCCCGTAGGAGGAACATATCCCTGCGACGAAGGCGGGGTATAACCGGTACGTCCGCCGTAGCCGGGGCCGGAGGCCGCGCCGTGACCTGTATAGGTCGAGCCGGGTATCGGGTCGGAGGCTTCATCCTCACGCTGCTCGTCAACGAAGCTCTTTTCGCCGAATTCATCGTATATATCGCTCTGGGAGCCGCCTGTGGGATAGCCCTGAACGTGGGAATGTTCATCGTGGGAAAACTGGTCGCAGCTGATATCGTCATCCCTTGCGGTAAAGCATTCGGGACAGATATCCTCTCCTGACTTGAAGCGATAGCCGCAGATACGGCATTTGTTAGGTCTTGCCAATTTGATCCACCCCTGTGATAACGGTGCCCTCCCTGCAGGGCTCGAGAACCTCCGCAAAGGGATAACCGCTCATATTTTCTATGCAGCTCTGCGCTGCGTCTCTGTTGTCAAATACTCCGAACACGACCGAACCGCTGCCGGTCATCATAGCTCCGAGAGCTCCGAGTTCAAGCATCCTGCGCTTAGCTTCCTCTATTGAAGGCTCACTGCTGCAATACTCAAAGATATTGAACATATCCCCCGCCGCAGAGCGGATATCTCCTGCTTTGAGCGCTGCTTCAAAGCTGCCGTACTCACCGTGAGGCGGTTCGGCAAGGCTGTCGTAGGCTTTGTAAGCCGCAGCGGTGGAGATGCGCGATTCCGGCTGAACGGCTGCAAAATACATCTCCTCCGGAAAAGGCAGCGGCGTAAGCTTTTCGCCTATCCCCTCGCAGAGCATAGTCCCGCCGATAAGCGTAAAGGGAACATCTGCGCCGAGCTTAGCTGCGAGATCAAGAAGCTCCTGTCTGTCAAAAGGTCTGCCGTAAAGCTCGTTGAGAGCTCTCAGCGCAGCCGCACAGTCGGCGCTGCCGCCAGCCATTCCCGCCATTGAGGGGATTTTCTTGTCAACAGTCACGCGAAGCCTGTGCTGCGGTATGATGCCGGAGTGCTCAAAGAATTTGTTTGCTGCCTTGCAGATCAGATTAGAGCTGTCCGTCGGGAAGCCGGGCACATCGCAGATAAGCTCGATACCGCTGCCCGGGCACAGCTTAAAATTCAGCGTGTCATATACCGAGACCGATTGCATCACCGATTTTATATCGTGATATCCGTCGGCTCTGATGCCTGTGATATCAAGATAGAGATTGAGCTTGCCGTAAGCTCTGACAGTTATCTCATTCATTTTTAAGCTCCCTGACGAATTCGCCTATACGGATAAGAGCCTCACGCAGATGGTTTATTGAGTAGGCGTAGGAGACTCTTACAAAGCCTTCTCCGCAGTCGCCGAAGGCAGTTCCCGGGACGACCGCCACCTTCTTGGTGTATACGAGCCGTTCGCAGAATTCTTCGCTCGAAAGCCCTGTAGACTTGATGCAGGGGAAAACATAGAATGCACCCTGCGGGGTAAAGCAATCAAGGCCGAGCTTGTTGAAGCCGTCTACAACAAAGCGGCGGCGGGCATCGTATTCGTCTCTCATAGCGATGACATCGTCCTCGCAGTATTCAAGGGCAGTTATAGCCGCAAACTGGCTGACGGTCGGCGCACACATTATCTGATACTGGTGAAGCTTGAGCATGAGTTTCAGTATCGGCTCTGGACCCGCAGCAAAGCCGAGCCTCCAGCCGGTCATGGCGAAGCTCTTGGAAAAGCCGTTTATAACGATCGTCCGGTCTCTCATCCCGTCTATCTCCGCGATAGACACATGGCTGCCGGAATATGTAAGCTCGGAATAGATCTCATCCGAAGCTACGAAGATCTCGGTGTCTCGGAGCACCTCGGCGATCTGCTCGAGGTCGCAGCGCCTCATGATAGCTCCCGTGGGATTGTTCGGGAACGGCAGAAACAGCAGCTTGGTCTTGTCGGTGATCTTTGCACGCAGAGCCTCGGCAGTGAGCCTGAATTCATCCTCCGCCTTGGTCTCGATTATGACCGGAACGCCGCCCGCGAGCCTTACAAGCGGAGCGTAACAGACGAAGGAAGGCTCAACGCAAAGCACTTCGTCCCCGGGATTTACGAGAGCTCGTATCGCAAGGTCGATAGCCTCCGAACCGCCGACGGTGATAACGACCTCTTTGGAAGGATCGTAAGTCGTGTGTATCGTTCTCTCGAGATAGCGGGAGATCTGAGCTCTCAGCTCGGCAAGGCCGGCATTGGCGGTATAGCTCGTTCTTCCCTTTTCGAGAATGTCTATCGCGGTTTTTCTGATGCGCCAGGGGGTCTTGAAGTCGGGCTCGCCGACGCCGAGAGAGATAACGTCGTCCATTTCGGCGGCGATATCGAAGAACCGGCGTATGCCCGACGGCTTTATATCCATGGCTTCACGGGAAAGGAGCCTGTTGTAATCCAGCATTATAAGATCATTCCTCTCTCGTCTTTTTCACTGTCGGTCTTGATTATGCCGTTCTCCTTGTAGCTCTTGAGAACGAAATGGGTCGTGGTGGACTGTACTGCGTCTATCGCTGCGAGCCTCTGGTTTACGAACTGCGAGACCTCGCGGATATTCCTTCCCGAAACAGACACAAGGATATCGTATCCGCCGGACATCAGTCTTACCGACTCGACCTCATCGTAGGAAGCTATACGGGCAGCGATCTCGTCAAAACCGCTCTGCGACTGCGGCGTTACCTTGAGCTCGATCAGAGCCAGAACGGTATCGTCCTCATAAGCGGTATCGTCGATAATAGCGGAGTAGCCGCGGATAACGCCGGTGTTCTCAAGCTCCTTGATCTGAGCCTCGACCTCCGCCGGAGTTTTGCCTGTCATTACAGCAAGCTCCTCAGCTGTGAGTCTTGCGTTTTTCCTCAGTATCTTCAGGATCGTTTGCATAAAAAAGTCTCCTTTCATATAAAAACATCTTTATCCTGTATTATAACACATTCTCTGCAATAAATCAAGTGCAGACACAATTCTAAGCATCTAAGTATCTAAATTCTAAGAGACTAAAAGGGCAAAACGGCAGCACACTCGGTGCTGCCGTCTCCCTCATAATTCTATAAAACAGGGCATCAGCCCATATTGGAAATAAGCTCGTTTGTGAATTTCCCGATCTCCATAGGCTTGCCGAAGCGGTAGCCCTGCGCCATCTCGCAGCCTATGCCTTCAAGGAAATTGACCTGGCTCAGCTTCTCAACTCCCTCTGCGATGACCTCCATACCGAGCTCAATGATCGTGTTGACTATGTTCCTGACCACGATCTTGCCCTGCTCGCCGCATTCCTCGATCGAATCAACAAAGGACTTATCGAGCTTTATGACGTCAACGTGGATATCCTTGAGCATATTCAGCGATGAATAACCGGTGCCGAAGTCGTCTATCGAAATGCCGAAGCCGCGGGACCGCATCTCTTTTATGAATGCAAGCATAGCGTTGTAGTCCTCGTGGCAGGAGGTCTCGGTAAGCTCTATCTCTATGTACTTGGTAGGTACATTATAGGTTTTGAGCACATCGTGTATCTCATCGGCTATGCGGAGATTGTGCAGATGTATCTTTGAGAAATTGACCGAAACCCTGACGGGACAGATGCTGTTGTCGAGCCAGTAGCGGATGCAGCGGCAGGTCTCGTCAAGCATATAGAAATCAAGATCGCAGATAGTACCGTCGCGCTCGAGCACGGAGATAAAATCGTTGGGCGAGACAACGCAGCCGTTCTTGTGCCACCTTACCAGAGCCTCACAGCCGCAGAGACGGCCTGTGTCCATCCTGACCTTGGGCTGGAAGAATACCTGAAACTCGTTGTTTTTCAAGGCCTGACGGAATATCGCAGAGATCTCATTCTCGGTTGTGGAGCGGCGGTAGATCTCCGAATTGAAGTATACATACCTGTCGTTCGGCGACTGCTTTGCGGCACCGTAGGCGATCGAGGCACAGTTGATGATATCGTTTATGGTATCTATCGGGCCGATCTTGTAGATGCCGAGCTTGGCGGTAAGATCGAACTTTACGTATTCACTTATATTGATCGTGATGATCTCGGTAAAGGCTATGAAGTCATCCACAAGCTTATTCCTGACAAGCACAAGGAAGGAATCCCCGCCTATCCTTGCAACGCATCCGCCACCGGCAAAGCCGACAAGCTTCTGAGCATAAGCCCGGAGCACCTTGTCCCCTGACTTGGTACCGATATTCTGATTGATGAACTTGAAGTTCCTGATATTGACAAGCACTGCGGAATACTGACCGATAGTGCCGTTTATAAGCATCTTTTCGCAAAGCTGGGTGAGGCCCTCGTTGTTGAGCACCTCTGTGAGCTGATCCGTAATGGCGAGCTCCTTGAGCCTTGTGTAGGATCTTGTCTTGGCACAGAGCGTATAAAGCGTTTCGAGCAGAAAGTTTATCGCCTTCTCCTCTGCCTCGTTCCATATATGTCCGCTGGTGGGATACATCTCTATAAGCACGCTGCCGTTGTCGATCGCCTTGAAATGACGCTGCATCACACTTGCGGAATTGTAGTAATCCTCGGTAAATAGGGTGTAGCGCCGGCGTGAAGTACCGATCTCCTCAAGGGAAAAATGCTCATCGACCTCAAAATTGAGCCTGCCTACCGAGATCTCCTTGCTTATCAGATGAAAATTATCACCGAGAAGCGAGATCAGCTGGCTGAGAGTATCAGCGTTGTCAACGATGCGGGAAAAAAACTCCTGAAAGTTTGAGCTGCACAGAACTCCGTCCACGATCTTCCTCCTCAAATAGCAAATTGTTAATTTTTCTTACATAATATATAATATCACGTTTTATATCGGTTTGTCAACAGTATTTTTGTATAGAAGTACGGAAATATCACAGATTTGTTTGTGTAATCTGCTTAAACGTTTTCGACGTATCGCAGAAATGAAATATTTTGGCATATAAACGATTTTTACTATTGCAAAATCCTTTGATATAGGTTATAATAATAGTGTATGCAGATCCAAACGAAGGAGGCAGAATGTATGGATGTCGAATTCAAAATAGGCTCCAAGCCCGAAAAAACGGTGATCGCCGCCACTGCGGCTGTCGTGCTTTCGATCATATTCGATCAGCATAAGAAAAAAATGCGCGGCTCGAAGAAATATAAGAATTTTCCGAAAAGAGTCGTCTCCAATTATAAGCTCGTGGACAGTCTGCTGAGAAAGACGGCTGCCAAGGCTCTCTACGACGATAAGGAGCATTTTGTTGACGAACAGCTCGAAAAGCTCACTATCGAAAATGCCGAGGTCATTGATATATGACTAAGTATCTGACCGCTTACCGGAAGTATATACTGAGCTGCCTTGAGGATCCGGATACCGATTTCGTCCGGCTGCTCGACTATCACAGGCAGCATATCGGCTATTTCATGCACGAAAGGCTCATACACCTGATAGTTACCGTGCTTTTCGCGCTGATGACCGTAGCCTGCTTCCTTGTGATCGCCGTGACTGAGAAGATCGTACTTATCCCTCTTGCCGCTGCTCTGCTCTGCCTGATGATACCCTACATCAAGCATTACTATTTCCTTGAGAATACGGTACAGCAGCTTTACAAGGATGAGGAACGCATCTATGAGAAGGTCTACGGCTTCCCGCCCACAGACTGGAGGGAATGATGGCTTACAAGGAGTTTGAAAAGGAGTGCTGGAAAGGCAGTGTGCTGACCGCTCCCCTGCCGCCGGTGCTCGTCAGCTGCGGAACGGCGGATAAGCCGAATGTGCTGACCGTCGCCTGGACAGGGATAATCTGTACACAGCCTCCCGTTACCTACATATCGGTAAGACCCGAAAGGTATTCTTACGGCATTATCAAGGAGAGCGGAGAGTTCGTTATAAATCTGCCGACTGCCTCGCTTGTCAAGGCGATAGACTTCTGCGGCGTCAGGAGCGGCAGGGATACCGATAAGCTAAAGCTGACCGGACTGACCGTTTCGGAGGCTTCTTCCGTAAGCGCTCCGCTTATCAGACAGTCGCCGGTGAGCATAGAGTGCAAGGTCAGGGAGATAATCCCCTACGGTACGCACGATATGATCACTGCGGATATAACCGCTGTCAATGCCGCAAAGGAGCTTATAGACAGCAAGGGCAGGCTCGCGCTTGAGAAAGCCGACCTTCTCGCTTATGCTCACGGACAGTATTTCGGGCTCGGGCAGGTGCTCGGGAGCTTCGGGTACTCCGTGAGGAAAAAGAAAAAATCACCTACACGCAAAGGAAAATGAATCTATGATAACTGTTATCGCAGCCTGTGCCACTCTTACGGCATACAAGCTAAGGACCGCTGTGCGTGCCGACGCTTGGTTCTCCGAGACGCACAGAGATATCACCAAAAAAGCGCTTGCTCTGCTTGAAAAGGAGGGCAAGGCGAAGGAGTACGCATTTTTCAAGAAGTATGAAAAAGAGCTCATTGAGGGCTGTACCGAGCCCGACGATGAGGGAGACGTTGACAGAGGCCCCGGTATGCACTACTACTCTGTCTGCGACCCGAAGGGCAAGGAACTCCCCGAGAAGGCGGGCTACTACCGCAACCGCTTAAAGGCTTTTTCAAAGTCGGCGAGGACTTCTCTCGAGGAAAACTACACCTCCGCTCTGAGCCTGTTTTACAGCGGCAGACTGCCGGAAGCGTTCCGGGTATTCGCAAGAGCCGCACATTTCATTGAGGATATGAGCTGTACCGTTCATGTCACCAATTCGGAGTATCAGGATAAGCCGACAAATCTTCACAACGCATTTGAAAAGAACATAAACACTATCTGCGGGCAGTTCACCGCAGACAGGTTCGATAAAAGGATCGCCAGGAACTATGAGGGCGTGAGCTTTGAGAACGCTGCAAACAAGCTTATAAGGGCAAGCGCAAAGTTCATCAAGAATATCTCCACGCTCGACCCGCTCTCTTTCAGGAACGATGCCGAGACCATGCTTCCTCTTGCGCAGCAGAACGTCATGGCACTGATGCTTAAATTCTACGCCGACTGCAAGAGTACAAACACCGGCATAATCACCGACGGAAAGACTGTCACCTTCAAGAACAGCCTTTCGGGTCTGGTACTTGTCTGCGACAGCAAGGGCCTGCGGCTCGACAGACCGGATCAGAAAAAAGCGCAGCGCTTTACCGCTGTTATAAGCGGCAGGGGCAGCTTCGGGTTCGCTGCGGAAGACGGTCAGTACATCAATGACAGATTCTCTGCTCTTGAGAAGGTCAAGGACAGCTCCGAACCGTCGCAGTTCAGGCTTGCTGCGCTCGGCAACAAATGCTTCCGCATCACAACTGGTGCCACCGGCTTTGAGCGTGTGCTCGGCAGTACACCTTCCGGCGGACTTGTCATTGACAAATTCGACCCCGAAAACAGATTTCAGGTCTGGGTAATAGGCTGATATACATATTTACGGAGGAATGAATATGGAAGATAACGAAAAGTTTGAGCCGCAGCAGGAGGAAGCTCCCCAGCAGCCGCCTGCTGCGAATAAAAAAATGCTCATCGGCGCTTTTGCAGCAATGGGATTTGTCATAATAGCGCTTATCGCTGCTCTGCTCATTACAAATCTCGGCGGCGATGACAAGGTCAAGACCGACAACGGTGACGGCAGCGATGTCTCCTACGCCGATGCAACGACTGATGACGAGGACAGCAGCGACAGTAAAAAGTCCGGCTCCGATAGCAGCAAGGCTTCTTCGGACAGCAAAAAGGAGTCTTCCGGCTCGGAGGACAGTAAGTCTGATGATGACAGTTCCTCCGATGACGCTTCGTCCGATAACGATAACGGCTCTTCAGCATCCGACACAAGCTCCGGCTCCTCCGATACGAGCAGCAAGCAGTCGGGAGACAGCTCCAAGAGCTCCGATACAAGCTCGAAGTCCTCTGACAGCAGTTCTTCAAGCGGCTCGGAGACAGCCTCCGGCGAAACGGTAGTTACCTGGAGCGGCAACAATACCTGGGAAAACGCAGGTGTTACCATGACCGGCATGGAGGTCGGCGTCAAGAACGGCGGCTCAACTGTTATTTCCAACTGGAAGCTCGAGCTTGACATCAGCGGCGTTAAGAACTGCGACGGCTGGAACGGTACATACACCGTAGGCTCCGGCAAGCTGACCATCACTCCTGCCGATTACAACAAGGATATCCAGCCGGGCGGAAATATCAATCTCGGCGCAAACATCGGCACAACGGGTGCTCTCAACATAACCGGCGCCAAGCTCAACGGCAAGACCGTTAAGCTCGTAAAGGGTAAAGTCGCACAGGAGAACAATCAGGCCTCTCAGGGCGGCAACAACGGCAATAACGGCGGCAACGGCGGGAACAATAACGGCGGCGGCAACAACGGCTCTCAGCAGGTGCCCTCCAGCGAAGAGGTCAAGAAGCTGATCGCAGCCCCCGCAAGTGCTGCTAAGGGCGATGACTGGCTTCATACCAGCGGAAACAAGATCCTCGACGCCTCCGGCAAGCAGGTATGGCTCACCGGTCTGAACTGGTTCGGCTACAACACCGGAACCAATACCTTTGACGGCCTGTGGAACTCCAAGCTCGAGCCCACTGTCAAGGCTATCGCGGATCACGGCTTCAACCTCGTCAGAGTGCCGATGTCCGCAGAGCTGCTGCTCCAGTGGAAGAAGGGTGAATATCCCAAGGCCAACTACAACAACGCCTACAATCCCACCCTCAACGGCATGAACAGCCAGGAGATATTTGATTACTTCCTGCGTCTCTGCGCCGATAACGGAATCAAGGTAATGCCCGATATCCACTCGGCTGAGACCGATGCTCAGGGACATAACGTAAACCTCTGGTTCACCGCTAAGATCTCCGCGAACGACTACTTCTCGGCGCTCGAATACCTTGCCGACAGATACAAGAACAACGATACGATCATAGCGATAGACCTCAAGAACGAGCCTCACGGCAAGCCCAACGAGGGCGCCTCGGCTGCTATCTGGAACGATTCCAAGTCCGCTAACAACTGGAAGCACGTTGCCGAGACCGCTGCACTCAAGGTGCTCGCAAAGAACCCGAACGTGCTGATAATGGTTGAGGGAACGGAGATCTATTCCAAAAAGAACGGCAGCTATACCTCCTCCGACAGCGGAGATTATTACTTTAACTGGTGGGGCGGCAATCTCAGAGGCGTTAAGGATTATCCCCTCGACCTCGGCAAGTATCAGAACAAGCTCGTCTACTCGCCTCACGACTACGGCCCGACCGTTTATGAGCAGCCGTGGTTCAAGGGCAATTACTCCTACGATTCGCTGATGAAGGATTGCTGGAAAGACAACTGGCTCTACATCCACACCGGTAATACAGCTCCCCTGCTGATCGGCGAATGGGGCGGCTTTATGACTCAGCCCAACCTCAAGTGGATGACATATATGCGTCAGCTGATAAAGACCTATCATCTCAATCACACCTTCTGGTGCCTGAACGCGAACTCCGGTGATACCGGCGGTCTGCTGCTCGACAACTTCACTGATTGGGATACCGAGAAATACAACTTTGTCAAGGAAGTGCTCTGGCAGGAGGGCGGCAAGTTCGTCGGCCTCGATCATCAGGTGGCACTCGGTGCAAACGGCATAACGCTTACCAAAGCCAAGGGGCTGTAAATAAAAAAGGGGGTTCAATACTATGGGAAAGAAAAACGATATCGAATGCATCTGGACAGATAAGAAGAGGACGCTCTTCGGGCTGCCTATATCATTCACAAGATATTTCCTTACGGAGACCAAATTCATCACGCGCAGAGGCTTCCTCACGATCGTTGAGGATGAGCTCGATCTTTACAAGGTAACAGACAAGAAGCTCAGGCTCGGCCTCTTCCAGAGGATATTCAAGTGCGGCACGATCATCATAAACGTAAAGGATGCCGATACTCCCGAGAAGATCGTCAAGTCGATAAAGAAGCCCCGTGAGGTGCTCAACCTTATCGACAAGCAGATCGACATCAACCGCGATAAGTACAATATCCGCGGACGCGATCTTATCGGTCTTGCGCCGGGTCATCATCCCGGAGACCTTTTCGATCATCCGCACGATGAGAGTATGTTCGACGATCCCGTATAAAAAATCATAAGGACGGCTTTTCTGCCGTCCTTATTTGTAAGCTGATGAGGTAATTATGCTGACACCCGAATTTATCAGAGCTCTGCCGTCATGGAGCAGCAGTCTCAGGGAATGCAAAGCTCAGGTATATATCTACGGCACAGGCGACGGCTGCGAAAAGGCGCTGGAGCAGCTTGATGCTGAAGGCATCAATGTCAGCGGTATATTCACGAGCGATGATTTCACAGCCAAGCGGAGCTTTCACGGTTTTGTACTGCTCACAGTCTCGGATATCGAGAGCGTGAGCGAGCCGGTCTCGGTGGTCTGCGCCTTCGGGACGGATATACCTGAGGTCATGCAGCGGATAGAAAGACTTGCCGAAAGCCGTGTGCTCGTCTATCCCGACACCGCTGTGATCGGTACCGGAGCCTTCGGCAAGACTTCCCTGCTTGAACGGTAC
Organism: Ruminococcus sp.; assembly: GCA_017534595.1. Taxonomy (GTDB): domain Bacteria; phylum Bacillota; class Clostridia; order Oscillospirales; family Ruminococcaceae; genus FB2012. The sequence continues at coordinate 51,365 of JAFXVY010000058.1, forward strand.
GATGATTATGCCGCTGTATATTCAATGCTCTCGGACGATCTTTCAAGAAGAACGCTTGACAATATACTCTGCTTCAAGATCACCGGCGATATAAAGTATCTTTCCGAATACTCCGAAGCCGATGATATCTATGCTCTGCTTGAGCTTGGTCAGAACGAATACTACGCCGATATCGGCGCCTACAACGGCGATACCGCCGAGGAATTTCTCAGATATACCGGCGGCAGATACAGCCACATCTGTCTGGTCGAGCCCAGCCGCAGGAACTTTGCCAAATGTCTGAGGAACTGCGCGGAGCTTGATAATATAACTTTCATCAACGCCGCGGCCTCGAACAGCGACGGCATAGGTCATTTCTCTGACGGTACCGGCAGGCAGCAGAGCGTCTGCGAGCATGGAGAGGCAGTGAGCCTGCGAAGCGTTGACAGCATCGTCGGAGGCAGACCATGTACCTATATAAAGTACGATGTTGAGGGCTCGGACAGGCCGGCACTGCTCGGCAGCGCTGAGACTATCAAACTCAACCGTCCAAAAATTCGGACAGGCATATATCACAGGCCGTATGATATACTTGATATCCCGCTGCTTGTCCGGGACATCTGCCCGGGCTATTGCTTCTATATCAGGCGCAGGCGGTATTACCCCGCATGGGATACTGAGCTTATCGCGTTACCGTAACAAAAAACACACCGCATATACGGTGTGTTTTTTATTTTATTCAACTGTTACGCTCTTTGCGAGGTTTCTCGGCTTATCAACGTCAAGGCCCTTTGCTACCGATACATAGTAACCCATGAGCTGCAGCGGAACTACCGCAAGGCTTGCTGCGAACAGCGGATCGGTCTTGGGGATGTATGCGGTAAAGTCCGCGGTATCCTCAACGCTGTAATTGCCGTAGGTGGTGAGCCCCATGATGTAAGCTCCGCGGCTCTTGCACTCGGCCATATTTGAAACGGTCTTTTCAAAGAGATCCTGCTGGGTCAGCACGCTTATCAGCAGCGTACCGTTCTCGATAAGCGAGATAGGACCGTGCTTGAGCTCGCCGGCGGCGTAAGCCTCCGAATGGATGTAGCTGATCTCCTTCATCTTGAGCGAACCCTCAAGGCTTACGGCGTAGTCGATACCGCGCCCGATAAAGAAAGCGTCGCGGATATTGGCAAACTTGGAGGCGAACCACTGTATGCGCTCCTTATCCTCAAGGATCTTTTCGACCTTTTCGGGGAGGGTCTGTATCTCGGCAAGCAGCTCGGCAAATCTTTCCTCGGTGATCTCCTCACGCACCTTTGCAAATTGCATGGCGAGCAGATACCCTGCGATAAGCTGAGTGCTGTAAGCCTTGGTGGTGGCAACGGAGATCTCGGGGCCGGCAAGTGTATAGAATACGTTGTCGGCATCTCTTGCGATATTGGAACCTACAACATTTACGATACCGAGTGTCTTGATGCCGCGCTCCTTGGCAAGCGTCAGAGCCGCACGGCTGTCGGCAGTCTCACCGGACTGACTGATGATGATAACAAGGCTGTTCTTGTTGAGAGGCATTTTCCTGTATCTGAACTCGGAAGCGAGCTCAACTCTTACAGGGATAGTGGTAAGCTCTTCGATAACATACTGTACGGCAACTCCAACATGATAAGCGGAGCCGCAGGCTACAATATAGATCTGATCGAGCCCCTTGACTTCTTCGTCGGTAAGGCCAAACTCCTCAAGAACGATATTGCCATCCTTGACAACGGAATTGATGGTGTCCTTGATGACCTTGGGCTGCTCATGGATCTCCTTGAGCATGAAGTGCTCATAGCCGCCCTTTTCGGCTGCCTCGGCATTCCACTTGATCTCGGTGAGCTCCTTCTCGATCTCTTCACGGTCAATGTTGTAGAATGTCACCTTGCCGGTCTCAAGCTTGGCGATCTCCATGTTGCCTATATAATATACGTTTCTGGTGTATTTGAGTATGGCGGGAACATCGGAAGCCACATAGGTCTCGCCGTCAGCGATACCGATTATCATCGGGCTGTCCTTCCTTGCGGTATAGATCTCGCCGGGGAAGGCCTTGAACATAACGCAGAGCGCATAGGAGCCGCGGATACGGGTCATCGCTCTTGCTATAGCGTCTACGGGGCCTTCACTGTATTTGTTGTAGTAGTAATCAATGAGCTTTACGGCGACCTCGGTATCGGTCTGGGACTTGAAGCTGTAGCCGCGCTTTACAAGCTTTTCCTTGAGTTCCTGATAGTTCTCGATGATACCGTTGTGAACGGCAACTACGTTCTCGTCGTCGCTGGCATGGGGATGAGCATTGAGGGAAGAAGGCTCGCCGTGAGTAGCCCACCTTGTATGACCGATGCCGCAGCAGCCCATAACAGCCGAACCGTTATTGGTCATTTCCTGGAGCACCTTGAGCTTGCCTTTAGCCTTAACTATCTCAATATCCTTCTGCCCGTCTCTTACAGCGATACCGGCAGAATCATAGCCTCTGTATTCGAGCTTGGAGAGCCCGTCAAGCAGTATGGGTGCTGCCTGTCTGTTTCCCGAAAAGCCGACAATACCACACATAATTGAATCCTCACTTTTCTTAAGATCTCGGTCGTAAAACCTGTGTACATATCAGATATTATATCATAAACTGCACATAAAGTCAATCATTTCCTGCCGGAGGTCGTTTTTATTTTTTTGCGCTTGCGGTCTGATTTGCTCTTTATCCAGACAATTATGATGATCAGAGCGACTATCAGCGTCCCGAGTATGATCAGCAGAGAGGGCATCAGCTTGTCCCTAAGCTCGGCAACACCGCTCTTCTCCGAGGCGGATGAGGCCGCTGATGAGCTTTCGGAACTGTCAGTCACCGCTGCCGGCACTGATTCCTGCTCCGAGAATGAGCTGTCGATCTGCTCCGCTTCACCGGAGGTGTCGTCGGAGCTGTCGGGCATATCCTTATAGATCGTAAGCCTGTAGACCTTCTCGTTATCGTCATCGTCGGTGACAGTGATGAAAACTCTTGTTTCGGCCTCAACAAGATGCACAACGGCATTGGTGAGCGTCACCTCGCCGTCGAACCAGGTACTGCACTTGAAAAAAATGTAGTCGGTTATATCCGTTTTCTCGGCGTAGATAGAGATCTGATCTGTATCGCTGTCGGCCTTGACAGAGTACTCGTAAAAATCGGGCGAGAACTCCGGGGCAAGCTTACCGCCGGTAACGCTCATAGCTTTGAGAGCACCCTTTACCCGCTCTCCGCTTTCATCAGCCGAGGAAGGAGTCTCCGAGCTTTCGGCATCGGAGCTGTCGGAGGCAGAGCTCTGGACAGCTTCTTTTATATCTATGGTTAACGTGTGTTCCGAGCTGTCAATCGGTACGCCGTCCGGAGACGATACAACGCAGTTGTTAAGACTTATCTCGGATGTGCCCCGAGCCAGAGCCTTGAATTTGAGAGGCACAGAAAAGCTCATCGTCTTGTTATCCGGGAAATCATGCAGATGAAGTATCCCGTTCCCGCCGGAGGCACTTCCCTCGATATAGATCAGCATATCTGGATCGTATACTATATTGGTCTCAGCCCAGCCGATACGGCTGTCAGCGGTAAAGACCACCGAAAGAGTGAACTCCTCACCCTCCGAGACCTCGACGGGAGCCGCCAGAAAAGTCCCGCTCTCGGCAAAAGCCTGTATAGCCGCACCAACAGCCGCGATAATGATGATCACCGCCAGCATCAGTGCTTTTTTGATATATGTCATTTTGACCTCCTGTCAATCTGAACGTCTGTCACAGAACACAAAAGTTCCTATACTATTATATTACATAAGTTTCCTTAAGTCAACATTAAAACTGTTAACGTGATAATATTCCATTCATAAATTGCTCTGTTGAGATCCCGGCAGGCCGGTTAAAACGCCCGAGCTCATAAAGGCTGCTTCCGTCCCCTCGGATGATCCGGCTTATCTTCTCTTCGGCTCCGAGCGAAGCCTTGAACCCGCAGACCTTAACGAGTGTTCTCGATGCGGCACAGGTCAGCCCGAAGGGATAGGTATAGACCTGCGGCGTGATGCCTGTGGCTTCTTTTATCATCTCCTGAACCTTGAAGGTGTCGTTGAAGAATAGGCGGCGGTATTCCTCAAAGCTCTCGGAGCCGAGCTGCAGCGAGCCCCGGCGCTCGCCGAGCCCGTGGAGATCGTAGCTGTGATTCGCTATTTCAGCTATGCCGGTCTGGGTTAGGGTGACGATATCATGCAGATCCATATAGGAATAAAGATCCGACGGCTCAGCCTCTTCGCAGGCAGCCTCGGTATATCTCCCGACGACCGAGAATACGCCGCACATATCGTACTTTATAAGCAGCGGCAGAACATAGGTCAGATTGTTTAGCTGACCGTCATCAAAGGTGAGAATGACAGGTTTTTCTGGCAGCTCCCCGCCGTTCAGACAGAAATCTATGACCTGACCCGCCGCGACCGCTGTGTACCCGTGCTCTTTGAGCCAGACCATATCGCTTTCGAGCAAAGACGGTGATATCACATAGTCTCCCTGTCTTTCGGTATCTGGCAGTATGCTGTGATACATAAGTATCGGGATATTTCTGTAAGAATCATCCTTTTCGGGAGAAAGATCTGCTCCGTCAGCACTTGACCTTGACACAGCAAATACAAGTATCAGAAGCAGAACGGTCATTATAACTGCTATAAAGGACTTATCCTTTACAAGATTTCTGGCGTTCATTGTATCAGCTCCTTGCTATCATCTGACAAATTATATGCCCGGGACTGCACGATTATCATACTACGTTCGGGTCCGGTTAAAAAAATGTAGAGAAACAGTAAAAAAGTTTTGCTTTACCTCTTGAAAAATTTGTGCATATCTGATATAATAGTATTGATATAGATACAATTACTGTTGATTATTCTCATACCTGATATTATAAGGGGGCTTTAGCTTGAAAACTATCCGATCAAAAATGATGCTCGCGATGCTCGTTGTATCACTGCTGATCATCGGTCTGTACAGCTTGTTCTGCATACTGTATATCGACAAATCCGTTAAGACCACGCTGAATTCGACGATCGCACCGCTTGCCGAGCAGTCTGCCAATAACTTTGATACTGTCGTTACCAACTACGGCAGGATGTTCTCGGCTTATATCAGTAATGATGTGTTCACTTCGGCGACCTCCGATAAGGCGAGGCTCGATTTCCTCGAGAGCTGCTATACAGATGAAGACGGCGAGTATTCATACGCTCTCTACGGCTCGGACTGCAATATAATAACCTGTACTGCCGGCCTCTGCACAGTGGCGATAAAGCAGGAGGATGTCGCAAAGGCTCTGAGCCTCAACGATGTTTTCTACGGCGATATAATCTCCATCAAGAACGATATCTACTTCTCCATACTCTGCCCCGTAAAGCTTGACAGCGGCAATTCTATCGTCGCCGGCGTTACTCTTAAGGCAGATGCCCTCAACAGCGTGATCGAGAATATCAATTTCAGTGAGAACGGCTATGCTTTCGTAGTTGATTCGCAGGGCAACACGATCCTTCACAAATCCAAGCAGAAGGCTGTCAACCGCGCGAACCCTGTTAAGATGTCCGGCAGCGACTCGACCTATACCGATCTTGCGAACTTCATTACCAACGCTATCAATTCCAATGACGGCTCGGCTGAGTATGATAGTAACGAAGGTGTCAAGTACATAGGAGGCTATTCCAAGTGCTCATACTTCGGCGGAACTCTCTGCGTAGTCTGCCCTGCTGAGGACTTCATGAGCGCAAGCTCCTCCGCTCTGAAAAACATTCTTTACATCGGACTTGCTCTTGTTATTATAACCGTACTTGTATCGATCTTCGTAGCACAGAGAATGGCTAAGCCCATCGTTTCCACCACCAACCGTATCCGCGAGCTTGCTCAGGGCAACCTGACCGATAAGGTCGAGGTTTCATACTCCAAGGACGAGATCGGTATACTTTCCGGCTCGCTTGCAGATACGATCGTAAGACTCAGGCAGTACATAACTCTTATAACCGTTGCACTGACCCAGATCTCCGAAGGCAATATGACTCACAGAGTAGAAGGCGACTTCAAGGGCGACTTCATAAAGATCAAGACCACCTTCAACGAGATCCTTGAATCCCTCGGTGAGACCTTTGCTTCGATCAATACCTCCGCTGAGCAGGTAAACTCCGGCGCCGTACAGGTATCCAACTCCGCTCAGGCACTTTCACAGGGCTCCACGCAGCAGGCCAGCGCTATCGAAGAACTCTCCGCTACCCTGAACGATGTATCCACTCAGGTAAAACAGAATTCCAAGGATGCGAAGAACGCTTACAATATCGTAACCGAAAATACCAAGGCTATCTCCGCCTGCAACGAGGATATGAACAATATGCTCGACGCTATGGAGCAGATCCATTCGACCACCGCAGAGATCTCGAACATCATCCAGGTAATCGACGAGATCTCCTTCCAGACCAATATCCTCGCCCTCAACGCAGCTGTTGAGGCTGCACGCGAAGGCTCCAAGGGCTTCGGCGTCGTAGCTGACGAAGTAAGACGTCTGGCTTCCCGTTCGGCAGAGGCCGCCAAGCAGACCGCTGCTCTTATAGAGAACTCCACCAAGGCCGTTAACAAGGGCTCCGAGCTCGCAGCGCAGACCGCTCACTCGCTTGGTGATATCGTTAACGACTCCGTGACCATCCAGGGACTTGTAAAGAACATCACCGATGCATCCGCTCAGCAGGCTGAGGCGATCGTACAGATCAACACCGGTGTTGACCAGATCTCCGCCGTTGTAGCTACTAACACCAAGACCGCTATCGGTGCAGCATCCGCAAGTGAGGAGCTGTCTCAGCAGTCGCTCATACTCAAGAACATGATCGCCAAGTTCAGGCTCGCCGAGGATGAGGATCACATCGAATACAACGATGATGACGATTACGGCAGCTATGACGGATACAGCAGCAGCGGCAGCAACAATTCTATCATGAACAAGGCTGTCAACGATCTGCTCGAACCCGATGATGATGATGACGATGAATACGTTGACAAGTCTCAGCTCGATTCCGTTTCGGAGGACGATCTCAAGATCGTGCTCGACGACGAGGACGACAAGTACTGATAAACATACTTGAAAATCAACGGGTGACTTCCCTGCCATAAGAAGTCACCCGTAAATAACAGGAGGAGAAATATATGAAAAGACGTATAGGTATTCTCACCAGCGGCGGTGACTGCCCCGGACTCAACGCGACTATAAGAGGCGTTGCAAAGGCTTGCTACGAAAGATTCGGCGAAGACGTTGAGATCGTCGGCATCCAGAACGGCTACTACGGTCTGATGAATAATATGTGCAAGGAGATGCAGCAGTCTGACTTTTCGGGTATCCTGACCCGCGGCGGAACTATCTTCGGTACAAAGCGTACCCCCTTCAAGATGATGAAGGTCGTTGAAGAGGATAATATGGATAAGGTCAAGGCCATGAAGCAGACCTACAAGAAGCAGAAGCTCGACTGCCTGCTCACTCTCGGCGGCAACGGTACCCACAAGACCGCTAATCTGCTCTCCGAGGAGGGGCTGAACGTCATCGGCCTGCCCAAGACGATAGACAACGATATCTGGGGCACCTCCGTTACCTTCGGTTTCCATACCGCCGTTGATATAGCCACCGATGTTATCGACAGGCTCCATACCACTGCTACCTCCCACAACAGGATACTCGTTGTTGAGATCATGGGCAACAAGGCCGGGTGGCTGACCCTTTATTCCGGCATCGCAGGCGGTGCTGATATAATCGTTATCCCCGAGATCCCCTACGATATCGACAAGCTCGCTCAGGCCTGTGTCAAGCGTGCAGAGGGCGGCAAGGGCTTCTCTATCCTCGCGGTTGCCGAGGGCGCGTTCGACGTCGAGGAAGCCAAGATGAAGAAAAAAGAGCGTGCCAAGACCCGTGCCGAGGCCGGAATCACCACTGCTTCCACACGTATCGCCAAGCAGATAGAGGCCGCGACCGGCTGCGAGACAAGAGTATGCGTTCCCGGTCATATGCTCAGAGGCGGCAGCCCCTCGGCTTATGACAGAGTCCTCGCTACCAAGTTCGGCGTCCGTGCCGCACAGCTCATAGCCGAGGACAAGTACGGCTACGCTGTTGCGATGATAAACGAAGCCGTTTCCGAGAACAAGCTCATCGACGTTGCCGGCAAGACCAAATTCGTTCCCGCTGACGATCAGATGGTCAAGACTGCAAGAGACATCGGCATCTCCTTCGGCGATTGATAAACGATACAAAAAGGGCGTTCACACCGAAAAGTGTGAACGCCCTGATCTTTTATATCGAATGTACCTTGTTGGCGGCGTCGGAATGCTGATCTATGCCGAACTTCTTGTTTCTTCTCTGCTCGAAGAACTTGGGAGCTACCTTCGGGAACATAGCGTAGGTGAGGACATCCTCCTCCTGCTCTGTCCATTCGGAGCACTCGTTGCGCATAGCGTTGAGCTCGGGCTTGAGAAGGTCTGCGGGACGGCAGGTGATAGGTTCCTCCGCACCGAGGATCTTCTTCTGGAACTCGGGATCGATCTCAACAGGGGTCTTGCCGTACTCGCCCTTGACCATAGCCTTGAATTCTTTGGTAACGGTCTTATAGCGCTCGCCCATGATAACATTGAACACAGCCTGTGTACCTACGATCTGAGAGGTCGGGGTAACGAGCGGCGGGAAGCCGGAGTCCTTACGGACCTTCGGGACCTCACGCAGAACGTCCTCAAGCTGATCAGCCTTGCCTGCCTGCTTGAGCTGAGACAGCAGGTTAGAGAGCATACCGCCCGGCACCTGATAAAGCAGCGCGTTTGTGTTGGTTGCAAGCATCGAGGGGTCAAGAAGACCGGAGTCTATGTACTTCTTGCGGAGAGTCATGAAATAGTCTCTGATCTCATTGAGCTTTACAAGATCAATGCCGGTATCGTACTCGGTGCCCTGGAAGGTCGCAACGATCGACTCTGTCGGAGCGTGGGAGGTACCGAGCGCGAGGGGCGAGATAGCGGTATCGACGGAATCGACGCCGGCCTCGACAGCTTTGATTATACACATCGAAGCAAGACCTGAGGTGTAGTGAGTGTGCAGAGCCACAGGGATCTTGACCACCGACTTGATATCACGCACAAGGCTCTCTGCCTCGTAAGGAGTGAGCAGAGCCGCCATATCCTTGATGCAGATGGAATCAGCACCTGCGGACTCTATGCGTTTTGCATAATCCATATAGTATTCATGGGTGAATACTTCACCGAGGGTATAGGAGATAGCCACCTGAGCGTGACCCTTTTCCTTGTTGGCCGCCTTGATAGCGGTCTCGAGGTTCCTGATATCGTTGAGCGCGTCAAAGATACGGATGATGTCGATACCGTTGGCTATGGACTTCTGAACGAAATACTCTACAAGGTCGTCGGCATAGTGACGGTAGCCCAGCATATTCTGACCTCTGAACAGCATCTGGAGCTTGGTATTGGGCATCTCTCTGCGGATGATGCGAAGTCTCTCCCAGGGATCCTCGTTGAGGAATCTGATGCAGGAGTCAAATGTAGCGCCGCCCCAAACCTCTGCGGAATAATAGCCTATCTTATCCATCTGAGACAGGATCGGCTTCATGTCATCAATAGACATCCTCGTTGCGATGAGCGACTGATGCGCGTCTCGCAGCGCAGTCTCTGTGATTTTAAGCTTTCCCATTTATAATACATTCCTTTCTTGATTATGGAATTTAGGATCAAGTCTTTGTACGATAGCTTCCCTTATCTGTTCGGGAACGAACCCGCTGATATCACCGCCGAAGCCGGCGATCTGCTTAACCATGCTCGACGAGAGATACAGATTCTGCGGAGCGGTCGTAAGGAACACGGTCTCCGCCGTCGGGCAAAGCTGCTTGTTGGCAAGCGCCATCTGGAATTCATATTCAAAGTCCGAAACGGCCCGCAGACCCTTGACTATCGCACAGGCATTTGTCCGCTCGAGGTAATCCGCGAGCAGGCCGCCGTGACAGTCAACGACGACGTTGTCAAACCCTTCAATAACGGCGTTTATGAGCTCGATACGCTCCTTAACGGAAAAACAGGCCGACTGCTTTTCCGGATTGAAGGACACAAGCACGATGACCTTGTCAAACAGCTTGGATGCCCTGCTGATGATATCCAAATGCCCGTTGGTGACAGGATCAAAGCTGCCCGGGCAGACTGCAATTCTCATTTACTCCTCCGTTTCAGCATCGCCTTTGGTGCTGTCATAAACACTAAGCATGATCTTACCGTAGCGGTAGCATTTTCTCAGCTTCAGGTCGCCGTACTGCTCTGCGGGAGCACATTCGCGCTCATGCTCGCAGACTACGGTGCCGCCCTCGTTCATCACCCTGCCGATAAGATTCATCGCCTTTTCGATGAGCCCCTGACGGTAAGGCGGGTCAAGAATGGCTATATCGTACTTCGAGCCGGTGAGCTTCAGAAAGTTCAGGCTGTCGGTATTGTCGATCCTCGCATTGCCGAGCAGCTTGCAGTGAGCAAGGTTTTCTCTGACTGTATCGACAGAGGCCTTGTTCTTATCAACAAAAGTACAGCCCGAAGCTCCGCGGCTGAGCGCCTCGATGCCGAGCTGACCGCTTCCGGCAAACAGATCGAGCACCTGAGCTCCCGGGACCTCAAACTGTATGATAGAAAAAATAGCTTCCTTGACCATATCGGTGGTCGGACGGACCTCGTCGCCCTCAAGTGTGCGAAGCTTCATCCCGCGGGCGCTTCCGGTTATAACTCTCATAAGATCCCCCTCCGATCATCATAGGCAGTACATACATAATATATTATACTATATTATTTTATCTTTGTCTATACCATTTGCAAATTTTTTTGAACTATCTCCGAAATTGACCGGTACCACTTGCAAAATGAACGAAAAAAGTGTAAAATAGATATGAACCGTTCCCCTCCCGCCGGCATATAATACGTTGGAAGGCGGTGAGCACGGTGATAATACTTGCAGTGATACTTATCGCAGGTATAGCTGCCTGCATCACAGCTGAGATACTCAGGCGCAGGACGCCCGGTACTGCAGCGGGATATATCCTTATCCCCTGCTGCGACGATACGGAAGATATCGAGCAGCTTGTCAAAAACGCTTACTGGAGCGAGAGGCTCGAACGCCGGGAGACCCGGCGCAGGATACTGATAGTGCTCATTTCGGCCAGAGAAAAGGGATACACCGCAAAGCGGCTGGCGGCGGAGCTTGACAACGTCGAAGCCGTGGATATAACCGCGCTGTGCGACAGGATACTCAGAGACAGGAAACAAAGGAAAGAGAAGAATGAATAAAGATACGGAAATGATAAAGATATCCGGCGAGGTCGATGCCATACAGCACAAGAACACCGACACCGGCTTCGCGGTCATCATACTGCTTTGGGAAAACAAGCTGATAAAGGTGGTGGGAGACCTCGGCGATGTCGAGGAGGGTGAGGACATCACCTGCACCGGCAATTTCACCAGCCACAGAGTCTACGGTGAGCAGTTCAGGTGCTATGCCTGCGAACGCAGCCTGCCGACCACCAGAGCGAACATGATAAAATATCTTGCCGGCGGCTCTTTCGACGGGATAGATCTTCGCGTTGCCAAGAAGATCGTCAACAGGTTCGGTGAGGAAACCTTTGATATCATCGAGAACGAATGTGAACGCCTTACCGAGATCGAAGGCATCGGCGACAAGCGTGCTGCCAAGATCTCAGAGAAGTTCAAGAAGACCTTTGCGGTCAGGTCGCTGATAAACGCCCTTTCCCGCTATGAGCTTCCGACCTCGGTTGCCATACGGTCATGGAAATGCTGGGGCGACGATGCCGAGAAGTGCATCGAGGCGAATCCCTACATCCTGACAAAAGAAGAGATCGACGTTACCTTTGAACGTGCAGACGCCATAGCCTTGAAGCTCGATCTTCCCCGCGACTCAGAAATGAGAGTGTCCGCGGGGATAGACTGCGTACTGCGCAGATACTCGATGAACGGCCACACCGCCGCTCCCCTCCCCGCCCTTGAGCAGGAGTGCTGCACCTTCCTTGATATCGGCAAAGAGCTGTTCGCAAAAGTCCTTGAGGCGAAATCCGAGGAAGAGGCGGTGTACTTCTACAACAAGGGCCAGGACATCTACGTCATGACGGCGGATATGTACAGAGCCGAGGATTATATCGCCCGTCGGCTCTCCATTATGAGTGAGATCTCCTACGACAGCGAGATCGACTTCTCCGAGGTGATAGACCTTGCCGAAGAGGAGAACGGCATAGAATATGAAGAAACGCAGCGCAGAGCGATAAATCTTGCGCTCTCAAAGGGTTTTCTTGTGTTGACCGGAGGCCCCGGCACCGGCAAGACCACCACCCTCAACGCTATTCTCTCGCTCTATGAGCAGCAGGGGCTCGCTGTTATGCTCGCCGCGCCTACCGGCAAAGCGGCAAAGCGCCTCTCCGACCTGACCGAACATGAAGCCAGGACGATACACCGTCTGCTTGAGGTCAAGCCCCTCGAAGGCTCTAAGATCTCATTCATACATAACGAAAACGATCCGCTCGAATGTGACGTTCTGATAATCGACGAGATGTCAATGGTAGACAGCGCTCTCTTCGAGGCGGTACTCAGGGCGATAAGCGTCAACTGCAAGCTCGTGCTCGTCGGCGACTCGGATCAGCTGCCGTCTGTCGGAGCCGGAAATGTGCTGCGGGATATAATCGAGAGCGGAGTTATGCCTGTCGTAACGCTGACCGAGATCTTCCGTCAGGCGCAGCAGAGTACGATAGTAACGACCGCTCACAAGATCGTGCACGGCGAACAGCCCGACCTCACCGACCGCTCCGGAGATTTCATTTTCATGCAGCGCAACACCTACGAGAGCATTCAGGAGCTCACCGCAGAGCTTTGCCGAAAGCGCCTGCCGACTGCCATGGGATTCGATCCGCTGACGGATATCCAGGTGCTCTCATCCACCAAACAGGGTCCTGCCGGAACTGCCGAACTCAACCGGGTATTGCAGGAGCAGCTCAATCCCAAGGCCTCAGGCAAGCCGGAGATCACAACGCCCTACGGCATATTCCGCAAGGGCGACAGGGTCATGCAGACCCGCAACGATTACGATATCCTCTGGAAGAAGATCGACGACGAAAACAACACCGAAGAAGGCGCCGGTATCTTCAACGGCGATATCGGAGTTATAACAGCTGCCAACAAGATCCTGCGTACTCTGACTATAGACTTCGACGGTCGTGTCGCGGTCTATACGATGGATATGCTCATAAATCTTGAGCTTGCCTACGCCATAACCGTACACAAAAGTCAGGGCAGTGAGTTTGAAGCGGTGATACTCACTCTCCCCGAGGGGTATGAGATGCTCAGCTACCGCAATCTCCTGTACACAGGTGTCACAAGAGCGAAGCGGCTGCTCGTCGTAATAAGCTCTGTACAGCAGTTCCGCAAGATGGTCGATAATGACCGCCGGACTCTCAGATACACCTGCCTCAAGGAAATGCTGACCGAAAACAAATAAAACGACCTCCCGGTGCATTGTTTGCGCCGGGAGGTTTTCTTATTATCTGTTTGTAAGATTGCTCGGGAGCTTGCGGTTGGGGTTCGTTGCGGAATAATAGCTTTCAAGTGCAAAATACAGCTTCGAGCGGGAGATCAGCTGCTCGCCGAGTGTTCTCTTTCCTGTCGCATCAACTACGCCGAGATCCTGCGCGGTCTTGATGACAGCATCACCGATCGCCTTGGCGTATTCCTGATATTTCTGATCGAACAGCTGGTTATCTACACTCGAACTGATGAAGCCCATCTCACAGAGCACGCTCGGGCAGACAACGTCTGCGTTTACGTGGTAGTTGGAGCCTTCGTCGTTGGTGTAGCCGTAGCCTATGCCGCGGTTATTGGAAATGCCGACAGTGTTCAGTGCCGCCATGATATTCTGAGCAAGTAGCACATCCATCTCCGGGCGCTTGTTGTGTACCCAGGCCTGGAAGCCGCTGGCGTCGGTAGAAACAATATCTCTGTGCAGACATACGAAGAAGTCGCTCTGAGCATCGTTGGCTATGGTGCAGCGATAATCAAGGTCGGTATCGACATCGGTCTCGCAGAGCATGATATCAGAATCTCTTGTCATAACGACCTGAACGCCCTGGCTCTGGAGGTAATCCCTGAGCGCAAGTGAGATCTTGAGGGTATCGTCCTTTTCGACTCTGATAACATTGCCGTTATCGTCATAGATGCAGGCGCCGCCGTCCAGACCGCCGTGACCCGGATCTATGCAGACCTTGAACTGCCAGCTCGTTACCTTCTCCGGCTCGGAAGACGTCGTATCATCCACCGAAGAGACCTCATCGGGAACCGAAGAATCCGGCTCCGATTCAGCTACGGATGTTACCGCGGCGGGTTCATCGTCCTTTTTGAAATGATTGTATATCGAACGCCCGAGCTGATATAAACCGATTATTATAAGTATGAGCACGAACAGTGCAAGTATTACTCTTCCCCACAGGATCTTGACCTTCTTGCGGGTGCCTGCTCTGTATCGCGGCCTTCCGTAGAGCTGTTCAAACTCTTCGTCAGTCATTATTTATCCTCCGTTCACGAAACACTGCACCGTACATTTTCGTGCAGCGAAATATAATTCTGAAAATTCATCATTATTATATCATACAAGAGAACAAAAGTCAAGCCAAATCTCAATATATCGTCATAATACCGATTTTTTATACTATATATATAATTACTCTTGCAAAGGGACACGGTTTGTGATATAATGATTAAGGTTTATAACCCCGGGAAAGGAAGTGCTCTTTTATGAAAAGATTTCAGAAGTACATTCACCTTATCGACCTGAACGACTATCCCGTCTCCTGGTGGAAGCATCTTCTTGAGCTCGCTCACGAGATCAGAGAGGATCCCTCCGCTTACAGCGAGGCCTGCAAGGGCAAGATCATGGGAACGCTGTTTTACGAGCCTTCCACAAGGACTCAGATGTCCTTTCAGACAGCTATGCTCCGTCTCGGCGGAACTATAATCGGCTTTGACAACCCGGCTACATCATCCGTAGCCAAGGGCGAGAATATCAAGGACACGACTAAGATCGTCTCGGGCTATGCCGATATAATGGTGATGCGTCACCCGACAGCCGGCTCTGTAAAGGCCGCTGCTCTGACAGCCGAATGCCCGATCATCAATGCCGGCGACGGCGGGCATCTCCACCCGACCCAGACCCTTACCGACCTTATGACACTGAACGAGGAAAAGCATACCCTCGAAAACCTCACTATCGGCCTCTGCGGAGATCTTAAGAACGGCCGCACCGTTCACTCGCTCATCAAGGCAATGAGCTGCTTCAAGGGCAACAAGTTCGTGCTCATCTCCACCAAGGAGCTTGCACTTCCCACCTATATGAAGGATATCCTCTCCGCCAGCGGACACTCCTTCAAGGAGGTCACGAGCCTCGATCATGCTATCGAGGAGCTCGACGTTCTCTATATGACAAGGATCCAGCGCGAGCGCTTCGCATCCGAGGAAGAATATCTCGCTCAGAAAGGCTGCTATATCCTTGACAGAGAAAAGATGGTCAGGGCAAAGCGCGATATGATCGTGCTCCACCCGCTGCCGAGAGTTGATGAGATAGCGATTGAGGTCGATGACGATCCGAGAGCCAAGTATTTCGATCAGGCCAAGTACGGAATGTACATAAGAATGGCACTGATACTCACTGTTCTCCGCTGCGACGGACTTCCCGCCCCGCTTATCGTCGGCAGGACGATACCCAAGGCAAAGTGCTCAAATCCCAAGTGCATCACCAATCAGGAACTCTATCTCCCACTTTACTTCACGGGCAGCGGCGACACCGTCACCTGCGAATACTGCGACGAAAGAACACTTCTTTAATACAAAACGCTTACTGTTCCGCGCCGGAGCAGTATGCGTTTTTTGTATCAGAGCTTTTGTATCTTTGCATATTTTGCCATGACGCGCTTGGTGCCCTTTGAATCAAAGGCAATCTCGAGCAGAGCGTCGTTTGCCATGTTCGTAACTCCGAGGACGGTACCCTCACCGAAGACACGGTGATTGACCCTGTCTCCGACCGAGAAGACCGGCACCTCATCAGACGATGTTTTCGTTTGCTTCTTCTGCATCAGCTGCTTCTCGAGTGTGATTCCCTGCATCGGCTTGGAACCCATACCGGTAAAGCTTCTGCCCTGCAGCATCGGGTCGCTGAGGCTTTCGATATTATCCTTGGGAAGCTCCCTTATGAACCGCGAGGCTTTGTTGTAGGACAAACCTCCGTAGATGCGCCGGTTCTCGGCGTGCAGGAGATATAGCTGCTTTTTTGCTCTCGTCACTGCGACGTAAGCGAGCCTGCGCTCTTCCTCGACACCGTTGCTTGTTTCGAGAGACCTTGAAGAGGGAAACAGATTTTCCTCCATTCCGGAGACAAACACGGAATTGAATTCCAGACCCTTTGCGGAGTGTACGGTCATCAGCGTGACGAAATCGTCGTTCTGATCGTAGCGGTCAATGTCGGTATAGAGCGCAACCTCCTCAAGATATCCGGAAAGGGTCGGCGTCTCCGCGTTTGCCTCATAGTCAGCCATGGAGGTCTTTAACTCTTCGATGTTCTCAAGCCTTGATTCGCCTTCGATGCCGTCTTCTTTGAGCATATCCTTGTACCCGGACTTGGTGAGTATCTCATCAAGCAGCTCGGCAAGTGTGACGTTCTCGGCTATATCCTGGAAATACCTGAAAAGCTCTGCCGAGCTGCGGAGCTTAGCCGAACGCCTTGAGATCGGCGCAAGGCCCTCCGACTGCATCATGACCTCTATCGGAGAGATCCCGAGATCTGAGGCGATCTGCTCCACCAGACCCACGGTCGCATCACCTATGCCTCGCTTGGGCTCGTTGATGATACGTCTGAGTCTGAGCATATCGTTCTCGTTGTTGATGACCTGAAGATAGGCGATTATATCCTTGATCTCCTTGCGGTCAAAGAATTTGAGACCGCCGTAAACGCGGTAAGGTATGCCGCTGCGGGACAGCGCAAGCTCTATCTCGCGGGACTGCGCATTGGTGCGGTAGAGCACGGCGTTATCGTTGAACTTCCCGCCCCGGCCGGCGTTGTCGAGTACCGTGTCTGATATATAGGAAGCCTCACGCTTTTCATCGGCTGCCTTATAAACGATGACTTTGTTTCCGTCGCCGGCATCGGTCCAGAGGTTCTTGCCCTTACGCTCGGTATTGTTCTTTATAAGGTAGTTGGCGCAGGTAAGTATGTTCTGCGTTGAACGGTAGTTCTGCTCAAGGCGTATAATATCGGTCTCGGGATCGCAGCCGAAGATATCCTCAAAGGAGAGGATGTTCTCGATCGTGGCGCCGCGAAAGCTGTAAATACTCTGATCGTCGTCACCGACAACACAGAGATTGCCGAATTTACGAGCTAGCAGCGCCACAAGCTTGAACTGCACCATATTGGTGTCCTGATATTCATCGACCATTATGTATTTGTAGCGGTTCTGATAGTGGTCGAGAACTTCGGGGTTCTCCTCGAACAGCTTGACGGTGAAATACAGCAGATCGTCAAAATCCATGGCGTTCGACTCGAAAAGCCGCTTCTGATAGGCCGCATAGATCTGAGCTATCGTCCGCATCTGATAGTCACCGGAATTGTTGAGCATCTCCTTGGGCGAGATCATCTTATCCTTCTGATCTGAGATATGCGAGAGCACTGTCTTCGGCGGGAACAGCTTCTCGCTTATATTGAGTTCCTTGGTCACAGCCTTGCATACCCGCTGAGAATCGTCGGCGTCATAGATCGTGAAGTTGTTTTCAAAGCCAATGTAACTGTACTCTCTGCGGAGTATCCGGGCGCAGAGAGAGTGGAAGGTCGAGGCGGTAACATCTTCACCGGTCTCACTAAGCATGGCGGAAAGCCTGTCCTTGAGCTCCTTTGCCGCCTTGTTTGTAAAGGTGATGGCAAGCACGCTCCACGGCTTGACAGGGTTTTCGGATATGATACCGGCAAGTTTGTCCTGATCGGTCTCACGGCCTTCGGCAAAATACCTGAGATATGAGATCTCGTCATCAGAGTAATTATAGTAGGCGGGCGTATCGAAAGTATAAGCGCTGCCGTAGCGGATCATGTATGCGATACGGTTTATCAGCACTGTGGTCTTTCCGCTTCCGGCTCCGGCAAGTATGAGCAGAGGACCGGTGGTCTTGAAGACAGCCTTGCGCTGAGGCTCGTTGAGATGTGAAAAGCAGCGGTCAAGCGCCTGACGCTTGAGTGTATTGAAGTCAGCGGACATAGTTCTCCTCCCGAAATTTAAAGTCGTATATATTATACCACATAACTCTGGATTTGAAAAGGCTTTTTTTCGGACAGTTGATATTGCAATTTGCATAATGCTCCGGGGTACGGTTTGTGCAATATCGCAAAATTGCGGCAGGGTCATACAAAAGTATTCACAAAGGCCGGATAGTATGCTATAATAACTATGTATAGATGTTCACGAAAGAGTGGTGTACTATATGAGCGAAAACCCACCCGCAAGACACTATAAATACAATAACATCGCGTTGCTGCTCGCGGCTATGCTGCTGATCGTGCTCGCCATAGGCAAATCCTGCCGCTCGGAGAGCAAGGATGACGACAGCTCCAAGCCTGCAGTTACGACTGTCGTCACCGAACCGTCTCAGAAATCGGAGCCGACCATAGCCGAGTTCAAGGCCGAAGGTCTCGATGAGAATTTTAGGTATCTTGACGTCAGGAATGCCGAGGCGCTTATGAAAGGCGACCTGATGCTGCTCAACTCCGCGTTCAGATATGAGGGCGTCCCCGCAGATCTTGAGAGCAACTACAAGTATCTGTTCAATGAGGCAGGAGTGCGTATAGCCTCTGCTGCGGCGACCATAAATACCGGCTGCAAGCGTCTGCTCACGGCGTTCAACGAAATGGCTTCCGCTTTCTATAACAAGACCGGCAAGGCTACTCTTATGCTCACCGATATCTATGTCAAGGACGGAGGAGACGACAAGCCGTGCTATGAGCACGAAAGCGGCCTCGCCTTCGACCTCAGACTGTTCTATGAGTCGGAGGGGACATATCCCGAATTCACAGGCACCGGCGATTATGCCTGGATACCTCAGAACTGCTACAAGTACGGGCTTATCCAGCGCTACCCTGCCGGCAAGGAGGACAAGACCGGCGTTGATGCCAACGCCAGGCATTACCGCTATGTAGGCAAGCCTCACGCCGAGATAATGCGTGAGAAAAATATGTGCCTTGAGGAATATATCGAGGAGCTCAAGAAGTACACTATCAAAGAGCCTCTCTCCTTTGAGAGTGAAGACGGGACCCGCTGGGCTATCTACTATTTTGCCCAGAGCACGGACAAGACCACCAATATCCCCATACCGCTCAACAGCGCGGGCATGGAATATTACTACACCGTTTCCGGAAACGGACGCGACGGATATATCGTTTCTGTGAATATCCCCGCTTCTGCCGGGACTGACGATACTATTATATAAGGAGAGATTCGGATGCCTTTTGAGACAGTAAAACTGGATGTGAACTATAAAGCAGCAGGGCTTGACAGTGAAGGCTGTGCTGCGACTCTTGATTGCTACACCAATCTGCAGACCGAAGAAATGGGTAAGCGAAGAAGGCGTGCCATGCTCATAATCCCCGGCGGCGGGTATGACTGGTGCTCGGAAAGAGAGGCGGAGCCGATAGCTTTTAAATTCCTCGGCTTCAACTTCAACTGCTTTGTGCTGAGATATTCCTGCGTGAAAAAGCGCTTTCCTACCGCAGCTCTCGAGGCTGCCGCAGCAGTCAAGTACATCAGAGACAACGCCGAGCGCTTTGATATCGACCCTGACAAGGTCATTGTAGCCGGCTTTTCTGCCGGAGGTCATCTTGCAGGCTCGATAGCTAATTTCTGGAACAGTGAGCTGCTTTACAAGCCTCTCGGCTGCTCTGCCGAGGATATTAAGCCCAACGGCTCGATACTTTGCTACCCCGTGCTCAGCTCGGACAGGAGATACACCCATGAGGGGACGATCCTTAACGTGCTCGGCGGCGAGGATAACGACGACGAGCTCAGAGCCATGATGTCCCTCGAGACGAGAGTCGGGGCACATACACCGCCGACCTTTCTCTGGCACTGTGCCGACGACGGCTGTGTACCTGTTGAGAATTCGCTTTTCTATATGGAGGCGCTGTCGAGAAACCATATCCCCTTTGAATGTCATATCTATCCCAGCGGAGGGCACGGTATCTCCACCTGTGACGAGACCGCATCGACCTGGGAGGGGCATATCCAGCCGGTGGCAGCGGGCTGGATGCAGCTTGCGATAGACTGGGCGTTGAGGCTGTAATAACATATTTGAGTAGACATTTCCGGTGATTTACCGGGGATGTCTATTTTTCTTTGTGCAGAGCGCAGCAAATACGCAGAATGATTTGTGTAAATTAACCATTACAAAAACGCTGTTTGCAACTATATGGTATCAAAAATGCCAAATATGAAAAACAAATATACTTTTTTCAGAATTTTTTGAATTTTTTTCATTTAGGACTTGCAAAATTGCGAATAGTATGTTATAATAAAAAAGTCGTGATAGAGCGGACAGTGTTTTATCGCGTCCCCATCAAAATTTTATCAAAAAAGGAGTTTTTCACAATGGCACTTAAGAATGAGTATCTCAAGAGCGTGCTTGCACAGGTCGAGAAGCGCAATCCCGGCGAGCCCGAGTTCCTCCAGACCGTAAACGAGGTCTTCCAGAGCATCGAGCCCGTTATCGAGAAAAGACCCGATCTCGTAGAGGCAGGCGTTGTAGACAGGATGGTAGAGCCCGAGAGGCAGATCATCTTCCGTGTTCCCTGGGTTGACGACAACGGCAAGCTCCAGGTTAACCGCGGCTTCAGAGTTCAGTTCAACTCCGCTATCGGACCCTACAAGGGCGGTCTGAGATTTGCTCCTAACGTATATATCGGCATCATCAAGTTCCTCGGCTTCGAGCAGACCTTCAAGAACAGCCTTACCTCCCTCCCCATGGGCGGCGGCAAGGGCGGTTCGGACTTCGATCCTCAGGGCAAGTCCGACGCAGAGGTTATGCGTTTCTGCCAGAGCTTCATGACCGAGCTCTACAGACACATCGGCCCCGACACTGACGTTCCTGCCGGTGATATCGGCGTAGGCGGCAGAGAGATCGGCTTCCTCTTCGGCCAGTACAAGAGACTCAAGAACGAGTTCACAGGCGTTCTGACCGGTAAGGGCGTTCCTTACGGCGGCTCGCTGATCCGTCCCGAGGCTACCGGTTACGGCGCTGTTTACTACACCGTTAATATGCTCGACTACTTCAAGGATACCATCAAGGGCAAGACCTTCGCTATCTCCGGCTTCGGCAACGTTGCTTGGGGTACCGTTAAGAAGGTTAACGAGCTCGGCGGTAAGGTAGTTACCATTTCCGGTCCCGACGGCTACGTTTACGATCCCGACGGCATCAGCACCGACGAGAAGGTTGATTACCTCCTCGAGATGAGAGCTTCCTGCCGCAACCGCGCTCAGGACTATGCTGACAAGTTCGGCGTACAGTTCTTCAAGGGCGAGAAGCCCTGGGGCGTAAAGGCTGACATCATCATGCCTTGCGCTACTCAGAACGAGGTTAACCTTGACGAGGCTAAGAAGATCGTTGCTAACGGTGTTAAGTACTATGTTGAGGTCTCCAATATGCCTACCACCAATGAGGCTATCGACTACCTCAAGGAGAACGGCGTGATCGTTGCTCCTTCCAAGGCTGTTAACGCCGGCGGCGTTGCTGTTTCGGGTCTCGAGATGAGCCAGAACAGCGAGCGTCTGAGCTGGACTGCTGAGGAAGTTGACGCTAAGCTCAAGAACATCATGGCTAACATCTTCAAGGCTTCCATCGAGGCTGCCAATGCTTACGGTCTCGGCGACGATCTCGTTGCCGGTGCCAACATCGCAGGCTTCCTGAAGGTTGCTGAGGCTATGAAGGCTCAGGGCTGTGTCTGATCACATAAAAGGTCAATAACACAATCTCATACAAATAACAGATGCGGCTTCCCGTCTTTCGGGGAGCTGCATTTGTTATATCAGGCTGTAAGGTTCCCTGCTGAGCAGCGTGCCGTGCTCGGCAAGCCGTGCTGCAAGTATCGCCATGGACTCGCTTTTCGGGTAAGACTCGGAACTGGCGATAAGCACATAGCTCCCGCTGAGCTTTCTCAGCTCGCAGAAAGGCTCCTCGCCGTCTGAGATCAGCTCGTGGAGACTGAACTCAAATTCAGAGGGTTCTGTAAAGAATACTACCTTAACGCGCTGAGACGGCTTTCTCTCGGTGATGAACAACGTCATGCCTCCTTCTGTTTCGGAGACCTCAATATCTATCAGCCTGACCGATTCGGGGAAATAACCTCGATCACGAAGAAGCGACAGTACAGCCGGAATAAATCGATCGGTTGCATCGTCGCCTTTGCCGAAGGTATCAAAGCTCAGACCGGCAGCTTCCATTTCATCAGCTGTAAGCTCGAGCCTTGTACCGCCCGCGCAGGAATACATCTCCATACTATCCCCTCCCGTTTATTATATTCCCCCGATAAGTCTGTTGACAATGTAAATAAATTGTAAACGCACTTGACAAAGCTCACTTGATATGGTATTATAAAATTCTACCTGAAAGGAGGCTTCGGGATGTCGATAAATAAAAGCGGTACTAAGCAGATCGCTGATAACCGTAAAGCGAGGCACGATTATTTCGTGCTCGAGCAGATAGAATGCGGTATCGAGCTTGTCGGCACCGAGGTAAAATCCATACGAAACGGCGGAGTTAATCTCAAGGACAGCTGGTGCTCGATAGATAACGGCGAGATGTGGGTAAAGGGTATGCATATCGCGCCTTACGAGCAGGGAAATATATTCAACCGCGACCCTATGCGGGTCAGAAAGCTGCTGCTGCACAAAAAAGAGATCAACCGGCTTTTCGGAAAGATAAAACAGGAGGGTCTGACGCTTATCCCGCTGTCACTTTATTTCAAGGGCAGCAGAGTAAAAATGGCTCTCGGACTCTGTAAAGGTAAAAAGCTCTACGATAAGCGCGACGATATGGCTCAGAGATCTGCACAGCGCGATATCGAAAGAGCGATGAAGGACAGGTCTAAGTGAGTCCGTCAACAGACGCGGCAAGCCTACGCATTCGGTGCAAACTGCACCACACACTATCCCTCGGCAATGCGTGTGTTGATGTTCTTTCCAAAACAATGTAACAGACGCGGCAAACCAACGCATTCGGTGCAAACTGCACCACACACTATCCCTCGGTAATGCGTGTGTTGATGTTCTTTCCAAAACAATGTAACAGACGCGGCACAAACGCATAGCTCAAACCCAACGTGAGCGACGTTAAGGAGCGATAGCGTGAACTAAATAGAGGGGATGTAAAGGTTTCGACGGGGATCTTGAAGGTTGATAAGCGAGCAGAGAAGCGAAAATCTCTTTAAAAGGCGCACTTTTTAAAATTAGACGACGAATCTGATTTTGCTCTGGCTGCTGCCTAAGCGCAGCGCCCGTCTTGCCTGAGAGTACCACGGCTCGGGTAAAGGCGTCGACTTAGTGGTGAACGTTCCTTTGCAACGGCTGTAGCATCGGGATGTATCACAGCCTACCGAACGGAGCCGCGTGCCTGCTTGCAGCTCCGCAAGGGAAACGGCGCAAGCCAAAATAACAGGCTACGCTCGTAGAAGTTCATCGGGATGGGTTTTCGGACACGGGTTCAATTCCCGTCATCTCCACCAGAAAAGAAGCCTCTTTTGTCTGCCGCGGCAAAAGAGGTTTTCTTATTGTATTCTGTATATCGGAGATGACAGCGATGATATATAAAGTTGATAAAGATACTGAGCTTGCAGATAAGCTCCTGAAATATGTGGAAAACTGTTCCTGGGATGAGGCTAAGGATCATATCGCCGAAATGATACGGTCCTGGGTCTTTACGGACTGGGAAACGATGTTTGCTGCTGTCGCAAACGGCAGGATAGTCGGAATGGCCTCGGTGATGAAGACGGACTATTATCCCCTGCCGGATATCTTTCCTTGGGTATCCTGCATTTTTGTCTCGGAGGAATACCGGGGACGCAGGCTCAGCGGAGAGCTGATCGGATATGCGAACCGGTATCTGAAAGAAAAGGGGTTTGACAGGAGCTATATTCCCTCTGAGTTCCGGGGACTGTATGAACAGTACGGCTATACATATTTGAAGGATATAGTCAACTACGGCGGCGGGACAGATCATTTGTTCGTTAAGGAGTTTTAAGAAATAATGTTTGTGAACAGCACCGTCTCTTGCTTAAAGCGCAGGAGGCGGTGCTTTATATTCCCTGTTGACCGTCCCTGTACTTGATTTATGTTAAGGCTTGTGGTATAATGGATCAGAACAGTTCAAATGTGAACAAATTGTAAAATTCAATATGTCCCCCTGCGTAGGGTATTGCTCGTTACGCAGCGTAATGTAGTAAAATGGGGGCATAGGAGGTGAAAATGCTATGTCCGAATACACGACCGGTGAGCTCGCCAAGCTCTGCGGAGTGACAGTGAGAACAGTACAGTATTACGATACCCGCGGGATACTCTCCCCTGCTTCACTCAGCGAGGGCGGCAGAAGAGTCTACTCCGAAGAGGAGCTCGAGAAGCTGAAAATGATCTGCTGGCTGAGAGACCTCGGCCTCTCTATAAATGATATCGGCAGAGTGCTTTCGGATGAGGAGCCTGAGAAGGTCATCACCCTGCTGCTCGAGGAGCAGGAAAAGAACCTTCGTTCGGAGATCGAGGAGGCTAAAGATAAACTCGATCAGACAGTAAAGCTCCGTTCCGCACTCGGCAAGGCCGGCGACGTCTCGCCAAAAACCTTCGGGGACATAGCGCTCAAAATGAGAACGAACAAAGAATTGAGACAAGTAAGAAAGAACATGATCCTGGCTTGCATCCTGCTTGGGATAATTGAGTATACCACACTTCTGCTGTGGATATTCAAGGGCATCTGGCTCCCCTTCGTTATAGGGTATATCCTGCTGGTGATCCCGGCAGCGGTCATTCTGTCGAAATACTATTTCAGGAATGTATCCTATATCTGCCCGGAGTGCCGCAATACCTTTAATATCAGCAGTGCCAAAGGATTCTTTTCATCGCATACTCCCCGAACCCGCAAGCTCACCTGCCCCTGCTGCGGCAAGAAGAGCTGGTGCATAGAGACTTCAAGGAAGGAGGAAACAAACAATGGATGAGATCAAGGAGTATCTTCCCATTATAATACCGCTGGTGATCCTCGAATTTGCTCTGCTCGGATATGTGCTTCACCATATCTTTACACACGATAAATACAAGAGAGGTACAAGACCCCTTTGGGTGGTGATCTGCCTCGCAGGAATGGGCTTTGTCGGGCCGATAGCGTATCTGCTGGCCGGCAAGGAGGATAACTGACAATGAATATCCTTGAGATATCGGAACTCAGAAAAAGCTTCGGGGACAAGACGGTGCTCGACGGGCTCACGCTCAATGTCCCCGAGCACAGCATTTACGGCTTCATAGGCCGCAGCGGTGCGGGCAAGACCACGACTATGAAGATAGTTCTCGGTCTGCTCCGCTCCGACAGCGGCGAGGTCAGGGTCGCAGAAGAAAAAGTCAGCTTCGGCGAGACCGCGACCAACAGGTTCATCGGTTATCTGCCCGATGTGCCGGAGTTTTACGGGTTCATGACCGCCGCAGAGTATCTTCGCTTCTGCGGCGAGATAACCGGTATGCAAGGTGATGATATTAAAACAAGATCTGCCGAGCTGCTTGAGGCTGTCGGCCTGAAGAACGAAAAACACCGCATCAAGGGCTATTCCCGGGGTATGAAGCAGCGCCTCGGTATCGCACAGGCTCTGCTCGGCAGACCCAAGCTGCTGATCTGCGACGAGCCGACCTCGGCTCTCGACCCTGTCGGCAGGAAGGAGATACTTGATATCCTGCAAAATGCCCGGGAACAGACTACTGTGCTGTTCTCGACGCATATTCTCTCTGATATCGACAAGATCTGTACCGATGCCGCCATACTTGAGGGTGGAAAGATCTGCCTGAGCGGCGGGATCTCTGACCTGCGAAGCAAAATGAGCAGCGAGGGCTACGAGCTTGAACTCTCCCGGCCGGAAGAAGCTGCGATCATAGCCGAGGCCTTCGGCTGCGAGACAGAGGGCTGCCGCATCGTGTTCAGCGAGAAGCAGCACAGCATCGGCGATCTTATGCGATCTCTTGCAGACCGGAGTATTCGTCCCGTCCACCTGACCAGACTTGAGCGCA
Source organism: Ruminococcus sp. (assembly GCA_017534595.1). Classification (GTDB taxonomy): domain Bacteria; phylum Bacillota; class Clostridia; order Oscillospirales; family Ruminococcaceae; genus FB2012. The sequence goes on from JAFXVY010000058.1 coordinate 77,734, forward strand.
CACTTGATGAGCTTTTTGCGGAGGTGATCGGTAAATGAGTACCTTTGCATCATTTTTCAGAAAAGAGCTCACCGCACGCAAACGCACCGACAAGATAACAGCTCTGACCATAATTTTCCTGTTCCTCGGAGTTCTCGCGCCGGCTACGGCTAAGTTCATGCCAAAGCTGCTCGAGAAGTTCGGGGACTCGATGACCGACAGCGGCATGACAATAACCGTCTCCGAGCCGACGGCTCTGAGCTCGTTTTCACAGTTCTTCGGCAACTTCTCAATAGGTCTGATCGTCATGATCGTGATGGAAAGCGGCGTTTTTGCCGGAGAATACAGCTCGGGTACGCTTATCCCGGTGCTGACCAAGGGGCTCAAACGGGCAAAGGTCTACTTTGCCAAGCTGCTGACCGTTATCCTGCTCTGGACTGTCTACTACTGGATCAGCTTTTCTGTGATGTACGGCTATACCGCCTATTACTGGGATACCGGGGTCGTCAACAACGGTTTTATCGCAGGGTTCAGCGCTTACGCCTACGGTCTTTATCTCCTGATACTCACAGCGGCATTCTCGGCAATGGCTTCCACGGGAATACAAACGCTGATAGCTGTCGGAGCCGTTTATCTCGGGGACTCGCTGCTTGCGATGGTACCCAAGCTTTCGGACTGGCTCCCCTGCCGGCTGATAAAGGTCGAGCAGATCATAAACGGAAAGGAGCAGCCTGACGTACTGCTTCCCGCGTTTGGCGTGACAGCCGCATTGAGCATAGCGGCTGTCATCATCTCAAAGCATATATTTGACAAAAAGCCTATCTGAAAATACGATACAATTAAATGCGGCTCCGTGAATGTTACGGAGCCGCTTATTTTGTAAAATATGTTGTAAAAAAATTATTAACGGGTATTGTATTTTGAAATGGGATAGTGTATAATAATACTGTATGGTGTGTTTTCGAGTCGGTCATTCTAAGCGAAAACCCCAAAATACTGATGAAAAGAGTGGTCTGATGACTGATCTGCTGAACAAAGCTCCCGAGCTTATGCTCAAGGGTACCGACAGCAATCTGGACGGCGGAACTATCGCTTCGGTCGTTATAACAGGCGTTGTCGTAGTATTTATAGCACTGATATTACTTATCCTGTTTGTTTCAATATACGGAAAATCCTTCGACTCGATCAACAAGAAAAAGGATGCAAAGGCCAAAGCCGAGGCTGAGGCAAAGCTCATAGAAGCTTCAAAGGGTGCGGCTGTTCCCGAAGCAAAGGTCGCTGTCAACGAGCCCCCTGTCGTCGAGGACGGCATCAGCGATGAGACAGTGGCTGTCATAGCGGCGGCGATAGCTGCCATGGGCGCTGCAAGCGGCAAAAAGCTCGCACTGCGCAGTGTCAGAACGGCGAAGGGCGCAAGGAGCGCCTGGGCTTCCGCCGGCATTGCCGAGAACACAAGACCGTTCTGAGGTCACTTACCGCATTATACTGAAAGGAACGTGTTTATCTGATGGGTATTATAGAGAGCTTCCTTGATACCATGGCTGATCTTGCCTCGCAGTCCGGCGTAGCCGGGTTCTTCGCCGACGGGGGCTGGAAAAACATCATAATGATACTTATTTCGTTTTTGTTTATGTATCTGGCTATCGCCAAGGGCTTCGAGCCGCTGCTGCTGCTGCCGATCTCCTTCGGTATGCTGCTTACGAACCTCCCCTTTGCCGAGATGTATCATCCCGAATACTGGGAATATCTTGAAAACGTGCCGGAGAGGACAGGCGAACTCAACAGCCACTTCATAGACTACTCACGAATATTGCAGCACGGAGGTCTGCTCGACATCTTGTATATGGGTGTCAAACTACAGATCTATCCGCCGTTGATCTTCTTGGGAATCGGCGCGATGACCGATTTCGGCCCGCTGATAGCCAACCCCAAGAGCTTCCTGCTCGGTGCGGCGGCTCAGGGCGGTATCTTCTTTACATTTATCGGCGCTGCCCTGCTGAATATGTCTGCTGCCGAGTGCGGTTCTATCGCGATCATCGGCGGTGCAGACGGCCCGACAGCGATCTATGTATCCTCAAAGCTCCTGTCAAAGACGGATACGATCGGCGTAGGTACGATCGCTCTTGCGGCGTACACCTACATGGCACTGGTACCGATCATACAACCGCCTATAATGCGGGCGCTGACCACAAAGAAAGAACGCTCGGTCGTTATGGGTCAGCTCAGAAGCGTATCAAAGATAGAAAAGCTCATCTTCCCGATACTTGTTACGGTTATTATCTCGCTAATGGTTCCCTCGGCTGCGCCTCTGGTCGGTATGCTGATGTTCGGCAACCTGCTTAAAGAAAGCGGCTGCTGCGACCGTATCGCCAAGACGGCTCAGAACGAGCTCATGAATATAATCACGATATTCCTCGGTGTTTCGGTCGGCGCTACCACAAGAGCCGACAAGATCCTGACCCTCTCCTTTGGAAAGGTCATCCTGCTCGGAGTTATTGCATTCTCGATCGGTACTGCCTGCGGCATACTGCTCGGCAAGCTGATGTATGTGATCTCCAAGGGCAAGATCAATCCCCTTATTGGTTCGGCCGGTGTTTCGGCAGTTCCTATGGCAGCCCGTGTATCCCAGAAGGTCGGCCAGGAGGAAGTTCCCACGAACTACCTTCTTATGCACGCTATGGGTCCGAACGTTGCAGGTGTTATCGGTTCGGCTGTTGCCGCCGGTGTACTGCTCTCGATAGTTCAGGTTTAACACATAACATTAAAGGCTCCCCTCGCGGGAGCCTTTCTTTATATTTGTAAATATACAAAACAACGGCAGGGCTCTCACCCTGCCGTTTGAATTATCATGTCTGTTCGATCATCTTTGAGATCACATTACATTGCCGAAGATCTTGTCAGATAGCTCAGTGCCGAGCTTCTGCTTGATACCTGCGATGAATGCATCGGTGTTGCAGCTCTCGAGATAGGCCTTGATGCCGTCCTCATCGAGCTTGTAAGAAGTGCCGCTGGGGATAGCAACATCGGTAGCGTCATTAGCGGAACCGGTGACCTTTACTGTAACTGCCTTCTCGTTGTTCTTAGAGGCGTCGATCGTTACATCAATGGCATCATCGGTGCAGGCGGAGTCAAAGTTCACGCTGAAGGTCTCCGAACCGGTATTGAGGCTGAAGCCTGCCTTGCCGGATACAAAGTTTCCTGCTTCCTTGAGGTTCTCAGCAGTAATAGAAGCTGTAACACTGGAGCCCTGCATTTCAACGGAGAAATCGAAGGAACCGTTGATCTCGTCGTTGCTGCTGTCGAATGCGCCGTTGAGCTTGACGTTGCTGCCCTGGAAGGAAGCGTCCATATCAAGAGCGAAAACAGTACCGTCATCGATAGCGACCATCTTGATAACACCGGTCTGACCCATGTCAAGAGCGAAGCCCTTTTCCTCACCGTCGAGAGAATAGAGGTCGATGGTGAACAGAGTCTTGTCGTTATCGGTGCCTGTGGTCTTGCTCAGAGATTCCTTGAGCTGATTGATCATCTTGTCGTAATCCTCGGCGCTTACACCGCCCTGAGCGGCATAATCCTTGAGAAGCTGATCACCGGCAGCCTTGTCGGCAACGGCATTTACGATATCAAGGATCACCTGACCGGTAACATCGATGGTCTTTACAGTGTAATCATAGGCATAGCCCTTGATGTCGCCGGATACATTGCCCTTCTCTGTCCCGTCGGGAACAGCATCCTCGATAGCCTTTACATACTCCTCGAGATCATTGGTAAGAGCCTCAAAGTCGATATCTCCGAGCACATCCTTGATCTGATTGGCATCCATGTTATTGGCGCCCGTAGCAAGTGCATTGTTGCCGAGGCCGGCGGTAAGGCTGTTGAGCTTGGAGAGGTCAACGCCCGACTTGCTTGCGTACTCCTGGAGATAGTTGGTTATCTCATCGCTGCTGCCGGTAAGGAAAGCGTCGTTGAGTTCGGGACACTTGATGTAATATACTTTATTCTGATTGTCGATCGTAAGATCGAGTGAAGCAAGAGTATCCGAGCCGTAGGTCGCGGCGATATTTGCACCTGTAAGACCGGACTTCTGCATAGTCTTGGCCTCGACAGCTAACGGCTTGACCTCAAAGCCCAGCTCCTTGGTGAATGCGGGTCCGAATTCGAGCTCAACCTTTCCGCTGTAAGCGAAATCGAGCTCGCCGTTGATAGCCTTCTCGACCTTATCGGCGGTGGCTACCATTTTCTCCTTTACCCTGTTGAAAGTGGAATTCGATTCGCTGGCCTTGCTCTTTGTCTCGGCTTCTTTATCTTTATCTTTCTTATCAAACACATAAAGAACGCCCGAGCCGGCTACAGTAACAGCAAGAACTCCCGACAGAACAGGGGTAAGAACACTACTTTTTACCATTATCAGTCTCCTCCTTCTAAATGTCTCAGGACATATTTATACGCCTACATTATACCACATATATTTACTGTTGTCAATCGCAAATGGCGCAGTATCGGGGTCTGTGACAAAATTTCATCATTCTGTCACATTGTGAAAACCCGGTGAAAAGCCGTTATGCCCGGTTAGTTTTGAATTCGGCAGCCTTCTCGTTGAGATAAGCAACAGTGCGCTCAAGACCCTCGGGAGAGAATTCCTCGCAGAGCTCCGAAACATATTCGCTCGGGTCGGTGAGATCAAAGCACTTCATACCGTACCAGATGACCGTGTAAAGCTCGGTCTTGTCGTCGGTCTTGCGTTTGACGATGCGGTAATTGAACTCGGTGAACAGGCTCCCCGTCCAGATGTTGCCAAAGTCCCAGAATGCAAAGGTGGGAAGATCAAGCAATCCGTGAAGCATAGTATACCTCCTAAAAAATGATCTAAACATATTATATCATACAAAAACGCTTTTGTCAAAATATTCATGCGCAGTTTTCCGTACATAGCAGGAGCCTGCGGTGTAAAACTAATAAAAACAAAACGGAGGTCATTATATGGATAAGAATAAACTGCTCGCCGCAGCTTCGGCAGCCATGCTGCTCTGCTCCTGCTCATCAGCCGAGGACAGCAGCTCAAAGGATGAAAGCGGCTATTTCGAGATGCTCGGCGAAGCTTTCCTTGAAGCCGGAAACGTCTCGGAGGCTGTGACCGACTTCTCTGCTCTGTCGCGTGAAAAACACGGCTACGGACAGGGCATACAGCTTGATGATAAGAACCGCCCGGCAGGTGCTCTCGACTTCAATTCGGTGTACGGCAAATACTCTGCGAAAGCAATAAACGAAACAGAAGATAAGACGATCACGCTTACCTTCGATCAGGGCTACGAGAACGGCTATACGGCAGGAATACTTGACACATTGAAAGAAAAGAATGTCAAGGCGATATTTTTTGTATTGCAGGACTATGCCGAAAAGAATCCCGAGCTTGTCAGACGTATGATCGACGAGGGGCACACCGTCGGGAATCATTCTGTCTCTCACCGTTCTGTGCCCGGCCTGTCCGAGGCTGAATGCAGAGAGGAGATACTCGGGCTGCACAAGTATATTACTGACAACTTCGGTTATGATATGACGCTGTTCCGTCCGCCCATGGGCGAATTCTCGGAGCTGTCGCTTGCCGTGACGCAGAGCTGCGGCTATGAGACCGTTCTCTGGAGCTATGCCTACGCCGACTGGGATGTAAACGATCAGCCGGAGCCGTCGGCTGCGCTCAAAAAGCTTACCGGTGCCCTGCATAGCGGAGCGATCTATCTGCTGCATTCGGTCTCGAAGACCAATGCCGAGATACTCGGCAGCTTCATAGATGCAGCGCTCGCCGAGGGCTACACCTTCGTATAGAAAGTCCGTTTTAATAAATTGTACTTGAAAAGCAGGAGCATCTGTGGTATAATCATAGACGGTAACGAACAGGAAGGAGTACCTGCTATGATAAAAGCATGGGAGCATTTCAAAACGATAACCCGCCACAGACACGCAGTCATAAAGCACTGTAAAAAAGCCGGAATACTGTTTCAGGGATTGTTCCACGATCTCTCCAAATATATGCCTTCGGAGTTCATCGTAGGGGCGCAGCATTATCAGGGCGACCGTTCCCCCAACGAGGGCGAGCGCGAGGACTACGGCTTTTCCTATGCCTGGATGCACCACAAGGGCCGCAATAAGCATCATTTCGAGTACTGGACCGACTACGACCCAAAAACAAGGCTGATGTCTCCGGTGAAGATGCCGCTGAGATATGTCAAAGAGATGTTCTGCGACAGAGTTGCCGCAAGCAAGATCTATAACGGCGAGAAATATACAGACGGCGACGGGCTCGCATACTTTCAGAAGGGCAAGAATACTCGATGCATCCACCCCGAGACCTCGGCACTGCTCGAAAAGCTGCTCACCATGCTCAGGGATAAAGGCGAAGACTACACCTTCGCCTACATAAGAAAGCTGAAGAAATACTGATGGAAAAGCTCAGGATCCCTCAGGCGGTGATCGTCGAGGGAAAGTACGATAAGATAAAGCTCTCTGCCCTGCTCGATGCGGTCATAATCACCACGGACGGTTTCCGCATCTTCAAGGATAAGGAGAACGCCGAGCTGATAAGGCGTTATGCCGCTGCGGCGGGGATAGTGATACTCACCGATTCCGATGCCGCCGGATTCAAGATACGCAGCCATATAAAGGGGATATGCCCCGAGGGGCGGATAATAAACATCTATATCCCGGATATCTACGGCAAGGAGCAGCGCAAGGCTGAGCCCTCCAAAGAGGGCAAGCTCGGAGTCGAGGGTATGGATATAGAACTGCTTCATGAGCTGTTCACCAAAGCCGGAGTGCTCTGCGAGAGAGAGGAGACGTCCGACAAGCTCACCATGACTGATCTGTATGAGCTGGGGCTGTTCGGATGCACAGGAAGCAGCGAGCTGCGGCGCCGGGCCGCACTGAGCCTCTCACTGCCCGAGCGGATGACCGCAAAGGCTCTGCTCGATGCAGCCAACACGCTGTTTGATAAGAAAGAATTCATTGCCCGCATAAACGCGGTCAGGGAGGAGACGGAGAATTGAACTTTACAAGTATTACCTTTCTCTACTTCTTTCTGCCTGCGTTTTTTCTTATATATGCCGTAACTAAGCCCGCATACCGCGCTTACATTATGCTGATCGGCAGCTGCACTGTCATCTGCTGGGGCTCGCCTTACGGGCTTGTCCCGCTTGCGATATCTGTACTGATATCGTATCTGTGTTCGCTGTGTATAGATTCTCTGAGGGATAGGAAAAAGCTTTCGGTGCTGCTGCTGATAGTTTCACTGCTGACAAATCTTGCCGCGGTTGTGCTGTTCTGTTCTTTGCCGACGGTCAGGAGCCGTCTGTTCACTGCGATAGGCGCGGGTATCTACGCTCTGCATTCGGCAGCTTATACCTTTGACGTTTACAGGAATGAATGTGAGGCCGTCAGGTCTCCCCTGCGGCTCGCTGCATACATAAGCTTTCTCCCCTCGCTCTGCGGGATCCCCCTTGTAAAGCCCAAAGAGACTATCGGGCAGATGAAAGAGACGTCTGTCAGGAGCGATATGCTCACGGACGGGATACTGCTTTTGCTGTTCGGTATAGCCGCAAAGGTCATAGTCGGAGACAGGCTTTATACGCTCTTTCAGGAGCTTGAGGCTTCCGCAAAGGGCGACCTGTCAATGCTGATGTCCTGGCTCGGAGCCTTTATTTTCGGCTTTTCCGTCTTTGCACGGCTCAAGGGTTATGCCTGTATAGCGCAGGGCTTCGGAATGATGCTCGGTTTCAGGATAGGCCCGAGCTTCGACTACCCTTATTCCAAGACCACTCTGAGAGAGTATCTGGCATCATATAACATATCTGCATACAGCTTTGTTCAGCGCTATGTTTTCAGACCTATTGCCGGCAGCGAAACGAATCAGGCGCGTACTCTTACTGCAAGCGCCGTATCTCTTGTAGTCATCTGCGCGAGCTACAGACCTTCGGCATCGTTCCTTATCTGGGGTGCCGGAGCGGCGCTGTTCATCAGCCTTGAGATCATTCTTGACAGCAGACTTTCACACGTCCCGAGGCCTGTCCGATTTATCATGACCCATATGCTTACCGTTATCGGCTGGGCTGTTATCTCGCAGAAGACCGCAGTCTCTTCGCTTGAATATGTTGCTCATATGCTGACCGGAGCTCTCACACTCGATACCACCCCTCTGCTTTACTATTTCCGTTCGGCTGCACCGCTGTTCGTGCTGATCCTTCTGTTTGAATCGAAAAGCCTGCGCAACGCGGTGGCAAAGCTCGAGGAAAGGTCTGTCAGCCCGATCACCGTTATCAAGCCTGTGCTTATCTTAACACTGCTCGTTATGGTAACTGTATTCCTGATGTCCGGCTCTGTACAGAGCGGCATACTGTAAGGGAGGCGACGGATATGAAAAAAGCATTCAATTATGTGTCGGCTGCCTTGTTCTTTATATTCTGCGGGATATTTGCGGTAAGCACGCTTTTCCTTTCCGACAAGCTGCCGGACGTTACTCCCCGCGAAGGTCTTGCGGAAGATACCGAAAAATTCGTATGCGACAACTTCCCTCTTCAGGCCAACTGGCGCTCGATGTATTCCTCGATAGTCACCGCCGCAGGTCAGAGCCGTATTGGAAACGTCTATATCTCGGATGATGCGCTGATAGAGATCATCAGCAAGGCCGACGAGAACAAGACCAATGAGCTCGTTGAACGCATCAATACGCTTGCACTCGATCATCCGAATGTGGCGTTCTACTCGCTGATCGTGCCGACGGCTTCCGGTATCTATTCCGAGGAGCTGCCGATGATGATAACCGCTCTCGACCAGCAGAAGCTCATAGACGATATCTATTTCAAGCTCGACAGCAGCATACATACCCTTGATGCTTACACTCCGCTGTTCTCGGCGCGTGCCGATTATGTCTATTTCCGTACCGATAACCGCTGGACGGAGTACGGTGCCTATACCGTCTATAACAAGGTGATAAGAAAGCTCGGTTTCAGCCCTGTAAGGCTTTCGAGCTATGATATGGAGTATGCAGACCGTGAGTTTTACGGCGATCTCTACTCCAAGACCTATTACAAGGGCGTCGGTGCCGATCTTATAAACATCTTCAAGAACAAGAACGGCAGCTTTGTCACCGGCGTGACCTCCTGGTCTGACGGCGTTGAGTTCAACTCCTCGTCGATATACTATACCCCCGCCCTGAGCACGAGCAACAAGCTCGATCTGTTCCTCGGCGGCAACTCGTTTGAGAAATGCCGGATAATGACCTCGAATACCGATGCGCCCAAGCTGCTGATGATAAAGGGCAGCTACTCAAATATGTTCGTGCCCTTCCTGACCCCGCATTACAGCGAGATAACGCTCATCGACCCGCAGCAGCTCGAGGGCACCACAATAGAAGAAGCCGTCGATATCGACAGCTTCGATCAGGTACTTATTCTCTACGATGTGAGCAAATTCTGCTGAACCAAAACAGGCCGGAGCGCTGTGCTTCGGCCTGTTGTTTTATTTTGTCCTGTCTTTCTTTTTCAGCAGCACGACTGTTTCAATGCCTGTCGTGTGCGGGAACATATCCACAGGCTGTGCCGTAACCGCACGGTAGCCGAGCTTTGAGAGATAGGAAAGATCCCTCGCCAGCGATTCTATCTTGCAGGAAATATATACCACCCTGTCCGGTGAGAGCTTGGCAAGGCTGTCCATAAAGCGCCTGTCGCAGCCAGCACGCGGCGGGTCGGTGATGACAACGTCGATATGCTCTCCCCGCCCGGCAAGAGCCTCCATAAATCTGCCGGCGTCTTCATTTACAATACTCATATTGCCGATATTGTTGAGCCGGATATTCTTCTCGGCATCGGCACAGGCAGAGGGATTGAGCTCGGCACCGATAACAGTTCCCGCCTTATCCGAGCAGAGAATGCCGATAGTCCCGGTGCCGCAGTAGGCGTCGATGAGGGTGTCCGTCTTTTGGAGATCGGCGAGCCTGATCGCTTCGGAATAGAGTATCTTCGTCTGCACAGGGTTGACCTGATAGAATGACTGCGGCGAAACGGTGAACTTTTTGCCGAGCAGCTCGTCTGTGATACGGTCGCTTCCGTAAAGCAGTATGTTCCGGTCACCAAGCGAAAGCGGCAGCGGCTTGGTGCTGACGTTGAGAATGACGCTCTGTATTTCCGGGCAAGCCGTCTTGATGGCATTTGCGAGCTTCTTCCCTGCCGGGAATGCCGCAGACGGCGCACAGATGCAGACCATTAGCTCACCCGTGGTGCGGCTGTATCTTGTCAGCAGATGCCTGATATCTCCCTTGCCGGTCGCCGGATCGTAGGGGCGCAGCTTAAAGCTTTTCATAAGCCGTCTGAACTCAATGACCGCTTTGGTGCAGTGTACATCCTCGAGCATACAGTCGTCGGTGGCAACGAGCCTGCCCGAGCCGGACTGATACACTCCCGAGATCAGCTGTCTGCGGCTTTCATAGCCGAATACCGCCTGAACCTTGTTGCGGTAGTTGTAGGGGTGCTCCATGGGGATGATCGGGCTGACCCTGCAAAACCGTGAGAGCATACGCTCGGCCTTCTGCTGCTTCCATTCGAGCTGCTCTTTGTATGACTTGTCAAGCTGACAGCCTCCGCAGCGCTTGAAGCAGGAGCATCGGCGCTCACCCGTCTTTTCATCGACGGTAATGTGTTTTTTCATAGTTCACCTCGTCAGACGGAATAATATCCGACTATCAGATAGGTCGCAGCCGAAAAGACGATAAACGCAAAGATAAGTGCCGTGACAGTGCGGGAGAGAGCCTTTTTGACAAGCGTTCGCTCTCCTTTTCCGACACATTCAAAGAACATCGCATACTGCACAGCGGATACCGCGAGCAGATGGTAGATATACCGGAAGTTCTGCGTGCAGGTGTTGGGATAGAGATAGCAGAAAAGGTAGAAATAATACATCGAGAAGAGCCAGAAGCCGGCCATAAAGGCCTTATCGTGCAGCTGGACTCTTGTATCCTTCCTGAAAAAGAATACGACGGTAAAGATCACTCCTGCCAGCGCAAGGATCATAGCGACAAAGAACAGTATCGTCGGAATGATCTCAAGGGAGCCCGGGAAAAAGCTTTTGTCGATCTCCTCGCCGAAAAGCGAGTTTTTGAGAATGGCAACATTGGGGTTATACTCGTCAAAGCTTGAACCTTTACGGATCCAGTTCTCGAAAACAGGATAAAACTGCTTGGTATCGAAATCTGTTAGACGTCTGAAAATATCGTCCCCGACGAACTGATTGCTCTCGCCGAGCAGCGGGATATAGGTCGGGTCAAGATTCCATTTTATAAGATTTCTCACGCTCCACCAGAGCCCCAGCGGAACGCATATTATCCCGAAGATGAAATACTGCAAAAACAGCTTCTTGTACTTTTTGAGATTCTTTGCGAGCTGCCACAGGAATATCACTGCCACAGGCGGCGCAATAAGCGCGGCGTTGAGCTTGGTCATCATGGCAAAGCCGATAGACAAAGCAATAGGAATGATATTTCTGATCGTCGGATCCTTCGCCCAGCGGACAGTGAACAGTATCGTCAGAACTGTCAGCAGACTTGCGAGCTGATCGTTGTTTATAGCTCCGGCCGAAAGTATATATGCCGGGTGGAAAGCAAAAAGTGCAAGCGGAAGGATAAGTGACTTGCCCGAGAAGCCGAAATGCCGCAGCAGTTTGTAAACTGCGATAACAGCCGCCATTGAATAGAACAGCATGAGCATCTGCAGCGATTCGCGGGCAAAGTTACGGCTCGCTCCGAAGACGTTCTCGCATAGCGATATCCACGCTGCCGAGATCGTATGATGAAGCGGCGGATGATAGTACTGCCAGCGGGATGCCGGGTGGAAATCCGGCAGATGAAGGTTCTGTATCAGGTACTCTATATAGGAAGCATGACCGCGCTCTGTATCAAAGCTGCCGACGTCGTTCTGACGTGTGTAGCAGGAGGTATAGAGGACATAGCAGAATTTGAGCGCAAAGCTTGTGAGCATGATGTACATCGCATTGTGCCTGTCCTTCTCTGCGGGAACAGGCATAACGGATATACGCCACAGCGTAAAAACAATAAAAGCATAAGCGAATATCCACAGCGATGCACGCTTGGAGTGGGAGAGCATATAGGAGAACTGCAGCCCGATAACGACAGTAAGTACGGTCGCTGTGAAGAATACCCTCTTACGGATAAAGCCGGTCTTGTAGATCACTACCAGAGCCGCGGCGGGCAGAGCGAACGCAGAGAGCCCCCAGATCATCTTGGCGGACTGAGTGATGTTGTTCTGAGCGCCGTAGCAAAGAGGCGTCAGGAACAGGCAGGCGAGAAACGCAAGGAAAAAAGGATGGCGTGCAAATGCGTCATAGATGCTCACGAGCCATTTCGGTGCCGCAGGAGGCGCAGGGATGCTTTCCTCCTGATGTTCCGGAGCAAAAACGATCTCTTCCTCCGGAGCAGGGACTATCTCGATTTCCTCGGACGGATCGTCAGACGTAAATTCACTGCTAACCCTCTCTGACGGATCGTCAGGCACGAATTCGCTGTAAAACTCCTCGGACGGATCGTCGGGCACATATTCGCTCACATCAGGCAAAGCTGCGCTGACCGTATCGGATATATCGGCTGCGGGATCAAAAGACCCTGCAGCCGATTCATTTGTCATTTCACTTTTTCTCATGATATTCCTTCTCTGTATTGACGTTCCAGATAGAAGCTCTGTCGGTGCTGCCCTCGGCTATTGCACGGGCGGCATAGATACCGGTTAGCATCGAGTGATCCATGTTGTTGTAGCGGTGCTGACCGTTTCTTCCTATGCAGTAGAGGTTATCGAAGCTGTCAAGGAAGCTCTGGAGCTTGTCAAAATGCTTGTAGGTATCGAAATATGCGGGATAAGCCTTCTTTACGCGCTCGCGGTGATAGTCCCTGACAACGCCCTTGGAGATGACGCCCATACGTCTGAGCTCTCTGACTGCGAACTTTGCACATTCCTTATCGGACATATTCCAGAATTCGTCGCCCTCCGAGCAGAAGTATTCGAGCCCGATCCAGACGGTTTTTTCGGCATCCTTGACAAGGTACGGCGACCAGTTGTTGAAGATCTGTATCCTTCCGAGCTTGACGCCCTTGTCCTGAACATAGATCCAGCAGTCGGGAACGATGTTTCCGAGAGTTTTCATACTGGTCTTGTTCTTGAGCTCGAGCCTGTCAACAAGCAGACCGACAGTCACGAAATCGCGGTAAGGCAAACCGTCTGCGATCTTTCTGATCTTCGGAGATACATCGCCGTCCATGGCGGCAACAAGATCCTTTATCGGCATCGAAGAGATGAATACATCTCCTGCGATAAGGCGATCGCCGTTGGGAGTATCGCAGATAACAGCCTTGATGCTCCCCTTTTCGGTGAGTATCTGCTTGACTTTATAGTTCATCAGGATCTCTGCACCGGCGGCTTTTGCCTTGTCGGCGGCAAGCTCCCACAGCTGACCGGGGCCGTATTTAGGATACCAGAACTGCTCGATAAGCGAGGTCTCGACCTTTGCGGACTTGATATGGAACAGCTTTCTGAACATATCCTTTACCACGGCTGTAATTGAAAGTCCCTTTACACGCTGGGCGCCCCATTCCGCAGATATCTCACGCGGATGCCTCCCCCAGAGCTTCTCGGTATAGCCCTCAAAGAACATGGAGTAGAGGACTTTTCCGAAACGGTTGATGTAGAAATTCTCGAGATTGGTCTCGGGCTTCTTGAAAACACAGCTCTTGAGATAGCTCATACCCGCCTTGAAGGTTGTGATCAGCCCCATATTCTTGATGGTGTCCGGCTTGAGCGAAACGGGATAATCAAAGAACTTCTTGTCGTAGTAGATTCTGGAAACGCGCTCACGGATGAGCATAACGTTATCTTCGGTATCGGGGTCGGGGCCGCCTTCTGACAGAGGCTTGCTCCTGCCGAGTATGCGGTCGTCAAAGGAAGGCTTGCCCTGAACAGGCATAAGGTTTTTCCACCAGTCCATTACCTCGTCGGATTTGGAAAAGAACCGGTGCCCGCCTATATCCATGCGGTTGCCGCGGTAACGGACGGTCTGCGAGATGCCGCCGATGCGGTCGGAACCCTCAAGAACGGTAACGCTGATATCCTTATCCTTTTCGAGCAGTTCTATTGCTGCGGCAAGGCCTGCGGGACCCGCGCCGATTATTACAGCCTTTTTCATAGCCATACCTCACTTATAATACGGCAGACACCTATCGGGTCTTATGCCGTTTAATATTTAAATATACATCATTATTATATCAAAAAAGCCCCGAAATGTCAACCAAAAATGAACATTTTGCGCTCTGCATCCAAATATAGCGCTGCTGCTATTGACTTTAAAGCCAAAATATGAGATAATATAGTGTATGTATAATATTCTGAAAGGATTGAAGCTCATGGATCTTATGCTTCGGGCACTCTTTCCGCCTGCGGCGGGTAAACGAGTGAGCAAGCCCTTCGGGGCATGACCGACCTGATATGACAATCACTTTGAAAGGAAAGATATATAATGAGAAAAGAACTTGCAAAGCAGTATGATCCTTCCGAGTTTGAGGACAGGATATATAAAATGTGGCTCGAGGGAGATTACTTCAAAGCTGACGTAAACTCCAAGAAGCCCCCTTATTCGATAGTTATACCCCCTCCGAACATCACCGGGCAGCTGCACATGGGTCACGCACTCGACAACACCCTGCAGGATATCCTTATCCGCTACAAGAGAATGTCCGGCTTTGAGGCGCTGTGGGTACCGGGCACCGACCATGCATCTATCGCCACCGAGGCTAAGATCGTTGAGGCTATGCGCAAAGAGGGTCTCACCAAGGACGATATCGGCAGAGATAAGTTCCTTGAGCGTGCCTGGGCGTGGAGAAAGCAGTACGGCGGAAGGATAGTTGAGCAGTTAAAGAAGCTCGGTACCTCCTGCGACTGGTCGAGAGAGCGCTTCACCATGGACGAGGGCTGTTCCAAGGCTGTAAAGGAAGTTTTCGTAAGCTACTACAACAAGGGTCTCATTTACAGAGGCGAGAGGATAATCAACTGGTGCCCCCACTGCCTTACCTCTATCTCCAATGCCGAGGTAAACTATGAGGATCAGGCTGGCCATTTCTGGCATCTGAAATATCCCCTCAAGGACGGCTCCGGCTTTGTTGAGCTGGCCACCACCCGTCCCGAGACGCTTCTCGGCGATACCGCTGTTGCAGTAAACCCCAAGGACGAGAGATACAAGGACATCGTAGGCAAGACTCTTATCCTGCCCCTTGTAGGCAGAGAGATCCCCGTTGTTGCCGATAATTACGTTGATATGGAGTTCGGTACCGGCGTCGTTAAGATCACTCCCGCTCACGACCCCAATGACTTCGAGGTAGGCAGAAGACACGATCTGCCCGTTATAAACGTTCTCACCGAGGACGCTAAGATCGTTGACGACTATCCTGCTTATGCCGGCATGGACAGATACGAGGCGAGAAAGAAGATCGTTGAAGATCTTGAAGCCGGCGGTTTCCTGTCCTACACCGAGGAGCACGCTCATAACGTAGGCACCTGCTACCGCTGCGGCACCACCGTTGAGCCGAGAGTATCCCTCCAGTGGTTCGTTAAGATGGACGAGCTGGCAAAGCCTGCGATAAAGGCTGTTGAGTCCGGGGATATCAAATTCGTTCCAGAGAGGTTCGAGAAGAACTACTTCAACTGGATGAACGATATCCGTGACTGGTGCATTTCCCGTCAGCTGTGGTGGGGTCACAGGATCCCTGCCTTCTACTGCGACGAATGCGGCGAAATGGCAGTTACCAAGGACGAGACAGCAGTTTGCCCGAAGTGCGGCAAGCCTATGCGTCAGGATCCAGACACCCTCGATACCTGGTTCTCGTCGGCACTGTGGCCTTTCTCTGTTATGGGCTGGCCCGAGAAGACCCCGGAGCTTGAAAAATTCTATCCCACAAACACCCTCGTTACCGGCTACGACATCATCACCTTCTGGGTAAGCCGTATGATCGTTGCGGGTATGGAGTATATGCACGAAAAGCCTTTCTCGACCATTCTTATCCACGGTCTCGTAAGAGACGCAGAGGGCAGAAAGATGTCCAAGTCTCTCGGAAACGGCATCGACCCGCTTGAGGTAATCGACAACTACGGCGCCGACGCTCTGAGATTCATGCTCGCGATGGGTAATGCTCCCGGAAACGATATGCGCTATATCGACGATAAGGTAAAGGCGGCAAGAAACTTCGCCAACAAGGTATGGAACGCTTCCCGCTTTATTATGATGAATCTGCCCGACGGCTTCAAAGCCGACAGCCTCCCGGAGAATATGAACTCCGAGGATAAGTGGGTAGTATCCAAGTTCAACACTTTGGCTAAGGAGATAAACGCAAACCTGGAAGCCTTCGAGCTGGGCGTTGCGGTTCAGAAGCTTTACGATTTCATCTGGGATGTTTACTGCGACTGGTACATCGAGCTCACCAAGCCCCGCATAGCTGCCGGCGGCGAGACTGCTCTGACCGCTCAGACCGTTCTTGTATGGGTAATGAAGGGTATGCTAAAGCTCCTGCATCCGTTTATGCCTTACATCACCGAGGAGATCTGGCAGGCTCTCGTTGACGACGGCTCGGCTATCATCGTAAGCGACTTCCCTGTTTATGACGAGGCTCTGTGCTTCACCGAGGACGAGGAGAAGTTCGAGAAGATCATCGCGGCTATCAAGGCAGTAAGAGCTGTTAGAACTGAAATGAACGTTGTTCCCTCCGTTAAGGCCAAGCTCTATATCGAGACCGCAGACCCTGAGATCTTCAAGGCAGGAAGGATGTTCTTTGAGCGTCTGGCATCGGCATCGGAGGTCGAGGTCGAAGGCAAATGGGAGCTCGCAGACTGCGTAAGCGCAGTTACCGATTCAGCCCGTATCTTCATCCCGCTTTCGGATATCGTAGATACCGAGAAGGAGCTCGCCCGTCTCGACAAGGAGCAGAAAGCCGCACAGAAGGATATCGACTTCCTGTCATCCAAGCTGAACAATCAGGGCTTTATCGCCAAGGCTCCGGCTAAGCTCATTGAGGAGCAGAAGGCCAAGCTTGCAAAGGCAGAGGAAAAGCTCGCCAAGATCAGGCAGTCCATCGCGGCTCTCAAAAAGAACTGAATTTAACCAAAAAATCCTGTGAGGATCTATCCTCACAGGATTTTTTTCATACTGAAAAAGCACTCCGGTAAAATCCGAAGTGCTTGATTATTTATATCTCGCTGCGGTTCTCGAGAGCCTTATAAAGCGTGATCTCATCGGCATATTCGAGCGTTCCGCCGATAGGCAGACCGAATGCGAGCCTTGTGACCTTGACGCCGAAAGGCTTGAGAAGCTTAGAAATGTACATCGCGGTAGCTTCGCCCTCAACGGTGGGGTTGGTCGCCATGATGACCTCGTCCACGCTTCCGTCGTTAACGCGGGAAAGCAGTTCCTTGATTTTGAGCATATCGGGTCTCACGCCGTCGATCGGTGAGATAAGCCCATGCAGCACATGGTACACACCCTTGTACTCCTTGGTGCGCTCAAAGGCAGTGATATCCTTAGGCGTTTCCACCACGCAGACGGTGCGCCGGTCACGCCTGGGATCGCTGCAGAAACAGCAAAGCTCCTGCTCGGTGAAATTCTGGCATACCGGGCAGGTGTGAACGGTCTTTTTAGCGGCTTTGATCGCCTTGACAAAGGCATCGACATCCGCATCGGACATTTCCATGATATGATAAGCGAGACGCTGCGCTGATTTCATACCGATACCGGGCAGCCTTGCAAACTGCTCAGCAAGCACGACCAGCGGCAGCGCACCATGATCAGCCATATCAGAACAGGCCGGGGAAGCTTACTCCGCCCGTGAGCTTGGACATCTCGGCGTCGGAGGTCTCATCAAGAACTCTTACAGCCTCGTTGAATGCGCTCATGATAAGATCCTGAAGCATCTCAACGTCCTCAGGATCAACGACCTCGGGCTTGATGTTAAGCTTGAGGACCTGTCTCTTGCCGTTGATGGTAACATCGACAGCGCCGCCGCCGACGGATGCAGAGAACTCTCTCTCTTCAAGATCGGCCTGGAGAGCGGTGATCTCATCCTGCATCTTCTGAGCCTGCTTGAGCATCTGGTTCATATTGTTCGAGGGGCCTTTGCCCATGCCCTGTGGTAATCTTGCTTTCATGTTTAAAACTCCTTAATTCTGATTTTTTATCTGCACCTCGACATCCCCGCTCTTGGCGCGCTTGATGAGTTCGTTGATGGGATTCTCCTGATCCTCCATCTCGACATCGTGCGAGCTGAAAAGCTTGAAGCCGAAGTTTTTTCCGTAATAACTGCAAACGATCTCCTTGAGCACTGAGGCGTCGGAGGAACGTGCAAATTTCTTGAGTGCAAAGTCGCTTGCAACGATAAGATAGAACCAATCGTCCTCGATGCAGGCAGCCGAGTTGCGCAGGAAAGGCGATATTGCCGGAGCCCTTTCGGATATGATGGCAAGTATCTCGTTCCATTCCGCAAGAGGCGTATAGTTTTCGGGATCGAATTTTTTGAGCGGCGCAGCAGGCTGTGCAGGCTTCACCGCTTCCCTTGCGGCACGCGGCACGTTTCCGGAAGCGACAGCCTCCTCAAGCTTTGTGAGCCTGTCCATAAGATTTACGATAGCCTTGTCGCTTGCGGCAGGAGCTCTTCCGCCGCCGGCAGCAGCAGGTGAATACCCGCAGAGACGTACAGCGCACATTTCAAGCTCTATGCACTTGTTAGCCGACCTCGGGAACCTTTCAAGGCACTGCCCGAGTATCCCGATCAGGCCGAGAACGGTATCTATATCGGTGGACTCTGTCATTTTTTTGAGCCTTTCAAGCTCTTCCGGCAGACACACCACAAGCTTCTCGGCACCGCTGCCCGACATAAGTATCATAACGTTGCGCATCTGCATCAGCAGATCAGAGCAGAGCACAGCCATATCCTTGCTCTTGTCGTAAAGCTCGTCTATCATTCTTACCGCTGCAGTGGTGTCCTTTGCGAACACAGCCTCGAGGATATCGAAAATGTATCCCCTGCCGGCTATTCCCGCTGCACCCGAAACGGTCTCAAGATCAATGGTCTCGGAGTACGCAGTACACTGATCGAGCAGTGAGAGCGCATCTCTCATTCCGCCGTCCGATATGCCGGCGATAAGCGCGGCAGCGTCGGGCTTGAGATCAAGCCCCTCCTGCTCGGCAATATAATTCAGCCTTGCGACGATATCCTCACTCCTGATACGGTGAAAATCAAAGTGCTGACATCTTGAAACGATAGTCGCGGGGACTTTGTGTATCTCGGTGGTCGCAAGAATAAACTTGACGTGCGGAGGCGGCTCCTCCATAGTCTTCAGCAGTGCATTGAAAGCGCCCGCCGAGAGCATATGAACCTCGTCTATGATGTAGACCTTATACCTGCAAAGCTCGGGGGTATAGGCAACGTTTTCTCTGAGCTGCCTGATATCCTCAACACCGGAATTGGAGGCGGCGTCTATCTCGATGATATCCGCAAGCGAGCCCTTGTCCGCATTTTTGCAGATCTCGCACTCGAGACACGGCTCCCCGTCCCGAGGAGAAAGGCAGTTGACAGCCTTGGCGAAGATCCTCGCGCAGGTGGTCTTGCCCGTTCCTCTGGAACCGGTAAAGAGGTAGGCGTGAGCAGTCTTGCCCGCGGAGATCTGATTTCTGAGAGTAGTAGTGATATGAGTCTGGGAAACGACATCCTCGAAGGACATCGGCCTCCATTTGCGGTAAAGCGCCTGATACACTGCTATCTCACCTCCGGGACAAACTGTGTACTCTCCAATCACAAAAATTCGATCCGACATATAGATGTGCAGGCGAAACTGCGTCACACGAAGCAGTCCGCTTAATGCTGCTCGGTTCCCCGCCTGACATGGTTCACAGCGCTTCATTGCGCAGGACCCGCACACCTATATCTCGGATCGAAGGTGATCCGTACTTCTTTAATTATATTATACCACATATATCAGAAAAATGCAAGGGGTTTAGCAAAAAAATATCGCTTATCGGAAGCCGGAAGCTGTTATTTGCGGTAAAATCAGCGCAGAATGTGAATTTTTCGTAAACATTTATCAACAGCACTGCCCTCACGGCGGAGGGCAGTATGCGATAATTCTTACTCGTAGATCTCGCGGTTGAGCGTCTCGATACAGCTTGCAAAGTTGATCGTGAGCACGGACGAGCCGTCGTTGCCGGTGCCGTAGCCGAATTCGCCGTCATCGGGGATGCGAAGCTGAGCGATATCATACTTCATAAGGAAAGGTCCGCGGACAATGAGCTTATAGAGCTCCCATTTGGAGAGATTGGTAGTTATCGCCGATGCAAGCGAGCAGGCGAAGTCATCAAGTCCGAAGATGCTGAGTGTATTGAGCTTTTCAAGCACCTTTTTCAGAACGATGCGCTGCCTCTCGGTACGCTGGAAATCAGCGTTGCCGACATAGCGCAGTCTTGCATAACCGAGAGCCTGATTGCCATTTACTCTGATGCCGTTTCCGCCGCAGCTGAGATAGTCGGTAGACCACGGATTTCCGAGCAGCTTGTTCTGCTGATACATCGGAGCTCTCATACCCTGAGCCTCTTCATCGGTGATATCGAGCTCGATACCGCCCACTGAATCAATGATATCCACAAAAGACAGCGGTTCGATAAGCATATACTTCTCGACATGAACATCAAAGTTGTACTCTATCGTATCCATAAGCAGCTCGGGACCGCCGTAGGCGTAGGCTGCATTGAGCTTGCACTTGTCCCCCTCGCCGAAATATGCGCCGTCACCGTCGAGGTCATACTCGGGGAGCATGACATAGCTGTCGCGCATGAACGAGGTCATTGTGATCTTGTCCTTCTTGCTGTCCATGGAAAGCAGGATGACCGAATCCGAACGGCCTTTTTCGTTCTCGGCGTGGAAATCCGAGCCGATCAGCAGGATGTTCTGTATATTGTCGGATTTTAGTGACGCTGTGGTGAACAGCCGTGTTCCTGTATCCTTCTGCGTGAACTTGGAGATATAACGGAAGATCATTATATTCGCAAAGATCACAAACAGCAGGATCAGCACAAGCAGTATAATGATTATCTTCTTCCAGACGGATCCTTTTTTTACCCTGGCTGCTTCCTCGGCTGCTCCGGAGCCGAATTGAAGCGGTTCGCTTCTGTCTATATGTACCTGACGGCTGCTCACTTTCTTTTTCGCTTTTCCTTTCCCGGATCTTTTCTTTTTTGTTCCCGGACGGCCGCTGTCTCTTCCTGCACGGTTGGGGTGCTGCTCATAGGTCATTCCGGATATATTCTCAACAGGCACAGCCTGCGTTCTTTCGGCTGAGTCAAGGTCGGTAAAACGGCGCAGCTGCTCATCGTAAGCTCTCTCATAGCTGTCCTTGCCGTCTCCCGCAGACTGCTCGTCGGGTAAGGAGCCTCCGCTGCGGTTTATATCATCACTCATAGTGTTCCTCCTTAGAACAAAACGGGTTGAGATCAATACTTACCATGCTATTATAATATAAAATGAAGAAAATGTCAATCACCGGAGGGGTAATCTTTTTGCGAACAAATTGTGGCTTGCAAAAATCGGGTACCTGTGCTATAATAAAGTATACCGCTGAAAGGGTGTTTGTATGATAAAAGCTGTGATCTTCGATATGGACGGACTGATGCTCGACACAGAGATACTGCTGCAAAGATTCTGGTGTGAAGCAGCCAACGAGCTCGGCTTCCCTATGGAGCCATATCATGTGCTCGGTATCCGCTCGCTTTCCCGGAAGTACGCCGAACGGCATCTCAAACGTGTGTTTGGGGACGGGTTCGATTATATGGCTGTCCGGGCAAGGCGTATCGAGCTGATGAACGCATATATAGAGAAGCACGGCATCCGAAAGAAAAAAGGGCTCGACGAGCTGCTCGACTATCTCAAAGACAAGAATATCCGAGCCGCGGTCTGCACGGCTACCGATCTGCAGCGCACAGGGAAATATCTGCGGTCGGTCGGCGTATATGACCGGTTCGATGACTATATCTGCGGGAATATGGTCGAGAACGGCAAACCCGCACCGGACATATACATCAATGCCTGTAAGCGCCTCGGGCTCGACCCGCAGGAGTGCATAGCCCTCGAGGACTCCCCTAACGGTGTGATCTCGGCGGCGGTAGCGCATCTCAATGTGGTTATGATACCCGACCTGACCCAGCCCTCCGACGATATCAGGCCTTTGCTTTACGGCTGCTGCGAGGATCTTGGGAAGGTGCGTGAGCTTATTGACGAAGCTCTGAATAAACAAGCGAAAGGTGAAGCAAATGGAACTCGGTGATATAAGAAATGAGATCAACAGCATTGACAAGAATATAGAGGAGCTGTTCAAGAAACGCATGGATCTTTGTCTTGAGGTCGCAGACTACAAAATAAAGAACGGGCTCCCCATACTCCAGAAATCCCGCGAGGATGAGATACTCGAACGCATCCGCAGCGAGCTGCCCGATGACCTCAAGGGCGGCGGGACAGTGCTTTTCACGACTATCATGGATATCTCGAAGCTTTTGCAGTTTCAGAAGGTGTTTGAGGGCTGGAAGCCTCCCGAGGCGGCTCCACTCGATCTGAGCAAGCCCGCAAAGGCAGCCGTGCCCGGTATCAGCGGGTCGTATTCGCATATAGCCTGCAGGCAGTTCTCCGAGAGCCTTGAACCGCATTTCTATGATTCCTTCCCGGAGGTGTTTGCCGCCGTAAAGAACGGTGAAGCCGATTTCGGCGTCCTGCCGATAGTCAACTCGACCGCAGGCTCCGTCGGACAGACCTATGAGCTGCTGAGGCAGTACGATCTAAAGATATGCGCGACAACAAAGATCAGAATAGAGCACTGCCTTGCGGCACGAAAGGGCGTCCGGCTTGAGGATATAACCGAGGTCTGCTCGCATGAACAGGCGCTTATGCAGTGTTCAAAGTTCATCTCCGAGCACGGATACAGAACGCGAAAGGCGCTCAATACTTCCCTTGCCGCCGAGGCTGCCGCGAGATCTGAAGATCCTATCGCGGCGATCTGTTCGGTGGAATGTGCCGAGGAACAGGGCCTCGAAATACTTGAACGCACCGTTGCCGATGCCGACAAGAACCTCACCCGCTTCATCCTTGTTACACGTTCGCTTCTCATCGCGGAGAATGCCGGGCTTATCTCGGTATCGCTGGCACTGCCCCACGAATCGGCTTCGCTTTACAGGCTGCTGACTAAGTTCTCGGCTGCCGGACTCAACCTTGTGATGATCGAATCCCGTCCGATAGCAAACACCGACTTCGATGTTGTATTCTACCTTGATTTTGAGGGTTCGCTGACCTCTCCGCAGGTCGTGAAGCTGCTCGGAGAGCTTGAATACGAGCTGAGCTATTTCAGATTTTTGGGTAACTATATTGAAATATAGACATAAATACATCGCCCGTCCGGAACTGTCCGGGCGGGCGAAAAACTTTTGTCATCTGATTTTCAGAAACAATGCAGCAGCAAAAGGAAGTACAGCTGCCGAAAGTACCGAGACGAGCCAGCCGGTAAATCCGAGCTGTACAAGCGAGAATACTCCGGCAAGGGGTGAAACATACATACAAGCCAGCATACAGGCAAGAGAGATCAGCACGGAGATAATAAGGAACGGATTGTTGCGGAACTTGACCCTGAACAGCGGCTTGGTCTCGCTCTTGCACTCAAAGGAGTGGATAAGCTGTGAGAGTATCAACGTTACAAGTGCTCCTGTCCTTGCAGCTTCAAGTCCGCTGCCGAGCTTAAGAAGCACTGTGAAGGAGGCAAGTGTGACTATTCCTATCAGCGCTCCGCGGATTATCATTCTGTAAAGCAGGCCGCCGCTGAAAAAGCTCTCGTTACTTCGCCTCGGCGGCTGCTCCATGACGCCGTCCTCGGAGGGTTCGGAGCCGAGAGCGATAGCAGGAAGACCGTCTGTCACGAGGTTTACAAGCAATAACTGTGCCGGCACGAGAACCAGAGGCAGCCCCATGATTATCCCGCCGAGCATCGTCAGCACCTCGCCGATATTGCAGGAGATAAGATATCTGACGAATTTCCTGATATTGCCGTAGATCGTTCTTCCCTCGCGGACAGCTGCGGCAAGAGTTGCAAAGTTATCGTCGAGCAGGATGCAGTCAGCCGCCTGACGGGTAACATCGGTGCCGCTTATGCCCATAGATACGCCGATATAAGCCTCGCTCACTGCCGGCGCATCGTTTACGCCGTCGCCTGTCATGGCGCAGATCTTTCCGCGCCGTCTGAATGCCCTGACTATCCGCAGCTTATGCTCCGGAGATACCCGAGCAAATACCGCGATACCGTCAAGAGCCTCATCGAGCTCATCATCGGACATGGCATCGAGCTCCTGACCGGTCACGGCTCGCATCCCGCTTCGGAGTATACCGGTCTCTTTGGCGACGGCGCAGGCGGTGAGTTTGTGATCGCCGGTTATCATGACTGTTCTTATCCCGGCTCTTGCGCACTCCTTGACAGCTCCGGCGGCCTCGGGCCTCGGCGGGTCGGTCAGAGCCATAAATCCGAGCAGTATCTCTCTGCCCTGAGAGATCATCGAAAACGCCAGCACTCTCATGCCCTCGGAGGCGTATCTGTCGCAAAGCTTTGATATAGCGTTTTTCCGTGCTTCACCGAGAAGGACGGTATTTCCCGACTTGGTGATAAGATATCCGCACCCGGCAAGCAGGACATCGGGCGCACCCTTTTTGTAGATCTTCTCGACGCCCTCTTCTCGGACGGTTACGGTCATGTATTTCTTGGCGCTGTCAAAGGGCTGCTCATCCACCCGGAGCCGACGAAAGCTCTCGGCGTCAATACCGCCCGCTGCTGCCGCTGTCAGTATTGCGGCTTCGGTCGGGTCGCCGTGGGCTCTGAGCCCGGAGATCATCCCGCCTCTGTCTCGCTTATCAGAGATATCGGTCTCCGAAAGCCTTGCGTTATTGCATACAGCTGCGCAGCAAAGCAGTTCGCGCAGCCCGGTATCGTCCCACGGGAAAGCTCTTGCACCGCTGCTGTCGGTAAGCCCCTCTCCGGCTGAAACGGTAAGCTCCCTGTCCTGCTCCGAACAAACGGTTATCTTCGAGACGGTCATCCTGCCCATGGTAAGGGTACCGGTCTTGTCGGTACAGATCACGGAAGCGCAGCCGAGAGTCTCGACCGAATGGAGCCGCGTTATCAGCGCATTCCGGGCGAGCATACGCCTTACTGCGAGCGCAAGAGCTATTGTTACCGCGGCAGGCAGCCCCTCGGGTATTGCAGCTACAGCTATTGATACCGATGTCATCAGCATTTCCATAACATCTTCGCCGCGTATCATCCCGGCGGCAAAGACCACAAAGCATACACCTATACAGATCATCGCAAGCGTTCTGCCGAGCTCACCGAGTCGCTTTTGCAGCGGGGTCTGCTCATGCTCCGACTCTGCAAGCAGACCTGAAACAGAGCCCATCAGCGTGCTTTTGCCGACAGCCGTGACCTCCGCTCTGCATCGTCCGGTCATTACGACAGTACCCATATAAACGAGATATTCAAGATCAGGACCGGATATCTCCGGTTCGCCGTCATAGGGGCGCTTTGCGCAGGTTACGGACTCTCCCGTGAGCAGTGCTTCATCGCAGCTGAGCGCGGCACAGCTTATAACAAAACAATCGGCGGGGACGCGGTCTCCGGCTTCAAGCTCTATGACGTCACCGATTACGAGCTGCTCGGCCGGAAGCGTCACGAGCTTGCCGTCACGCCAGACCTTAGCTGTCGGAGCCGTCAGCTCTGCGAGCTTTTCAAGCGTTCGCTCGGCGCGGTATTCCTGTATAAAGCCGAGCACCGCATTGACGACGACTATCACCGCTATCGGTACTGCGTCTGCATACTCACCGATAAGCACCGAAACACCTGCGGCTATGAGAAGTATCATAACCATGATATCCCGGAACTGCCCTGCAAACAGCGCGGCGGCACTTCGCTTTTTGCCGCTGTCAAGGGTATTCGGGCCGTTTAGATCGAGAAGACGCTGCGCTCTTGCCTGTGTCAGCCCCACAGTTTCCCTGTGCGGTCTTGCTGACAGAGGCTTGCGTGTAGCTTCTGCAACTGTCATTTTGCATCTTCCTTTCAGATATAGCTTGTTGAGCGTGTCCGCTTTGTAAATCTTATGAAGGAGGCACGGCAAAAATGACAGATAAAAATATCCCCGTGAGCCTTTCGGCAAGACTTCCGGCTCACGGGGACTTTTCATTCAGGATATACGGGCGGCAGCAGCACAGGTTCGAGCTGCCTGCCCTCAAGTGCAAGCTTAAGCGTTTCTGGAAGAAGCGAAAGCTCTGCGACAGCCGAATTCGGCTTCGCTGCAAAATTGTCCTGTCGGTATGGCACGAAATAATAGTTTTTGTAATTCTGCAGTGCACCGATATTCTTGGCTGCTGCGGCGAGAGCATCGTTAGTCGATATGGCTATGACCACCGGTCTCGAATTGCGTATATGGGACTTGACAGCCATTGTCGCCGGGGTATCGGTTATGCCGAGAGCAAGCTTGGCAAGTGTATTTGAGGTGCAGGGTACCACTGCGATCATATCGAACAGCCTTTTGGGGCCTATGGGCTCGGCGTCCTCGATCGTCAGTATCGCTTGCCGCCCGCAGATGTCCTCTATCCTTGATCTGTTTATCCCGGCAGTTCCGAAGCGGCTCGACACAGAAGCCGCGTTATAGCTCATAACAGGAGTAAGCTCGGCTCCGAGATCTACGAGCCTTTCGGCTGCTGAAAACGCTTTTTCAAATGTGCAGAAGGAACCGGTCATTACAAAGCCGATCCTTTTTCCCTCAAGTGACATTTCTCACTCCCCTTTCGGATATGATTTCTTCCGCCGCCTCGGCAAGATATCTGCCGGCGGCGGCCGGAGCGACCTTTCCCGGGAGAGCAAGTGCGTGTACAGCCTTGATGCCGAGCTCATCGGCAGCCTTGAAGTCAGTGCCGCCGGGAGCGGATGCGAGATCAACTATAACTGTCTTCCTGTCTGCATTTTCGAGCACCGGTCTTTCAAGTATAAGCGCCGGAACTGTATTTATGATGACATCATACCGGGATATGATCTCGGCAAGCTTTGAGATATCAGCGCTTTCGTAGCCGTATGCCTCGGTCTCGGCTGCGGCTTCCCGTCGCCTTACGGCGCAGCATACCTTTGCTCCTGCAGCGGCAAACAGCTTAGCTGTCGCTTTTGCGACCGTTCCGAAGCCGGTTATAAGAACCCGGGAGCCGAATACTGTCTCCGGGCTTTGCTCCATAACTATCTGCAAAGCACCCTCTGCTGTGGGTATCGCGTTCTTGATAACAAGCGATCTGATCTTGAGATAGTCGGTGTACATGAGACCGTTGGACTCAATCAGATCAATAAGCGCTTTTTCGGTTCTTCCGCCGAGGATAAGCGCGTTGTCTTTAAGGCACCCGAACAGAATCTCAGCAGAAACGGCTCCTCTGCCGAAGGATACTGTCTTATCATAAGCTGTTTCGGTCAGGCCGAAAGACATGGGAAGTATCAGGATATCAACTTTTTCAGTCAGATCGGACAGATCTTTGAGACTTACAGCTCCTGCAGGCTCGGAGACAGTTCCGTAAGCGTAAACAGTGTGATCCTTTGCAAGCTCACTGCACATATATACCGTCCTTGCGTCTCCGCCGAGAGCAAGGATAACAAGCTTCTTCATATCTTTTCCCTCCGTCAGGAAATGTTGCTACGCTTTATACTATGCAGCATAAAGACTCACGGCAACTGAAATTCACAAAAAATTCAGAAGACCTCTTATTGACTTTTTATGACAGGAGTTGTATAATTAGTTAGAAAACTAATTAGTTGCCTAACTATTTACATGAGGTGATGATAATGAACAAGCTGCCGGAAGAATTAAGGCATGATCCCCGCAAACTTCTCGATGATGAAAACGCCGAACCGTCAATGTTTATCAACGATATCTCCAAGCTGTTCGGACGTATCGTAGCTCAGAGCTTCCCGCAGGAGGGAGTGTCTCACGGGTTCCGCCGTATATTCAGGATACTCTGCCGCAACGACGGGATAACTCAGGTTGAGCTCGCCAAAGCTTCTCAGCTCTCGGCGCCGTCTGTCTCCGCGGCACTCAACAAAATGGAGGCTGAAGAGCTCGTAAGGCGTGTGCCGGATGAGAAGGACAGAAGAAAGGTGTTCGTCTACATAACCGATAAGGGCAGGAGCATGGATGAATCCATCCGCAGCCGATGCCGCGAGGTCGAGAAGATCATGATGAAAGGGATAGGCGAGGATGAACGCGCCGCCCTGATGTCAACTCTCAGAAAGATACTTAAAAACATTGTAGAGGAGGGGGAATATTGAAGCTTGCCAAATACTTGAAGCCCTACATCCTGTTTGCGCTGCTCGCTCCGGTCGCTATGATCGGCGAGGTGTTTGTCGATCTGCTGCAGCCGAAGCTGCTGTCCCAGATCGTCGATGACGGCGTGCTCCCGCAGAATATGGAGGTCATACTCTCCACGGGGCTTATAATGATGCTGACTATCGTAGCCGGAGGATGCTGCGGCGTCGGATCCTCCGCATTCAGCGGTATGGCGTCTCAGGGCTTTGCAAGAGACCTGAGAAACGACGTTTTCAAACGGGTAATGCGGCTCTCATTCCAGCAGACCGACAAATTCACCACCGGCTCGCTTGTTACAAGGCTCACCACCGATATCACCGCTATCCAGCAGCTCGTTGATTTCGCACTCAGGATGTTTGTCAGAAACATTATGTTCCTGATCGGCGGTATGTTCATGATGATGCAGCTCAATGTACGGTTCGGGATCGTAGTCGCTGTCTCACTGCCCCTTGAAGTGCTGATCGTGGTGCTTATAATGAAATTTGCCAACCCGCTCTATGCTATCGTTGCCCGCAGACTTGACGGCGTCAATACAGTTATGCAGGAGAACATATCCGGAGCGAGGGTCGTAAAGGCCTATGTCCGTGAGGACAGCGAGACCGCAAGGTTCGACGGTGCAAATACCGCTCTTATGGACTCCAATCTCAAGGTCATGAGACTCATGGCGCTGCTCTCACCGCTGCTTATGATAATCATGAATGCTGCCGTATTGGCTGTTATCTACATCGGCGGACTTCAGGTCGAAGCACAGGCGCTGAAAGTCGGCGAGGTCATGGCTGCCGTTACTTATGTAACGCAGATACTTCACGGCATAATGATGCTCTCTATGATGTCTCAAAGCATCGCCCGTGCATCGGCTTCCGCAAAGCGTCTCAATGAAGTTCTCGATACCGACCCGGTGATCTCAGACGGCGAGGGTGCTCTGTGCACAGAGACCGGAACGGTAGAGTTCAGGAACGTGTCATTCTCCTATCCCGCTTCCAGCGGAAGACCTGTACTTGAGGGGATAAATCTCAGTATCGCCAAGGGTGAGAATGTGGCTATACTCGGTGCCACAGGTTCGGGCAAGAGTTCGCTTGTGAATCTGATACCGAGGTTCTACGATGCCGTTGAAGGCAGCGTATATGTAAACGGTGCTGATGTAAAGACCTACGAGCTTGACGATCTTCGCAGCCGGATAGGTATAGTGCTCCAGAAGAGCGAGCTGTTCTCCGCTACTGCTGCCGAGAACATCCGCTGGGGCTGCAAGGACGCGACCGATGAGGAAGTTAAGAAGGCCGCAGAGATCGCACAGGCCGATGAGTTCATCTCCAAAATGCCCGACGGCTACGATACAAAAATTGCCGAAAAGGGCGCTTCCCTTTCGGGCGGTCAGAAGCAGCGCCTCTCTATCGCAAGAGCCATACTCAAAAAGCCGGAGATACTTATATTCGACGACTCAACCTCTGCACTTGACTTAAAGACTGAGGCGAGTCTCAGGCAGAAGCTCCGGGAAAGCCTTGCAGGCACCACTGTAATAACCATAGCTCAGCGTATCGCGTCCGTCAAGGACTGCGACAGGATCGCAGTAATTGATCACGGCCGCCTTGCCGCGTTCGCTCCCCACGATGAGCTTATGCGCACCTGCGAAGTCTACAAGGACATCTACCGCTCGCAGGCCGGAAAGGAGGGTGATGAATAATGCCTCCTATGCCTCCAATGGGTCCCAACAGGGGCAGAGGTCCCGCAGGACCTCATTCCGCAAGGATAAATGCCGAAAAACCCAAGAACGCGAAACAGACGCTTTCCAAGCTGCTCAAATACATCGGCAGGAGCAAATATCTGTTCTTCATGCTGCTGGCGGTCATGCTGACGATCACCCTTATGAATCTGCTGGCTCCCAAGATACAGCAGATAGCTATCGACACCATCACTCCGAATGAAGAACGCAGCGGTGTCGATATTGCAAAACTCAAAGAGACACTGATCTGGCTTGCGGTAGTTTACGCAGTCATGGCAGTGATGACCTATCTGCAGGGCAGGTTTTCCGCCAAGCTCTCGCAGGTCACTGTAAGGATGATGAGAAAGGATCTCTTTGCGAGCCTTGTTCATCTGCCGATTAAGTACATCGACAATCACCGCCACGGCGACCTTATGAGCCGTATGACAAATGACGTTGAGAATATCTCGACGACAGTTTCGCAGTCGATCGGTTCGCTGATCTCCGGCGTGCTGACAGTGCTCGGTACGTTCGTCATCATGCTGACCTACTCTCCCCTGCTGACGCTGATCTCTATCTCTACTATCTTCCTGACGATCTTTGTTTCCGCCAAGATGACAAAATACATGAAGAAGTTTTTTGTCGAGCAGCAGATAATTCTCGGCAAGATCAACGGTCACGTTGAGGAGACCGTCACCGGCTACAAGACGGTCGTTGCATACAGCAAGGAGCAGGATTCGATAGACGAGTTCCGGGTAATGAGCAACGAGCTTCGCAAGACCGGTATCAAGGCACAGATCTGCGGCGGTATGATGGGTCCTCTGATGAACTGTATCTCCAACTTCGGATTTGTGCTTATCGCTGCATTCGGAGGTCTGTTCAGCATCAAGGGGATGATCTCTGTCGGAACGATACAGGCGTTCATTCTCTACTCTAAGCAGTTCTCGCGCCCCATAAACGAGATTGCCAACCAGTACGCCAATATCCAGACCGCTATTGCCGGCGCAGAGCGTATCTTCGAGGTAATGGAAGCCGAGCCGGAGCCCAGAGGCGGGCTTCTCCCCTTCGATCATAACGACGTAAAGGGCAACATCGACTTCAAGGATATAATCTTCGGCTATGACGGCAGCAAGCCAGTGCTCGACGGCCTCGACCTGCGGGTAAAGCAGGGTCAGAAGATAGCGATAGTCGGCGCGACAGGTTCGGGCAAGACAACGGTAGTCAACCTGCTGACCCGTTTCTATGACGCCGACGCCGGCGAGATCACGATAGACGGCAAGAACATCTGCGACATCCCGATAGACGAGCTCAGACGTGCGATCGCGATAGTTTTGCAGGATACCGTGCTTTTCTCGGGAACGATAGGCGAGAATATCCGCTACGGCAGAGCCGATGCCACGGATGAAGAAGTCCGTGCGGCAGCAGACAAGGCTTACGCAGACGAATTCATCAGCAGGCTCCCCGACAGGTACGACACGGTACTTTCGGAGGGCGGCTCCAATCTTTCGCAGGGTCAGCGCCAGCTGCTCTCGATAGCAAGAGCTGTGCTCGCAGACCCCAAGATACTCATACTCGACGAGGCGACATCCTCGGTCGATACGAGAACGGAAATGCACATCCAATCGGCTATGGTGGCTCTGATGAAGGACAGGACTTCCCTTATCATCGCTCACCGTCTCTCGACCATACGCGACGCGGACAAGATAGTGGTCATAGACAAGGGCGTTGTTGCCGAGTCGGGCAGCCACGAGGAGCTTATTTCCCGCAAGGGCAGATACTTCGAGCTCTATCAGACACAGTTCGCAGGAAACAAGACATAATAACAAGCGCATATCCTCCGTCGGTAAGACGAGAAGATATGCGCTTTTCGGTCATATAAAAAATTATTGACCCGGTGCAGTAAAACGGCCTGCCCGGACGTTTACATAATGAAAGCGAAAGGAGATGAAAGAATGCGGACGGATATCAGTGGCGGCGGCGCGCAGCGGCTTACCGATGAAGTTATAACTGCATTCTATCAGAAGCATTCGCTCTCTGTCTACCGGCTGTGCATGAGCTATCTCAGGGATCCCGAGGAATCAGCAGACGCCGTTCAGGAGACATTCCTTCGCTGGATAAACTGCTCAGACCGCCCGCAGGGCGAACAGCACGAGATCGGCTGGCTCGTCATGACGGCGGGAAATATCTGCCGGGATATGCTCAGGCACCGCAAAAGATACAAACGCGAAAGCATAGAGTCCGCCTGCGATATCGGCAAGGAGGAACGTGCGTTCAATGACAGAGAGCTGTTCGATGTGGTCTGCTCGCTGCCGGACAAATACAAGAACGTCATTTTCCTCTTCTACTACGAGGATATGACGACAGCGCAGATATGCGAGGTCACCGGCATGAAGCAGTCAACGGTAACGAGCCTGCTGACGCGCGCACGCAGGCTGCTGAAAAAAGCACTGGGAGATGATATCAATGGATAAAAGGATAAAACAGGCCTACGAAAGCATAGGATTTGAAAGCGAACTCAGTGAGTCTGCGCTTGAGAATATCCTTGATGAAAAGAACAGAAAGGGGGCAAATACCATGAAAAAGAACCTGAGACACAGGAAAACTGTTGCCGTGATCGCGGCGGCTGCCGCAGCACTTGCGATGAGCGTAACGGCGGGAGCGGTGGTTTATAACAATTTCTTCCACAAGGAGTCGGTGGATAATTTCGGTATCGGGGATGCTGTACAGAGCGACGGCGTCAGCGCTGCGGCATCCGGCGAAAATGAGCATATAAGGCTCACAGCCGATACCGTTATAAGTGACGGCCATATTGCCAACATCATATTTACGCTTGAGCCTCTCGACGATCAGGGCCGTGAATTCATGTCAAGGAACCAAGGAATCCCCATGATGGAATACAGCGCCGATGAAGCCGTGATCAGAGAAAAGAGCTCATGGTCAGAGAATATCGGGAACAAAAAAGTCAAGGAGCTTGGCATGGCGACCTGGAATATGGACTGGCTCCGCGAAGCCCCCAAGCTCAATTCAGACGGTGCCTTTTCATTCCTGTGCAGCGAGTATTTCGGGGAAAACAATCCCGGAACGATATATCTGGTTCCTGAGGATTACAAAGTATATGCCGAAGATCCCGGCAGTCCCGGCGTATTTGACGGCATCGTTCTCAAGATAGATGTCAGCAGGAATTCTGAGGTCAAGGAGTTCACCGACGGCAAGAACAAGTTCTATCTGTCAGCTATGACATACTCGGTAATCTGGGCAAAGGGACACGAAGCAGAGCTGAAAGATTTTACGGATGCACAGCTCAACTATGCAGACGGGACATCGGAAACTCTCAGATCGGGCGGAGGTGTACATTCCTCGGCAGAGTATGATTACACATTCCTGCGTCGGACGATCGACATTGACAAGGTCGTATCGGTGACATACAGAGGTATAGAATTCAGATAAATTTTCTTCCTAACAAAAAAGCGGGCAGCTTATGCTGTCCGCTTTTTTCATTCTGCTTTGGTGCCGAAGCTTATATCTCCGGCAGATACGGGCTCGGGATACTGCCCTACTGTCCCGTCTGAGTTCTGATACTGTAAGAAATCTATCATTTTATCTTCTGTGATGTTATAGCAGACCTTACCGCTGCCGTTGACCTCACCGAGAGCCTTGACAACAGCCTGCCCTACCGGATCATCGGCGCTGTCGGAGGCCTTGAACTCGCGGAGCCCGGAGGGTATACCGTCGGAGCCTTCGCCGGCGTCAAGATCCATGATAACGGAAAGTGCCGCATTATAGCAATATTTTGCGATACGTTCCGGAGCATAAGAGTCAGGTGCCGAAACGACAAGCACACCGCTTTCGTCCTGGATACTGCTGCCGTCAGCATTGACGGTCATAGAAGAAGATACGCCGTTTGCTGCCGATGAACCATCATTAGACCCTGTGCAGGCGCTCATGCCGGCAGCCACGGTCGCAGCAGTCAGAACAGCTATCGGTTTCTTCATAGACACATTCTCCGTTCATTGATAATACGGTCCGAAATACCTATCGGGGCATTTTTGATTATACTATGATAAAGGTCGTTTGTCAAGTTACAAAATATTACAATCCGCAGAAAAGCTGGGAATAATCGGAAAATGATATGTCAGCCTCGCGGCACATACGGTCTCTGTCGGCTGAAAAACTGCCGTAAAGGCAGGCCGCAGCCGTAAAGCCTCCGGCCTTTGCGCCCTGTATCCCCTCGATTATATCCTCAAAAACTATACACTCCCCTGCTTCAAGGCCGAGCCTTTGCGCTGCGAGCTCGTAAACATCGGGATAGCCCTTGCCCCTGCTGACCTCATCCGTCGAGGCGAATACATCGAAATACCCAAGAATACCATTGTTTGACAGCACAGCGGTATAGAGCCTTTTGTCCGAAGCCGTTGCAAGAGCGATCTTTACGCCCTCAGACTTCAGACGTTCAAGCAGCTCGGCGGCGTGAGGCAGGGCTTTGATATTATGGCTGTACTCGTCAAGAGCATAGCCGAACCATTCGTCGATCATAGCCTCCGGCTCATCATCAAGGCCGAAGCGCTCTCGGGTATATATGGCTGCATCGTAGAAATCAAGCGCCGATACCTGTTTTGCGTAGTCGTCGGGGATCTCGATCCCGCGCTTTGAAAGAAAGCGTATATCTATATCATTCCATACACCCGCAGAATCGACGAGCGTACCGTCAAGATCGAATATAGCGCCCTTAAAATCAAGAATATTCATCGTTCACCGTCCTTATCCGGCATCATTTATATGCCGCAGTATACAGATTATATCACATATCACCAAAAAAAGCAAGCATTAACCTGTTTTTCCTGCATTTTCATGTTTGACAATACAACTTATTTGTGATATAATCGTAATTGGTGTAATATCATATACTAAAAAAGGTGATTATATGAAGAAGCTGGCAATATTATTGCTTATGTGCGGTGCCGCAGCTCTGGCATCCTGCGGTAACACCATCGATGACCGCGTCGAAATGATCGAGATAACCACTACCACTCCCGTGACGGCTACGACAACGGTGACTGCCGGTGCAACTACCACTACCCACAGCACGACCGTTACCGATAAGCCCGCCGAGACGACTACTACAATGAGCGTCACCGAGACGACTACCACTACCGAAAAATACGAGGAGCCGCCCAGTACCGATCCCGAGGTCGGTTACGGCGAAGGCTTTGCTTTCGTAGACGAGGAACCTGTCGTAACGACAGCTCAGACGGTCATTACCACCAAGCAGACCACCAAGGCTACGGTCAAGACTACCAAGGTGACAGTTACCGAGCCCCCGGTAGTTACGATCAATGCAACTGTCAAGATAGACCAGTATTTCAAGGGGCTGCGTGATAAAGAGGCAGAGGCCGAGCAGAAGCGTCTCGCCGAAGAGCAGGCCGAAAAAGAACGTCTTGAAAAGGAAAAGCAGGAGCAGGAGGCTCAGCAGCAGGCCGAGGGTGATCCCGCCGAGGACGATGAGGAAGATCCCGGTGAAGGCGAAAACGAGCCGGAACCGGAGCCTGAACCTGAACCCGAGCCGGAACCTGAACCCGAACCCGAAAAAGAGTATCCGGTGAGCTACACTGCTATGAATTATGAGGACTTCAAGGGATACCTTTCATATTACTTCGAGCAGAGCGTTGTTGACAAGTACCTGAAAGCCTATCCGGAAAGCTTCTTTGAGACGAAAGTACTTATACTGAGGCTCGAGGCTCAGGCAGGCGGCAAGACCTGTGAGCTTGAATTCCTCGGTCTTAAGAGTGAAAACACAAAGGGCTCGCTGACTGTTGAAATGAGAAGGAACGGGCTCAAGGATACGAGCGGCGGCAAGTCGATGCTGCTGATACAGCTGTCTATGAGCAGCTCCACCTTCAACCGTTACCGCAACAGCCCTATCAACTGGAACTTCACATTCAGACCTTATTACGAATATCCTCTTGCGGCCGATAAGCTCGATCAGTATGGCTGGACTCTCCAGAATGCGTTCGATGCCGCAGCTGCTATCCCCTATTACGGCCATACAGACGATATGCCGCAGGACGATCAGCATTCTACCGAATGGTATGCGGAGTACGGCTTCAAGAACGGCAAGGGCAACTGCTACGTTATGGCGGCGATGTTCTGCGAGATGGCAAGGACGCTCGGCTACGAGTGCCACCAGATCTCCGGTAAGGTCCCGCTTGCAAGAGGCGGCTACGGCCCTCATTCCTGGTGTGAGCTGGTATTCAACGGCAAGACCTTTGTCTGCGACCCCGACTTCACCAATGAGACCAAGCGAAACGGTTACCTGATAAACTACGGGCAGTCAGGCACCTGGAGATACGAAAAGATCTCACAAATAAGCTGATAAAGATAAGGAGACTATCATGAAAAAGAAACTTATATCCATAGCTGCGATCGCAGCGCTCATGCTCGCCGGCTGCGGCGACGATATTTCGAGCTCAACAGCGGACACCACCACGACCACTGCCGCTTCATCCGCTGCCGAGACAGTTACCGAGACGGAGGCTGCTCCCGCTGAGACCGAAGCTCCCGCTGAGATCACTACAACTACAGAGGCTGTGACCGAGGCTCCCGAGACAGAGGCGCCTCCCGAGACTACGACTACTCAGTCAGAGACCACAACAACGACTACTACCACTTCGCAGACCACAACTACAACTACCACCACGACTACCACTACCACGACTACCACTACGACCACCGAGGAGACCAAGGATCCCAACGGCGGGTGCATTGATTCAGAGGATTGGTTATTCAATTGAACGGACGTATCATTTATTTCAGCCGCTTAAAGGCGCTTGCCTGTATCGCAGTGGTGATACTGCATACATTCTACGCTGCTATGGCCTACGCCAAGACAGAGGGCAGTATGGCTGCCATGAGCTCGGTCAGGAACGCCATGATGTGGGCTGTGCCCTGCTTTGTAATGGTGACGGGTGCCCTGCTGCTCGACAAGTCGAGAAAGCTGACATACAAAAAACTGTTCGGCAGGCTGATCCTGAGAATGGTGATATCGCTCATTGTGTTCTCGGTGCTGTTTTCGGTATTTGACGCTGTGCTCATATCCAAGAACTTCGGCGGCGGGACGATCCTCGACGGGCTGAAGAACGCGCTTTTCGGCGGCGGCTGGAAACATATGTGGTATCTCTATCTTATGATAGCGCTTTACCTTCTTATGCCGGCATACAGGCTCGTTGCGAGATCAGCGGAAAAGAAGGATATCCTTTATCTGCTGGGGGTATATCTTGTATTCCTTGCGATACTGCCGAATATCCAGACGCTCACAGGCAAGGACATCGGCTTCTACATCTGCGTTTACAGCGTATATCCGCTTTACCTGTTCCTCGGTTACGCTATGCATAACGGTATGATAAAGCTCAACGCCGCAGTTTCCGCACTGATGTTTGTTATCGGTATGGGTGCTGTTATCGGGCTGACCGTTTACAGCACAGGCCGCGAGACCAAGGTGGGTTCCCTGCTCGGCAACTATTCGTTCATCCCGACTGTGATAATGTCGGCGGGTGCCTTCGGGCTATTGCAGACCGGCAGCGAAAGAGAGCATAAGTTTATAGACAGGATATGCACCGAGCTGGAGCAGTGCTCCTTCGGGATATACCTCATACATATGGCGGTGCTCAAGCTGGTGTTCGCGGTATGGAAGCTTGACCCTTTCGCACACGGCGGTTTTATCACTGTGCTCGGTATCTCGATAGCTGCGCTTGCGGTTTCCTATGTGATAACAAAGCTTCTGAGATACATCCCTTATGTTAACAAGATAATATGAAATAAGGCTGCATCGAAGCTTTTCCGGTGCAGCCTTTGTTATTCTTTTCTCAGTCCCACTTGACCGATAGGTTATCCTTTGTTATGCCGTATTCGGGACATTTTGAATCGGTACACTTGTACATACCTGTCATCATATTGTTCTTTCGCGTGATCCCGAGGCATCTCAGTTCCTTGCCGCAGTCAAGGCAATAGCATTTCTGCTCGTACTGTCTGACCCTGTTTACCCTGACACCGTTAAGAAGCTCGTCGGGATATTTATAGCTTGTATTTTCCGTAGAGATCACTCCTTTCGGGAAGATGTATCTTTAACAGGCTTGCTGCACCGTTCACAGCAGGCCGAACATTCTCCGCAGCAGCCTCCGCGCTTTCTTCTG
This sequence comes from Ruminococcus sp., assembly GCA_017534595.1. Classification (GTDB taxonomy): domain Bacteria; phylum Bacillota; class Clostridia; order Oscillospirales; family Ruminococcaceae; genus FB2012. The sequence goes on from JAFXVY010000058.1 coordinate 116,089, forward strand.
CGGACAGCCGAGATCACTGCAGCCGAAAGCACAGCTGCTATAACAAAGATCAGAATTATATCAAGAGCATTCATTCAAACCACTCCAAGCAAAATCGCAACGGCACGTATACACAGCGCAGCGAGCCAGGCAACGGCACACTGCGAAAGCACCACGGCTCCCGCCCATTTTCTTCCGAGCTCACGCTTTATTGCCGCCACAGCCGCTACACAGGGCGTATAGAGCAGTGAGAACACAAGTACAGACAATGCGGTAAGTGTTGTGAGAGCTCCGGCGACATTGTTGTCGTAGAGTATGCCGAGAGAAGAAACAACGCTTTCCTTTGCAAGAAATCCGGTGAACAGTGCAACGAGTATGCGCCAGTCTCCGAGGCCAATAGGCTTCATGATCGGCTCAAAGGCCCGGGCGATCACGGCAAGTATGCTGTCCTGCGGGTCTTCGACAAGCCCGAGACAGGCATCGAAGCTCTTAAGGAACCAGATAACTACCGTGGCGATAAGAATTACAGAAAATGCACGCTGTAAGAAGTCCTTGGCTTTCTCCCAAAGCAGCTGGAAGACGTTTCTCGGTGCCGGAAGGCGGTAATTCGGCAGCTCCATTACAAACGGTACGGCCTCGCCCTTGAACACGGTGTTCTTATATAACAGCGCCGCGATTATGCCCACTATGATCCCGAGCACATACAGCCCGATCATTACGAGCGCTCCACTCTTCGGGAAAAAGGCGTTTACAAAGAAAGCGTAGATAGGCACCTTTGCCGAACAACTCATAAAGGGTGTCAGCAGGATAGTCATTTTTCTGTCCCGCTCGCTGGGGAGGGTGCGGGTAGCCATAACGGCAGGCACCGAGCAGCCGAATCCTATAAGCATCGGGACTATGCTTCTTCCCGAGAGGCCGAGCTTTCGCAGCAGCTTATCCATAAAGAACGCGACTCGTGCGATATAGCCGCTGTCCTCAAGCAGGGACAGGAAGAAGAAAAGCGTAACTATAACAGGCAGAAAGCTCAGCACGCTCCCGACGCCGGCGAATATACCTTCAACGATAAGTCCGTGGAGCACTTCATTGACTCCGCCGGAGGTGAGAGCTTCATCGACGACTTTGGTAAGCTTGTCGATACCCAGTTCAAAAAGATCCTGAAGCAGAGCGCCGATAACATTGAAGGTCAGGAAGAAGACAAGCCCCATGATCCCTATGAATGCCGGGATAGCGGTGAACCTTCCCGTGAGGAAGCGGTCTATCTGACGGCTCCTTATATGCTCCTTGCTCTCGGCAGGCTTCCTCACCGAGCGGCTGCACAGCTCTGCTATAAAAGTAAAACGCATATCAGCGATGGCTGCGCTGCGGTCAAGACCGCGCTCCTTTTCCATCTGAGAAACGATATGCTCGACAGTTTCAAGCTCGTTGGTGTCAAGCCCGAGAGCTTTAAGTATCAGCGGGTCGCCCTCAGCGACCTTGCTTGCCGCAAATCTCAGCGGCAGGCCGTTGGCTTCGGCGTGATCTTCGATCAGATGCCTGATGCCGTGCAAGCATCTGTGAACGGCGCCGCCGTTGGCATTCTTACCGCAGAAATCACGCTTCTCGGGGCGTTCCTGATACCAGGCAACATGGACGGCGTGCTCTATGAGCTCCTCGATACCTGCGTTCTTGGCAGCGGAAATCGGCACGACAGGCACACCGAGCAGCTGTTCCATTTCGTTGACGTCGATTCCGCCGCCGTTGGCAGTGAGCTCGTCCATCATATTGAGCGCCACGACCATCGGGATATTCAGCTCGAGCAGCTGCATCGTCAGATAGAGATTGCGCTCTATATTGGTAACATCTATGATGTTGATTATAGCGTGAAGCTTCTCCCCAAGCACGAAATTCCGTGATACTATCTCCTCATTTGTGTAGGGAGACATCGAATATATACCGGGAAGGTCGGTTATCACGGTGTCTGGACGGCCGATTATCGAACCGTCTTTCCTGTCAACGGTAACGCCGGGGAAATTGCCGACGTGCTGCTTTGAACCTGTTAAGCGGTTGAAAAGCGTCGTTTTGCCGCTGTTCTGATTGCCGACAAGAGCAAACTTCATTACTGTGCCCTCGGGCAAGGGAGTTCCGCTGCCCTTGGGATGGAACTTTCCTCCTTCACCGAAGCCGGGGTGCTCGGTCTTTGAGCGCAGAGGTGTGCTGCCCGGCGTCTCGGTGACCGTTTCAACGGGCGAGACTTCGATATTGGCAGCGTCCGCGAGCCTGAGAGTAAGCTCATAGCCGCGGAGCCTGAGTTCCATAGGGTCGCCCATGGGAGCAAATTTCACAAGCGTGACCTCGGTCCCCGGTATGATGCCCATATCGAGGAAATGCTGCCTGAGCGCACCGTCGCCGCCGAGCTTCTCGACTCTGACGGTCTGACCGACGGCTGTTTTATCAAGTGAATTCATAATCCACCTCGGATGATCTGAATAAGAGGCACCGGCCTCCGAAAATAATTTTACCATACTGACAAACCGTTGTCAATAGAGCCCGCCTCATATCTCCTGCGGTCATTGACACGAAAAGCATAATATGGTATTATAATGTCAGTATATGACAGGGGGTATCACAATGACTGAAAAGGAACTGTTCGGGCTTGCCGTTAAGGCGTCGGAAAAGGCATACTGCAAATATTCCGGGTTCAGTGTGGGTGCTGCGCTGCTCACTTCTGACGGCAAGGTGTTTACCGGCTGCAATATCGAGAACGCATCCTACTCGCTTACAGTATGCGCAGAACGCACGGCCATATTCAAGGCAGTGTCCGAAGGATATGCGGACTTTGCCTGCATAGCGATTGCCGGGTCTGCAGGCGGTGACTTCTCTGCTCCCTGTTATCCCTGTGGAGCCTGCCTGCAGGTGATGTCAGAGTTCTGCGGCGGGGACTTTAAGATCATACTCGCCGACGGCGTACATACCCTTGATGAGCTTATGCCGAAACGGTTCAGTCTTTGATGAACAAGCAAGGCTGCTGCACTGCGCAGCAGCCTCTTTTTTTTATGAGATAGCGTCGAAATCCGGGAGCTGATCCCGGGTTATCATTTCCTCGCTCGTGTAGACCTTCTGCATCATCTCAAGCGATGTATAGGCATCGGAGAGATGTGTTGTCTTGGCCTTGACGAGATAGTCACCGTTCCAGACGGCGAACCAGAGCCAGTAGGCGTTATCGCGGACTATAAGCTCGGGATCGGGCATGGTGGCGCACTCGCTCATTGTAACGAGCTTGCTGTTCCCTGCCCAGCCTGAGAGCTCGGCAAACGCCGCCGCGCTGACGCCGTAGTCGTGAGATTCATTGTAGATGTCGAGAGCACAGATATCGCAGTATTCATCGCCGGGGTACCAGTCTCCGGACTGAGCGTTCCAGACCCAGATAAGGTTATCGAGCTCAAACAGATTGGTCATGCGCTGATACATCAGCTTCCAGAGCCACTTGTAATCCTCTGCTCCGGAGGCTCCCCACCAGAACCAGCCTCCGCTTGCTTCATGCAGAGGTCTCCAGAGCACGGTGACGTTGTTGTCCTCAAGCTTCTGCAGCAGCGAGGCTATATGATCAATATCGCTGACGAGCGCATAACATTCCTCGCTGACCTTTCCGGTGTCGGCGAGTGTTTTTATTTCATCGAGAGGGAGCGTTGCTATATCCTGGTCGGTAATAGCCGAGGACAGCTTGAAATCGCCCTTTTCGGTATAGAACTCGACCTTCCCGCTCGGAGCGAACCAGTGCCAGTCAAAGACCACAAGTCCGCCGTCTTTGCTCCACTGTATAGCAAGGTCCGTATCCTTTCCGTCGGAATTACCTTTATTGTAGTTGGGCGAATCGAATATGAAATCAAACGTCCTGACGGCGGGATACTTCCCGAACTGCTTGAAGATAGCATCTGTTTCGGTATTCTTGCCGTGATTTGTACACTGACCGGTCAGGGTACGCTTGCCGTAGACAGCAAGAAGATACTGATAGATGTTCTGAGTTTTCAGGTTCGCATACTTGTTGCTGAGAGTCGGAGTCACGGAGGAATATATGCTGTCGGAAATAGATTCTCCGTTCTTGACAGAGATCTTGTCAATGGAGAAATAGCTCCAGCCCGAACCGAGAGTTATGGTATTGGTGCCTTTATTCAGGAAGATACCGTCAGCGGTGGAGGTCTGCCAATCGCCGGATTCGGATATGATATCCATTACCTTCTCGCCGTTGAACAGCAGCGGGTTCTCCTTATGACCCGAAGCCTTGTGAACAACGGAAATACTGTAATACTGCGATGCCGGGATATCGACCGTGAGGCTGAACGCCGTATTGTCGGAGATATCGGTATAGTTCTCTCCCGAGGCATCATCATCCGGCCTTATTAAGGCGCCTTTTTTCTCTTCTGCCGTCTCGGCTTCGATATCTACGGAAAACTCTGCCTTCTCGACGCCTTCCGGGAGCATTTTGTCAAATGTATAGCTTGAGGCGTAGGTTATCTCGGATGCATCAACAAGCCTTCTCTCCGCGGGAACAGCTGCTTCCGATGCTGTGCTGTCTGTCGATGAGGTCTGCTGGCTGTCGGATGACTGAACCTGCGAGGACGAAGTGTCTGCACAGGATGTAAGTATTATCAATGCCGCTGAAAGAACGGCGGTGATCTTCTTGGTCATGGATACCCTCCTTATAGTAAGTATATAAATATTATATCATATATCTGCCATCACTTCAAGTCGATTGTATGAACGTTAAAAGGCCGTAAAATAAATTCAAACCCGAAGTTGACATCTGAGCCGATGAATGATAAAATAATAATATAATATACGAACATACTAAAGGAGACGCATCTATGCAAAGGATACTCATAACCGAGGATGACTATACGATAAGAGCTGCGGTGGCAGCTATACTCAAGGATAACGGCTTTGAGCCTGTGTACGCCAAAAGCTGTGAAGAGGCTCTGCGAAGCTTTGAGGGCTGCGATCTCTGCCTGCTCGATCTTATGCTCGGCGACGGCAGTGGACTTGATGTGCTGCGGAGCATAAGAGAGAAAAGCAGCGTGCCTGTTATCATTATTTCCTGTATGGATCAGAACTCCGATATCTCACACGGACTTGATCTTGGAGCCGATGACTATATCACCAAGCCGTTTTCGGGGCAGGTACTTGTATCACGGATAAATGCTCTGCTGCGCAGGATGTCAGGTTTCTCTGACGATATGCCGGAAGGCCTTACTGCTGCCGAGCAGCGGCTTTACAGCTACTTCAAGGTCAACAAGGGGCGCATACTGAGCCGTGAACAGCTGCTCGCCTATCTGTGGGACAGCAAGGGTGAATTTGTTTCCGACAATGCTCTGTCTGTCGCTGTGAACCGTATCAGAGGCAAGCTTGCCGGCAGAGGCAGGATAATCACAGTCAAGGGGGTCGGCTACAAATGGGAAGACTGATCCGTACATTCGAGAACCGGACTGTGCTTTTCTTCGGGATAGCAGTTCTGCTTACCGCAGGGCTATTCTTCGGGCTGGGATACCTGTCCGTCGGGCTTTCAGAGCGTGAAGCGGCGATCGAAGCCTCGGAGCGTATGCTCGCAGCTGCCGGCAGGCTCTCAGAGCGCGGAGATATCCCCGATGAGGTCATAGCAGCGGCATTTGCCGACAAAAGCACCGCAGAGGCACAGCGCGGCAGCGAGATAATGAAAAACTACGGCTATGAGCTCGGCACAACGCGCGGCTTTGAATTCATCGTCAATGGATCGGTGCTGCCGGCGGTAACGGCAGGAGCCGGAGTGCTTTTCTGCGGGATACTCGGTTTGACAGCGGTATATATAATCATCCGGGAGATAAGATGTGTGACCTCTGCGGGTTCCAAAAAGAAACGCTGCTCGGCTGATTTTTCAGACAATGATATTGTACTGCTTGCCGAAGCCGTAAACAGGCTGACCGATGACCGTCTCGGGACGCTTGAACGCCTGTCCGGAGAGAAGCGGTATCTTGCCGATTATCTCCAGGACTTCTCACATCAGATCCGGACACCTGCCTCCGGCCTGACGCTCAACAACGAGATCATGAGATCGCACGAGCTACCGCGATCCGAACAGCTTGAATACCTCGAGCGTGACCGGGTATGTATCGAACGGATAAACCGGCTTTGTGCTGAATCGTTGAAATCCGCAAGGCTCGATGCCGGCGCGGTGAAATACGAGATAAAGCTCTGCTCTGTTGCGGAGCTTACCGAGCGCTCCTGCTCGCCGCTCTACGAGCTTGCTTCTTCAAACGGGACTGATCTGAGTATTGATATACCGAGCGGGATCATGCTTGAATGTGATGAACTCTGGCTCGGAGAGGCTGTCTCTAACCTTGTGAAGAATGCCTGTGAGCATACTGTAAACGGCAGTGTGACCGTTACGGCAGACGAAACTCCGATGACAGTAAACATATATATCACCGATGACGGCGAGGGTATAGCGAACGAGGACATTCCGCAGCTGTTCAGGCGGTTCTACTCCAAGCGCTCAGACCGCAACCCTACATCTGTCGGGATAGGTATGTCGATAGCCAAGCGTATCACCGAGGATATGAACGGCAGGATATACATTGACAGTGAACAGGGCTTCGGAACAAAGGTGCGTCTTGAATTTCTAAAACGTCAGGCATAAAAATTTGTTTTTGTAACTTTGCTGTAATGTTGGGGGTGTATAATGAAAGCATAGGAAGTTCCTGTAACTGTAAGGAGGAAGAATATGGATAACGAACTTATAATAAGCGCCAAGGATCTGGTCAAGAGCTTCGGCTCGGGAGATAACAAGCTCACTGCCGTCGATCACGTCTCACTTGAGGTTTACAGCGGTGAGTTCGTGGCTATCACAGGAGAGAGCGGCAGCGGGAAATCGACGCTGCTCAATCTGCTCGGGGCTCTCGACACCCCCGATGAGGGTACCATAATTGTCGGTGACGAGGAGCTGACAAAGCTCAAGGATCACCAGCTTGCGGCATACAGGCGCAGGCACTCCGGGTTCGTGTTCCAGTTTTACAACCTGATCTCGGTACTCAATGCGGAGGAGAACATAGCCCTCCCTCTCAATCTCGACGGGCGTAATGCCGACAAGAAAAAGCTCGACGAGCTGCTCTCACTGCTCGGGCTTTCCGAAAAGCGCTACTGCTATGCCTCACAGCTTTCGGGCGGACAGCAGCAGCGAGTTGCGATCGGCAGAGCCGTTATGGCCGAGCCTCCCTGCATCTTCGCGGATGAGCCCACCGGCAATCTCGACAGCCAGAACAGCCGTGAAATGATAGCGCTCTTCAAGCAGCTTATCGCCAAATACGGCACCACTGTCGTTCTCGTTACGCACGACCCGAACGTTGCTGCAGAGGCCGACAGGGTCATCACGATGCGTGACGGCAAGATCATCGCGGAGAAGGTGAGGAAGCTATGACCAAGCTTTTCACTATTGTTATCCGCTGGATGAAGAAAGACCGCAAACGAACGCTGCTGTCATTCTTGTCTATCGTCATGGCTATGTATCTGCTTACATTTCTCGGCATCTATTTCAGCTCTGCGGTCTCGATGATGCGATCGCTGACCGGTTTTGAAGACGGAACATACCATGCGGAGTTCATCTGCAGATCTGCTGATCAGGCGAAACTCGTAACAAAGAACGCATCTGTTTCCGAGGGAGCATTGTATGTTGAGAGTCCCGACGGATCTGTATCTCTTCTGGATTCCTGCTTTTATGACAAATACTGCGACAAGAATAAGGGCGGCGACAATGACTTTGTCCCGCTGATCAAGCTCAACGGGACATCCTACGATACGCTTGACCTGAAATACGTGTCAAGCAGAATGGATATGTGCCTTGCCGCTGGCAATCTCAGCGAGCTTTCAGAAGATGGGATAAAAGAGATCAACGGCAGATTTCCCGAGAACTCAAATGAGATACTTCTCGGCTGGTTTGCGGCGTCCGAGCTCGGTCTTAAAATCGGCGATACTCTCGAGATAGAGGTCGGGGCACGCAAGGCAAGAGCTGAATATGCCACGCTTGAAATGCCTCTTGAAGATCCCGATGAAATGATCACCAAGGAGGAGACCGACGAATACGGCTATTCCTCCGAAACTGATACTGCACTCGGGTTCGCCGGGAGAGAGCTGGGTGAAAAGCTTGAAAAAGTTCCAGACACAGAGTACAAGCCCGACGAGACCGGCGAGGCTATGAACGCTTTTTACAATAGTTTCAGAGATAACAGAAATGACCTGTCGAGAAAGCTTTACAATGCTGCCAACGGAAAGTTAAGCTATACCTGCTGCTATGACGAAGAAAACAAAAAGGCGGTATGTACTGCCATAAGGCTGACCCCTCTTGATGAGACAGTCGATGTGCAGAAACTGAGCTATACGGTTGTCGGGATAGACAGAAACGGCATATGCCCTCCGCTCTGCTTCTATGTTGACGACCCGTTTGCAAAACCGTTTTTCGAGTTTGACGATCATGGGCAGCCCTATATGGAGTCTCCGTACAGATACACAGCCTGGGTGCGTATCAAGGACGGCCTTGATATCGACACCGAGGTCGCTCAGATAAGGAATTCAGCGGATATCCCGAAGGACGATCTCAAAAGAAGCTATGTTATAATGAACAATGATCTGATATTTTACGAAGGCCGCGGCTTTGAATATGCCACCGGCGGGAGCTCCGGTGTTGTAATTATGTTTTTGGTAATGGTACTCGTAGCGGCGGTATTTGTATTCTTTGCAAGGCTCATTATCAACAATGCTTTTGAGCTGTCGTCCGCTTACCGCGCCGAACAGTACGGTGCGCTTAAAACTATCGGCGCATCTAACCGGCAGATATTTGCCATGGTGCTGACGGAGTGCATATTCTATCTAATAGCAGCGCTGCCTATATCTGTCGGACTCGCTGTGCTGACGGGCAAAGCCGTTATCTCGGGGATCCGGGATATCAGGATATTCGATCTGCAATACGGTGCTGGTATATCGGACAGGTTCTTTACACTTGAAATAATCCCGGCGATACTTATCGCTTCGGTCATAGTTGCGGCATTCTCTGTATTATTCTCCGGCTACGCCTGCGCCATAAGGATCAGGAAGCTCTCGCCAATAGACGCCTCAAAAGCTCAGAACAGCAAGAAGGTCAAGGCGAAAAAGAGAAAGCCTCTGCAGGTCGGAAAGCTTGGATTCCCTTTCATATACGCGATAAGAAGCGCAAGAAAGAGCTTTATGCACGTCTCGATAACCATACTTGCGGCGATAATCAGCGGAACGATCGTTATCACGATATTCTCTCTGCTCAAGGGTATTGAGAGCGGTGCTTTGATCGAAGAAAAGTACATGGAGGACTTCTGGGTCGGCATCGAAAACACAAATGCCGGAAAACCGTTCGACATATACAAAGAATATAAACGTTTGGAAAACTCCGGGTTGTTTGAGAATATCAGATTTTCAAGCAGCGGCATAACTGTCACCGACAGTGAACATACAGATCTCACCGATGAACAGCTCTCATTCCTCAACGATGAATATATCGGAATGTTCAAAAAATACAGGTATGACGACACCGAAGGACTTAAAATAAATATCTTCCCGATAACGAGAGAGTCATTTAAGGATATAGGAGCCGATTTGAGCTATGATGAGTTCCTCGCTGCCGACGGAGTGCTTGTCAGCAATTCAGCTTATGCCTACAACGACGAGGGGAGCGCGACCGCTGCCGTCATAAAAGAGGGCGCGACCGAGCTTGCGCTGCCGCCGTCCCCGGAAAGTGAGAGCGGGTCCTGGTCCAAAGTAAAGATCGCGGGTCTGTTCGTTCCCGAATCGGGATCATCTTATGTTTGCTACCCTCAATCCATCTACGCCTATGTGCCTTTCGAGAGGTTTTACGATCTTGCAAAGGGGCTTGTTGACGACGGAGCAAATGTAGATCTGTCAAATATGTATACAGACTTCCAGCTCAATGCTGTCAGCGGCAAGGAGGAAGAAGCAAAGGCATTTTTGGAGAGTTTTGTCCAGGATCCCGAGCTGTATGCCAATATCCAGGATAATGTTACCCACAATCTCACACTTGACCGTATCGGCGAGGCACTGAGGCTTGCGGGAGTATGGCTGTCGATCATCATATTCGCAGTAGCGATGATAAACATTATCTCGACCTCGTCGGCGAACATTGTCAACAGACGGCGCGAGCTCTCGATGCTGAGATCCTGCGGTATGCCGATGAGAGATATCTTCAAGTCGCTGACCTTTGAAGCGCTGCTCTGTACACTGATAGCAAGCATAATAAGCGGTGTTGCGGCTTACTTCGCGACTAAGCTTATCGGAACGGAGTTTATGGGTCTGCCCGAAACGAAGATGTCATTTTGGTCGTTCGGAGGAACTTTCCTTCTGATGCTGGCGGTAATGCTGCTGCCCTATCTGCTCCCGCTGCGGAGCATGGCGGCTTCACCGATAGCCTCGGAGATCAGGAGCAAAGAATAACTGCAAATACCCGGTACAGAACAGTATCGGGTCTTTGTTTTGGATATTGATTTATCCGGAAATATATGGTATAATACCACCAAGGAAGAATGAGGCCTGCAAGCTGGCCGAGTGTTACCGTACCAAAGGAGGTCATAAGTATGAATGAGATCATCAAAGCAATGAAGGAACGCAGGAGCATCCGCAGCTTCAAGCCGGATATGCCCGCAAAAGCAGATATCGAACAGATCGTCGAGGCGGGGCTCTATGCCGCTAACGCAAGAGGTCAGCAGAACGTTATCACGATAGCGGTCACAAACAGGGATCTGCGCGACAGGATATCCGACGCGAACAGAAAAGTCGGCGGCTGGGACGAGGGCTTTGACCCCTTCTACGGAGCGCCTGTGATCCTGATCGTGCTCGCTGCAAAGGACTGGGCTAACAGAGTCTACGACGGCAGCCTTGTTATGGGAAATCTCATGCTCGCCGCACACTCTCTCGGCCTCGGGAGCATCTGGATACACAGAGCCAAGGAAGAGTTCGAGACAGACGAATACAAAGATCTGCTCAAAAAGCTGAGCATCGAAGGCGAGTGGGAAGGTATAGGCCACTGTGCTGTGGGCTATGTAAACGGTGAAGTTCCCGCACCCGCCAAGAGAAAAGACGGCAGAGTATATTACATTGAGTGATATTACGATAAACAGCAGGCTGACGATACGGCCTGCTGTTTTTGTATAGGGATATCAGTACAAAACTATAAATTTACTAACATATCGTCGCGGATGTTCTCAGGTTGATTGACTTGAAGCTGCTGCTATGGTACAATATGGGAAACAACACAAAGGAGGCTTACTATGAGACTTGGGATTTCCTCACCGTTACAGCACAGCTCCGCCGAAGAGTGGGCGAGAAAACAGACCGAGCTGGGCTGCACGTCGGTTGTCTTCCCTGTTCAGAGCGGGAGCGATGAAAAGCTGATCTACGAATACAAGGATGCAGCCGAAAAATATGGCCTTATGATAGCGGAGGTCGGCATCTGGAGAAATGCTCTTGCCGCCGATCCCGACGAACGCCGGCGCAATACCGATTACTGCGTCGAACAGCTTCGGCTTGCGGACTTCCTCGGAGCAAGGTGCGCCGTGAATGTAGCCGGTTCCTTCGGCCCTCGCTGGGACGGACATTACAGAGAAAACTTCTCCAGAGAAGCCTGGAAGCAGACGGTCAGGATGATACAGGAAATAATCGACCGAGCCGATGTTCACAACACATATTTCACTATCGAGCCTATGCCCTGGATGATCCCGACCGGGCCGAGAGAGTATCTGCGGCTCATTGAAGATGTTGACCGCGACCGATTTGCGGTCCATCTCGATGCGATTAACATGATAAATTCGGCGGAGAGGTATTTTAACATTGAGGAATTCCTCGATGACTGTATCTCAATGCTCGGAGACAGGATCAAGAGCTGCCACATCAAGGACGTTCATCTCGGGGAGGAATTCACTTTCCGACTCGAGGAATGCGCCCCCGGGCTCGGAGAGTTCCCGCTGCGGCATTATGCAAAGCGACTCCACGAGCTCGACAGCGATATGCCGGTGATACTCGAGCATCTGACAGCTGACGAAGATTATATCAAATATCTGTCTTATCTGAAGGAGGAGCTGAATGGGCTATACAAGACTATCTGATGCAAATGTCATCAATGAGAAGTATCTCGACTCGATCCTGTTTGAGGAAAGGCTTATCGACTCCGTCGCGGCGGACAGCTCGATCGAATTCCTCGGTTCGGATTTTTCGATGCCGGTATTCATGCCTGCCTTTTCGCACCTCGGCAGATACAACGGCCGTGAGCTGACAGGTCTCGAGGAATACTCGATCGCGGCGAAGGAACTCAATATCCTGAACTTCGTCGGGATGACGGAAAACGATATGTTTGAAAAGATCGCTGCGACGGGAGCAAAAACGGTGCGTATCGTCAAGCCCTATGCCGACAACGCCAAGCTGCGGGATCAGCTCAGGTTCGCAGAGGCTGCCGGAGCCTTCGCGGTGGGCGTGGATATAGACCACATCTTCGGGGCTAACGGCTACGATATCTGCGTCGGGGAAGAGATGGCTGCGCAGACGGCTGATATGCTCCGCTCCTACGTTGAGGAGACCAAGCTGCCGTTTATCGTCAAGGGGGTGCTGAGTACAGCGGATGCCGTCAAATGCGCGGATATAGGCGCCAAGGCGATAATCGTCAGCCACCACCACGGCAGGCTTCCCTACGCTGCCCCGCCGCTCATGGTGCTGCCGGAGATCAAGGCTGCACTCGCAGGCAGAGGCGTCCGGATCATCGTTGACTGCGGGATATCGAGCGGAGCGGATGTTTACAAGGCGCTTGCGCTCGGAGCCGATGCCGCCGCCGTAGGCAGAGCTATGCTCCCGGCGCTTGAGAAAGACGGCGTCCGCGGGGTGTTGGAATTCTTCGAGAACGTCGGCAAGGAGCTGCGCTATGTCATGAGCTTCACCGGCTTCCCTGCCGTTGATAAGATCGACGGCTCTGCACTGCGGTTTATCTGATACACCAAAAAGATCCTCCCACCCCGGGAGGATCTTTTTTATCATATAACGATACCGTATTCGTCGGCGTAGCCGGGCCAGCGGGCAAGGGTGCGGGCGAGGATCGTATAATCGTTGACGTCCGCGTCGCCGTCTTGATCGATGTCGGCATTGATCTCTATTACCTGTTCGGGGTACCCCGGCCATTTAGCAAGGGAACGGGCAAATACAGTAAGATCAGCGGTGTTCACTATACCGTTGCCGTCGATATCACCGATAAGGTCTTCGGTGGGATAGAACCATGACACAGTGACGGAGCCGTCGGAGTTCATGACGAAGGTATCGGATTCATGACCGTTGATAAAGACAGCAAAAGAGCCGGTGAAGACATAACCGTCACGGGGGATATAGGTCAGATAAAGGGCGTACTGCTGAGCGGAGCCGAATGTGTCTGTTTTGAGGAGTCTCTCGCCCTTTTCATCCCTCCAGACGATGTTCTTGAGGATAACTGTCTGAATCTGAGCGGGTTTAGTGTATTCCGGCGTATAGTCGGGGTTCGCGCCCGTCTCGGGATAATCAAAGTTAACATAGAGGTTAAAGATCGGCTTGAGCTTCTGAGTTGCGGTGAATACATATCTGAACTCAACTTCCGTAACGTTCTGCAGCCTGTCCATCTTCTTGCCGTTAACGGTCGCGGTCAGGTCGGGCGAGAACGTATAGCCGTCAGCAGGTCTGAATATAGCGTTGAGAATATATTGCTTGCCGGCCTCAAAGGGGGTGTCGAGATCCATTAAAGTGCCGTTGCCGTTGTACCAAATGATCTTATAAACGGAGTAGCCCTGGTTCTGATACCACGAAGCGGAGCCGGGCTTTTCACCCTGCTGAGGCTCGTCCACATAGATCGGGATGTTTGTAACAGGGGCAGCGGGACACTCAAATTCAGTTGTAACGGTGCAGAAGTACTCAGTTCCGGCTATTCTCTCGACCGAGAGATCTTTCGAGTAGTCGCCGTTTATATTCACAGTGGGTAGCCTGCCGATGACATAGCCGTCTTCTGCTCCGATGACCGCGCTCAGCCTGTACCTGTGACCGCCTACAAAGGTATCGGAATATTTAACGGCCATGTTATCGGTGAGATCATACCACGAGGTTATAGCATCATCGCGGATAATGCCGAGCGAAGAGGTAACGGTTGCGTTCTGCGGCTTTTGGCCGTTGACGGGCTCTGTCACTTTGAGGGTCGCGTGGACGGGCATATTACAGGAAAGGATCAATTCGTAATATGTAGGATTGTATTCAATGTAATAATCCTTGGTAATCTGTCCCCCGTCTTTAAATATTGTTGAATGATCTGAGATCTCCTTTGAAGAAAAAGGTCTTTCTCTTACTTTTGGCGAAGCAAATGTCCCTGCATACGCAGTCAGTTTTCCTTTACTGATAATGTAACTGCTACTTAATGGTATAGTACTTCCGGAATATGTGATCTTTCCGCCTGTAATTACCGTGTTTGAAGATTTTGACAGTCGTAACATATCATAATGTTTTGAAAATAATTCTCCGCCGTTGATCTCAAGTGTTCCATAGCTTGTAATCAAATAGAAATTGTAGTTATTCTGAACAGTTCCCCCGTTAATTATCGTCGTACCGCGGTTAAGTAATACACTGTTATAGTTTGTTGATATAGTGCCATTATTGATTATCAACTTGCCGTTTTCAGTAACGTAAAATATAATTTGATCATTTGATTCTATTACTCTGAAAGACATAGAAATATTTCCGCCCGATTTAGAATCATCAATGATCATAGCAGCATTGTCAATATAAAACAAACAATTATCAGTAGTTTTTGCATCACGACTGATCGTTTGTCCGGCAAGGTCAAGGTGAACTGTGTAGGATTCTGACCCATTACTCTCCACATTAATTCTTTTGTCGTTCAAATTATCATGTTCGATGATATCGGTCCCAAGCTTGATATAAATATCTTCGGTGAGGTTAGACAATTTTTTACTTAATTCATCATAAGAAGTAATTATATAAGGGTCGCTCTGTGTTCCAGAACCCGAAAGTGCGTGTGCCACAAACAACCCCTTCGGCATGGCTCCGAACAGCGAAAGCGCCAGCGCCAGCGCCGTAACAAATGAAAACAGCTTCCTGCGTACCATCTAAAATTCCTCCCCGTAAAATATCTGTGAAAAAGATGTAAATAAAAAATTACCCATAATAATCTTAGCATAATTCATCTTAATTGTCAAGAGCGGGATAAAATACAGCCGCCGCTCCCCGCCGAAAGTGAGCGTGCGCTCAGCCTCCCCCGCCCCGGGCATAACAAAAAATCCCGCAGATAAAACATCTGCGGGCGAAAAGTGGCGGAGAAGGAGGGATTCGAACACCCTCCTGAAGCTCGTGAATTCGGCATTTAAGTGCTGTCGTGTGACGCTCGTGTGACCTAAAATGCGTCCTGTGTGATGCCCTCGATAAGGCGGGTAAAGTAGTCGTCGATCATTCCCTGGTAATGAGTTTCCTTATCGGACGTCGTGTGAGTATAGACCGCTTTCATTACATTATCAGTTGACCATCCGCCGAGCTTCTGAATGTAATCCGACGGAATGCCAAGATCATTCAAGGTAGTCGCAAATTCGTGACGCAGGGTATGAAATGTAATGTCATAACCGTTCTCGTTCATAAGCGTCTTGAATCTTTTACGGATGCTCTCATACCTGTCAGGAACGATAAAGTCTGTTTCTTTCTTATGCGGTATCTTTCGGATAAGCGACAGCAGATAAGGCGGGAGCTTGTTTGTTCTTGTGCTTTCAACGGTTTTGTTCATCTCGCGGACTATATCGCCGCCGTTAAGACACATTCTTGCTCTCTGAATGCTTATGTACTTACCGTCAGCAGATACATCCCTAAACTGTAAGCCTCTTACCTCGCTCATTCTCAGAGACAGCCACATAGCCAACAGACATGGCAGTTCGATATCCGATCCGACAATTATTCTGAGCAGTTTGTCCGAGGGCGGGATGGCTTTCTTTTTAGCCTTAGCCTGCGGGAGCGTGATGCGTTTTATATTGATATCCGTTTCCTGCATCATCATCGCACTTTTAAGCAGTGCCAGCGCAGACTTTATTGATTTCCTTGAAAGCCGCTTAGCGTCTATGTTTACTGCTCTCTGAACATCCGATATGGTCAGATCACAAAGCTTGATGTTCTGAATGCTCAGCAGTCTTGACTCCTTGATAGTCGTATATCCTTTTATTGTTGAAGGAGAAAGGATATTATCTCTGGACTCAATGTACTTCTCAAGAGCTTCATAGACCGTCATCTCGCAGGGCTTTTTATATAGTCCCTTCTTGTAGTCGTCAGCCATTTTCAGAGCTTCCCATTCAGTTTCAGCTGTAAAAGACTTGACCTGCCTCTTTCCGTTATCGTCGTAACCGTCAATGACCTGTACTCTGTAATTTCCCGAAGGAAGTTGTTTTGCTTTCATGTGTTACCCCTTTCTGAGAAAGCGGAACAATGAAAGATACTCTTTTCTGCTTTCATTATACCACCTTCTGTTCTTCTTGTAAACCCCTTTTACGAATTTAACAGATCATTAAGACTCAATCCGTTTATATATAAGAAGCTGTCGAGCTTACCGAAAGTCACATTCTCGGCAGACTTGTCATATTCTCTGAGAGTTCTTGTATGTACTCCGAGCGCATTAGCCAACGCTTCGTCGCTTATCTCGTGAAGCTGCTGATAATACCGTATCCTGCACCAAAGCAAACGGTAAAGCGGCAGCCTGTTTGTTGTCCTTCTGTTCAAATATTCATCCTCCTTGTTCTGTAAGATATGTTTTCAATGAGGATAGAATTGATTTTGGTCTTCATTCTTTTGTCATTCCTTTCTATAATGATATTAGTGCTTGTCTGTTGACGATATGTGTGGGATATGGTATAATCCTTTTAGAACAATACCATTTATATTGCTGAGGTGATAATTTGGAACTCAAATTCAGTACGGTCAGAGAGCGCGACATGGATCTTCTTTTCCTTGAAGCTATCGGCTCGGACAAGGACTTCGCCACAATGATAATATCAAACACCAAGTGGGCGGGACAAGACTTTTCGGTATGCTCCATTGAACTGTCACGAACCGAAGCCGACCTGGGCGAGTCCGATATTACTGTTATCATCAGTATCGGCGGTAACAGATACGCCGTGCTTCTTGAAGATAAGATCGACGCGGTCGCTATGCCCGATCAGCATAAAAGATATGTTGAGCGTGGCAAGCGCGGTATCGAATCCGGCGAGTATGACGATTTTGATGTGATGATTATTTGCCCGCAGAAGTATTACAATAACAATGACGAGGCAAAGCTCTATGAGCATCACATCTTTTACGAGGAGTGCGAAGAATTCTTTAGTTCCAAGTCCGATGATGCAAGCCTGGTACGACTTTTGCAGATACAGGCGGCGATCGGCAAAGCCAAGAAGCCGTCCGAGGTGAATCTGAACGAGGCCGCAAACTCGTTCTTCGTCAACTACCGCCTATATCAGAAATCAAAGTATCCTCAGCTCGACCTGCGCTCCAAAGAAACCTCAAACGGCTGGTGGACGCAGTACGCCACGCGCTTTGGGCAGGCGTACATATATCACAAAATGCAGGAGGGCTTCGTTGACCTGACGTTCCCGAACTCAGGCGAATTCCTTGATACGACCAACACAATTGCTAAGTGGCTACGCGGGCATAATATAGAAAATGTCATAGCTGTTCAGACTGGAAAGGCCTCTGCTTTAAGAATTGAAGTCCCTCCGCTGAATGTCAAAGAGCCCTTTGAAAAGACCCCCGAAAGCGATATAGTCAAATGCTTTGAAGCTATCGCCGCGCTCTCTGAATTGACTGATGTGTTCCTCTGCGCCGACAGGATCAAAGATATCAAGACCGCCAAGCGCAGATAGAGTTTACATATCACACATATTTTATAACTATTATTTTTTGCTTGCCGTTTCTGCTTTTTCAGCAGGGACGGCAGTTTTATTCTTGTCCTTTTCGGCAGGCTTGTCCTCGCTTCCATTCAGCACCTTATCAAGCTCGGCAAGCTCCTCGGCGTGAGGAAGCGTTTTCTTCTCGTCATCAACATACTCCGCGATGATACTGTCGGAGAAGATAAAATTCAGCTCCTCTTCAAACTTTTCGGGTGTGATCGTCAGGCCAAAACGCCTTGCGGCAATCCGCCCGATCTCCACAAGCGTTTCCTTGCTGACGCAGAGCTGCTCCTCAACTTCATTTAGCATCAGTTCGATCTCCTGCCGTTTCAGCTCCGCAGCAGTCCTGATGTTTTTCAGTTTTTTCTTCGCACTGCTCAGATCCTTGATCAACCTGATCGTGTCCTGTTCCTTGTTTGTCATGTACATTTCCCCTTTCAAAAATCATATAGTCAAAAACCTCGTTTACAATTAGAACATATTTATCAGCTCCATTTCTTATATCATTTTTATCACCTGCTCGGCTTCTTTTTCTTATTCATCTGCTCCCGCCTCTTGCGTTCTTCCTCGACAAGATCGCTGAGGTAGTCGCCTTTTGAGATCTTATAATATGTATCCCGAATATCGGAGTACACCTCATACTGTTGTCGGGTCTTATCCAGATCTCCTTTGAGGGTTGTGATCTTCTTGCCGAGAGTTTCCACACGCTCCCGCAGACGGTCAGTATCAGAAGCGGACAGTACCGCAGCACTCTCCACGGCCTGTTTACAAATCGCTAACCTGACCTTTTCTGTTTCGGACAGCTCGCCCTTATCCCGCAGCGCATGATATTCACGCACCTGTTCAAGCAAGGACACAAGCCTGTTGTGTTCCTCAATAAGCTCGTTTATCTCGACCCTGCGTTTTTCGTATTCTGCTTTCAACCGACTGATCCGCCCCTCCAGCTCGCCGATAGAACCGATATTGTTTTTACTGATAACCGATAGCTGTGCCGAGAGCCGATACACATCAAGATCATTATCGGCGGAGTACTCTGCCGTGACGATCCGCTTGCGTGGCACCTTTTTCCGTTGCTCTGCAAGTATGCGAACATCACTGATGACAGCAACATAAGCTGCCATTAACTGAGAGGGCTTGTCCTCTGCGGGCGTTGCTCCTGCACCTATATCTTTATATAGTATGCGTGTGTTTAGACTTTCTTCGGTGTATTCCTCGCCGAGCGTTTTCGTGCGGACAAACCGTTCCTGCCCGGGGGCTTTTACAGAAATATACTTGCCTCGCTTGACTTCGTACCCACGTTCTTCAAGAGCCTGCAATAGTTCATCAAGCGAATTGACCGTAGGTATCAGCTTGTCTATTTCATCACGAATCATCTGTTTCCACGAGGTGCCTTTCTTGCGCTGCTCCCATTCATAATGGTCAACAGAGCGCCCCTTGTTCTCAAAGTTCAGCGCAGGCGTAATTCCAAACGCCCGGCATATACCGTTGATGTTCTCACGAGCCTTGCGCAAAGAGTCCCGGTTCGCATAATATTTCTGCCCCGACAGAGAGTAAGAATTCACGATGATGTGAGCGTGAACGTGCGACTTGTCAACGTGAGTTGCGATCACCGCCTGCACCTCGTCGCCAAAATTCTTCCGGACAAAAGTCATAGCCAGCTTATGTGCAAGCACCGGCGTGACGTTCTCCGAATCCGCAAAACTGATTATGTAATGTATCGCCTTAACAGTCCCCTTGCCCTCCAACGGCGGAGGGCTGTTGTATTTATCTCGGGCATAGTGCTCGTAAACCGCCTTCATCTGCAAATAGGCGTCACGGGCATCGGTGGTGCAATTTATCGAGACCGTGTAGAGCTGCGACTCGGTCTTGTCGGGGTTAAGTATGTACCTCAAACTCTTGTCCACCGTGGCGTGGACAGAAATCGACTTAACGTATGGCAAAGTTCAGCAACCTCTCCTTTCAATTTTTCGACATCCCCGGCGTAGATGTTATTCGTTTCATTCGCCTTTTTCGCCACCTGATTGATGTTATTGGAA
>JAFXVY010000059.1 GCA_017534595.1 Ruminococcus sp.
AAATTCACCCCTCTCGGAGCGCCCTCCGGTAGGGGAGTTTCGCCGTCTGCGGACGGCGACAAGGGGCGCCGCCCCTTGACCCCGCGAGGAGGGCTCTGCCCCCTCGACCCCCGCAAGGGAGCAAAGCCCCCTTGACCCCATTTTGCTTCGCGTTTGGGTCTCTACGCTTGTTCAGCCCGCCGTCAAACCGAAGTACTTTCCTGCACTCCATAAATCAAAGGCGGAAATACGCCGTCCGCGTTAGGACCCGCGTTTGGGTCTTGCACTTTGTTCAGCTATAAATTCCCGAGCAGGCCGAAGGTGATGAGAAGGGCGCCGGTGCCCATCATGCCGACGCCGGTAAGACGGGTCTTCTCGCCTTTGAGTGCGTATACGAGGCCGGCAAGGATCGCCAGACCGCCGACAATAAGTGTTGCTATCTTCATTTCTGTTCCTCCGTTTCTGTTGTGCTTTTGTTTCTGAGCCTGTCCCGGATGCCCTGCATGATGATGTCGCGGGCGCGGATCGCAAGCTCCTTATCTGCGGGCGGGGTGTCCCCGAGAGGGTAGGCGATGCCGAGGCGCTCGTATTTCGCCTTGCCCATGGTGTGATAGGGCAGGACGTCCAGCGCTTTGAGATTTCGCAGCTCGCCGAGAAACATCCCGAGGCGGTGAAGGTCGGGCTCGGCGTCGGTGAGGCCGGGAACCACGACGTGCCGCACCCAGAGGGGCGTTCCCCTGTCCCGCAGGAACCGCGCAAATGCGAGGATATTGCGGTTGGAGTGGCCTGTGAGGCGGCGGTGGACGCTGTCGTCAATATGCTTGATGTCGAGCATGACGAGGTCGGTGGAGTCTATGAGCTGTCCGATATTTTGGACAGCTGCCGCGTTATCGGGATCGAACACGATGCCGGAGGTATCGAGGCAGGTATGGATACCCTGCCGCTTGGCGGCCTCGAAGAGCTCGGTGACGAATCCCGCTTGCAGCAGCGGCTCCCCTCCCGTGACGGTCAGGCCGCCGTTTTTATAGAACTCCCGACAGGAGCCGTACTCGGCGAGCAGGTCGTCGGCGGTGCGGGGGGTGCCGCCGGAGATGTCCCAGGTATCGGGGTTGTGGCAATAGAGGCAGCGCATCGGGCAGCCCTGCATGAATACCACGAACCGCACTCCGGGGCCGTCCACCGTGCCGAAGCTTTCGGTGGAGTGGATGTATCCGATCATATTGCGCACCTCCCTGCGGTTATATTATAACACAGGGGGAGGAAAATATCAAGGGGGGGAAGGAACTTCCCGCCGATACGCCAATGCTGCCGATCTGCCTCGATCGAAGCGATGAGCGCGTGATGCCGGAGACGGCTGCTGCAAGTGGTGTCAGGCTCTTGCCGGGCGTTACGATTACGCTTCGGCGCCGGACGATGTTTTCAGGCGGCACGATAACTGCACCTGCACCGTGACCTACGAATGCGGCCGGATGCGCCAGGATGTATGGAGCGAAAAGAAATGGGAAGCGGATCCGAAGGATGTGCAGGCCCGGAAGGAGTTCGCCGAGCAGAGCAGACCGAGAGTTCACACCCGGGAAGAGGCCAAGACCCTGAACGAGAGCTTTGCGAAGCCGGTGGTCTATACCAGAGAGCAGGCGAGGGAGTTGGAGGCGAAGCTGCTTGACAAATCAGAGGAAAGTGGTATAATAGAATCAATAAGTAAACAGCAAGATTTCATGGATCGTAACCCAAGGGAGCAGCTTAGCAGATATGTGATTGATCCTAAGACGGGTGAGCGTGTTCTTGAAGAATGGTCGTTCAGAAGCAATCCATTAGGAGAATATCCTAACATTTTTTCTCAGACATATAGTGAAGATGCTCGTGCGATGGCTGAATACTTAAACGAAAAGGTCAACAACGGTGATTACGGCAAGGTTGATAGAATCGTGATTGCTAAGAGTGAGAATTTGCAAGGGATATCATCTTATAGGCATACTGACAATACTCTTTTCATAAGCGAGGAACTTATAACCAAAGAGGGCTTTGACAGACTTGTTGACAAGAGTTATTTCCCTGCAAGAAATCTTGATGATGTAATAATCCATGAGCTTGACGGTCACAAGCGTCATTGGGATATGGTCAAAAAGTTCTACAACGAAAACATTGATAGGTATTCTTCACTTGAAGATGCAAAGCAAGACCTCGAAAGGCCATTGCGTGAATATATATTTAAGCAACAAAGCTCGGATTATTACTATGTCAAAAAGAATATCAGTGAAAACGCCTTTAGATCGGTAGAAAAAAGTGGACAAATTAACGAGGTTATTGCTGATTGTGAGCTGTTGTATCAAAAAGGTGAAATTTCAGACACTGAGTTTAAAAAACTATTTGAGGAGTTGATGGGATATGATGGTAAGAGCAAGTGATAGAGAAATAGAATTATTAGATAAAATTGCTCCTTGGCTTATTATGAGCATGAAGGACGGAGAACCTGCAAAATTAAAGCCCGATGCTCCTGAAGATATAAAAGCTGCTTATGAAGAATGGCTGAAGCTTTGAACCGCCCGTAACAAGGCGGTTTTCTTATACCATGAATTAAATACACACCAGCGTCGTGCCTTCGGGCTCGGCGCTATTTTTATGCCCTGATGCGCCGCAGGAGGCGCAGAGGGGCGATCAGGGCGACGGGCTCAAGTTCGAGCGCGGGAGGTCTGCGAGTGCGGTGGTTAGGGGATATGGACAACTTATGCGGTTTTGACCGCAAAAATTGGCTTGAAAGATTTGGTATCCGTATAATATAATTATCTCAAGGGCAACTCTAAAAACCCGTTTGGTCAAAGGAAAAGCAGATAGGTGCGTCAGCTGCAAGAAAAGACCTCGCAGGCGTGCTTTCGCACTCCAAGAGGTCTTGACGCAGCAAATGACGTACATAGCTGTTTTTCTCAAAAGGGGTTTTTAGAGTTGCCCTTTACCTAAATGATAATAAGGGAGGACTAAATATGAAGAAATACCTTGACGAGACCCTTTCCGCCGAGGAGCGTGCAGAGGCGCTTGTCGCTGAGATGACCGTTGAAGAAATGGCAAGCCAGCTGCGCTACGATGCACCCGCTGTCGAGAGGCTCGGGATACCGGCCTACAACTGGTGGAATGAGGGCGTACACGGGCTCGCACGGTCGGGTGTCGCTACGATGTTCCCGCAGGCGATAGGTCTTGCCGCCATGTTCGACCGCGACCTCGTTCAGAAGGCCGCAGAGATCACCGGCAAGGAAGCAAGAGCCAAGTACAACGAGTATTCCAAGCGCGGAGACCGCGACATCTACAAGGGTCTGACGCTGTGGGCTCCTAATATCAATATTTTCCGCGACCCCCGCTGGGGCAGAGGTCACGAGACCTACGGTGAGGATCCGTATCTGACCGCCGAGAACGGCAAGGCTTATGTAAGAGGCTTACAGGGCAGCGGCAAGGTGATGCAGGCGGCTGCCTGTGCCAAGCATTTCGCGGTACACAGCGGCCCCGAAGCTCTGAGACACAGCTTCGACGCCAAGGCTGACGCAAAGGATATGGAGGAGACCTATCTTCCCGCTTTCGAGGCACTGGTCAAAGAGGCCAAGGTGGAGAGCGTAATGGGCGCATACAACCGTGTGAACGGTGAGCCGGCCTGCGCTTCCGACTTCCTGATGAAGAAGCTTGACGAGTGGGGCTTTGACGGGTATTTCGTTTCCGACTGCTGGGCTATCAGGGACTTCCACGAGAACCACAAGGTGACATCGAGCCCTGTTGAGTCGGCGGCTATGGCTCTAAAGGCAGGCTGCGATGTGAACTGCGGCTGCACCTATGTAAATCTGCTGGCAGCGCTCGAGCAGGGTCTCATCACCGAGGAGGATATCCGCGCGGCCTGCGTTCATCTGATGAGAACGCGCATCAGGCTGGGTATGTTCGACGCTCACACCGAGTTTGACGATATATCCTATCTCACTGTTGCGAGCAAGGAGCACAAGGCTTACGCGCTGGAGTGCGCGAGGCGCTCGGTGGTAATGCTCAAGAACGACGGCGTGCTGCCGATCGACGAGGGCAAGGTGAAGACTATCGCGGTGATCGGCCCCAACTCCGACAGCCGTGTGGCTCTCGAGGGCAACTACAACGGTCTTTCCGACCGCTACACCACTTTCCTGACAGGCATACAGGACAGGTTCTCCGGGAGGGTGATCTTCTCCGAGGGCTGTCACCTTTACAAGGACAGAGTATCCGGGCTCGCTCAGGCCGGCGACAGATATGCCGAGGCTGAGGCCTGTGCCGCGAATGCAGATCTTGTAGTGCTTTGCGTGGGTCTTGACGCAACCATCGAGGGCGAGGAGGGAGATACCGGAAACGAGTTCTCCTCCGGCGACAAGAAGGGTCTGCTGCTGCCCGCCTGCCAGTCCGAGCTTATCAAGAGAGTTACCGCTGTCGGCAAGCCGACCGTTATCGTAGTGGCTGCCGGAAGCGCTATCAATACCGAGGCCGATCCCAACGCCCTGCTGCACGCATGGTATCCGGGTGCCGAGGGCGGCAAGGCTCTGGCGGAGATACTTTTCGGCGACGTTTCGCCCTCCGGAAAGCTGCCCGTTACCTTCTACGAGGACACCGACAAGCTGCCCGAGTTCACCGACTATTCGATGAAGGGCAGGACTTACAGATACGCATCCGAGAACATACTGTTCCCGTTCGGCTACGGCCTGACCTACGGCGATATCCGCTGCACCTCTCTTGAATACAGAGACGGCTTCGCTTATGTGACCGCCGAGAACAAGGGCGCTGCGACAGAGGACGTCATTGAGCTTTATATCAAGGATCGCGGCGAGTTCGGCGTGCCCAACGAGAGCCTCTGCGGATTTGCTAGAGTTATCCTCGGGGCGGGCGAGAGCAAGGTGTTCAAGATACCTGTTGCCGAGAGAGCATTCACATCCGTTGACAACAGCGGCAAGCGTGCCGTATTCTCCGACAGCTTCACGCTGTATGCGGGAACTCACCGTCCCGACGCTCTGAGCGTTTCTCTGAGCGGGAGCGAGTGCGCGAGCTGCGAGATCACGAAGTAAACGACCGGAGACTTTATGTGAGGTAAAATGATGAAAAAGTACAGATTACTTGCTATGCTGTCGGCAGCCATGATCCTGCTGGCAGGCTGCGGGTCGGACGACAGCTCGTCCTCCGCGGAGGCTGACAAGCCGGCTGACGGCACATCAGCCGTGACGGACGCTTCGGACGGGTCCGAGGCTGAACCTGCAAAGGATAAGCCGGCCTCAGAGAGAAATTCAAAATTCGTTGAGACGGCGGATTATCCCAAGCTCAAGGAGCTCTACAAGGACGATTTCAAGTTCGGATGCGCGATCTCGACGACCATACAGAACACGCCCGAGTACAGTGAGCTGGTATGCGAGCAGTTCAACAGCTACACCGCAGAGAATGCGATGAAGCCGGAGGCTACACTCGATCAGAAGGAAGCGCTCTCCGATCCCGACAAGTACAACGAGCACGTTCCGCTGAACTTCAGCAACATGAAGACATGTCTTGACTACGCTCAGGAGCACGGCTTTGCGGTAAGAGGTCACACGCTGGTATGGCATTCGCAGACACCGGAATGGTTCTTCTGCGTGGGCTTCCAGAAGAAGAACGGAACTGTTGACCGCGATACGATGCTCAAGAGAATGGAGAACTACATCAAGGACGTTTTAGAGTGGACCAACGAGAATTATCCCGGGCTCATTTATGCGTGGGACGTTGTGAACGAGGCGATCTCCGACTCCAAGGGCATGAGGAAAGAGAGCAAGTGGTACGAGGTAGTCGGCGAGGACTTTGTGCAGAAGGCGTTCGAGTACGCGAGGAAGTATGCGGCGGCGGATGTCAAGCTGTTCTACAACGACTACAACGCATACCAGTCGCGCAAGAGGAAGGACATCATCGAGATGCTCCAGCCTATCGTTGACGCGGGGAACATAGACGGTATGGGGCTGCAGTCGCACGTCGGTTTGTATCTGAACCCGATAGAATTCAAGACGGCGATCAAAGACTACTACAAGAAGCTGGGGCTTGAGATCCACATAACGGAGCTTGATCTCGGAAAGGACAAATCCGAGGACTGGGAGACCAAGCAGGAAGAGCTTTACAAGAAGCTGTTCACGGCATTCAAGGAGCTCAAGGCAGACGGAGTACCTTTAACGAGTGTGACGGTATGGGGACTCACGGACGGGATGTCATGGAGGAAGGGCGAGAACGCACTTCTGTTCAATGATGATCTGTCGAGGAAGCCGGCGTTTGACGGGATCGTGGCGGCGGCAGGCTGAGCTGCGGCTCCGCACAAGGCAATAATTTAGGCGCTGCGCCCATAAATCAAAGGGCTGCAGCGCCTTGTTTTTTGCCTGTACTCAGGGGACTGTCATTCGCAGGCACAGGGAACAGCAAGCTGATCGAATATCACAAGCTGATCATAGATCACAAGCTGATCATAGATCACAAGCTGATCATAGATCAGCTGCGAATTTTGCGGGGGTATGCAGTAAGGGGCGGTTCAGGCGGCGGCGAACAACGGCTTGGTGTAACTGTACAATGAATTGGACTGATGCACAAGATCGGATATGGGTCGGCACCGAGCTTTTCATCGCGGGCGAGTGATACTCGCCCAAACAAAGCGGGCCGCCGCTGCGACAGATCGTCCCCACGGCACATCAAAAGGCGCTGCGGTTTTTAAGGCAATACCGCACAACCCCTGTGCGTCAGTATACGCAACCTCAACTGGCGTTGAGGTACAGATTTTCGTCAGAGTGCATAAATTCGACGCAGGCGGGCTGACGCCCGGCAAGGAGAATTTGTGTGCTATGACGGAA
>JAFXVY010000006.1 GCA_017534595.1 Ruminococcus sp.
GTGCATTGTGCATTGTGCATTGTGCACTGTGCATTGTGCACTATTTTGCTAACCGTTTTTGAGTAATACACGGTGGATCGGGGATAACAAAAAAACAGGCCGCCGCAGCAGCGGCAGCCCGTTATGTGACACGTTTTTTGAAGAACTCGATTACTTGAGCTCAACAGTAGCGCCGGCAGCCTCAAGCTTAGCCTTGAGCTCCTCAGCGTCAGCCTTGGAAACGCCCTCCTTGATAGCCTTGGGAGCGCCCTCAACGAGCTCCTTGGACTCCTTCAGGCCGAGGCCGGTGATCTCCTTAACGACCTTGATAACGCCCATCTTGGAATCGCCGAAGGAAGCAAGAACTACGTCAAACTCGGTCTTCTCCTCAGCAGCAGCAGCGCCTGCGCCGGCAGCGGGAGCAGCAGCAACAGCAGCTGTTACGCCGAACTCCTCCTGGATAGCGTCTACGAGCTCAGCAAGCTCGAGGACGGAAAGGGTCTTGATATCTTCTACAAACTTAAGAATCTTCTCGGAAGCCATGATAATTTTCTCCTTTTCAATATTTTTTCGGGAGCATATCCCGTCAGTCATGCTGCGTTATGCAGCGTTGATGTGCGCCGCAGCATCAGGCAGCGCCGTTCTCCTTGTCCACAACAGCCTGCAGAGTAGCAGCAAGCTTCTGGATGGGACCCTGCAGCGAGCCGACCAGCTGAGCGAGCAGGACCTCTCTCGAGGGGATCTTGGACAGAGCCTTAACGCCTGCCTCATCATAGATCTCGCCGTCAACATAGCCTGCCTTGAGCAGGAACTTCTCTCCCTTGCAGGCTTCGGAGAACTTTCCGAGGATCCTTGCGGGAGCGGTCTGGTCGCCGTCGGAAACAGCGATAGCGGTAGTGCCCTCGAGGCTGTCGGCCAGTCCGTCAAGACCTGCATTCTTCACTGCGAAGCGAAGCATGGTGTTCTTCTCAACGAAATAGCTTACTCCTGCCTCTCTGAGCTCCTTACGCAGCTTGGTATCCTCCTCAACGGTGATGCCCTTGTAATCAACGAGCACGCCGGAAACCGAATTCTTGAGGATCTCGGTGAGCTTGGCTACCTTTTCCTGCTTAGCGAGTAAAACCTTTTCACTTGGCATTTTTTGATTTCACCTCATTCATAAATGGATTGCAGCGCATCAAAAAATCCTTCCGCCGCAAAGACAGAAGGACAGTAAAAGACAAAGCATATTTTGCTTGCCATTCTTTCCTCGGCCGGACTTCCGCATACATAAGCACGCTGCCGGCTGTCTTTAGATACGAATGCAAGAGATATTATATCATATCCCGCCGGCCTTGTCAATAGCGCCGGGACGAAATTTGTAAACTTTTCGTGAACGTGCTGCGCTTTCCGAAAACAAAAGAGATACCCTCCGGTATCTCTTTGAAGCTTTTTACCAATCCGCGAAGATAGAGTCTGCTTTCTTGTTGCGCTTGTTCTTCTTGCGGTTCTCTCTGATGACCTCGAGCGGGTCGCCGAACATTTCCTTGGCCTTGCCGGGGTCGAGAGGCTGTACCTCGGGCTGTGCGGGGTTTGCGAGGAAAGAGCTCATCTCCTGCAGCAGCATCTTCTGCTCGAAGACCGCCACAGCGTCCTCACAGGTCTCCGCCTCGCCGTTTACGAGGATTTCCTCGATCTGGTCGATGTTGTCCATATAATCGAGCGACATGAAGTCAACTCTCTTTTTCAGACCTCTGTAATACTCGTCGCGCTGACGGATGAGCAGCTCGTCTCTTGCATCGAGGTTTGCGATCTGTTCCTTGATGCCCTCGTTTACCTCACGCTGGCTGACCTTTGCGTCCCTGAGACGGACTTTAAGGACATAAGCAGTAACTATTGCGAGACCCAGAGTCACTACGCCGAAGGTAATGGCTCCGACGAGCCACATCCCCGAAAAGAGCCAGAGCAGCAGTCCCAGCACTGCGCCGGCGGCGGCAGCGAAGCCGAGACCTCTGGTGAACTTTGCCTTCATATTGAATTCTGCTTCGACATCGAAGTCGTTATGGATATAGGTCTTGAGATATTCCTTGTTCTGCTTGTTGACAGCGACAGCGTCCTCAAACTGATAGTAGCGCTGGAAGTATTCCTTTACCTGTCGGAGCCGTTCAAGCTCGGTCGCTTCGGCCATTGTATCTACCCCTCGTTACGAAAAATTGTGTAAAAACAGATAAATGCCTTTTTACAGTATAGCACATAATACATAGTTTGTCAATGATTATTTTAACAAATGTTCGGTTTTTTGAGGTCTTCGCCTTATTCCTCCCCGAACAGCGGAGTTGAGAAGTAACGTTCGGCGGTGTCGGGCAGAACGGTGACTACCGTCTTGCCGGGGCCGAGCTTGCGGGCGAGCTTCAGGGCTGCCGCGACGTTAGTGCCGCTCGATATGCCGCACATTATACCCTCCATGGCGGAAAGCGCCTTGGAAGTGGAGATAGCCTCCTCATCGGAGACGATATATATATCGTCGTAGATGTTCCTGTTAAGGTTCCCGGGGATCAGCCCGTCGCCTATGCCCATCTGGAGGTGTGTACCTATGGTGCCTCCGGCGAGTATGGCGGCGTTCTCGGGCTCCACTGCCCAGATGACGATATCCGGGTTATGTTTCCTGAGCACCTCTCCGATGCCGCTTATGGTTCCGCCGGTGCCGAAGCCGGAGCAGAAGCCGTCGATCTTGCAGCCGGCCTGTTCAATGATCTCGATACCCGTTTTCTCGCGGTGTACCTGCGGGTTGGCGGGGTTCTCGAACTGCTGCGGGATATAGACGTTGGGGTCTCTGCGCTTCATGTCCTCGGCGATATGCAGGCACTCGTCCATACACTTGCCGATATCTCCGTCGTCGTGGACGAGGATGACCTCGGCGCCGTAGTGGTGGACGAGCATCCTTCTTTCCCGGCTCACCGAGTCGGGCATGATGATGACGGTGCGGTAGCCCTTCACGGCTCCGATCAGCGCGAGGCCTATGCCCTGGTTGCCGCTGGTGGGCTCGACGATGACGGTATCCTTGTTTATAAGGCCGTTTTTCTCGGCTGCAAGGACCATATTATAGGCCGTTCTGGTTTTGATCGACCCTCCGACATTGAGCCCCTCGAACTTGACGAGCACCTGAGCCGAGCCTTTGCTCACCATTCGTCCGAGCCTTATCAGCGGGGTATTTCCCATAGCCTCGAGTATATTTGAACAGATCATTATTTGTTTCCCTCCGATAAAGAAGCCCGCGCCGGAGCACGGGCTTTATGCCCAATAAATTTTTGCCTGAGCGATCAGTCGTTTATCACTACATCCTGTACGGTGCCGTCAACGCTCAGAGAGCCGCGGCGTGAGCCGAAGTCTATGTAGTTGCTCGAAAGCATACGGCACTTGACGTTGCAGTGGTCTATCGTAACGTCACCGCTGCCCTCGATGTCGCCGATGCCGGCGGCGGTGCGTCCCTCACAGGTCAGCTCGACGGCGGTATTGTGTACCAAACATTCAAGGCTGCCGTCGTAGGTGCCTATACACTTGATATTGCTGCCGTGGAGATTTGCCGAGAAGCGGCCGTTGGCCATGTCAAGGGTCCCGGTGCCGGCGTGCCCCACTCCGACCACGCAGAGGTTCGACCCCCGCATATCCGAGGTTATGCGGTAGTTCTTGACATTTATCTTTGCATTGCCCTCAAGGGCGCCTATGCCGACGCCGTTTGCTGACGACAGCTCAAGATCGAATCCGCAGTCGGACAGATCAATGAGCGAGCTGCCGGAGAACGTGCCCAGAAGTATGCAGGCGTTGCCGTTGCCGGAGAGGTTGTACTTTCCGCCGGTGACAACTATCGAGGAGTTCCCGTCGTTCCTGCCGCCGCCTATGCCGACGGCTGTTTCGCCGCTGACCTCGATCTGCACCTCGCCGGTGATATCGAAGATGATATTTCCGGGGCTGTGGTCAACGTCGGTGCCGACAGCGAAGCAGTTGGTCATCTCGGCGCGGATATGCAGCGAGCCGCTGCCGGTAAATCTCAGATTTGAGGTCTGAGGCACGCTTATGCCGCGGCAGAGCAGCTCATTGTTGGATTCGAGCTGTATCTCGACGTCGCAGCTCTCGCCGAGGGTAACGATCGCGTCGGTGCGCTCGGACGAAAGAAAGACGTTTTTGAAGCTGAGCTTTGTGGATATGCCGTCCTTGATGATGATATTGAGGTTGAGGAGCTTGTCGCGGTCGCCGACGAAGTTGACTTTCGGCACCTCGACGAACACGGTATTGTACCGGCTGGTGACGAGGTCGCAGAGATCCACCGTCTCGCCGTCGTCGGGATGATAGCTCCTGGTGACGTCGCTGGAGAACTCGAGGTTGACCTTGAGTATCTGCTCCTTGACGTTGGAGGCGATATCGTAGGTGAGTATCGGCTTGGGCTTGGACACATAGAAGCCCTGGAGCAGGTCGGAGCCGAGGCGGATCATTGCCCGCATCTCCTCAAAGGTCTCGACGCCTTCCGCAAGGGCAAGGTAGCCGTTCTCATGCATGAACTCGATAAGTCCGCTTACGAGCCTCTGCATCTTGGGCTTCTTGTCGATGTCCTCGATGAGGGCGCGGTCTATCTTTACGACGTTCGGCTTGTACTTCACGAGGTTTGAGGTATTGGAATAGCCGGTGCCGTAATCGTCGATAGCGAGCTGCATATTGTTCCTGCCGAGCCTCTTGTGGATGACCTCGAGCATCTCGGGCGAGGGCTCGGACTGCTCGGTGAGCTCTATGACTATCTTTTCCATGAGCTCGCCGTACTGGGTCTCGAGAGTTCTCCAGTCCTCATCGGTGAGCATATGTGCGGGTATGGAGTTTACGAACAGCTTTCTTGAATGGAGCGCGTCCTGATTGCGGTAGACGGCTTCAAGGGTATTGCGCATGGTCAGCTTCTCGATGTCATAGAGACGCTTGAGCTGAGCGGCATAGCCGAGCACCTCGAGCGGACGCATACCGATGCTCTTGTCGGTGCGCATCAGCGCCTCGTAGGCGATCACCTCCGCCGTCCTTACATCGACGATCGGCTGGAAGTGATATGTGAAAAGGTTGTTGTCAACAAGGTGCAGGAACTTTCTGATGCCTGCATATTCGCTCTTCTGGCTCTCGTACTTCTCCATGGAGTAGAGACAGATGCTCCCCACGCCGAGAGACGAGGTCTGATAGAGGGTATATTCCGCCGTGTGCATTCTCTGTGCGGGCACGCTCGAAGCGGCGCCGCAGCCGGCGGAGAAGGTGAGTCTGTAAGAATTTTCGGGATCGTACTCCGGGTCGCGGTCGGTGGAGCATTTCTCCACGGCCTGCTGGAGCGCTTTGAGGAAATCCACCTCGTCGCCGGAGAAATCGGGCACATAGAGCCAGAACCGTGTATTTGACTGCTGTGCGAGTATCGTATTCTTCGGGGCGGCGGAGATGATAGCGGAGAGTGCGGCGTAGATCTGAGCGCCGGTGAGGGTCATGCGGTCTCTCTCCTCCAGCTGGAGCAGAGCAAACAGCGAAGGAGCGGTATTCTCGAGCATGGCTGCAACGAGCCTTGACTGCCGGGATACGGGGAGGATGAAGTCCTCGCCGCGCTCGCCTGCGAGAGAAAGCTTGATGAAGCCTGCAAAACACTTGTCGTCGTTGACGATCGTGCGCAGCAGCAGCTGTGATTCCGCGGGCTGATACTCAAGGAGCTGGGACATGATGATCTTGGCGTCTTCATAATCGACGTTGTCGGGGAGATCGAGCATACGCAGGGTATTGCGGTCAGTTTCCGCAGTCTGATGTTCATGGTCGATGAGGAACATACCGATATCGGGCTCAAGCTCCGACACCGACTGCCAGCCTTCTCCGAACATTCTGTTCCAAAGCGGAGATCCTGCTGCCATAATCCCGCACTCCCTTCCGTAATGAGACACTGCCCCAAAATAACTATCAATTTATTATATCGCACTTAACAGAATGTGTCAATAGGCGTGAAATATATTTGGAGAAATAGTACAAATTCAATGTATAATATTTTAACAAACTTACAATACCGGTTTTAGCCCAGCTGCCTAAGCTGCGAAGCGCCGGGTTCTGCGGGGACAGTATGACAGTATAATGGTAGAAAAGAGCGGCTCAAATTTGTGCAAAATAACGTAAGAATGTATTTGCATTTTTTCCTGAAATGTTGTATAATAGTATATTGTATAGTAGATAAGTGTGCCCGCAGGCACGGCTGTCAAATCAAACTGCGTTAAGGAAGAATCAAAATGCTTTATGATTATTGGAAGAACCATCAGGACTTTCCCCTCAGGACGATCATAATCGTCTGCACGGTGATACTCACGTTTGCCGCGCTGAAGGTCTTCGGCAGAAAGCTGCCGAGGGACAAGGGCAGGGAGTTCGCCGTCAACGGTGAGCTTTCTCAGGGCAAGCTTCGCGGCGCCGGGCTCATCATGTTCTCGGTATTCGTGCTCTGCTCGGCGATATTCACCAAGATGGATACACAGCAGATCATCAACCTCGGCCTTATCTTCGCCGCCATGATGACCGGCTACCTCGACGATTCGGCCAAGGAGCCGTGGGGCGAGCTCAGAAAGGGCATCTGCGATCTGGTGATCGCGGGGGGCATCACTGCGAACTTCATCTATCACAACAACCTGTCGATCATGTTCTTCGGAGACGTAGTTACCGTTCCGACCCCGCTCTATGCGGTGCTCGGAGTGATACTCGTGTGGGTGTCGATAAATGTGGTCAACTGCACCGACGGCGTTGACGGCCTCTGCGCTTCGCTTTCGCTGGCAACGGTATTCTTCCTTATGCAGGTCTATCAGCCCTATGTTGAGACTGCGTTTGTCATGCTCGGCGTACTGGCGGCATATCTGTGGTTCAACGCCTCTCCGAGCTCGATGCTCATGGGCGACGCCGGCTCACGCGCTATCGGCGTGTATATCGCGCTGTTCGCTATGCAGTGCAGGCAGCCGCTGCTGTTCCTGCCGTTTGCGGCCGTTATGATACTCGACGGCGGCCTCGGGCTGTTCAAGCTGACGGTCATCAGGGTCACCAGGAAGAAGGACTTCATGAGCCGCCTGCGCACACCTCTGCACGACCACTTCCGGAAGAACCTCGGCTGGAGCGATTCTCAGGTGGTAACGAGATTCGTGATCTTCCAGCTCGTGCTCTGCACGGCGGTATTTATGGCTCTCTGAGAGCCTTTCTGCATCAGTCTTTGTGAAACGAGGGACAGTATTGAAAAAGACTGCGGTCTATATCCTGAACGTTCTGTTCATAATCCTGATAGCCGTGCTCACCGTGAACCTGCTTTTCCGCGACCGGGAGCTTTCGGAGATCATAGACGATGTGGACAGGGCGGATAAGCTCTGGGTGCTTCTCGGAGCGGCGCTGACCTTCGGGTTCGTCGCCGGGGAATCACTGATAATAAGATATATGCTCCGGCTCTTCGGGGTGGGGATATCCTTCCTTAGGTGCCTCAAATACAGCTTCATAGGCTTCTTTTACAGCTATATAACCCCGTCCTCATCGGGAGGGCAGCCCGCTCAGATATACTATATGAAAAAGGACGGTATCAAGGTCGGGCACTCGACGCTGATAATGGTCATCGTCACCATCGCCTACAAGACGGTGCTGGTGGTGTTCGGAACGGTGTTCTTCCTGCTCGAGAGCGGGTTCGTGCTCGAGCACGTCGGCGGGTGGATCTGGCTGCTCCTGGCAGGGTACCTGCTCAATATACTGTATATATCGGCGCTGCTGCTGGCCTTCTTCAAGCCGCTGACGGCAAGGAAGCTCGCGGCGGTGATAATAGACCTGCTATGCAGGATGCATATACTCAGGAAAAAGAAGCGCGAGGCATATTTTGCCAAGCTCTGCCGGATAACCGATACCTATTCCGAGAGCGCCGATTATCTGAAGACGCATATCCGGGCGGCTGTAAAGATCTTTCTGATGACCTGCGTGCAGCGGCTGCTGCTGTTCGCGGTGAGCTGGGCGGTCTACCGCAGCTTCGGCCTGACGGGCACCGGGATAGTCGGGATCATAACGATACAGACCATGATCGCGCTTGCGGTGGAGATGCTGCCGCTGCCGGGCGCTGCGGGAATCACCGAGGCTTGCTTCATCGGCGTGTTCGGGACGATATTCACCGAGCAGTATGTGAGATCGGGGCTCTTGCTCAGCAGAGGCCTGACCTTCTACGGGGTGCTCATAGCCGGCGCGGCAGTTACACTTTATGCGCATCTCAGAGTCATTAAAAACAAAGCGGACAACGGCGGCGAGAGCCGTGACAGAGCCGCATAGCTCCCGGGGAAGGAGTACCCGGGCGGCATAGAACGAGGAGTGTTGAAAATGATAGGATTCTGGAATTATACGGTCATACTGACCTACATAAGCCTGCTGTCGGCCGTGTTCGGCATCACGCAGGTCTTTGAGGGGACGGAGAGGAGCCTTTCCATCGCCTTCCTCTGCCTGCTGCTGTCAGGCATCTGCGACCTGTTCGACGGAAAGGTAGCAAGGCACAAGAAGGACAGGACCGATCAGGAAAAGGTCTTCGGTATCCAGATAGACTCGCTGGCGGACCTCGTATGCTTCGGAGTGCTCCCCGCAGTCATCGGCTATCAGTACGGCTTCAACTACGGCCTCGGCCTCGTTTCGGCATTGCTCATCGTCCTCTGCGGACTGATAAGGCTCGGCTACTTCAACGTTATGGAGGAGGAGAGGCAGAGGACCTCCGCCGAAAACCGCAAGGAGTATCAGGGTCTGCCGATAACCACCTCTGCGATCGTGCTGCCGCTGCTGTTCATGGGCAGGCACAATATCCCCAAGGCGGCTTTCCCCTACGTGTTCCAGTTCTTCATGCTCGCTCTTGCAGTGCTGTTCGTGCTCAATATAAGAGTCAAGAAGATCTCGGCAAAGAGCATATTCATAATGTTCACCATAACAGCGCTCATAATCTTCGGCCTCGTAAAGCTGAGGCAGTGATAAAACAGAAAGAAGGAATGCTCCGTGAAATACCGTGACAGAAGAGGAAACGAATACGAACAGACCACCTCGCAGGATGAGTTCCTTGCAAGGATGTACAGCTCGGCGCTGGGCAGAGGCTGCATGAAATTTTCTTCGCTGCCGATCTTTTCGTCGATACTGAGGTTCATACTCAACACCCGCCTCTCATCGACGTTCGTGCTGAGATTTGCCGAGAGAAACGATATAGATATCTTTGACTACGAAAATAAGGTATACAATTCCTTCAACGACTTCTTCATCCGCCGCATCAAGCCCGGAAGAAGACGTATCGACGCAGGGAAGAACATCATAATCTCGCCCTCCGACGGAAAGGTCAGCGCCTATGAGATCACAGGCTCGGGCGTGTTCGTGGTGAAGAACTCGGTATATACCGTTGAGTCGCTGCTGAGGGATACCAAGCTCGCCAGGAGATTTCTGGGCGGCACGGCCTTCATAATCAGGCTTACCCCCGACGACTATCACCGCTACTGCTACTGCACCGACGGCATGAAGAGCCGCGACCGCTCGATCAAGGGCATACTGCATACCGTTAACCCGATCGTCAATAAGTATATACCCGTCTATAAGGAGAACTGCCGCGAGTACTGCATGATAAGAACGGACAAGCTGGGCGACATCATCCAGATGGAGGTCGGCGCGATGTTCGTCGGCAGGATCACCAACAAGCACCCCTACGGGCGCAGGCTCGTGCGCAAGGGCGAGGAAAAGGGCTATTTTGAGTTCGGCGGCTCGACTATAATCCTGCTCACCGAGAAGGATAAGGTCAAGGCAGCCGAGGATATACTCATCAATACCCGCGAGGGCTTCGAGACCAAGATCCTCCAGGGCGAGACTCTCGCAGTTCTGAACGCCGACTGAAATTTGCCCTTCGGGGCAGCAGGGAGACCAGATAATGATACGGATCACTGACTTCGCAAAATTCGATAAGGAATTCGCCTACAACGGCGAAGACCTCGGTGTGACCTACCGCGGCGCGAGGACTGTCTTCAAGGCATGGTCGCCGCTGGCAACCGGCGTATATCTCAACCTCTATCTTGACGGCGAGGGCTCGAATCTTATCGAGACGCTGCCCATGGAGCCGGAGCAGAGGGGCGTGTGGAGCGTCGAGCTGATGTATCACGCCGAGGATATCTTCTATACCTTCTCCTTTGAATTTGATAACCGCAACCGTATCGAGACTATCGACGTCTATGCCAAGGCCTGCGGTGTCAACGGCAAGCGGGGCTTTCTGGTGGATCACTCAAAGCTCGATCCCGAGGGCTGGGACGATATACCCAGACCTGAGTGCAATTCCCCCTGCGACGCCATTGTGTACGAGTGCCATGTGAGGGATCTGTCCGCAGACCCGTCGAGCGGCGTAGAGCCGGCTCTGAGAGGGAAGTTCGCGGGTTTCTTCACAGAGGGGACGAAGTATCACAGCGTCACCACCTGCCTCGACCACATCAAGGAGCTCGGCGTTACCCACGTCCAGCTGCTGCCGGTGTTCGATTTCGCCACCGTGGACGAGAGCAGGCCCTACAAGGCGCAGTATAACTGGGGCTACGACCCCCTCAACTACAACTGCATCGAGGGCTCCTATTCCACCGACGCACTTGACCCCAAGTGCAGGATAAGAGAGTTCAAGCAGCTGGTAATGGAGCTGCACCGCAATGGCATAGGCGTTATAATGGATGTGGTGTACAATCACACCTATCATACGCTTGAGTCGGCATTCCAGAAGACCATACCATATTATTATCACCGCATGGATCACGAGGGGAGATTTTCCAACGGCTCCGGCTGCGGCAACGAGACCGCCTCCGACCACCTGATGTTCAGGCGGTTCATGATAAACTCGCTGAAATTCTGGGCGAGGGAGTATAAGCTCGACGGCTTCCGCTTCGACCTTATGGGTCTGCACGATATAGAGACGGTGAATATCATCAGAGACGAGCTCAACAAGTTCGACCCCAAGCTGCTGATGTACGGCGAGGGCTGGACAGGCGGGGAGTCCCCCGTGGCCTCGGACAAGCTCGCGTATAAGTGGAACAGCTATAAGTTCGGCAGGGTCGGGCTTTTCAACGACAATATCCGTGACGCCATAAAGGGAGGCACCTTCAACCCCTACGATATAGGCTATGTAAGCGGCAACAGGAACGCAGCACTCGTGCTCAAGAGGGGACTGGTGGGCTCTGTGCCCCACTGGCAGCTCAAGGGTGCGCAGGAGGCTTGCTGGGCCTATGAGCCCTCGCAGGCGGTGAACTATGTCGAGGCGCACGACAACCATACGCTGTGGGACAAGCTCTCGATCTCCGCAAAGCACTTCTCCCGCGAGGACAGAGTAAAGATGGACAAGCTGGCCGCTGCGCTGGCAATACTCGCGCAGGGTATGCCGTTCATACATCTCGGGCAGGACTTCCTCCGCTCGAAGCCGAGGATCCCCAAGGAGGGCGAGCCGGATAACGAGGTAACGAGGGTCTGTCACGACAGCTACAACGCCCCCGATTCGACCAACGCCGTCAAGTGGAACGAGAAGCTCGACAATATCGAGGTCTTTGAGTACTACAAGGCGCTGATAAGGCTGAGGAGAAACAACCGCCTCTTCCGTCTGCGGACGAGGGAGGAGATCAGCAGCCACATGAGATTCATGGACTACTGGGATCAGAACGTCATAGCCTTTATCCTCGAGGACGAGACCGACTGCCTTGTCTGTCTGTTCAACCCCTATCAGGAGGAGAGAAGGATCTGGCTGCCTGAGGGGCGCTTCTATACAAGGCTCAACGAGCAGGGCAGGATGAACAAGGAGCCTCTCGGCGGAGAGGTGGCAGTGCCGCCGATCTCGGCGATGATATTCAAGAAAGTTAAGAGGCGTGAGTGATATGGCTGATCTCGATCTGCCGAAGATCTGTCAGAGCGCGGTGGCGCTCGCAAGGCAGAACGGCGAGGACTTTGACTATACCCCCGAGAGCATAACCGCTCTCGAGCGCATACTTGCGGGGCAGAATCAGCTTTTCCGGCAGGGAAGGCTCACCGATATCTACGTCTGGAACCTTTCCGTGATGACGGGAGTGTACCTCGGGCAGACGCTGCTCTACTGCGGGCTCGCCGACAGGGGCTATTCCTGGAAGCAGGACCGCGACGGAGTACCCATGCTGGCTGACGGCAAGGGGAACTATGTCGCAGCGGTGTATCAGGTACACAGACGCATCCGCGGCGAGGAGGACGACAACGTCCGTGCCTTCTTTGAAAGCGTCCTTGACGCGGCGGAGGGGCTGTGGAAGCAGCAGTAAGCATCAAATATACAATATTGAAGAATAAATAATAAAGAAGAATTAAGGCGTCCGCCGAGCGGACAAATTATAAGGATCTGCCGTAAAAGCGATGACTTCGTTATTATTTATTCTTTTTTGTTTATGTTCTTTTTCACGCAGGACGGTTTTGTGGATGATCTACAAAACCGGAACCGATAATTTGTGTAAAGTTACCCCATAAATCGGGGGAGAAAAAAACGTATATATTATATCGAAGGATGTGGTGCAATGACCGACAGAGAATTCGATCACGGCATAGAGCTCATCCGGAAAAAGGATAAGGAGGGTCTCCGGCTCATCTATGAAGAGTACGGCAGATACATATACAAGACCGTCCTTTCCGTTGTCCGAAATCCTCAGGACGCTGAGGATATCACCTCGGACTTTTTCCTGAGGCTCTGGCAGAAGGCAGATCAGTACAGAAGCGGCGCGGGGCATAAGGCCTACCTTGCGTCGATCGCACACAACATGGCCGTGGATCATCTGCGGTCGCACGGGAAGCAGTATGTCTCCCTCGACGATGAGGAGACCTACGAGGAGCCCGCCGACAGCAGAAGAACGGATGAAACAGTCGAGAGCAGTATATCCTTCGGTGAAGCGCTCCGCAGCCTCTCGGAGGCAGAGGGCGAGATAGTCAATCTGCATATAGGGCTCGAGCTTACCTTCGCTGAGATAGCGTCGGCGCTGAGCCTGCCTCTCGGGACTGTGACTTGGAGATACAGAACGGCTTTGGAAAAGCTCAGAAAAACAGTGAAGGGAGGAAGCGCTGTATGAACGAGAAAGAGATAAAAATGCTATACGAAGAAGACCTGCAGCGGACTGCTCCCGATATGGATAAGCTGTGGAGCAGGATCGAAAGCGCCGTTGATGCGGCGGAGAACAAAACGGATACACCTGCGGCGGGAAACATACAGGCCGCAACAAGAAAGAAGAACAACATTATTCGCTTTGCGGCTATGGCTGCGGCCTGTGCGCTGATAATCTCGGCGGGGATATTCATTCTCGGCAGAGATAAGCCCAAGACCTCCGAGACGTCTTACTCCGAGACGCAGAACGGCGGAAATGCCTTCGCCTCCGATATTGCTGACGGCAAGAACGATGCAAAGACCGCGGAGAAGCCTGCGGAGGCGGCGGAGTTTTCCTCGAGGCAGGAGGAGATCCGCGCTGATGAAGCGCTGGATAACGAGACGGAGAAGACAGAAAAGTCGGAGAAGGCCGCCGACGCAGTCGAGGATGCTGCTCCGCAGGAGGAAATGAGCGGATCGCAGGCTGCTGTTGACTACAAGTCGCTGACCGGCAGGACCAAGGAACAGCTCGTCCGCAATTACAAGCCCGAGTACAGCGGCAGCTTCAATGAGGATGCCGTGCTGGCACAGACCGATATCCTGCTCGAGTGCCTGATCGTGAAGGCCGAGCCGAAGGACAGCTTCTGCACCTACACCGCAGAGGTTATAAACGGGTATGCAAGGTCAGGCGAGGGCTTGCAGGCGGGCAGTCAGATCACCTTTGACTCCGCGAGCCCGGTGCTGCTTTCGGAAGGCGGGCAGTATCTGCTGCCGCTGGCAAAGAACGGTGACGGTTACAAGCTCGTCTTTGAGAGCGCCCCGCAGATCGAGTACGTCCCGGGCGGGAACATAGTTTTCCATGACGGCTGGACTACGCTCTGCGAGGGCTCGGAGACCTGCATCTACCCGACGAACAGCTACAATTCGGAATATTCCGGAAGGATGAGGCTTGCCCCGGCTGAGAACATACAGAAGCTTACGGACAAGTGGGCAGGCAGATAAGAAAACATTAAGGGGGAGACAACAATGAAAAGAGCAGTTCTGATCGTTATGGCGGCGGCGCTGCTGACCGCCTGCGGCTCTAAGGAGAGCCCCAAGGCCGCCGATATCTCGGCGGCGCAGAGCAGCGTATCTCCGAGCGCTGCGGAGCCGGTCGGAAAGGATGCGGACGGCAAGGAAACGGGAGTAAAGGAGACCGTTATCCTCTCGGGGACATTCCCCGTCGAGAGCTCCGAGCCGGAGCCCGACTCAAAAGAAGCATCCGAGCCCGAGGAATACTCGCTGCTCGCCGACTGGGATTTCACCTTCACGGCGCAGGCTTCGGTCTTTAACAGGGACAAGGGCGAATACGAAAGCTATGAGGGCGAGTTCAGCGACATTACCCGCAGAGATCTGGTGTGCAGGATGCTCAAGGAGATCCGCCCGCTGAAGGTGACGAACTATGCGAAGGTCGGCGGGTATGACCGATCCTCAGTGAAGATAAGGCACCAGAGCGGTATCACCCTGAATATCTCCACAGGTATCGCCTACGAGAGCGAAATGGTCGAGGGCGGCCCCACGGTGTTCGTCATCGACGGGCTCAGGTGGCACGACAAGACCCAGACCGTTTACTGTGAGACCACGGAGCGGTTCAGCGCCTCCTGGTTCGCGGATTTCTGCCGCACAGCCTCGGGAGCGCCCCTCACCGATGAGGATATCCCCGCCGGCGAAGGCGTGAAGCTCATGGATACGAACATCGCTGCGATCTACAGAGTCACCAATTTCTCCGAGGGTGCTTACGACGGCGGCACATTCCTGGACCGCGAGGGTGATCTTTACAGGTTTGAATTTGTCAACGGCGATCGCGGCAGCCGGGAGATCCCCTCCGAAGAGGAGCTCGTCTCCGAGCTCGAGAAGATCAGAGAGACCCAAAAGCCCGTCGGAAAGGGCAGCAAGGAAGACATGGACAGGATACTGAGGCTTGCCTCGCATATCCCCGACGACGCCGAAGAAACAGTTATGGAATACTATTGCTGCGACGCGGGTCAGGATACCCTGTACGTCGTCACCGACAGACTTGTCAAGCTCGGCACGATCGGAGACCATAACGCATATCTCGACGATATGACAGCGATAAAGACGATGTACGCCGTCCATGCTTTTAAAAACGCAATAGAGATAACAGAATAGATATAACAGGGAAGGAACAAAAATGAAACAGAGATATACAAAACTGATAGCCGTCGCAGCCGCCGTAGCCATGACGGCAGGGGTACTCTCGGGCTGCGGCTCGCAGGACGACAAGAAAACGGCTTCCGATACAGTAACAAAGCAGAACACGGTCAGCGTGACCGTAAAGGATACCACCGAAAACAATACTGTTGATGCGCCGACCGGCGGCAATACGGAAAAGGGCATCCCCGCAGTGGAGGGGGAGCGGGCGGAGAGCTATGACCGCACCCTCAAGTCCGAGGCCGTTATGGATGCCGCAGGCGGCGTATTCGTGGATTTCGGCGGCGAGGAGTACAAGGGTCACACCGACAACGCCTTTACGCTCGTGAGCGAGCAGCCGCTCTCCACCTTCTCCACCGATGTGGATACGGCGTCCTACGCCAACACGAGAAGATTTCTCAACGAGGGTATGAAGCCCTATCCCGACGCGGTAAGATCCGAGGAGTTCATCAACTATTTCAATTACGGCTACGCTGCACCCGCAGGTGACGACCCCATTTCGATCACCACTCAGCTTTCCGACGGCTCCTTCATTGACGGCAGCAAAACAAAGCTGCTGCTCGTAGGGCTGAAAGCTAAGGATATCGAGGTCAAGGACAGACCCGCCATGAATATCGTGCTGCTGATAGATGTCAGCGGCTCGATGAAGAGCAGCCTCAAGCTCCCGCTGGCAGTCAAGGCCTTCAAGCTGCTCTCGCAGAGCCTGAACCAGAATGACAGAGTCTCCATAGTCACCTATTCGGGCGAGGAGAAGACCGTGCTCGAGGGCGCACTCGGCAGCGAGACCGGCAAGATCGCCGCAGCCCTTGATTCTCTCGTGGCACACGGCGCTACCGCAGGCGAGGCAGGCATAAACATGGCTTACAGCCTCGCGGAGAAATACTTTATCGAGGGCGGCAACAACCGCATCGTCATGGCTACCGACGGCGACCTCAACGTGGGCGTTTCCTCGGAGGAGGAGCTCAAAGAGCTCGTCGAGAGAAAGCGTGAGAGCGGAGTCTTCCTTTCGGTGCTGGGCTTCGGTACCGGCAATTTCAAGGATGCAAGGCTCGAGGCGCTTGCCGACAACGGCAACGGCAACTACTCCTATATCGACTCGGAGCAGGAGGCTGAAAAGGTGCTCTCCGCCGAGCTTTCGGGTACTCTCTTCACCGTGGCGAAGGACGTCAAGGCACAGATAGAGTTCGATCCTAAGGCGGTGGCGGCATACAGGCTCATAGGCTATGAGAACCGCGCTCTCAATGACGAGGACTTCGTTGACGACACCAAGGACGCCGGCGATATGGGCGCAGGCCACGAGGTGACTATCATCTACGAGATCGTTCCCGCAAACGGAGTGCTCGGCTCGGACGGCATCTGCGGTACGCCGATCTCCTGCACTCCGGGCGAGGCCCCCGCGGAGCAGCCCGAGAATTTAGCATCGGTAAAGATCCGTTACAAGCAGCCGGACGGCGACGTCAGCAAGGAGCTTTCCAAGACCGTTAAGGTCAGCGAGCATACCGAGGATGTCCCCGAGGAGCTGGCCTTCGCATACTGCGCAGCAACTTTTGCAAAGCTCCTGCGCAGCGAGGGGAATTCCTCGATGATGCTGCATCTGGCCGAGGTCCTCAGGCAGAGAGACCTTCTGACCGACAGCTATCGTCAGGAGTTCGCGGAACTGATAAAAACAGCGGCGGCGCTTTACATGGGCGGTTCTGGGAATGAAAACGGCTGAGCCGGCCGGGCTGACCGATTATTGCGGATAAAAATTTTTGATGACAACAGTCAAAAATTGCCGGCAGGATATAACAACGACGCTGCAAACGGCGCACTTGCGCTGTTTGCAGCGTTTATTCATGCCCGGATGAATATATGCGCAGCAGGGGCTTGCTGTCCGTTTTTTTGTATTTGAGACAGACCGGTGAAAACCGGAGAAAACCGGCAAAAGGGAGAAATTTTGTATCAATGTTGAAAACAGGGCATGCCCGAGGCCTCCGGAGAGGTTTTTTCAGCGAGTTTTTAACACTTTCAACCGAGTTTTCAACATTTTTGAGTATGGGCAGAGTTGAAAGGCAGCTGTCCGAAAAATCACCCATCAGAGGGAACGTGCTCAAATGTTCGCAGAGGGCAAAAAATAAATGTTGACAAGTCGGGCTCGATTTGCTATAATATAAGATGTATTGCTATATCGTTAAAGACAGTTTCCAAGGAAAGTATGATATATGCTGTAAATAATTCAAAAGGTGGAATGAACACATGGGATTAGTTGATGCGATATTCGGAAATTACTCCAAGAAGGAGCTCAAGAGGATAGAGCCTATCAAGAACAAGGTTCTCGAGCTTGAGGCGAAGTATGCTCCGATGAGCGACAAGGAGCTGCGCAAGCAGACCCAGATCATGAAGGATAAGATCTCCGACGGCCTCGGCACTCTTGACGATGTGCTGCCCGACGCCCTTGCGGTATGCCGCGAGGCGGCGTGGAGAGTTCTCGGCAAGAAGCCCTTCCCGGTGCAGATCGTCGGCGCAATCGTGCTGCATCAGGGGCGTATCGCCGAAATGAAGACCGGTGAAGGTAAGACCCTCGTTGCCTGTCTGGCGGCTTACGCCAACTCCCTCGACGGCAAGGGCGTTCACGTTGTTACCGTCAACGATTACCTCGCCAAGTTCCAGTCGGAGGAAATGGGCAAGGTCTTCCGCTTCCTCGGGCAGACCATAGGCGTCGTGCTCAACGGCATGGACAACGCTACCAAGCGCATAGCCTACAACTGCGACA
Organism: Ruminococcus sp.; assembly: GCA_017534595.1. Taxonomy (GTDB): domain Bacteria; phylum Bacillota; class Clostridia; order Oscillospirales; family Ruminococcaceae; genus FB2012. Next base: position 18,048 of record JAFXVY010000006.1, read on the forward strand.
TCACCTACGGCACCAACTCGGAGTTCGGTTTCGACTATCTGAGAGACAATATGGTGACATATAAAAAGGATAAGGTGCAGAGAGAGTTCTCCTTCGCTATCGTCGACGAGGTAGACTCGATACTTATAGACGAGGCCAGAACGCCGCTTATCATCTCGGGTCAAGGCGACAAGTCTACCGAGATGTACACCTACGCCGACCGCTTTGCCAAGACCCTCAAGCCGGTAACGGTAGTAGAGATGGACGACAAGGCAGATAACGATGCCCTCGGCGGAGATTATATCATCGACGAGAAGGCAAGGACAGCAACCCTCACCAAGTCGGGCGTTGCCAAGGCAGAAAAAGAGTTCCACGTCGATAACCTCATGGATGCCGACAATATGACTCTGCTGCATCATATCAATCAGGCTATCAAGGCTAACGGCACCATGCACAAGGATGTTGACTACGTTGTAAAGCCCGGCAAGAGCGGAGGCGACGAGGTATTCATCGTCGATGAGTTCACCGGACGTATCATGGAGGGCAGACGTTTCAACGACGGCCTGCATCAGGCTATCGAAGCCAAGGAAGGCGTTAAGGTAATGCGCGAGAGCAAGACTATCGCCACCATCACCTATCAGAACTACTTCCGCCTTTACAAGAAGCTCTCGGGCATGACCGGTACCGCGCTTACCGAAGAGGACGAGTTCAGAGAGATCTACAAGCTCGACTGTATCGAAGTGCCCACCAACAAGCCCGTTATCAGAAAGGATCACCCCGATGTGGTCTACAAGACCGAGAAGGGCAAGTTCAACGCCGTTATCGAGCAGATCATCGCCTGCCACGAGAAAGGCCAGCCCGTTCTGGTCGGCACGGTGTCTATCGAGAAGTCGGAGTACCTCTCGAGGCTGCTGAAAAACAAGGGCGTAAAGCATGAAGTGCTCAACGCCAAGTATCACGAGAAGGAAGCTAAGATCGTAGCTCAGGCGGGCAAGTTCGGCGCCGTTACCATAGCCACCAACATGGCAGGCCGAGGCACCGATATCATCCTCGGAGGAAACGCCGAGTACCTTGCCACCGCAGAGCTCTACAAGCTCGAGTACCCCGAGGAGGTCATCGCCGAGGCCACCGGCTTTGCCGAGACCGAGGACGAGACCATTCTCGAGGCAAGAGGCAAATACAAGGAGTTCCTTGACAAGTACAATGCGGAGGTCAAGGAGAAGGCCGAGGCCGTTAAGGAGGCCGGCGGTCTGTTCATCATCGGTACCGAGAGACATGAGTCGAGACGTATCGACAACCAGCTCCGCGGACGTTCCGGCCGTCAGGGCGACCCCGGCGAGAGCCTGTTCTTCCTCTCCCTCGAGGACGATCTGATGAGACTCTTCGGCGGCGACAGGATCACCGGCATGATGAATATGCTCAAGGTGGACGAGAACACTCCGATCCAGTCGAGGATGCTCTCGAGCGTTATCGAGTCCTCCCAGAAGAAGATCGAGGGCAGGAACTTCAACATCAGAAAGAACGTACTGAACTACGATGACGTTATGAACGCCCAGCGTGAGATCATCTACGGTCAGAGGCAGAAGGTGCTCGACGGCGAGGATCTCCACGAGTCGATACTCAACATGATCTCCGATTACATCCAGAGCTCTGTACTCACCTATCTTGCCGATGAAGAGGTACACGATTACTGGAACCTCGAGGGTCTGAGAGATCACTTTATGGGTCTGTTCACCGTTGACGACGATTTCAGATACACTCCCGACGAGCTGGAAATGGTTTCCCGTCAGGAGATCATAGATATGCTCACCGAAAGAGCCAACGCGATCTATCAGAAGCGTGAGGAGGATCTCGGCACCGAAATGCTCAGAGAGGTCGAGAGAGTCGTACTGCTCAAGGTCGTTGACAACAAGTGGATGGCTCACATCGACGATATGGATGAGCTCAAGCGCGGCATCACGCTGAGAAGCTACGGTCAGAAGAACCCTGTTGTAGAGTACCGTATGGAAGGCTTCGAGATGTTCGACGCGATGGTAGACGCCATCCGTGAGGACACCGTCAGGATGCTGTTCACCATTCAGGTGCGCAAGCAGGGCGACCAGCCCGCACAGGCTCCCAAGCGCGAGCAGGTGCTCAAGGAGGCGCCGGTGCATCATACCCTCCAGCGCAAGGTGAACAAGGTCGGCCCCAACGATCCCTGTCCCTGCAACAGCGGCAAGAAGTACAAGAAGTGCTGCGGAGCCAAGAAGACAGAGCAGTGATGCGATAAACCCCAAAAATATCAGATAACCAACAGGACGGTCGAGATACCGTCCTGTTTTGGGATATGACTGTCGAAAACGTTTAAGGAGAGAAGGGGATAGGAGTGCCGAAATATCTGAGGCAAGCGCTGACCTTCGGCGTGACGGCCGCTGTGGTGCTGCTGTTCACGATCTTCGTGAAGAATACGGCGACGCTGTTCGTGATCGGCTGCGGGTCTGCCGCCCTTGCGGCGATATTCCTGCTCATGACCGTCATCGCGGCGGTGAGAGGACGGCTCGGAAAGAAGGAGCTCTCGGGCTGGCTGCTTTTTGCGGTCAGCGATATCGTGCTGATGCTCGAAGCCGGAGGCATCGGGTCTCTGGGCTATGACGTCAGCCTCGGAGAGGATCTGACTCTCGGAGCGGTAATGCTGTGGTATTCTCTGCCGCTGCTCGGAGGTCTGCTGCTGCTCGAGCTGATCGCATACAGAGCGTATAAGCACCTGACCGCAAGCATAGTCGAGGACGTTCCCGACGAACAGAAAAAGGCTCCCCCGCGGATAGAATTTCCCGCAAGGGACGAGCCCCTGGATAAATAGTATATAACGGAGGTAAATGACAATGACTGCATTTTCTAAGGCGGATATCCTGCTGCCGAAGGACACCAATATGGAGAAGTGGGCGGTAGTCGCCTGCGATCAGTACACAAGCGAGCCCGAATACTGGGCTGAGACCGAGCAGAACGTCGGATACGCTCCCTCGGCGCTGAGGCTGATCCTTCCCGAGGTGTATCTCGAGAGCGAGGATGTAGATAAGAGGATAGAGGCTATCCATAAGGATATGCGTGCATACCTTGAAAGCGGCGTGTTCGAGGAGTTCAAGAACTCCCTCGTTTTCGTTGAGAGGGTACAGTCGGACGGGCTCGTAAGAGAGGGTCTGGTCGGCTGCATCGACCTCGAGCAGTACGACTACCGCAAGGGCTCCCGCTCGCAGGTAAGAGCGACGGAGGCTACCGTCGTTGAGCGTATCCCTCCGAGAATAAAGATCAGGAACGGCGCTCCCATCGAGCTGCCGCATATAATGATACTCATTGACGATACCGACAAGACCGTTATCGAGCCGCTTTCCGAGCGCAAGGAGAGCTTCCGCAAGCTCTATGACTTCCGGCTCATGCAGGGCGGCGGCAGCATCACCGGCAGGCTCGTTGACGACGAGAGCGCAGATGCGGCTATCGCTGCTCTCGAGGCTCTCGGAGACCTCGGCGCCTTCAATGCGAAGTACGGCCTGCACGAATCCCAGCCCCTCGTTTACGCCATGGGCGACGGCAACCATTCCCTTGCCACCGCCAAGGAGTACTACGAGCAGCTCAAGAGAGCCAACCCGGAGGCTGACTTCTCCGGCCATCCCGCAAGGTATGCGCTGGTGGAGATCGTGAACCTCCACTCTCCCGCCCTGAGATTTGAGGCTATCCACCGCATCGTCACCGAGACCAACGTCAACTTGCTGCTCGAGGAGCTGGGAGATATCCTTGCGCTGTCGAAGGAGCCCTCCGATCAGAAGATCACCATTGTGGGCAACGGCACCAAGAGAGATATCTACGTTCACACCAAGCTCTCCAAGCTGGCTGTGGGCTCGCTCCAGACCGCTCTCGACCGCATACTCCCCGAGATCGGCGGAAAGATTGACTACATCCACGGCGAGGAGGTCGTTGAGAGACTTGCTCAGGCCGAGGACGCCGTAGGCTTCCTGCTGCCGGATATGGGCAAGGAGGAGCTGTTCCCGACTGTTATCTGCGACGGCGCTCTGCCGAGAAAGACCTTCTCCATGGGTCATGCCGCCGACAAGAGATACTACGTTGAGGCAAGAAAAATTGAACTTTGATAATATACAGGCCGTCCTGTTCGATCTTGACGGCACCCTTACCGATTCCGCCCCGGGCATACTCGGGAGCATGGACTATATGCTTGAGAAAATGGGCAAGACTCTGCCCGACGGCTTTGACCGCAGCAAGCTGCTCGGCCCTCCGCTGTCTTACAGCATGAAATATCTTATCGGCTTTGACGATGAGGACGCTGCGGAAGCGATAAAGCTCTACCGCAGCCGCTACGGCGAGATCGGGCTGTTCGAGAACAAGCCCTATGACGGTATCGCAGAGATGCTCGAAGCGCTTAAGGGTGCCGGGCTTCGCCTTGCCGTCGCGACGAACAAGCCGGAGGCCTTCGCGGTGAGGATCCTCGAAAGATACGGGCTCATCGGGTATTTCGACACAGTCTGCGGAAGCGGGCTTTCGGGTGAGCGGGATACCAAGGCGGAGGTCGTGACGGAAGCTCTCGCAAGGCTCGGCGTGACCGAGCCGGAAAGAGCCGTCATGGTCGGCGACAGGAAATACGACGCCGAGGGTGCGCGTCAGGCGGGGCTCGAATGTATAGGAGCCCTCTGGGGCTACGCCGGCGAAGGCGAGCTCGAAGGCAGCGGCGCAGCGGCACTGGCGGCCTCTCCCGCAGAGCTTGCAGGGCTGTTTATCGGGTAAACGATATGAAGATACTTATAGCTGCAATAGCGGCGGCACTGCTGCTGACAGGCTGCGGCGAGAGGATAGAGCGCGAGAGCGCTCCCGTTTCGCACACGCCCGTTTCTGAGCTGCTGCCTCCCAAGGCGGAGCCCCCCGAAGGCTCGCAGAGAGTCAGCTTCGGCAGGATCTCCGCCGAGCTGCCGGTAAGGTGGCGCGAGACCGACCGCACCGGGCATACCGCGTATATCGACGATGAGACAAAGTGCGCTTATATGTTCTGCACCGAGGGGCAGGATCTGGGTCTCAGCGAGAAAGAGATACTTGAGCAGTACAGGAAGCAGACCCCCGGCGCTTCGGAGGCGGAGCCGCTCTCCGAGGTCAGGAAGACCGCCGAGGGCGTTGAGTTCAAAACGGCTGCTCTTGCATTCAGGAGCGGGGACAATGACTGCCTGCTCAAATTCATCTTCTCTCACGGGCACAACTACTTCGCCGTGTTCAAGGGCGAGGCGGTCGGTGAGGAGAACGTGAACGCCATGAAAGAGGGGCTCGAGGGGATAGTGTCCAGTGCCGAGATAGTCGTGAAAAACCCCGAGATGATCTCCGGGAACGTTGTGGATATCAAGGGCGCCGACAGCTCGACCGTCGAGTTCTACGACGACGGGTCGTTTTTGCAGTATTACAGCAAGAACAACGTCCGGAACGAGCGCTTGGAGGGAACATATCAGATATTCCGGGGCAGGGACGCCCTCGCCCAGCTCGACAAGCAGAAGGGCAGCTTCGATATCGACTTCCCCGCGCAGTATGAGCAGGCGCAGAGCTGCCTGGATATCCTCGATTATTACTGCGTCGTGCTGACGATCAAGAAGGTGGTGCGCTGGGGGAACGTGGCGAACACCAAGTCCTATACGCGGCTTTATACCGGCGTAAAGAGGAACGATAAGAGCTTTTCTATGTATGAATACAAGGCCTACGCCAAGCAGACCTGGGAGCTGAAGGGAAAGGCAGTAAAGGAAACAAAGGAGAAAGAATCTGATGATAAACGAGATCCGCAATGAGCTTTTTGAGCATATAGTCCCGTTCTGGGAAAAGCTCCGCGACGACGAGAACGGCGGCTTCTACGGCTTTGTGAGCTACGGGCTCGAGCTTGACAAAAAGGCTGAAAAGGGCGTTATCCTCCATTCGAGGATACTGTGGTTCTTCTCGAAGTGCTATATCGCGTTCGGGGAGGAGAGGTTCCGCAGGCAGGCGTTCCACGCCTTTGAGTATATAAAGAACCACTGCATAGACTACGAGCGCGGCGGCGTCTACTGGATGACGAGCTGTAAGGGCGAGCCGACGGATACGATGAAGCATACCTACAACATAGCGTTTGCGATCTATGCGCTGTCCTGCTACTACAACGCATTCGGCGACCGCTTCGCCCTCGACCTCGCATATAAGCTGTTTCTCGACATCGAGGAGAACACCCTCGACGAGTACGGCTACAGAGAGGCATTCTCGGCGGACTGGGAGCTCGTTCCCAACGATGCGCTCTCCGAAAACGGCCTTATGGCCGACAAGACCATGAATACGATCCTGCACCTGATCGAGGCCTACACAGAGCTTTACAAGGCCGGTAAGAACGAGAGGGTCGGCGGGAGGCTGCGCTTTTTGCTGGGTCAGATGAAGGACAAGGTCTACGACCCGGAGAGAAAGGCGCTGAGAGTCTTCTTTGATACAAAGCTCGATGTTATCGGTGATATTCACTCCTACGGCCACGATATCGAGGCCACCTGGCTCATTGATCTGGCCTGCGATACCCTCGGCGATAAGGAGCTCATCGAAGACTGGGCAAAGAGAAACCTGCTGATCTCGGGGAACATCCTCGATATAGCTTTCGAGAACGGTGCGCTCAACAACGAGCGCGACAAGGACAAGATCAACCGCGACCGCGTATGGTGGGTGCAGGCGGAGGCTGTGGTAGGCTTCACCAACGCCTATCAGCACAGCGGCGACAGGAAATTCCTCGAGGCCGCTCACTCGGTCTGGGAGCATATAAAATCGGAAATGATAGACAAGCGCGAGGGCGGCGAATGGTTCTCGCAGGTCACTTTCGAGGGTAAGCCCCACGAGGACAAGGAGATCGTCGGCCCGTGGAAGTGCCCCTATCACAACGGGCGTATGTGCATTGAGATCATAAGCCGCGGCGTTGAGCTCTGAGCCCGTAAGGAAAGGAATACCCGATGTTCAAGTACGAAACACATCTGCATACCGCCGAGGGTTCTGCCTGCGCTTCGGCGACGGGAGCACAGCAGGCACGCAGATACAAGGAACTGGGCTATGACGGCATATTCGTCACCGACCACTTCTTCAACGGCAACTGCGCCGTACCGAGAGATCTGAGCTGGCCCGAGAGAGTCGCACGCTACTGCTCCGGGTTCAACCATGCCAAGGAAGAGGGCGACAGGATCGGCCTCAAGGTCTTCTTCGGAATAGAGTACACCTACGGCGGCTGCGACCTGCTCAGCTACGGCCTGAGCGAGCAATGGCTGCTCGACAATCCGGACGTCCTCGAGATAAGCGTCTACGAATACTGTAACAGAGTACACCGCGACGGAGGGTATATAGTCCACGCGCACCCCTTCCGCGAGGCGGATTACCTCCACGAGATCAGGCTGATGCCCGATTGGGTGGATGCCGTTGAGATTTATAACGTCGGCAACAAGGCAAGGGTAATGGACGACCGCGCCGCATGGTACGCAGATCAGTACGGCCTCCCCGTGACCGCGGGAACAGATAACCACCACCTTACCGCAGACCCGGTGAGCGGAGTCATCACCGAGGAGCCCCTCATGACCCCCGGCGATTACTTCAGGGCAGTGACAGAACGCAGGGTAAAGCTCATAATACCCTGAAATATATACGAAGAAAGGAAAAAGGAAAATGAAGATCAGGAAATTACTTGCACTCTCAGCAGCAGGGCTGCTGGCACTCACAGCTCTGGCAGGCTGCGGGGACAACGATCCGTCCTCCAAGACCGATGAGAGCAGCGGCGCTCAGACCTCGGCCTCCGGCGGCGGGGAGAGTACCCCCGACAGCAAGGACGAGGGCGGGCTTTATGTGTCCTCTCACTCGACACAGGAGGAGATACGGGATATCTCCGGCTGGGATCTCGTCAAGGAGATGACCTACGGCTGGAACCTCGGCAACACCATGGACGCCACCGGCAACAACGGCATCAAGAACGAGACCTCCTGGCAGAGCAACAAGACACATAAGGGCATCTTCGATCTGCTCGTGCAGGACGGGTTCAATCTGGCGCGTATACCCGTTTCGTGGGGCGATCACATGGACTCGAGCTACAAGGTAGATCCCGAGTGGATGGCAAGAGTACACGAGATCGTCGATTATGCGATCGACGACGGTATGTATGTCATCCTCAACACACACCACGAGGAGTGGTACTTCCCGAACGAGGAAAACAAGGAGCAGGACAAGGAGCAGCTCAAGGCGCTCTGGGAGCAGATCGCGGAGGAGTTCAAGAACTATGACGAGCATCTGATCTTTGAAGGCCTCAACGAGCCGAGACTCCGCGGCACCGGTAAAGAGTGGACAGGCGGAGATGCTGAGTCGAGAGCAGTCGTAGCGGAATACGAAAAGGTATTCTATGACACTGTAAGGGCTTCGGGCGGAAACAATGCAAAGCGCATCCTTATGATGACCGGATATGCGGCATCCTCGTCGAGGAACTGTCTGAGCGAGGTATATCTGCCGGAGGGTGACGACAAGGTCATCGTATCGGTACACGCATACCTGCCCTACAACTTTGCGCTCAACACTCAGGGCACGGATCAGTACGACGAGAACAACAACGAGATCCGCAACTTCTTTGATACGCTTGACGATATGTTCGTACAGAACAAGATCGCAGTTATCGTAGGCGAATACGGAGCCATGAACAAGAACAAGAACACTGACGCGAGAGTGAAGTGGGTGACCGATTATCTGACGGCAGCGAAGGAGCTTGGCATCCCGTGTGTATGGTGGGACAACAACGCATACTACGGCAACGGCGAGAACTTCGGGCTTATGGACAGAGACATTCTCGGCGTAGCCTGGAGGTTCCCGGCGATCATTGAGGCGATAAAGAAGGTTTACGCATAAGCTGCGGCTCCGCACAAAGCAATAACACAATACAAACAAAGGCGCTGCGCCCAAGATCCAAAGGGCACAGTGCCTTTTCATTTTGCTGTGCTTCGGGGACAAATGATAGCAGCTCCGACCGGCTCCGAAGTAAGAGGCGGTTCTATGAGCCGCGCTCAAGGCTTTGTTCGACCCGCCGTCAAACCAAGACGGTTTTCTGCACAAAATAATCTAAAGGCGGAAATGCGCCGTCCGCGTCAGGGCCCCCTTCGGACGGGCGCCTGCCCTCTCTCCGTTATCCTATCATTATGAATTTTCCTCATCTTAATACTGCATTTTGTGAAATCTATACATTGAATATATCTGCGGAATGTGTTATAATCATAAGGGAAAGTCGGCAATGGGGTCGCCTTTTTTGAATTTTTTGCAGGCTCGTCCTGCATGGGAGGCTGTTTTATGTGCGGTATTGTCGGCTTTACTAACCATATCCCCGACGCTCAGAGCGTCATAGAGAGAATGATGAAAAGGATCGTCCACCGAGGCCCCGATTCCGAGGGCAGCTTCGTGGATGATAAGATAGCTATGGGCTTCCGCAGGCTCTCGATCATAGACCTGTCCGAAAAAGGCTCGCAGCCTATCTTCAACGAGGATAAGACCCTCGTCATCACTTTCAACGGCGAGATCTATAACTATCAGGAGCTCCGCGAAGAGCTGCGCTCGCAAGGCCATGTCTTCTATACAGATACAGATACCGAGGTGCTCGTTCACGGCTATGAGCAGTGGGGCAGGGATATGCTCTCCCGCCTCAGAGGTATGTTCGCCTTCGTCATCTACGACAAGCGCTCCGGCGAGCTGTTCGGCGCACGCGATTTCTTCGGCATCAAGCCCCTCTATTACGCTCTCATGGGCGAGACCTTTATGTGGGGCAGCGAGATCAAGAGCTTCCTCGACCACCCGGAGTTCAGAAAGGAGCTCAACACCGATGCACTCGAAAGCTATCTCAGCTTCCAGTATTCGGTGACGGAGGAGACCTTCTTCAAGGGCGTGTTCAAGCTGCCCGCCGCCCACTGCTTCACCTATAAGGACGGTACCCTCAACGTCGAGCGGTGGTATGAGATAAAGTTCACTCCCGACAACGAGCCCGACCTCGAGGAATGGGTGAACCGCATCTCAGATACGTTCAAGGACTCTGTCAGAGCCCACAAGATCGCAGACGTCGAGGTAGGATCCTTCCTGTCGAGCGGCGTCGATTCAAGCTATGTCGCTGCGGTGGCTGACGTTGACAAGACCTTCACCGTCGGCTTCGGCGAGGACGAGAAATACAATGAGATCGGCTATGCCAAGGAGTTCTCGGAATATATAGGCAAGCGCAATTATTCCCATGTCATCACCCCGGAGGAGTACTGGGACAGCTTTGCAAAGATACAGTACCACATGGATGAGCCTCTTGCCGACCCGGCCGCGGTAGCGCTGTTCTTCGTGTGCAGAGAGGCGGCGAAGCAGGTCAAGGTGGTGCTCAGCGGCGAGGGTGCGGATGAGATCTTCGGCGGATATAACATCTATCACAACCCCGCGGACATGGCGGCGTACAATCACGTTCCGCGTCCGATCAGGCGTGGCCTCGGAGCCGTGGCGGAGAAGCTCCCGAAGAAGCGGGGCGTAAACTTCTTCATAAGGGGCTCGAAGGATCTGCAGGAAAGGTTCATCGGCAACGCTTACATCTTCACCGAGAAGGAGCGCAAGGAGATACTGAAAATAAAGACCGTGGCTCCGGCGCCGGAGGAGATAACCAAGCCTTTCTACGACCGCTGCAGCGGCAACGACGAGGTCACACAGATGCAGTATCTTGATCTGCACCTGTGGATGACGGGGGACATCCTGCTCAAGGCAGACAAGATGAGCATGGCGCACTCCTTAGAGCTGCGGGTACCCTTCCTTGACAGAGAGGTCATGGCTTTGGCGGAGCAGATCCCGACGAAGCACCGTGTTACCAAAGAGAACACGAAATACGCGATGCGCATAGCGGCGCTGCAGGCGTGTCCTCCGCAGACTGCGAACAAGAAGAAGCTGGGCTTCCCGGTGCCTACGAGGGTATGGCTTAAGGAAGACAAATACTACGATCATGTAAAGGGCATATTCACCTCGGCGGATGCGGAGAGATTTTTTGACACGGCGGAGCTTGTAAAGCTTTTAGACACGCACCGTTCGGGGAAATACGATTACTCCCGCAAGATCTGGACGGTATTCACTTTCCTGGTATGGTATGATGTGTATTTCAATTCTGAGATGGGGAAGATGAACGGCGGCCTGAACAAAGCTGTGTGATCCAAACTTGAAGCGAAATGGGGTCAAGAGCAAAGCCCTTGCAGAGCTCCGATTTTCCTTAAACGGTAAATTTGCAGAGGTCTTGTTCGGAGCGTAAGCTCCGAACACGGCTCCGCTGCACTGATAACATTATACAAAACAAGGCGCTGTGCCCTTTGATTTATGGGCGCAGCGCCTTGTTTGTATTGAAGGCAACACCGCACAACCCGCGGCTATCGCCTCTGCACGTCATCTGCTTGCCAGCTTTCCGTCATATTACCCAAATTCTCCTTGACTTGCGCCAGCAAGCCTGCGTCGAATTTAGGCAATCTGACGAAAATCTCAGCTCA
>JAFXVY010000060.1 GCA_017534595.1 Ruminococcus sp.
ATTGTTATTGTTATTATTGTTATTGTTGCTGCTGCCGCTCTCCGGAGCCGTGTAGGAGATCCAGTCGTACTGAGCGGTCAGAGGAGCATTGCCGTTGTAGTGGCCGAGCCAGTCGTCAACGCCGGTGCCGTTCCAGATGTTCATCATGATCTTGCCGGGGGTCTTGGGGATGTCTCTGGTAGCGGTGTAAACAGCCTTCTTGTCAACGTACCAGGTTATGCTGCTCTGATCCCAGTAGAAGCCGTACTGGTGGAAGGACTGGGATGCGTCAAATCCGAGATTGTAAACATACTCGTGATTGCCCTGACCGTTGGTGTAGTAGTTGAACTGAACCTGTGTGGTGTTCTTGCCGAGGAACTCGATGTCGATCTCATCCCACTGGGTGCCGTCGGACGGGCCGGTGTAGGTGAAGAAGGAGCTTACGATGCCGGGGTTGCTTGCGGGCTTCATGCTGACGTCATACATACCGTAGCCGAACGCCTGAGTAGTACGGTACTCAGCGGCCTGGTAGCCCTGCCAGCTGTTGCCTGTGATCGAGAGATTGAGCTTGCCGCCGTTGAACTGGACATTGTTCCTGCTCCATGTGCAGTTGAACATTCCGCCGTTCGACCAGCCGTCGGAGGCTTCCATCGAGCTCTCGTAGCTGTCGAAGCCGGTGCCGAAGTAACTGCCTGTGAACTGTGACGCTGCGTTTGACGGGATTATCATGATGACAGTCATAACTGCCGCTGATAACGCGCCGACGATCCTTTTGAGTTTCATTTTTACATTACCTCCGTTCATATTCCCAATGTGCGACCTGCACATTTTATTCATACACTTTTACAACTTTATATTCATTGTGACTACTTCATTTGACACCTATATTATAGTGCCTGTTTTTCTCAAATTATATCGAAGATATACGATAAATTTCAAAAATGGAATATGAATTGATGATAATACTGCATTTTTTCATAAATTATTATCTTTTTGATACATTCATTTTCATAAAAAGAGCCCCCGCAGTGCCCGAAGCGGACACCGTGAGAGCAGGTTCGGGAAACAAAAAGGTATCGGACTAAGCCGATACCTTCATTCCGTTATTCACTGAGCGGGAGCCTCGGCGCCTGCGCTGCAGTTTCTTATCATCAGCTCGAGCTGCCCCGTGAAGATGACTCTTATGCGGTCAAGGGTCTCGCGGATATCCTCCGGGTGCTCGCGCATCCTGCCGCGCAGCCACTCGATCATGATACCGAACACCGCCTTCTTGTAGAAGGTCATGATGATCTGGAGATCGAGGGGTGCAAGGGCGAGCTCCTGCATCTCTCTGTTCACCGTCAGGACGATCAGCCGTTCGAGCTTGTCGTCCATAAGGCGCTCGAGCTCGTCGGTGCCGAGGGTCTTGTAGAGGTTTATCAGCACCTTCTTGTTGTTGATGCAGAGCTCCATTATGGCAAAGAGCGCCTTTTCGGCATCGTTGTCTGCTTCGTCGAGCAGCGTGTCTATCCAGCTGCCGAAGAGGTAATCGAACACCTCGTACATATCGTGGAAGTGGTAGTAGAATGCGTTTCTCGTGATCCCGCTGGCCTCGGTTATCTCCTTGACGGTCAGCTTGCCGAGAGGCTTGGTCTCCGCAAGCTCAAGCGTTTTTTCAACGATCAGCTGCTTTGTGTATTGCTGCACGTTATCTCCTCCATGGATTCACGCTCCGGTGAATTCTCTCTCTATCTTTTCGTTTATGCGGTTGACTGCCAGCTTGTAGGCAGCCTTGATGATGTTATACACTGTCTGTGAGGCGGCGGCACCGTGACCCTTTATGATCGGGAGCTTAGTCCCGAGCAGGACGGCTCCGCCCTGGATGTTGTGGTCGTACTTGGCGTAGAGCTTATCTACCGCCTCGCCGGACACGCCCATGGCTCTGAGCTCGGCTATCGCGGCCTTTGCGGCGCCCTCCGTGGTCTTGAGCAGGATATTCCCCGAGAACCCGTCGCAGACTATGACGTCCGCCGAGCCGGTGAACACTCCGCTGCCCTCGACGTTGCCCGTGAACTGCGGTATCTGCTCACGCAGCAGCTTGTTTGCACTCTTGACCACTGCGCTGCCCTTGCCGTCCTCGGCTCCGTTGGAGAGCAGACCCACCTTCGGCTCGGACACTCCCGCCGCTTTCATGTATGCTATACCCATGCGGGCGAAATCCACAAGCTTCTCGGCGCGGCAGTCAACGTTGGCTCCGCAGTCCACCACGCAGAAAGGCGTGCCGTCGGGACGGCTCAGCTCTACGAGCAGCATGGGGCTGACTCTTGCGATCCTGCCGAGCAGCATCAGCGCCGAAACGAATATGGCTCCCGTAGGGCCGCAGGTCACGAAGCCTCCGATCTCCGGGTCGTCCTTGCAGAGCTGCATACCGCGGATCAGCGAGGAATCCTTCTTCTCTTTAAAGGCCTCCGCCGGGTCGTCGCTGTTGGTGATGACCTGCGAGGCGTCAACGAACTCTATCCGCTCGGAGGTGAAGCCCTGCTCCTTCATGCAGGTCTCGAGCTCCTGCCTGCCGCCGCAGAGATACAGAAACAGATCCTCATTGTCCCTGACCGCCCTGAATGCGCCCTCCGCGAGCTCGGTCTGTGGCCTGTCGGCACCCTGAAGATCGACTGCTATCTTAATCATTCCTGATCCGCACCCTTCTCATCCTGCCAGAATTTTTCCATAAGCATACGGTAGGTCTTCTGCGAGAGCACCGGCTTCTCCAAAGCCGCTGTCAGCGCCGGGTCGATGCTTCCGTGAGCGAACTGCGCCCCCGCCTGACGGCTGAGCGCGAGTATCTTTTCAAAACGCTGTCCCGAGCCGGCCTGTGCAAGCGCCTTGAGCTGCGGGCAGCAGAAATGGGCATACTTCCCCTCGCCGATTGCGAGGTCGAACTGCACCTTTATGGGATAGAATGCGTCCTCCGACTCAGAGAACCCGCAGGAGGCGATGACCGCCAGCCTCTGCCCCTCTCTCGGATAGCGCAGAGCGTGCCTGCCGGCCTTGATGTTATCGAGCTCCTGCCCGTGGAAGGTGCAGAAGATGCCCAGCAGACGGTCTATCATGGTCTTCATCGTTCCCGGCATACCGAAGAAGTAGATCGGGAAGGCAGTGATGATCGTATCGGCGGCGAGTATCTTCTCCCTAACCTCGGGGATGGAGTCGTCGGTCATGACGCATTTGCCCTCGGTGCGTCCCCAGCAGGAGAGGCAGCCGGTGCAGGGCCTGACTCTGAGCTGCGAAACGTGGATGTTCTCCACAACGCTGCCCTCTTCGGCGGCAAGGCCCTCGGCAAAGGCGCCCGCCACGCGGAAAGTCAGGCTGTTCGCACCCTTGGGGCTGCCGTTTATAATAAGAATCTTCTTGGGTCTGTTTTCGTTAGTCAAGCTGTTCATCCTTTCCCTCAGCGCTTGTAGACAGACTCCCTGTCTACTGCGGTGAACATCAGCGAGCCCTTGGCGTGGATGTTCCCGTCCACCCTGACCTCGGCGTCGAAGCAGAATATGCTGCCGCCGGCACGGGTCTTCTTAACGCTTATCATCAGCTGATCTCCGGGGATGACCGGCTTGACGAACTTGAAGCCGTCCACCTTGAGCAGCACATAGAGCTTGTCGTCCTGCTTGTCGGCCTCGATGACCATAGAGCAGAGCTGAGCACAGCTCTCGATTATCAGCACGCCGGGCATTATCGGCGAGCCGGGGAAGTGGCCTAAAAAGTGAGGCTCGTTGACCGATACGCACTTTATACCCTCTGCGCTCTCGTTGGGCACGAGCTCGGTCACGCGGTCGATCATCTGAAAGGGCGGCCTCTGGGAGATCTGCTCGTTTATTCCGTTAATGTAGATCACAGCGAGATACCTCCGTCCATGGTGATGACCTGCCCGGTGATGTAGGAGAACTCATCGGAGGCGAGCATGGCGACTATCGCAGCTACCTCCTCCGCCTTGCCGAAGCGGTGCAGCGGGATATCCTTGAGATACTCCTCCTTCTTTTCATCCGAGAGGGCGTTTATCATTTCGGTCTCGATAAAGCCGGGGGCAACGGCGTTCACTCTGATGCCCTTGGCGCCCAGCTCCTTGGCGAGCACCCTCGTCATCGAATTGACGGCGCCCTTGGTGGCGCTGTAAACGCTCTGTCCCGCAAGGGCGAGCTCTCCGCTCACCGAGGACATATTGATGATGACACCGCTCTTTTTTCTGAACATCTTGAGGGCGGCCTGCTGAGCGCAGTAGAAATACCCCTTGACGTTCAGATCAAGACAGTTTGAAAGATCCTCCATATTCTGCGCCAGCAGGAAGCTGTCGCGGACGATGCCCGCATTGTTCACGAGCACGTCGATACCGCCGTAGGTCTTGTCCACGTCGCGGATCATCTGCTTTACCTGTGCAAGGTCGGAGACATCGGCCTTGTAGATCATGCCGTCGCCGCCGTTTGCTTTTATCTCGTCAAGCACCTTCTTTGCCTCATCCTCGCTGCGGCTGTAATTGACAACTACGGTATAGCCTTCCTTTGCGAGCCTGACCGCGCAGGCGCGGCCTATGCCGCGGGAGGCTCCGGTAACAAGTGCAGTTTTCATAGATCAGTCCTCCTGTCCGCCGATGATGACCGCGCAGTAGGAGCCGCCTGTGCCGTAGGATACGGCGAGGATGTTCTTCATCCCCTCGGCGCTCACCTGTCCGCGGACGATGCCGTCCTTGTAGTATACGCAGCCGCATTTGTCGATGCCGCCGCTTATCATAAGTGCCGCATGAGCAGCGCCCAGAGCAGCGGAAGCCGCTCTTGCCTCACCCAGTGTATCCTTTACCGAGATAACGGGCAGGTCTGCGAGCTTATCGCCGAATACTTCGGCAAGTCCGGCCTTTTCGATGCCGTCAACCACCTTGTGACCGTCGGCGAAGCCGATGACCGCGCCGATGTCGCCGATACCGAGGCCGGCGTCGGTGAGAGCGTTCTTTATCGCGGCAGCCATGGCGGGCTCGGAGCCTGCGAGGGTGCCGAACTTCACGCCGCAGTTAGCGGTGCCGCAGCCCTTGACATAAGCGTAGCGCTTGCCGGAGGCATCCTCCTCAAGCTGGAGCAGCAGGGAAACGCTGCCGTCCGAGAGCGCGATCTTTCCGCTCTCGGAATAGGGCTTTACATAGCTGTCGGAGAGCAGGCCGAGCTGCGAATAGAGCTCCTGAATGATCTCGTTGTTCTCGTCGGTGCCGGTGGCGAGCATGGCTCTTGCCTTGCCTGCGCGGATGACATCCGCAGCATAAGCTATCGAGAACAGACCCGACTGTGCGCCGTTGGTGGCGGTGACGTTATAGCCCTTTATGCCCGAGCAGATCGAAAGATATCCGCCCGCAGCGTTGTAAACGGTGTTGGGGAACTTGAAAGCGCTGCCGTTGGCGTTGCCCTTCTCGGCGATGAGCATTTCAAAGTCGCAGACAGGCGAGATCGAGCCGTCGGCTGTGCCGACGATTATGCCGATATCGGTGGCGTTGGCGTCGGAGATCTCATAGCCGGCATTCACCAGCGCCGACATACCCGATACGGCCTGGAGCTGGCTGAAGCGGTCGAGCTTGCGGTAGAAGGCCATTTTCAGCCCGAGGCTGTCGTAATCGGTCTTATCCACGGCGGAGGACAGGCTGCCCTCTGCGGGAGCCTCCGCACCGATGCTCTGTATATACTTCTCTGTACCGTTGCCTGCGGGAGTAACGAGGCCGAGGCCGGTGATGCAGATATTGGGTCTCTTGCCGGGGAGCTTGACGTTGCCCTCGTTCTTGCTGAACACGATGCTTGCGTTGTTGCCGCCGAAGGCGAAGGAGTTGCTCATAACGGTGCTGAGCTCCTTTCGGCGGGGCTTGTTGGGGCAGAAGTCCAGCTTGCCGGCTCTCTCAGCGAGGACTTCAAGGTCGTGATCGTCGAAGCCGAGGGTCGGGGGAACGGTATTCTCGGTCAGAGCCTTGACTGCCAGCACGGCCTCAACAGCGCCTGCGGCACCGAGGCAGTGGCCGGTCATGGCCTTGGTGGAGCTTACGGAGAGATCGTCGTTCTTTCCGTCGAATATGGTATGCAGCGACAGGAACTCCGCCTCGTCGTTCTTGGCGGTACCCGTGCCGTGAGCGTTGACATAGCCGATATCGGCCTCGCTGATGCCGGAATTCTCGATAGCCCAGCGGATAGCATTCATCTGACCCTCGCCGTCGGGACGGGGAGCGGTGATATGGTGAGCGTCGGAGCTGATGCCCGAGCCGAGCACCTCGCAGTAGATCTTTGCGCCGCGCTTTACGGCGTGCTCGTAGGATTCAACGATCAGCGCACCTGCGCCTTCGCCGAGGGTGATGCCGCTGAGGTGGTTGAAGGGCGAGCAGGGGTTGGCGTCGAGGGCGTGCAGGGAGGTGAAGCCCGCATAGGGAACGGATGCGAACGCATCGGCACCGCCCGCGACTACGATGTCCGCCTTGCCGGCACGGATAAGGTCGGAGGCATAGGCTATGCTCATGGTACCTGCGGCGCAGGCATTGGCGACATTGGTAACGATACCGCCGGCGTGGCAGAACTCGGCTGCCTGAGAGGCGATAGCGGAAATGGGCATCTGGGGGATCAGCTCAGCCGACTTGCCCACGGTATAATACTTCTCGACGCTTACGACTCCGCCGACGCAGCTTCCCATTATCACGCTTACGCGCTCATCGCCACCGAAATCTCCGAGAGAGGCATCGCTGACGGCCTCGGTAACGGCCTTGATGCAGAGCTTGGTGACTCTGTCCATACCCTCGGTGCCGGGGATGCTGTCCCAATCGCTGTTCCTGACCTCTGCGGCGTAATCGGAATAGCAGTTCTCGGTGTCCACGGTCCTGGTGTGGTCTATCCCCGAGACAGAGGCCATAGCGTTGTTCCAGCACTCCTCCGCATTATTGCCTATCGCCGAGATCATACCTATACCGGTGATGACGCAGCGCATATTATCGTTTTTCATAGCTTTCGACCTTACCTTTCTTAAACATCAACAAAGCCCTTACGAACAAATTGGTAAGGGCTTATGGATGCAATACTGCAAATGATATTCCCGCATCAGTTTGCGCTGTTGGCGCAGATATATGCGGCTATTGTGTCTATGCTGACGAAATGCTCCTTGCCGACGCCTGTCATATCAACGCCGTACTCTCCGTCAACGAAAGAAATAATCTCGAGGGAATCCACCGAATCGAGGCCGATGGGACTGTCTCCGAAGAGCTCCGTATCGTTCTCGAGCACCTCAGCCTCTACGCCGAGAGTGGAGCAGATGAAATCCTTGAGCTTTACCTTGATCTCTGTTTCGTTCATGTTTTTGACTCCTTTTATCATTATTTGATATAATAGTGTATTTTACTATCCCATTATACATTATACTTTCGAGAATTGATACATACAATGAAAGAAAACTGCACAAAATTTATACACACATCGCTAAGTGTACAAATGCTTAATATATTTTACATTTTAAAGACCTATTTGCTTTGCAGCTGATACTATATTTATACGCTGCAGCGGGTAATTATTCCGGCTGCGCTGGGTGAGGGCGGTCTGAACACAGCGGCAGCTTCAAATATAGAAGTGTGTCACCCGAAGGGGTTCGGGGGCGACCGGAAAGCCCCCGAAACAGGGCGGGCGCAGAACTTTCGGCCTATACGAAGTCGAGAGCGTGAAACTCAGAACCGCCTCTATGCTTGGAGCCGCACGGAATTCGCTCGGGTGCTTTGCACCCTGCTATTCCTGTGCCTGCGGGCGACGGACTGCCTTGACGGCGCTGCGAATGATAGTCCCTATAATTGCATACAGATACAGAAAGCGCTGTGCCCTTTGGATTTTGGGCGCAGCGCCTTGTTTTGTGTTGAGTTTTTAGTGCCTGCGGAGCCGTGGTCGGAGCTTACGCTCCGAGTGAGACTCTGTCTCACACTCTGCAAGGGACTCTGTCCCTTGACCCTGCGGGGCTCTGCCCTCGACCCGCAAGGGAGCAAAGCCCCCTTG
>JAFXVY010000061.1 GCA_017534595.1 Ruminococcus sp.
CCGCACAAGGCCGCCTGCGAGCGAGCAGCGAGCACGTTCTTTATTACTTTCCAAGCATAAACAAAACTTTGTCTCACGCTTTATAAATCGTATTGACAGAAAGTTTCGAGCCCGCCCTGTCTCGGGGGCTTTCCGGTCGCCCCCGAACCCCTTCGGATGATCTGCCTCCCAACCCCTTCGGGGGCGACATCTTCCCTCACAGTGCGGAGCCTTCTGTACCGCTGAATTTCTGCGGATCCGGACGAAAAACGTTCGCTCGCGGTGCTCGCTTTCTGTTTCTGGGAGTGCGGACGACGGACGGAGCTGACGGCGCTGCGATCATTTGTCCCCTTTACTATATATAATGAAAAGGCGCTGCTGCCCTTTGTGTTCTGGGGCGCAGCGCCTTGTTTGTATTGTGTTATAGCTTTGTGCGGAGCCGTGGTCGGAGCTGACGCTCCGAACGAGACTCTGTCTCGAGCTCTGCAAGGGACTCTGTCCCTTGACCCTGCGAGCCTCTGGCGCGAGGCTCGACCGCGCGCTTTATTTCGCTTCGCGTTCGGGACTTACTTCTTAAAGTACCTGTCGTACAGTCCCTTGAATCCGCACCCGTGACGCGCTTCATCCTTAGCCATCTCGTGTACAGTGTCATGTATGGCGTCGTAGCCAAGCTCCTTCGCACGGCGAGCAAGCTTCATCTTGCCCTCGCAGGCTCCGTTCTCTGCCATGTATCTCAGCTCAAGATTCTTCTTGGTGCTCGGAGTTACTACCTCACCCAGCAGCTCAGCAAACTTCGCTGCGTGCTCGGCTTCCTCCCAGGCTGCCTTCTCATAGTAAAGCCCGACCTCGGGATAACCCTCTCTGTATGCTACTCTCGCCATCGCAAGATACATTCCTACCTCGCTGCACTCACCGTTGAAGTTGTCCTGAAGATCCTTTACGACCTCGGGATCGAGACCCTGCGCTATGCCGACTTTGTGCTGATCAGCCCATACGAGCTCCTCGGCCTCTTCCATTTTGTTGAACTTCTCCGCAGGTACCTTGCACTGAGGACAGAACTCGGGAGGATTCTCTCCCTCATAAATGTAACCGCATACCGAACATACCCATTTGCTCATGATGTAATACCTCCTGTTTGTGAAATCTCGGGACGCCCTACCAGAGCCGGATGCCCCGGTACGGTGTATGGTCCCCTTGTCAATAAATTATACCATAATAATATATGATTGTCAACGAACGCCCCCGCTGAAATAAAACCAACGCTTTTATGCACTATTCACAATGCAGCCGTCCGGAGGAATATTTTTTTGCAAATTTGTCAAAAAAATAACCGTCAGGGTCTTGACAAATCGGGTAAAAGGGTTTAATATATACTTAGCACTCTGATAGGGTGAGTGCTAACACTCGGAAAGTTCAAGTGCTAATCCGGTCAGCGCAGAAGCGTCCGGCAGGAAAGGACAGGGATCTTAATGGACAGCCGCAAGCTTAAAATTCTGACAGCGATAGTCGATGAATATATCCTGACAGGTGAGCCTGTGGGTTCCAAGGCGATCATGAGCCATGTCGCGGCATCCTCTGCCACGATCCGCAACGAGATGGCCGAGCTCGAAAAGCAGGGCTACCTCGAGCAGCCGCACACCTCGGCGGGAAGAGTGCCGACCTACAGCGGCTTCAGGCTCTACGTCGATACGCTCATGGAGAAGAACTACCTGTCCGATCAGGAGAAGGCCGACCTTGACAGAATGATCCCCGATACCGCAGTTACGGAGGAGGAGCTTGTGAACAGTGCCTCGCTCGCACTTGCAGAGCTCACCAAATGCGCCGCGGTCGTAGCAAATCAGTCGCCGAAGTTCTCCATGATCTCCAAGGTCGAGGTCATCCCTACCGGAAAGCGGATGTATGTCATCCTCATGATAACCTCCAACGGCACGATCAAGAATAAGGTCTGCCGGCTCGAATTCGATCTTACCAGCGAGCAGCTCGAGTTCTTCGACAACTTCATGCAGCAGAACCTACAGGGCGTCGAGATCGACAAGCTCTCGGATAAGATGTTCGAGGATCTTTCGGCGGCCATGGGATCCTATATGATGACCCTCGCTCCGCTGATGTCGGAGCTGCTTGAGCTTTCAAAGGAGTTCACCTCGCAGGAGGTCTCGGTCGCGGGAGCGAAAAATCTGCTGGCCTGCAAGGATTTCAACCAGCATGAGATCATAAGCTTCCTCGATAACAAGCACGGGATGACGAAGTTCATCAACGAAAGCTTTTCGGGACTGCAGGTGCTGTTCTCACCCGAAAGCGACGGATTTGTGATCAGCAATTCCTCGCTCATCGCGGCGCCGTTCTCCAAGGACGGCAAGCAGATCGGAACGCTCGGACTGCTCGGCCCCATGAGGCTCGACTATGCGAGATTTATACCGTATCTGGAATACTTCTCGTCAAGGCTCACGGAGCTGCTCTCCGATCAGGAGGGGACGGACGATGAAAAGAAAGAAGAAAGCTAAGGAAAGGGAGGCGGCAAAGTTGGCGAACGAACAGAACGAACAGATCGAACAGGAAGAAGAGATACTCGAAGAGACCGAAGTTCAGCCCGAAGCTGCACAGCAGGAAGAGGATGCAGAACAAAAGAAAGAAGACGAAGCCCCCGAGGTCTCACAAGAGGATAAGCTCAGAGACGAGCTTGCAGCCGAGAAGGACAAATATCTCAGGCTGATGGCGGAGTACGATAACTTCCGCAAGCGCAGCGCAAAGGAGCGCCTCGAGCTTTCGGCATCGGTCAAGGCCGATACGGTAGCCGAGATTCTTCCGCTCATAGACAACTTTGAGCGTGCCCTCGCAGTCGAGACGCAGGATACCGCTTACAAGCAGGGCGTTGAAATGATCTTCAAGCAGTTCGGCGATATGATAAAGAAGCTGGGCGTTACCGAAATGGAGCTTGAAGGCAAGGAATTCGACCCCAACCTCGCAATGGCGGTCAGCTCGGTGGAAAACGAAGAACTCGGAGAAAACACCGTGGCGCAGGTGCTCCAGAAGGGCTACAAGCTCGGAGACAAGGTCATCAGACACGCGATGGTGATAGTGGCTAACCCGTAATAACAATGCACAATGCATAATGCACAATGCACAATTATATCGGAGGCCGCCATTATGAGTGATAATGTTATCGTTGAGAAATCCAAGCATTTTGCAGTAAGAACAGTGCGTTTATACCAGTATCTCACAAACGAAAAAAAGGAGTATGTTTTATCAAAGCAGCTTCTCAGAAGCGGAACAAGCATCGGTGCTAATGTTCATGAAGCGATTAGAGGACAATCAAAACAAGATTTTCGCGCGAAAATGAATGTCGCTTTGAAAGAAGCAAGCGAAACAGAATATTGGCTTGAACTCCTTTATGAAACAGATTATTTGACTGACAAAGAATACGAATCCATCAATCAAGACTGTGCTGAGTTGAATAAATTGCTCATCACAATAGTCAGAACCGCAGATGAAAAATAATAATTGTGCATTGTGCATTGTGCATTGAGAAAGGAAGTATGACTTATGGCAAAGATCATCGGTATCGACTTAGGTACAACTAACAGCTGCGTAGCAGTAATGGAGGGCGGCGAGGCCGTCGTTATCCCCAACAGCGAGGGCGCAAGAACTACTCCGTCGGTAGTCGGCGTTTCCAAGAACGGCGACAGACTGGTAGGTCAGGTAGCCAAGAGACAGGCTGTTACAAACTTCGACAACACCGTTATCTCTATCAAGAGACACATGGGCTCGGATTATAAGGCCAAGATGGGCGGCAAGGAGTATACTCCCCAGCAGATCAGCGCTATGATCCTCCAGAAGCTCAAGGCTGATGCCGAGGCTTATCTCGGCGAGACAGTCACCGAGGCTGTCATCACAGTTCCCGCTTACTTCACCGACTCCCAGCGTCAAGCCACCAAGGACGCCGGCCAGATCGCGGGACTTAACGTAAGACGTATAATCAACGAGCCCACCGCGGCTGCTCTTTCCTACGGTATAGATAAGGAAGAGGATCAGAAGATCATGGTATATGACCTCGGCGGCGGTACCTTCGATGTTTCGATCATCGAGATGGGCGACGGCGTTACAGAGGTACTTGCTACCGCAGGAAACAACCGCCTCGGCGGCGACGACTTCGACCAGCGCATCATCGACTGGATGATCAGAGAGTTCAAGGCCAGCGAGGGCGTTGACCTCTCCGGCGACAAGATGGCTATGCAGAGACTCAAGGAGGCCGCAGAGAAGGCCAAGATCGAGCTTTCCAGCACTCCTTCCTCCACCATCTCCCTGCCGTTCATCACCGCTGACGCCAACGGCCCGAAGCACCTCGAGATGACTCTCACTCAGGCCAAGTTCAACGAGATGACCGCTGACCTCGTAGAGATGACCATGGGTCCTGTAAGACAGGCGCTCTCCGACTCCGGCCTCTCCGCCGGCGACCTGCAGAAGGTCCTCATGGTGGGCGGTTCCTCGAGAATACCCGCAGTTCAGGACGCAGTAAAGAAATTCATTGGCAAGGAGCCCTTCAAGGGCATCAACCCCGATGAGTGCGTAGCTCTCGGTGCCGCATATCAGGGCGGCGTGCTCGGCGGCGACGTCAAGGAGGGTCTGCTCCTGCTCGACGTTACTCCTCTGTCCCTCTCTATCGAGACCGCAGGCGGCGTAGCTACCAAGATGATCGAGAGAAACACAACCATCCCCACCAAGAAGACCCAGATCTTCTCCACCTATGCGGATAACCAGACCGCCGTTGATATCAACGTGCTCCAGGGAGAGCGTGAGTTCGCCAAGGACAACAAGCAGCTCGGTATGTTCCGTCTCGACGGCATCGCTCCCGCTCCGAGAGGCATCCCTCAGATCGAGGTAACTTTCGATATCGACGCCAACGGCATCGTTCATGTATCGGCTAAGGACCTCGGCACCGGCAAGGAGCAGAACATCACGATCACATCCTCGACCAATATGTCGAAGGAGGATATAGAGAAGGCTGTCAAGGAGGCAGAGGCTTTCGCAGCTGAGGACGCCAAGAAGAAGGAAGAGGTAGACGCCCGCAATCAGGCGGATCAGCTCTGCTTCCAGATCGACAAGGCTCTCGGCGAGTTCGGCGACAAGGTAAACGAGACAGAGAAGGCCTCCGTACAGGCTAAGATCGACGCTCTCAAGGAAGCCCTCAAGGGCACCGACGTCGAGGCTATCAAGGCCCGTCAGAAGGAGCTCGAGGAGGCGTTCCAGCCCGTAGCTCAGCGCATCTATCAGGAGGCTGCACAGGCTCAGCAGGCAGCCGGCGGCGCTCAGGGCTTCGACCCCAACAACATGGGCGGCATGGGCAACATGGGCGGCGGCAGCGCCCCCAACAACGGCGGCGACGATGTGATAGACATCTGATCCGTACCGGATATCATCAGTAACTGACCGCAGACCGCAGGGCACCCGGTGTCCTGCGGTTTAGTGAGGTTTATGGAATGCACGACGTATAATGTACAATGCACGATCAGGATATCGCCTCCGGTGAATGCTGAAGATTATTGTGCATTGTGAATTGTGAACCGTGCATTGAAAAGGAGATTGCTTATGGCTGATAAGAGAGATTATTATGAGGTGCTCGGCGTGCAGAAGGGCGCTTCGGATGACGATATCAAAAAGGCCTTCCGTAAGCTCGCCAGACAGTATCACCCCGACCTGCACCCTGACGATAAGGAAGCAGAGGCCAAGTTCAAGGAGATAAACGAGGCCTATGAGGTGCTCTCCGATAAGGATAAGCGTGCCAAGTACGACCAGTTCGGTCATGCCGCCTTCGATCCCTCTTACGGCGCAGGCGGTGCGGGCGGCGGCTTCGGAGGTTTCGGCGGCTTCGATATGGGAGACATCTTCGATTCGATATTCGGCGGATTTTCCGGTGCCTTCGGCGGCGGGAGGTCTGCGAACCCCAACGCCCCGAGGCGCGGCGGAGATATAGAGACCGCGACGACCATCGACTTCATGGATGCCTGCACGGGCAAGAAGGTCAAGGTCAGGGTGAGCCGCAACGAGCAGTGCCCGGATTGCCGCGGTACCGGCGCTGCCGCAGGTTCGCAGCCCAAGACCTGTCCCGACTGCCAGGGTACGGGTACCCGCCGCGTTACCCAGAGAACGCCCCTCGGCAACCTCACGCAGCAGGTGGTATGCCAGCGATGCAGCGGCAAGGGCAGGATAGTCGATAACCCCTGCAAGACCTGTTCGGGCAAGGGCATCGTCCGCAAGGCGGCCGAAAGGGAAGTGGATATCCCCGCCGGTGTGGATGACGGTCAGACTCTGCGCGTACAGGGCGGCGGCCATGCCGGACTCAACGGCGGCCCGAACGGAGACCTGCATATCAGAGTTGACGTCCGTCCCGACCCGATCTTCGAGCGCGACGGCTACGATGTCTGGACGGAGATCCCGCTGACCTATACTCAGGCGGCGCTCGGCTCCGAGATCGAGATACCCACCATCGACGGCAAGGAAAAGTACAAGGTGCCGGAGGGCACACAGGCCGGCACGGTCTTCCGTATGCGGGGCAGAGGCATAAAGCGTCTCTACCGCTCCGACCGCGGCGACCATTACATCAAGGTCACGGTAGAGGTGCCCAAGAACCTTACCAAGGATCAGAAAGCCAAGCTCAAGGCCTTCGAGGACTCGCTTTCGGATAAGAACTATCAGAAGCGTCAGGGCTTCTTCAACAAGCTCAAGGATAAATTCAAGTAAAAAAACAGCCCGCAGGCGGCGTGAAAACTGCCTGCGGGCTTTGCGTTTAGGCAATACCGCACAACCCCTGTGCGTCAGTATACGCAACCTCAACTGGCGTTGAGGTACAGATTTTTCGTCAGAGTGCATAAATTCGACGCAGGCGGGCTGACGCCCGGCAAGGAGAATTTGTGTGCTATGACGGAA
>JAFXVY010000062.1 GCA_017534595.1 Ruminococcus sp.
AACTTGTTGACACTATTCTCCTTGCCGTTGCGTAAAGCGAAGTGAACTTCGCTTGCAAGGCGGCGTCGAATTTAGGCAATCTGACGAAAAATCTCAGCTCAACTTTATTGAGCTTGCGCGCGTCTGACGCACAATGGTTGTGCGGTATTGCCTATACATAAATTATATAATGCGGGAGCCCTTGAAGCAAGAAAACTATTGACATTTTTAATATGTATCCAATCAAATATTGCTCTTGCGCTGCTCTGCGGCGCGGTCGCGCTCCGCCTTTTCCCTCTGCGAGAAGACGCAGCCGCAGTAATCCTGCCTGTAAAGCCCGTAGACCGCCGAAAGCTCGCAGGAGCGCTTGTAGCCGTTGCGCTTCTTGAAGTCCGAGGGCAGCGCCGCGACGCCGTATATCCCCGCCAGCTCGGAGGCTATCTCACCGAGCTTCTGCGCGTTCTTGTGCGGGGAGATAGAGAGGGTCGTGGTGAAGTACTCAAAGCCGAGGCGCTGTGCGAGCTCCGCAGTTTTTTCAAGCCGCAGGCGGTAGCAGGCAAAGCAGCGCTCCCCGCCCTCCGGGATGTCCTCGAGACCCTTTACGGCCTCGTAGAACTCCGCCGGCAGATATTCCCCGACGATCAGCGAGACAGGGTGCTTCTGCGGAAGCTCTGCAAGCAGCCGCCTGACCTCCTCGACCCGGCGGCCGTACTCATCCTCCGGATAGATATTCGGGTTGTAGTAAAACAGCGTTACCGAAAAATACTGCGAGAGGTATTCGAGGGTGTAGGACGAGCAGGGTGCGCAGCAGGCGTGCAGCAGAAGCGTCGGGACGCGCCCCTCCGCCGTGATCCGCTCGATCTCGCGGTCAAGCAGCAGCTGATAATTGGTCTTCTCCATCACGCTTCCTCCTTATCCGGCTTTTCGGTGCCGAGCAGTATGATCGACGCGAGTATCAATGCGATGCCCGCAAGCTTCAGGATACCCGCGTCCTCGCCGTAGGCGGCCATGCCGAACACGGCTCCGACCAGCGGCTCTACCGCAACGAGTATCGCGGCCTTTCCGGGCTCGAGACCCGAAAGTCCCTTGGTGTAAAGGAAGTAAGGCAGTATCGTGCAGATGATGCCTATCCCGAGGCACCACAGCAGCAGCGACGGCTTCTCCGAGACGGTACTCACAAGCGCCGCAGGTCTGCCTGCGACAAGAGAACCGAACAGACCCATAAGGAATGTATAGGCGGTAACGGTCACGGAGTTGTACTTTTTGAGCGCCTGACGCCCGAAGATAGTATAGAGCCCGTAGAACAGCCCCGAGGCGAGGCCTGTCAGCAGGGTAAAGAGGGTGAGACCCTCTCCGCCCGAAAGCCCCGCCGCAAATACGCAGCCGGCAAAGGTCATGACCAGTGCCGCAAGCTTGCGGAGGGTTATCCTCTCCTTGAATATCAGCCGCGAGAGCAGCATTATGAACACCGGCGAGGTGTACAGCAGCACCACCGCCACAGAGGTCCCCGCTTTGACCATGGTATGAAAATAGCAGATGTTGAACAGCACGATGCTGACTATCCCCGTTCCGGCGAAAAGCGGCAGATCACGCATACGGATCCTGAGATGCTGCCTTCCGGCCGCAAGTATGACTCCCAGAAAGCAGGGCGCAGATACAGCCATCCGCACGAGGGTTATCTGCATGGGGTCGAGCCCCGCCGCAGACAGCTTTCGTATAAATATACTTATTATTCCCCAAAGTACTCCCGCAGCCGTCACGCAGAACACCGCAGTTTTGTTCTTCATAATATCACCAATACTGATTTTACCACAAAGCCGGAAAAAAGTAAAGCCTCATTCTTTATTATCCTCAAAGGCCTTGCACAGCTCATATACTGCGTGCTTGGCGTTGGCTCCCCCCTCGAGCATCACCGCGAAGGCTATCTCCGGACGGTCGGCGGGATAAAAGCCGATGACGGCGCTGTCGTATCCCCGCGGGGACTGGGGCGTTCCCGTCTTGACCGCGCAGGGATGCTCAAGCTGCGAGAGGGCGTAATCGCCGTAGGTGTAGGCGGAGGAGGCGGTCATGGCCTTAGTGATAAGCTCGAATACTCTGTCCGCCCGCAGCACCGAGACCGGCTCGTGTATCCCGCCGTACCTGATGAAGGTTGGGGAGAGCTGCCTGCCGCGGTCAGCTACGGTCAGCGCCTCGAGAGCCATCTGCATAGGCGTGCAGAGCATCGAGGACTGCCCTATCGCCGCCTGAATCAGCTGACCGTCCCCCCAATATTCGCTGCTGTCGGGGGAAGCAAGCTGCCCGCCGAGGGTCGGAAGCTCACAGAGGGGAGCCTGTCCGTAGCCGAAAAGCCTGGCATAGCGGTCAAGGCGCTCGATGCCGAGCAGCAGCGCCGTTCGGTAGAAAAAGATGTTGCAGGAAAGCTCCAGCGCACGGCTCACATTTGTATAGCCGTGGGACCTGACGCAGGAGAAATCCGTCCCGCCGAGGCGCAGCCTTGCCCCGCAGTAAAATGAGGTCTCCGGGGAAATGACCCCCTCGCAGAGCGCGGCGGCAGCGGTCACGGCCTTGAAGGTCGAGCCGGGGCGGTAGAGCCCCTGCAGGGCGCGGTCAAGCAGCGGCGAGGACTCGTCTGCGGAGAGGGAGGCGAAGTCCTGCGGGAAGCTGTCGAGCCGGTAGTCGGGATATGAGGCGCAGGCAAGCACCTCCCCGCTCCTGCATGAGAGTATCACCACCGCCCCCGCAGACCCGCAGTATGGGGCGGCGGTGTCATAGCTTACGCCCTTTTCGTACTGCGCGGCGGCAGTGCGGAGGATGTCCTCGGCGGTGCGCTGGAGGCGGCTGTCTATCGAGAGGTAAACATCCCCGCGGCGAAGCTCGCTGTCAAGGGCGAGCTCTATGCCGCTCTGCGCCGAGCCGTCGGAGGAAAGCGTCCCGAGGATATTCGGGCAGAGCGCCTCGGGATAGTATCGCTCCCCCTCCGAGCTGCCCGCAAGCAGCACTCCCCTGCGGTCATAGATGCTCCCTCTCTCCCGCTGTACCGCCTGCGGCTCGGGTTCCTCCGCCGGCTCCGCAGACGAAGCCCCGAGCACCGTTTCCGTCAGCACTCCGAGACAGACCGCTCCCGCCGTCACAACGCTTATGAGCATAAGCGATACACTGTTGTTTTTCATGTCCTCACCCCGGGATTATTATGTGCAGGCGAGGTTCAAAAATTCGGCTTGAAATCCTGCGGATAGTGTGGTATAATTGTGGAGCACACTTGTTTTTTATCGGAGGTACTTATATGAACAAAAAAGAGATCAGCGAGATAAAAAAGAACTTCTCCGAGACCTGCGGCTTCTTCACAATAGGGCAGGTAGTCTCGGCTTTCGTTGACAGCGAAAAGAACATAAAGTTCAGGTCCAACGACCTGTTTGCAGCGCTCCCGCAGGACGAGAGCGAGCTCATCATGGCGATACTCAAAAAGACCCTCTCCGGCTCCTACGGCCGCAACCTCAAGGAGTATGCCTTCCCAAAGGACGCCTACCTCGAGGGCGGTATGCAGCCGTTTCTCTACGAGCTGGTAAAGAGCCGGCTCTGCGACGAGGATAAGGTGACGAGCTTCCTCTCGGCGATAGTCGAGAAGGTGGCTTATGTATCCACCTATACGATCTTCTCGGCATACTGCACATACAGCGTACTCAAGAAGACCAAGAATGATGAGTTCACCGACGATGCCGAGAGCGACACCGACTACAATTTCATCGTCACTGCGATCTGCCCCGTAGACCTGCGCTATGACGGGCTCATCTTCTCGGACGAGACCAATTCGATCGTCAAGAAGACCACTGCCGACCGCATCATCGGTATGCCCTCGGACGGCTTCCTGTTCCCGATCTTCTCCGACCGTCAGCCGGATATAAACGGCGTGCTCGTCTACACCAAGAACGCCAACAAGCCCAACACCTCCGTCGTGGATGAGCTGCTGGGCTGCGAGTTCGTGCTCTCCTACAAAAACGAGAAGGAGACCTTCCGCAATATCCTCGGGAACGTCGTCGGCGACGAGCTGGACTACGACCTTATCACCACCGTAAATGACAAGATCTCCGAGCTTGTGGACAGATCCGCTCACGAGACCGAGCCGGCTACCGTCGGCAGGCAGGAACTCTCCAACATCCTCTGGGAGGCGGGCATCTCTCAGGAGAAGCTTGAGCATATCCCAAAGGTATTCGAGACGGTCATGGGAGACAAGCCCTTTACCGCCGTCAACCTCGTGGAGCGCAAGACGGTGCTCACGGCGCCCTCCATAACCGTAAACATCGGCAAGGACGCGCAGGACAAGGTCAGGTGCGAGAACATCGACGGCAGAAGATGCCTTGTCATCGCCCTTGACGACCCGGAGGTGTCGGTGAACGGTATGCCGGCAAACATAAAGTAATGGCGGCAAAGACAGCCGAGAAGACCAACGCCCTGCGTCTTCTCGAGCAGAAGAAGATACCCTACACCGAGCACGCTCACGGTCTGCCCGCAGAGATGTCCGGTGCGGAGATCGCCGAAGCCATGGGTCAGCCCGCAGAGCGGGTCTTCAAGACCCTTGTGGCGCAGTCCCCCAAGACCGGCAGATACTATGTATTCATGGTGCCGGTGGCCTGCGAGCTCGACTTAAAGAAGGCGGCGCGTGCGGCCGGCGAAAAGTCGATAGCTATGATAAAGGCGAAGGAGCTGCTCCCGCTGACCGGCTACGTCCACGGCGGGTGCTCCCCGATAGGCATGAAAAAAACCTTTCCCACCTTCATACATCAGACCGCGGGGCAGTACCCGACGGTGTTCTGCAGCGGCGGCAGGGTCGGGCTGCAGATAGAGCTCCCCCTCTCAGAGCTTCAGAAGCTGGTGAGGATAGAGCCCGCAGACCTTATCCGTGAGGAAGAATGAATACAGCGGCTAATGAAAATGCTCTCTGAGCTTTTCGGCAGCCGCTTTTTCTATCCGCGAGACGTATGAGCGGGAGATGCCGAGGCGCTGCGCTGCTTCGCGCTGGGTCAGGGGACGCCTGCCGTAGAGGCCGTAGCGAAGGATCATTATCTCCCGCTCGCGGTCGGTGAGGACGGTCTCTATCAGCTCGTAGAGCCGCTGCGCCGAAACGCTTAGCTCCACCTCCTCGTCGATGCAGCTGTCGTCGGCGATGAGATCTATGAGGGTGAGCTTGTTGCCGCTGCGGTCGGTCTCGATCGGCTCGTCGAAGCGCACCTCGTTGGCGGTCTTGCGAAGCGAGCGGAAGTGCATCAGTATCTCGTTCTCGATGCAGCGCGAGGCGTAGGTCGCAAAGCGGGAGCCCTTGGAGCAGTCAAAGGTGTTGACCGCCTTGATGAGCCCGAAGGTGCCTATGGAGATCAGATCGTCCTGGTCGGAGGCCTGGGAGTAATACTTTTTGATGATGTGCGCGACGAGCCGGAGATTGTGCTCGATGAGCTTATCCTTGGCGGACTTGTCGCCCGCGGCGAGGCGTTCAAAGCAGGCGCGTTCCTCCCTGGCGGAGAGCGGCTTGGGGAACAGCGTCTTGCTGTCGAAGTGGAGAGCGAAGAACAGAAAATGCTGCGAGAGCAGCGTAAGCAGAAAGCCGAGCATTGTGATACCCCCTTTGTATATGTTATGCAAAGGCGGGCTTGTATAATGACGCAAAAAGTCACCCCCGCCGGAGCGGAGGTGACTTTCGATTTTATGTCTCTGTATCAGCCGATCGTTATGCCGTAGTCCTCGGCGTAGCCCGGCCAGCGGGCAAGGGCACGCGCAAGTATCGTATAGTCAACAGCGGTCACGCCGTCCTTGCCGTCGATGTCGGCATTGGCCTCATTGATCTGCTCGTCATAGCCCGGCCAGTGAGCGAGGGATCTTGCCAGCACCGTAAGATCGGTGACATCCACAACGCCGTCATTGTTGACATCGCCCTTGCGGACGTTGACGGTTTTCATCTCGGCCTTGGTATAGTTCACGGTGATGCCGTCGCACAGATAGGTGATATGAAGATCGAGGTGCCTTACGACAACACCGTCTTCAATGGTATAATAAACATCCGTCCAGACGCCGGAATCGCTATGCCAGATGATGCTCTTGTCCGCATCGATGGGTTCGGAGATATCCGCTTTGCGTTCAGCATCGAGGGCATCCACGGCGGCGGCAAAGCCGGCATCGCAGTCATAGAGAGCGCCGGACACCGTCACAGCGGGACAAAGCCCGGGGAAATACTTCTTTCCGACTGCCTCGGCGGAGCTCCACTCAGCGTTCATATCCTCCTGCTTTTCGGGATCGGAGCAGAAGGCCAGCTTGCTGATATTATATGATCCGGTTCCTTCGTCGTAGTAAAGCTCGGGGATGAGCGCGAGGAAGTCCTGATCCTCCATGCCCGCAAGAGCGGTCTTCAGCGGAGCGACAGAATCCATGCAGACATCCAGGCCGTCCGACCAGACATACTTGAAGCTGCTGCCGTCCTCGGAAACTACCTCTCCGAGATAAACTGCGGTATTGCTCTTGGGCTGTTCCTTGGCGCTGATCGAGGACACAGTCTTTCTCTGGATATCGGCGGTGGTATAGATGACCGTGACAGCCTCGCAGGTGTAGTTGATCTTTCTGTCAATATGCTTTATAAGCACGCCGTTCTCGACGGTGTAGGTGACTATGTCAGTATTGACGGCGGAAAGTTTTCCCAGCGGACAGGTCACGGCAAATGGCTGACCGTCCTGATCCGAGATGTTTTCCTCGGGAACATCTTCATCCCATCTATGGCAGGCGGCAGCAAAGCCCTCGTCCCTGGTGTAGAGGTCGGAAGAGCTTTTGCTCTTGATCGCAGGCTCGTTGTAGATCCTGTTGGCGGCACCCTCGGCGGTCTTCCAGTCGGAGTTCATATAGGATGTAAAGTTTTTTTCACTGCATACCGCGAGGCCCTTGCTTTCCTCGTCGAATTCGGCGGGGATGAGCTCTGCGAAGCTCTTGTCCTCCATGCCGTTGAGGCAATCCTTTACCTCGCCGAAAACAGTGGTGGTGTTTGTGATATCCTCCGACCAGAGATATCGCAGCAGGGTCTTTCCCTTCTCAGTGATCTCGCCGCAGTAAAGGGTCGAGGTCCCGGTCACGGTGATATACCGTCCGGTAACGTTGAGCCTCGTTTCTGTTGCGGCTGCCCGGAACGACAGAGCAGAGAGCATCACGGCGGCAGCTGAAAAAGTACCGATAAGTCTTCTGAGCTTCATAATTATGCCTCCTTTGTAATATTTTGTCAAAACAATAATACAAATTAAATAATTATATATTTATTATACCATCCCGCGCAATAATTGTCAATAAAAAATCGCCCGTCAGGGTGATACCGAAATTATTAACTGAACTAAGAGCCGGTACTCTTTTCAAAAGTATCGGCTCTCTGTTATTTTCTTTCCCGTGAAATGAGGGCGATAAAGTCCTCCTTGGGGATGGGTTTCGAGAAGAAGTAGCCCTGCAGGTAGTCAACAGAAAGCAGCGAGAGCATATCTATCTGATGCTGCGTCTCGACGCCCTCGACAAGTATCTCGCGGTGCATCTGCTTTATCATGCGCACGCTGTTCTCGAGGATGATCTTTCCGAGCTCGCTGTCCTCTGCGCTCCAGAGGATGCTCTTGTCGATCTTGACAACGTCGAAGTCGAGCATGAAGATCGCTCTCATGTTGGAGTATCCGGTGCCGTAATCGTCCATCGAGAAGCGGAAGCCGTCGGCCTTGAGCGCCGCAACGGTGTGGCTGAGGGTGTCGTAGTCGTTGGCGGCTATCGACTCGGTGATCTCAAAGTTGATGCATTCCTTCTCGATGCCGTACTGCTCGGTGACGCTGTTGATGTGGGCTATGAAATCGGGCTGCATACATTCTATCACCGAAAGGTTGACGTTTATCGAGTGTATGCCGTACTTCTGAGGTATGCCGCTCTTGATGAACTTGCAGACCTCCCGCAGCACGAAGTCGTCAATATCGTCGATCATGCCTATCTGCTCGGCTATCGGGATGAACTCGTCGGGGTACACCGTGCCGAGCACGCTGTCATGCAGCCGGACAAGCGCCTCGGCGCCGTGCAGCTTACGGTCGGTGAGGCTGTAGGTCGGCTGATAGTAGACCTCGAAGCATTGATCCTCGATGCCCTTGTTGAGCGCCTTTTCCACAGCCGCTCTGCGCATGAGGAAGTCGAGATCCTTGCCGGAGAGGATCTTCTTGTCGTTGCCTGCGGGCATGGGGCAGTCCGCCATATAAAGCGCCTCGGAGGCGGTCTTGATACGCTCCGGGACATCCGCCGCCATGATGACGGCGCTGAGTATGAGCTCGGTCTCGTCAAAGCTCCACGGCTTCTCGAAGCGGTCGATGATCTGCTGCGAGAATTCCAGCGCCCGGTCTCTCCCCTCGTCGAGGAGTATCACGATAAAGGTGCCGGGGGAGGTGCTGTAAATGTTGTATCTCGGGGTCATGGTGATAAGGTACTCCGAGACGGCGGTCTGAAGCAGGTCGGAATTATCCGAGCCCTTTGCACGCTCGACCAGTTCGGCGTTGGTGATCTTGAGACAGATCAGGCTCAGCGTCCTTCCGCCGGCGATGTAGGTGGTAAGGTCGGTCATCAGAGCCTTGCGGTTGTAGATGCCGGTATCGGTGTCTATGCGGTCATCCTCGCTCTCGATAGCGGTCATGACGCCGAGCAGCGCCAGAGCCTCGGCGAACAGCTCACTCTTGATCTCGATGTTTATAAACTGTATCACAACGCCGGTCACAACAAGCAGGAAGAAGTAGATCAAAGCGATCCTGCGCTTGGGGGTCAGCGCCCTCCAGGAGAAGAACAGCAGGAATATCGAAACTCCGAAATACAGCGCTGCCGCGATATAGATGAGGTTCTCGCCCCATTCGCGCTTGAAGGTATTGTTCTCGGTATAAGAGTAGACCCAGTGGGTGAACGGGTTGGAGATAACGAGCAGCTCGGTCAGTATGAACGGCGAGGCGTAGAGCAGGTTGAGCGCCATGGACTTCCTCGTCCGCCCTCCGCAGACGTTGAGCACATACAGGCAGAACAGCGGGCAGAGCGCGGTATGGAAGAGGAAGTAGGTCATCTCCGAGACCTTTATCACATTGAAGTAGCCCCGGTCGGTGAGGGCAAAGGGCTTGCACATCTCGGTGATTATCAGCGAGACCGCATTGAGCGCGGTGATCGAGACGACAAGTATATACAGCTTGTTCTGGAGCTTGTCTATACGCTTCTGGCTGAATGTAAAGATCAGGCTCGTTACGCATATTATCAATGCAGCAGAATAAAGCGCCACATGAAAAAGGTTCGATGCGACCATACCCGTCACCTCCCCGCAGATAAGATAGTTCCGGTCATAAACTTTCAGCTTAATTATACCATAATGCACCGTCGATGTCAACAGTTTTTCCTTATTATGAATGAATATGTATGCAAATTAACTAATTATTTTGTGCACACTTTACAAACGGCAAATTATGTGTTATACTAAATAAAAAGTCTCAGGAGGAAGGTATATGAACCCCGATAAACGCAGGCTGATAGGTCTGACCGGTGCGGGCATCTGCGCCGTTATCATAATCGTCATACTGATATTCGTTGCCGGCAAGGGCAAGGACGACAGCTCCTCGGCGGGCGGATATGTTCATTCGGGTGCCGACAGTTCATCGCAGTCAACGCTCGAGATCATTACCGACTCCCCTGCCGAAACGGTCACTTCCGCTCCGGAGTCTTCCGAAGCTGTGACCTCCGCAGAAGTGACGGAGGCGTCCTCTGCCGACGAGACCTCCTCAGAGGCAAAGGAATACAAGGAGTACAGCTTCCGCTCGAAGAAGCTCTTTGACGACCACTTCAAGAAGCACGGCTCCGAGTTCGGCAGCATCACTCAGGAGGAGTATTTGAAGCTCGCAAACGATATGCTCAACTCCGATTCGGACACTATCCTCCACAAGACCGAGAAGGAGGACGGAGACGATGTCTATTTCGACACCGCGACCGGGTATTTCCTCGTTCTCTCCACTGACGGCTACATCCGAACCTTCTTCATACCCGACAAGGGGATCGAATATTACAACAGGCAATAGGCATCAGAACATCAAAGCCGCCGCTCACGGAAAATGAGCGGCGGCTTTTTTTAGGCAATACCGCACAACCCCTGTGCGTCAGTATACGCAACCTCAACTGGCGTTGAGGTACAGATTTTTCGTCAGAGTGCATAAATTCGACGCAGGCGGGCTGACGCCCGGCAAGGAGAATTTGTGTGCTATGACGGAA
>JAFXVY010000007.1 GCA_017534595.1 Ruminococcus sp.
CCGCGAAGCGGGTAAATTCACAATTAACAATTATGCGTAATAAACGAACAATGTATTGACCACTTAAAAACTACAGCGCCCGAATGGGCATACGTCCGCGTAGCGGACACCATAATTGTGCATTGTGAATTGTGCATTGTGCATTGCTGCAAATTATCGTTTGTAGCAATACACAACCGAATTGGGATTAAAACAAAAAGAAATAAAAAAAGGCGCATTCTTTCCCGTGCCGGCGGACAGATACACCGCGAGGGCACAAAAAAGAATGAACGCCATTGCTCATTTGCAAGTATTATAACTCTGAAATTCATATTTGTCAATAGCTTGTACGATATTTGGTGAAATAATGCAAGATTTTATTGCCTGAAATTCATACATTTGTGAGAAATGTGCTTGACAAATCCGAAAAACGGGTGTATAATACGAAACATAGAGGCAAGGATGTCTTGAGGCGAGAGCCGCGTACAAGCATCCTTGTCTCTTTTTGTTTTTGTAAGGAGAGAGGGAAAAACTCCCTTCCTGATATTTTGATGGGGCAGTGTTACCGGTGCGGAGCGTAAAGCTTCGTCACCGGGGGCGCTGCTGAAAATACGAACGGAGGAAATCACCATGAGCACAGTACCCGAAATATTTGCAAGCAAGGTCTTTGACGACAGAGTTATGAAAGCCAAGCTTTCTTCAAAGGTCTATAATTCACTGAAGAATACCATTGACCTTGGCACCAAGCTGGATCCTTCCGTGGCGGAGGCTGTTGCTCAGGCTATGAAGGAATGGGCAGTAGAGCAGGGAGCCACACATTACACCCACTGGTTCCAGCCGCTGACCGGCATCACCGCAGAGAAGCACGA
Source organism: Ruminococcus sp. (assembly GCA_017534595.1). GTDB lineage: Bacteria > Bacillota > Clostridia > Oscillospirales > Ruminococcaceae > FB2012. The sequence goes on from JAFXVY010000007.1 coordinate 849, forward strand.
CAGCTTCATCTCCCCCTCGCCTGACGGCAGAGTCATCATGGACTTCTCGGGCAAGGAGCTCATCAAGGGTGAGCCGGATGCGTCATCCTTCCCCTCCGGCGGTCTGAGAGCCACCTTCGAGGCAAGAGGCTACACCGCCTGGGATCCTACCTCTTACGCCTTCATCAAGGGCAAGACCCTCTGCATCCCCACAGCCTTCTGCTCCTACGGCGGCGAGGCTCTCGACAAGAAAACTCCGCTTCTGCGTTCTATGGAAGCCCTCAACAAGCAGGCTCTGCGTATTCTCTGGCTCTTCGGCAACAACACCGTAAAGCACGTTTCCACTTCTGTCGGCCCCGAGCAGGAATACTTCCTCATCCCGCAGGAGCTCTACGATAAGAGAAAAGACCTTATCTATACAGGGCGCACCCTTTTCGGTGCAAAGCCCCCCAAGGGTCAGGAGATGGACGATCACTACTTCGGCGTTATCAAGCCGAGAGTTGAAGCCTACATGACCGACCTCAACGAAGAGCTCTGGAAGCTTGGCATCCTCGCCAAGACCCAGCATAACGAGGTCGCTCCGGCTCAGCACGAGCTGGCTCCGATCTACGCCACCACCAACATCGCCACCGACCACAACCAGCTGACCATGGAGGTCATGCAGAAGGTCGCCAAGAAGCACGGCCTTGTATGCCTCCTGCACGAGAAGCCCTTTGCAGGCGTCAACGGCTCGGGCAAGCACAACAACTGGTCGATCTCCACAGATACCGGCGTAAACCTGCTGACTCCCGGCGAGACCCCCTATGAGAACGCTCAGTTCCTGCTGTTCCTCTGCGCCGTTATCAAGGCCGTTGACGACTATCAGGATCTGCTCCGCATCTCCGTTGCCACCGCCGGCAACGATCACAGACTCGGCGCCAACGAGGCACCTCCGGCAGTTATCTCGATCTTCCTCGGCGAAGAGCTCCAGGGCATCCTGAACGCTATCGAGACCGATACCCCCTATGAGGGCGTAGAGAAGAAGGTAATGAAGCTCGGCGTAAGCGTGCTCCCGAGATTTACCAGAGACACCACCGACAGAAACAGGACTTCGCCTTTCGCATTCACCGGCAATAAGTTTGAGTTCAGAATGCTGGGCTCCTCCAACTCGATCGCCTGCGCGAACATCATGCTCAACGCCGCGGTCGCGGAGAGCCTGAAGATATATGCTGACCGTCTCGAGGAAGCTGAGAACTTCGAGGAGAAGCTCCACGAGATGATCAAGAAGACCATCACCGATCACAAGCGCATCATCTTCAACGGCAACGGCTACGATGACGCCTGGATCAAGGAGGCCACCGAGGTACGCGGCCTGCTCAACTACCGCACCACTCCCGACGCTATCCCTCACCTTATGGATGAGAAGAACGTCAAGATGCTCACCGAGCATAAGGTCTTCACCGAGGCCGAGCTCCGCAGCCGTACCGAGATCACTCTCGAGAACTACTGCAAGACGGTAGTCATCGAGGCGAACACCATGGAGCTGCTCGCCCGCCGCGAGATCCTTCCCGCTATCGAGGAGTACGCAGCTTTCGTCGCCAAGACCGCGAACGCCAAGAAGTCCCTCGCTACCGACCTTGCCTGCACCTACGAGACCGAGACGGTCAAGAGACTTTCCAAGCTTGCAAGCGACGCTTATCAGAGCCTTGACGAGCTCGACCGCGCACTCGAGAAGGTACAGTCCGCGCCGAATGTCATCGAGACCGGCTACCTAATCAGAGACGAGCTGCTCGGCGTAATGGACAAGCTCCGCGCATCCTGCGACGAAGCCGAGACGATCACAGCCTCGAAGTTCTGGCCGTTCCCGACCTACGACGAGCTGCTGTTCGGAGTAAGATAATTCATTTCCCCCTATAAATACAGAGCATGGCTGCCGTACAACTGCGGCAGCCGAGTTCTGTTATATACAATGCATAATGCACAATGCACAATGCACAATTATGGAGTGCGCCTGCGGCGCACGATATGCCCATTCGGGCGCTGTATTGAGTGCAAAATTATACATAGTGTATTGAAATAAGATCGCCGCAGGCGATACCTTCATTGTGCAGTGTGCATTGTGCATTGTGCATTGAATAAATTTCCGGAGGTCTTAAATATGTGCTGTATTATGGGCTGGTGCTCGGCAAAAGCCGACACGGAGCTGATGAAAATATGCTTTGAAAGAACCAAGTCAAGAGGGCCGGATGATACCCGCTTCGCAGATGTCGGAGCGGGCGTACTCGGTTTTCACAGGCTTTCCATTATGGGTCTCACCCCGGAGGGTATGCAGCCCTTTCAGCTCGGGAACAGCTATGTGGTCTGCAACGGCGAGCTCTACGGCTTCCGTAAGCTCAGAGACGAGCTGATCTCCAAGGGCTACCGTTTTCAGAGCGATTCCGACTGCGAGATCCTGCTGCCCCTCTATGAGCAGTACGGTACGGATATGTTCGCCATGCTCGATGCCGAGTTCGCCTGCATAATCTACGACGGGCAGTCCGGGAAGTTCATCGCGGCGCGTGACCCCATCGGCATCCGCCCGCTCTACTACGGCTATGACAGGGACGGCGCCGTCGCCTTTGCCAGCGAGCCGCAGAACCTTGTGGATATCTGCGCCGAGATCATGCCGTTCCCTCCGGGACATTATTACATCGACGGCGAATTTCACTGCTACAACGATATCGCTCATGTTGACGCCGTCTGCTATGACGACCACGAGACTATCTGCAGGAACATCCATGACAAGCTGGTCGAGGGCGTAAGAAAGCGTCTTATCTCGGATGCCAAGGTGGGCTTCCTGCTTTCGGGAGGACTTGATTCCTCGCTGGTCTGCGCGATCGCTCAGAAGGGATCCAAGAGACCTATCCGCACCTTTGCGATCGGTATGTCCGAGGACGCCATAGATCTGAAATATGCCAAGGAGACCGCCGACTTCATCGGCTCGGAGCATACCGAGGTCATCATCACCAGGGACGATGTCATCAATGCTCTTGAAGAGGTCGTCCGCCTGCTCGGAACGTTCGATATCACAACGATCAGAGCGAGCATGGGAATGTATCTCGTCTGCAAGGCAATCCACGAGCAGACAGATATCAGAGTTATCCTCACCGGCGAGATCAGCGACGAGCTGTTCGGCTACAAGTACACCGATTTCGCGCCCTCCGCCGAGGAGTTCCAGCGTGAGGCCGAGAAGCGTGTCCGCGAGCTGCATATGTACGATGTGCTCCGCGCCGACAGGTGCATTTCGGTAAACTCGCTTGAAGCACGAGTACCCTTCGGCGATCTTGACTTCGTAAAGTACGTCATGGCTATCGACCCGGAAAAGAAGCTCAACACCTACGGCAAGGGCAAGTACCTTTTAAGAAAGGCCTTCGAGGCTGACGGCATCCTTCCCGAGAGCATACTCTGGCGCGAGAAGGCAGCCTTCTCGGATGCGGTAGGTCACTCGCTCGTAAACTATCTCAAGGCCTACGCCGAGGAATACTACACCGACGAGGAGTTTGAAACGCTCCGTCAGAAATACGGTCACGCTCAGCCGTTTACAAAGGAGTCTCTGCTTTACCGCGAGCTCTTCGAGAAATACTATCCCGGTCAGGGAGCGATGATAGTTGATTTCTGGATGCCCAACAAGAACTGGGAAGGCTGCAACGTCAACGATCCGTCGGCGAGAGTGCTGTCAAACTACGGAGCAAGCGCGGTGTAGCGGTTGTTAATGCACAATGCACAATGTACAATGCACAATGCAC
>JAFXVY010000063.1 GCA_017534595.1 Ruminococcus sp.
CAATGCACAATGCACAATGCACAATGCTGCGGCATCAACCGCGAAGCGAAATGGGAGTCAAGGGGGGGCGTGCCCTCCTTGCAGAGCGCGGTACAGACGGCTCCGCAGAACGCTGCGGCCGGCCTCCGGGCGGATATTATCAGCCCGAACCGCTGAAAGATCAACTTTTTGAAAATTATCAACATCCGCACTTGGACAACTTGCACAAATTTCGATGTTGAAATCTGTCATAAACCGAAAACAATAACTAAAACTATTGCAAAATTCGTTAATATGGTATAAAATATAATCGTGGAATATTATGCAGAGGGCAAGCTATGCCCTAATGTCATTCAGGAGGCAGGATAACAATGATAAATGATATCCCCGAGACCTATCAGGCGCCGATCTATCTGTTCCATCAGGGTACCAACCGGATGACCTACGATTTCCTCGGCTGCCATAAGGGCGAAAAGGACGGCAGGAGCGGTCACTTCTTCAGAGTGTGGGCGCAGAATGCCAAGGGCGTCGCAGTCGTCGGCGACTTCAATAACTGGGACGGCGGCGCGAACCCCTGCGAGCAGATCGCGGATACCGGTATCTGGGAGGCCTTTATTGAAGGGCTCAAGACCTACGATACCTATAAGTTCTCGATCACCGGCTGCGACGGAGTCACAAGACTTAAAGCCGACCCCTACGGTACTCACATGGAGGTAACTCCAGGTACCGGAAGCAAGATCTTCGATATCGGCGGCTATGAGTGGAAGGATCAGAAATGGCAGCAGGAAAAGGAGAAGAAGGACATCTACAATTCTCCCATGAATATCTATGAGGTACACCTAAATTCGTGGAAGGCCTGCACTACCGGCAAGTATTACAGCTATACCGGCTTCGCCAAGGAGATAATCCCTTACCTCAAGGAAATGAACTATACCCATATCGAGCTCATGCCTCTGGCTGAGTTTCCCTTCGACGGGTCGTGGGGCTATCAGGGGATAGGCTACTATGCCCCCACCTCGCGCTTCGGTACTCCCGCCGAGTTCATGGCTATGGTCGATCTCTTCCATGAGGCCGGGATAGGCATCATCCTCGACTGGGTGCCCGCTCACTTCCCGAGAGACGCCGCGGGACTGTTCGAGTTCGACGGCGGCCCGTCCTATGAGTACTCCGACCCGAGAAAGAGAGATCACCTCGCCTGGGGCACAAGAGTGTTCGACTACGGCAGAGGCGAGGTCAGGAGCTTCCTGATCTCCAACGCTCTCTACTGGATCGAGAGATACCATATCGACGGACTCAGAGTCGATGCGGTGGCTTCGATGCTCTACCTCGACTATGACAGGCGCGACGGGGAGTGGACTCCCAACGTCTACGGCGGGCATGAGAACCTCGAGGCGATAGACTTCTTCAAGAAGCTCAATGAGGCTGTGTTCGCAAGAAATCCCAAGACGCTCATGATCGCGGAGGAATCCACCGCCTGGCCTATGGTCACCAAGCCGACCAGCGACGGCGGCCTCGGCTTCAACTTCAAATGGAACATGGGCTGGATGAACGATATGCTCAAGTATATGGCTATGGATCCCATACACAGAGCGTTCCACCACGATATGCTGACATTCTCGTTCTTCTATGCCTTCTCGGAGAACTTCATACTGCCGATCTCACACGACGAGGTCGTTCACGGAAAGGCATCCCTCGTCGGGAAGATGTACGGCTCCGACAGCGACGGGAAGTTCGCTCAGGCAAGGCTCTTTATGGCCTATATGATGGCTCATCCCGGAAAGAAGCTGCTCTTCATGGGCTCCGAGTTCGCTCAGTTCAGAGAGTGGGATTACGAGAACGGCCTTGAGTGGTTCATGATCGAGGAGTACGAGAACCACAGGAACTATCAGAAGTTCGTAAAGAACCTCAACAAGTTCTATGTTGAGAACCCGCCGATGTGGCAGAACGATTTTTCGTGGGAGGGCTTCAGCTGGATCTCCAACGACGACTACAAGCAGTCGATCATCATCTTCCGCCGCTTCGACAGAAAGGGCAACGAGATCATCACCGTGTGCAACTTCGTTCCCGTGGCAAGAACAGGCTACTGCTTCGGAGTGCCGTATGAGGGTACATATACCGAGGTGTTCAACTCCACCTCGCCCGACGGCTCGCCGGTCACCAACGGCTCCGTCAAGTCGCTCAATGTGGGTATGCACGGGCTCGAGCATTCGATCTGCATAGATATCCCGGCGTTCTCGGTGATGTATTTCAAGGTGAAGAAAAAGCAGCACCGCAGGAAGGCCGAGGAAAAGCCCGCAGCCAAGAAGGCCGCGGTGAAGAAGACCGCTGCAAAGAAGAGCGGCGCCAAGACCAAGTGATCCGCTGCCCGGGCGGGCAGAAATAAATACAGTCCAATAAAATATTTTTGATATGGTGGGTGAATTATTATGTTCAACAAAAAAGAATGTGTGGCCATGCTTCTCGCAGGCGGTCAGGGCAGCAGACTCTATGCCCTTACCCAGACGGTAGCCAAGCCCGCTGTGCCCTTCGGCGCAAAGTACAGGATCATAGACTTCCCTCTGTCGAACTGCATCAATTCGGGTATCGACACCGTGGGCGTCCTGACACAGTATCAGCCCCTCGTGCTCAATGAGTACATCGGCAACGGTCAGCCCTGGGACCTCGACCGCATCCACGGCGGCGTCCATGTGCTGCCTCCTTACGAGAAGGCTTCCGGTGCGAGCTGGTATTCCGGCACCGCAAATGCGATCTACCAGAACATCAACTTCATCGAGAGATACGATCCCGAGTACGTTGTAGTTCTCTCGGGCGACCACATCTACAAGATGGATTACAACAAGATGCTTACATACCATAAGCAGAAGGAGGCTGCTGCGACCATCGCAGTGCTCGACGTTCCCAAGGAGGAGGCTTCGCGCTTCGGTATCATGATCACCGATGCCGACGACAACATCATCGACTTCGAGGAGAAGCCGAAGAACCCCCGCTCGACCCTCGCTTCAATGGGTATCTACATCTTTACCTGGTCGAAGCTCAAGGCTTATCTCATAGCCAACGAGAACGACAAGGAAGCCTCCAAGGACTTCGGAAAGAATATCATCCCCGATATGAGAGAGGCCGGCGAGAAGCTCGTTGCATGGCGCTTCGACGGCTACTGGAAGGACGTCGGCACCATCGACTCCCTGTGGGAGGCGAATATGGACCTCATCAATCCGAACATCCCGATAGATCTCTACGATCCCGCCTGGAAGATCTACTCCCGCAACCCGGTTATGGCTCCGCAGTACATCGGCAAGAACGCCGTGGTGCAGAACTCCATGATAACCGAGGGCTGCTACATCGACGGCTCCATTGAGTTCTCGATGATCTCCGACGGCGTTACCGTTGAGGAGGGCGCCGTGATCTACGACTCGATACTGATGCCCGGCTGCGTTGTAAAGAAGGGCGCCAAGGTAGAGTATGCGATCGTAGGCGAGAACTCCGTCATAGGCGAGGGCGCTCAGATCGGCGCAAGACCCGAGAACATCACCGACAAGGATACCTGGGGCGTTGCCGTTGTAGGCCACAACCTCAAGATATCCGCGGGCGCAACTGTTGCTCCCAAGGCGATAATCTCGGAAGATATGTAAGGAAAGGGGCAGGTCACAATGGACGTAAATATGGGAAATGTACTCGGTCTCGTGTTCGCCAATATGCACGATATGACCGTAGGCGATCTTACTAAGAACAGAACGATGGGTTCGATCCTTTTCGGCGGACGCTACCGCCTGATCGACTTCCCCCTCTCGAATATGGTAAACAGCGGCATCACAAATGTCGGTGTGATCACCAAGAGCAACTATCAGTCGCTGCTCGATCATCTGGGCTCCGGCAGAGAGTGGGATCTCTCGAGAAAGAAGGGCGGCCTGTATATCCTGCCGCCGTTCGGCAACGTTGCCAGCAGAATTTACAGAGGCCGCATCGAGGCGCTGTACGGAGCCATGAGCTTCATCAAGCACGCGCTTGCGGACTATGTTGTCCTCTCCGACTGCGACATCGTCACCAATATGGACTTCAAGCCGATCGTTGCCAAGCACGTTGAGAGCGGCGCGGACATCACCGTTGTTGCTCACACCGGCGTTTACGACTCCGAGGTCATCAAGGAGTCCACGGTGCTCAGCACTGACGAGAACGGCAGGGTAAGATCCGTGCTGATCCAGCCGGATATCGGCGGCACCTGCACCGCGAGCCTCAATATCTTCGTAATGAGCAAGCAGTTCCTCACCGATATGGTAACAGACGCTATCTCGAGAGGCAACGTAAGCTTTGAGACGGATATCCTCCAGGCCAAGTGCGGCGAGCTCAATATCATGGCTTACGAGTATGACAACTACTTCTCGAAGATCTCGAGCATCGCAAGCTATCTCAAGGCCAATCAGGAGCTGCTCGATCCCGAGAACGCAAGCAAGCTCTTCCTGCCCAAGAGGGCTATCTACACCAAGGTAAGGGACAACGCTCCCGTCAAGTACGATCTTGACAGCAGCGTTACCAACTCGCTGATCGCAGACGGCTGCATCATCGAAGGCGAGGTCGAGAATTCGGTACTGTTCAGAGGCGTAAGAGTTGCCAAGGGCGCCAAGGTCAAGAACAGCATACTGATGCAGGGCACTGTTGTCGGCGCAAAGAGCGAGGTCAACTACCTCATCACCGACAAGAACGTTATCATCGGCGACAACCACATCCTCAACGGCGCTCCGAGCTATCCCATGTTCGTGGGCAAGGGAGCATCCGTATAAAGACGTTTTCAGGGAAGCTGCTTAAGTGCGGCGGCTTCCCCGTAAGTCTGTACCAATCCCAATGAAGAAAGAAGGTAAGACAATGAACATACTCTACACAGCAAGCGAGGCGCTGCCTTATGCCGCTTCGGGCGGTCTTGCGGACGTTGCGGGTTCTCTTCCCGCCGCTATAAATGCGGAGGGGCATGACTGCCGCGTCGTTATACCCTATTACAGCCAGATCAGGCAGGAGCTCAAGGATGAGCTGACCTACCTGACAAACTTCACCGTTCCCGTAGCGTGGAGAAATCAGTACTGCGGAGTGTTCGTGGGGCACCAGAACGGCGTTACCTACTATCTGCTCGACAACGAGTACTACTTCGCAAGAAACGGCCTCTACGGCTTCTATGACGATGCGGAGAGATATATCTTCTTCTCCCGCGCCGTGCTCGAGATGCTGAGATACATCGACTTCAAGCCGAACGTTATCAATGCAAACGACTGGCAGACGGCTCTTGTGCCCGTATACTACGATATCTTCTACCGCTATCAGTCGGGCTACGAGGATATCAAGACCGTGTTCACGATACATAACATCCAGTATCAGGGGCAGTACGGTCTTGAGCTCATAAACGATCTTATGGGCATACCCCTCTATCACACCGATCTGCTCTCCTACGACGGCGACGTGAACTTCATGAAGGCCGCTATCGAGGTGTCGGACAAGATCACCACCGTTTCCCCGTCCTATGCGTGGGAGATACTCGACCCGTGGTATTCTCACGGCCTTGACAGGATACTTGTCCACAAGCAGTACAAGCTCTGCGGCTTCTTAAACGGCATAGACCAGAAGGTCTACGACCCGGCCACAGACCCGAATATCCCCAAGAACTACACTACCCGCAGCAAGGCGGGCAAGGCGGTCTGCAAGGCGAAGCTGCTCGAGGAGCTGGGTATGGCTCCCGGCGACGAGCCGATCATCGGCATAGTTACGAGGTTCGTTTCCCACAAGGGTCTCGACCTTATCAAGTATGTGTTCGAGGATATCATCAGGCTGGGCTACAAGTTCGCTATCCTCGGCTCGGGCGAGAAGATCTATGAGGACTTCTTCTCCGAGATGCACTACCGCTATCCCGACCGTGTCGGCCTGACCTTGGGCTTTGTACCCGAGCTTTCCAAGAGGATCTATGCAGGTGCGGATATGTTCCTGATGCCTTCTCAGTCTGAGCCCTGCGGTCTCGCTCAAATGATCGCTCTGCGCTACGGCACTATCCCGATAGTAAGAGAGACCGGCGGTCTCAGAGACTCTATCCACGATGCGGGTGACGAGGGCGGCAACGGCTTCACCTTCAAGACCTACAACGCTCACGATATGCTCGACGCCTGCACAAGAGCAAGGGCATACTATGACGACAAGAAGCGCTGGAAGAAGCTTGTGGATCTTGCCATGAAGGAGGACTTCAGCTGGAAGAAATCCGCGCAGCTCTACATCGGGCTTTACAGCGACATCCACTGAAACGCAGACGCTCATAGCTCTGAATAATTCAAACGCCTTTGTCGGGAGACCGGCAAAGGCGTTTTTTCGTTATGCTGTGAAGCGTCCGCTCAATGAATAATGAAGGTGCCGCCTGCGGCGATGATCTTATGCCGGGGCTTCCTCCTGCTTTATCTTTTTGGGCTTCGGACGCTTGCGAAGGAACTTGTAGATATACTTATAATGCGCATAGGCTTTTTCGTAAGCCTCATCGGTGAGGGGGATGCCTCCGAAGCAGGTGCGCTCGAAGAGGGTGGATACGGGAACGATATCGGCGCCGTTATAGGTCATGGCGTAGCTTTCGAGCATACGGGCGGTGTGGGCGGAGAGATCGTCGCCGCCGGAATAAGTCAGCAGGTGTCTGACTCTTGCATAGAGCCTTATTATCCTTTCGTCGCCCTTGACGAAGCGCTGCCTGATCCTGAACACCAGCTCGAGTATGCGGTCGAGCATCACGATCACGAATACGAACAGCAGCACCACGATGAAGATAAGCCCGCGGGAGAAGAACTCCTTGATGGAGGCGAAGCTGAATCCGCCGTTGTCGGAATAATCGACTGTGTAGCCGGTGACAGTCGGGTCGAAGTCGCACCAGCCGGCGCCGGGTATGAATACCTCGACATAGGCGTGGGCGTGGGCGTCGCGGATGACGAGGGTGCCGTCATCGGAGCGTTCGTAGGCGGCGAAGCCTTCGACATATCGTGCGGGGAGCCCGGCGATACGCGCCATGATAGCCATGGCGGTGGCATAGCTCGAGCAGACGCCGGTCTTGCCCTCGAAGATGAAATAATCTATCGAGGTATCCTCGGGGACGTACTCCATATCGTAGACATAGCCGTTGTTCTCGAAGTAGTCGCAGAGTGCCCTGGCCTTGGCGTAGTCGGAGGTCTTGCCTTGAATTATCTGCTTGGTCAGGGTCTCCATGCGCTCGGTGAACTCTATCTGCCCGGTATAGTTCTCGTAGGCGAGGCGGTACTGCTCGAGCAGGGCGTCGCTTGCGAGGTCGCCGTTTTCGTAGGCGGCATTGAGCATGGCGTAATAATTCTCGCCGGTCATGCCGAGGTCAAGGGCATAGAGGGTATACTCGGTGGTCTCGGGGTAGTAGCTGACGGTGTAGTCATAGTCGCGGTCGAGGTTCTTGACGGCTATCTCTCCGTCGCCGTAGAGATAGTAGGGGTCGTTGAGCGACTCGCTGAAGGTCTTGGCGATAACGCCGGAGGGTGCGGGCACATAGGCTCCCTTGAAGGTCTCGTCATAGACGCGGAACTCGGCCTTTTCCATCTCCGGGACCTTGAACGCCCTGCTGTCGAGGCCGTACCCGGTATACTTGCCGGTGTCGGCGAGAGCCTTGAGGGTCTCGTAGTAGGTCTTGCGGTCGATGTTTACACGGCTGTAATAGTCGTAGGTGGTGTACTTCTCGGCGCCGCGGTCGTTATGCCAGATCTCGTCATAGAAGCTGTCATAGGCCTGACGCTTTAGGTAGTAGACGTCCTGATCGTGGGAGGCCTCGGCGTAGAAAAGTATCTGGTTGGTATAGGAGGCGCCGTATCTTGCCGAGGAGAGCTTGCTGTAATTTGAATAGCTCGAATTCGAGGAGGAATTGAGCGGAGTGATATCGAAGGCGTGGGAATCCCTCTCGAGGACGGATCTTATCTCCGGCTTGGGGATGAACATAGCCAGCGCACCCACAAAGGAAACGAACACCGAAACGGTTATGATATAGGGCAGGTCGAGGGTACCCTTGACGGTATCGCCGGTCTTCTGCTGGCGGTTGTGGACTATGATCGCAAGGAAGACGGTGATTATAAGCGTCACGCTGAAGCTGGTCATGATATCCGCTCGCTTTGCGTAGATGACGAAGGGGAACAGCAGGCAGAGCATAAGTCCGAGGGCGGCGGGGCGCAGCTGAGTGAAGTAATAGATAATGCTTATCAGGAAGAACCCGCCGGTTATATAGACCGCAAGGAAGTAATAGATGTTGAAGCCTGCGGCGTCTCGGTTGAGATAGAACCAGTCGGTGAACACGACATGGGAGCTGTACCAGCCCCGGGACATCATGGCGGAGCCGAAATATCCCGACGCGACGAGCAGCCCGAGGTATATCAGCGAGCCGACGATCCTGTGCTTTTTGAGATAATCGAACAGCACGAAAAACAGCACCGAGGCCGCGGCGAACAGGAACGTCAGCAGCCAGCGCTGTTCATAGAAATAGCATTCTTCGATCTGGTGCGCAATGACAGATGCCAGCAGTATCGGCAGACCGCATCTGCTGACAAAATCAATGAGCTTGGTTTTTATTCTCATAAAGCATCCCTTGGTCAGTTCAGGTGTTTGAATTCAAACTGCTCGGAGCAGGTCCAGAGCGAGCCGTAGGTGGTATCGAAGCCGCTGTCGGCAGTGACGACGAAGGTCACGCCCCTTGCCGCGAACAGGTCGGAGACGAGCTTGCCCTGATCCGCCCTGACGGTGGTGAAGCAGAGCGAATTGCCGGATCTCAGCGCCTCGGCGGGTATGCGGTCTATGCCGCTGTATGGCTTCATCAGTGCAAGCTTCTCGGAGAGCAGATAAACATCGCCGTAGGTCTTGATGTTCTGGCACTCCCACTTGTCGATATAGTAATAGAAATCGGTCTCGAGACCCTGCTGCGAGAGCATGGCGAGCATGGCGAGGGCTCCCTCGATGATGTTGTCCGCACGGCGGCAGTCGAAGGCCTCGCCTTCCGGCGGGGCGGGGAGGTCGAGGGTGAACACCTGGCTCGTCACGGAAAGCTTCTCGTCGAGGCGCACCATATAGATGCTGCGCTTTGAGGAGAGCTTCCAGTTGATCTTCTTGAGCGGGTCGCCGGGGTTATAGGTGCGGTGCTCATAGCCGGGGGTGCCGGTGGAGCCCATGGCGGTCTCGGAGGTCTCCTCCTCCGAATCGTCGAAGCCGAGGTTGTCGGTAGCCGTTCTTATGACATCCATCTGGGTTCCGGTATCGGGTACCCGGGGCATGACGCTGAGCTCGAGGGTATTCTCCTTTTCGTCAAAGGGCACAAGATGGTGCCCGAGGCCGAGGAAGTCGATGATCTCAAAGCGGGTGAGCCTGATATACGCGCTGCCGGAGTAGTCGGCGTTGAATACGACCGTGGCGGCCTTTGTATTCATATCGGGACGTATGGCGAAGCGCAGGCCGTTCTTGTCCTCGGGGGAGAACTGCGCCGAGCCCGCAAGCTCGAATTCGAGTATCGGGGAGGGGAGGCGGCTCTGCTTGGTGACAGTTACCCTGACCTCGACCTTGTCTCCCTTGGCGAGCAGGCGGTGCTTTGTGGCGACGGTTATTTTCAGGCGCTTTATGAAATAACGCTTGTAGATCAGCGACACGATCAGCGCGGTAAGGAGTATCACCGCGATGAGCAGGCCTCCCTTGCCGTCTATCATGACGGTCATCAGCACGGCTATCGCTATGCAGACGAAATAACCTGTGAGTCCCTTCATGTCAGATACCGCCGTCTGAGGGAGCAGCCACGGTCAGAGCTATCTGTTCGAGAGCCTGCTCGTTGGATTCAAAGGCGCTCTTGCCCTTGGGTGAGAGCATGAGCCTGTGAGAGAGCACATCGCTCATTATATCCTTGACGTCGTCGGGGATGACATAGTCTCTGCCCTTTATATAGGCGTAGGCCTTGGAGGCCTTTAGCAGCGCTATGCTTCCTCTGGGCGAAACTCCGAGCTTGACATACTCGGAATTGCGGGTCGCGGTGACGAGGTCGATTATATACTTCTTGATCGCGGGCACGGCCTTTACCTTTGCGGCCTCGTCGATCATCTCCAGCAGGTCGCTGATGGTCATGACCGCGTCGATGGAGGTTATCTCCTCCTGACCGGTCTCGGAGCGCTCGATGATCTCAAGCTCCTCCTGCTCGGTGGGGTAGCCCATGGAAATGCGCATTAGGAATCTGTCCATCTGAGCTTCGGGCAGGTGATAGGTGCCGTAGGTCTCGACGGGGTTCTGGGTGGCGAGCACCATAAAGGGCGCGGGGAGGTCGAAGGTCTTGCCGTCGAGGGAGATCTGGTGCTCCTCCATGACCTCGAGCAGCGAGGACTGCGACTTCGGCGAGGCGCGGTTGATCTCGTCTGCGAGCAGGAAGTTGCACATAGCGGCGCCTTCCTTATATTCGAGCTCCCGGGTCTCGGGATTTATCATCGAGAAGCCGACGATATCCGAGGGCATGATATCGGGGGTGAGCTGGATGCGGTTGAAGCGCCCCTCCACCGACCTTGCCAGCGCGGAGACCAGCTTTGTCTTGCCGACGCCGGGGACGTCCTCGATAAGAACGTGACCTCCGCAGAGCAGTGCCGAGAGCACTCTCTCCACGGAATCCCTCTTGCCGACGATTATCTTTTCGATGTTCTGTATAAGTATCTCGGTCTTGTTAGCCATAGCAGAAAACTCCTTTTCGGGACATAGTCGTATTTATACTATTATACATCAAAATCTCAAAAATGTCAACAAAAACGCACGCGCGGCGGCCTGCTCCGAAAAAGAAAAAATGAACAATCAAGGCGTGCCGTCAGGCACGGAAAAAACCGCCGCCGCAGGCAGCGCCTCGATTATTCATCTTAATTTTACCTCTTATTTCAGCATTTCCGACATCGTATAGAGTCCCGCGGGCTTGCCGCAGAGGAAAATGGCGGCATTGACGGCGCCTACGGCGAATACCGACTTGGAATGAGCCTCGTGCTTGAGGGTGATGACCTCGTCGCGCCCGGCGAAGATGATCTCGTGCTCGCCGACGATCGTGCCGCCGCGGATGGAGTGTATGCCGATCTCGTCCTTCGAGCGCTTCTGCCTTACCGAATGGCGGTCATAGACGTAGGCCGCGGGCTTCTTGAGCTCGGAGTTGAGAGCCTCGGCAAGCATGATAGCCGTGCCGCTCGGAGCGTCGAGCTTCTGGTTATGGTGCTTCTCGACGATCTCGATATCGAACTGTCCGCCGAGGACTGCGGCGGCCTTCTTTGCAAGCTCCGCCATAAGGTTGATGCCGAGGGACATATTGAAGGTGAAGAACACGGGGATCTGCTCCGCGGCCTTATGTATCTGCTCGATCTGCTCCTTGGAGTAGCCGGTGGAGCCGATCACCACAGCCGTACCGTTGGTGAGGCAGTAGGCGAGCAGGTCGTCGAGCAGTGATGGGTGGGAGAAGTCGATGATGACATCCGGCTTGGCGGGGAGGTCATTGAAGCTGTGTACGATAGGAAACTCCGCACCGCCGCTGAGCTTGTCGATGCCGGCGATAACGCGGCAGTCCTCTCTGCCGGAGATTATCTCCGCGATGACCCTGCCCATGTGCCCGCAGGCACCGGTTATCACGATGTTGGTCATGTTTATCATTCCTTTCGGTTTTTCTGAAAAAACAGGGCGGTATCACGCGCGGTCTGACGGCTGCGCGGTCAGATGCTTTGTGAAGCGCCCGCTAAAATAAAATGAATAATGAATAGTTGATAATGAATGATCAAGGTGCCGCCTGCGGTGATGGTCCTGAGGCCCTCCGCAAAGCGGAAACCTTAATTATTCATTATTCGTTATTCATTATTCATCAAGCGTCAGCGTCCTCGCTGCCCCATTACAGTGTCATTACTTGAGTATACCGGCCTTCTTCATGGTGGCCTCGAGCTTTTCCTTGTTGGCGTCGCTGAGCTCGGTCAGAGGCATCCTGCAGGGACCCGCCTTGAAGCCCATGGCGTTGAGGGCGTGCTTTACGGGGATCGGGTTTACGTCGCAGAAGAGATCCTTTGCGAGCTGCTGGAGCTTCCACATCTTCTCCCTGGCCTCGGGGTAGTTGTTCTCGAGACAGAGGGTGGCTACCTCATGGGTCTCGAACGGTGCAACGTTGGACATTACCGAGATAACGCCCTTTGCGCCGAGAGCCATGATCGGGATGATCTGGTCGTCGTTGCCGGAGTAGATATCGAGGTTGTCGCCGCAGAGAGCCGCGATCTGAGCGATCTGGCTGATGTTGCCGGAGGCTTCCTTGATAGCCACGATGTTGTGGATCTTCGAGAGCTCAACGCAGGTCTCGGGGGTGATGTTGACGCCCGTTCTCGAGGCTACGCTGTAAACGATGATCGGCAGGGAAACGCTTTCGGCGATCATCTGATAGTGCTTGATAAGACCCGCCTGCGAGCACTTGTTGTAGTAGGGGGTGACGAGCAGCAGAGCGTCAGCGCCGAGCTTCTCGGCCTCCTGCGAAAGGCGGACGGCATAAGCGGTGTCATTGGAGCCGGTTCCCGCGATAACGGGGACTCTCTTAGCTGTTCTCTCGACAGCGTAACGGATACACTCAACGTGCTCCTCATCGGTCATCGTAGCGCTCTCACCTGTGGTGCCGCAGATGATGATGGCATCGGTGCCGTTGTCGATATTGAAATCTATCAGGCGGCCGAGCTCGTCGTAGTTGATCGAGCCGTCCTCAAAGAACGGGGTAGCGATCGCGACGCCGGCACCTGTGAAAATGGTGTTCTTCATCTTATTTGCTCCTTTCGGAAAATATCAGTCAAAATAACCCTTTGCGGCAAGCAGCTCGGCGAGCAGAACGGCACCGCCGGCAGCGCCTCTGAGCGTGTTGTGGGAGAGGCAAACGAACTTGTAGTCATACTGCGTATCCTCTCTCAGACGGCCGATGGATACAGCCATACCGCCCTCGAGGTCACGGTCGAGCCTGGGCTGGGGCCTGTTGTCCTCCTCAAAGTAGTTGAGGAACTGCTTGGGAGCGGAGGGAAGCTTGAGCTCCTGGGGCACGCCGGCAAAATCCTTCCATGCCTTGAGCATCTCCTCCCTGGAGGGCTTCTTCTCGAAGCTTACGAATACGGCAGCCGTATGGCCGTCGGAAACGGGAACTCTGAGGCACTGAGCCGTGATGGAGGGCTCCGTTGCCTCAACTATCTTATCGCCCTCGACCTTGCCCCAGATCTTCAGGGGCTCCTTCTCGGACTTCTCCTCCTCGCCGCCGATGTAGGGGATGACGTTGTCGATGATCTCGGGCATCGTCTCGAACGTTCTGCCGGCACCGGAGATAGCCTGATAGGTGCAGACGAGAGCCTTCGTTACCTTATAGTCAGCCATAAGGGGAGCGAGAGCGGGAACATAGCTCTGCAGCGAGCAGTTGGACTTGACAGCGATAAAGCCGCGCTTCGTGCCGAGACGCTTTCTCTGAGCGGCGATGACCTCGATATGCTCGGGGTTGATCTCGGGGATCACCATGGGAACGTCGGGCGTGAATCTGTGAGCCGAGTTGTTGGATACGATCGGGCACTCAGCCTTGGCGTACTTCTCCTCGAGGGCGCGGATCTCGTCCTTCTTCATATCAACTGCGCAGAAGCAGAAATCCACCATGGATGCGAGCTTCTCAACGTCCTCCTCGGCATTGAGGATGACCATGTCCTTCATCGACTCGGGCATGGGATCCTTGAGCTTCCACTTGGAGCCCGCAGCCTCCGCATAGGTCTTGCCGGCGCTCCTTGCGGATGCGGCCAGAGCTACTACGTCGAACCACGGATGCTTGTCGAGGATCAGAGCAAATCTCTGACCTACCATTCCCGTTGCACCGATGATACCTACCTTGAACTTCTTCATTTCCAAAACTCCCTTTCTTTAGCTATGTGCTAATTGCCCAAATCACCGTACAGCGAGACAGCCAAACTGCACAAAACATAAAAATTTACAGAGATAATAAAAAAACAGGTTGAAAACCTGTTCATCATACAATATAATAAGAATGTTGACACAAAAAACAATAATTTATGCCGATAGCACTCCATCATAAGTATGATGACAACCGGGGCTCTCTTAAAGCAGCGGTCAGCTTCGGGCTCCCAACACCCGCGCTTCGGCGGTCGCGCCTTTCGCATCCCCCACGGGCTTTGGTGCCGTGACATAAGTCGGAGAATGGTACTTTTCTTGACCGCGCCTCTATCTCTTGCGAAATATGATAACAAATATTAAGCGATATGTCAAGAGCGCAGAGAAAAAAACTTCTGAATTTTTTGTGAACGCATTGCAGGGGCTGTATACTGACCCTGCAAAATCTTTGATACGGAGAGATAATATGCCCGATTTCAACGATCTTAAACGCTCGGATTTCTACTACGACCTGCCCGAGGAGCTTATCGCGCAGACCCCTATCGAGCCGCGCAACGCCTCGCGTATGCTGGTCGTGGGGAGGGAGAGCGGCGATATCGAACACCGCCGTTTCTATAATCTATGCGAATATCTCAGAAAGGGTGACCTGCTGGTGCTCAATGACAGCCGCGTCATCCCCGCCCGCATATACGGCGAAAAAGAGGACAACGGCACCTTTATAGAATTCCTGCTGCTCGAGCAGAAGGAGAACATGGTCTGGGAGATACTCTGCCGCCCGGGCAAGAAGGCCAAGCCGGGTACGCGGTTCGTCTTCGGGGGCGGGAAGCTCCGCGCCGAGATCGTCGGCGTGCTTGAGGACGGCAACCGCCTTGCGCGCTTTGAGTGCGAGGGGAGCATTTTCGCGGTGCTCGACGAGATAGGTCAGATGCCTCTGCCGCCCTACATAAAGGAAAAGCTCGAGGACAAGGAGCGCTATCAGACCGTCTACTCCAACGAGCTGGGCTCCGCCGCCGCGCCTACCGCCGGCCTCCACTTCACCAGGGAGATGCTCGCCGACATCGAGGCCATGGGCGTGAACATCGCTTATGTAACGCTCCATGTCGGGCTGGGGACGTTCCGACCCGTCAAGGAGGACAGGGTACTCGACCACAAGATGCATTCGGAGCATTACGAGCTCCCCGAGCGCACCGCGCGTCTGATAAACGAGACCAGGGCGAACGGCGGGCGCGTCATCGCCGTGGGAACGACCTCCTGCCGCACTCTCGAGAGCGTGGCGACGTTTTACAACGAGATAAAGCCCTGCGAGGGGTACACCGACATTTTCATCTATCCCGGATACAAATTCAAGGTGCTTGACGGGCTCATCACCAACTTCCACCTGCCCGAGAGCACGCTGATAATGCTGGTGTCGGCGTTTCTCGGCTACGACAAGACCATGAACGCCTACAAGGCAGCCGTTGAGGAAAGATACAGATTTTTCAGCTTCGGAGATTGTATGCTGATAGTTTGACAGGAGGCATCGCTATGCAATTCAAGCAAGGTCAGGGCTGGAAGGCCTGTTACGATGAAGAAAGAGATACATATACCGCCGAGACGAGCTGGAGAGGTGCGTATCATCTTTACGAGATAAACAAGGAAATTTATGATGAACTCGGCGATGAGGTACAGAACCCCCACAAGGTGATAGGTCAGGGGCGCTGTCTGTTTGAGTCCGACGACGATTACTACACCATGCCATACTGCATCGCTCACGACAATGACTATGCCGCGATCGCACCATGGGCTGATGCCAAAAGGCGTGCCGATGCTATGGAGGAGTATTACAGAAAGAAAAATGAGGAGGAGCAAGCCCGCAAAGCAAAGGATGATAAGCTCGTACAGATGGCTTCTTTGTACAAGGCTGTGCTCGACGCGGACAGGGCCCCCATAGTTATCTGCAACTGGGGTCACGAGATAGTTTACATGAACCCTGCTGCCTGCGAGAGATACGCCAAGCGGGGCGGTGCGGCGCTTATCGGGAAGTCCCTGCTCGACTGCCACAATGCGGAGTCGCGGAAGAAGATATCCGATGTGCTTGACTGGTTCATGCTGTCGCACGACAACAACATCGTCTACACGTTCAGGAACGACAAGGAGAACAAGGACGTCTACATGGTCGCTCTGCGAAACGATGAGGGCGCTCTGATCGGCTACTATGAAAAGCACGAGTACCGCGACCGCGAGACGATGAAGCTTTACGATTTAGAGTAACGGATATGAAGATAACAGATTTTTACGCAAGCCCCGACAGGGAGCACTGGCTCTCGCAGCTTCGCCTCTGCGACTGGCCGGGAGGGAAGTGGCTCGTTGAGCTGATAGAAAAGGACTGGTTTCACGAGACCGTCGGCGGCACCTCGAAGCTGCTGCTCCTGACGGACGGGGACAGGCTGGTTTCCTTCTGCACCCTTTCCGAGTGGGACGATATCCCCGACAGCGGGCTCACCCCCTGGGTGGGGTTCGTGTACACCTACCCCGAGTACAGAGGACGGCGCTGCTTCGGGCAGCTCCTTGACGAAGCCTCAAGGCTCGCCGCCGAGCAGGGCTTCGACGCGCTTTACATCTCCACCGACCACATCGGGCTCTATGAGAAATACGGCTGCGAGTATATCGGGGATATGACGGATATGCGGGGAAATGCTTCGAGAGTCTATATCAAGGGCACAAGAGGCTTGGTACGGAATGAAAAAGGATAAGGAAAAAAACAAGGCCTACTATATCTGCGTCGGGGTGCTGCTTTTCATTGTTATCGCAGCAGCTGCGACAGCTTCGGTCAAGATCATTCAAAAGATAAGGTATAAAGCGCGGTACGGAGAGATCATCGAGCTTGCCGAAAAGCACGGTCTGGATATTATCAGCATTGAGTACAGCGAAGCGTCCGGAGCCGAGATATACATTTCCCGGAAGGCTGTGAACTCCGCAGTCATGGAGAAGTATTATTGTTTCGGTCAGGAGCTTTCCGGATATCTTAACGGCCGCGGGGACGTTTTCGGAAACGATGAAAGCCCAGTTCCGGTAAGGCTTACCTTCGGCGGAGTGGAGAAGCAGCCGGCGAGTCACGATACGGCGGCGGTATGCAGACCCGCCCCCGGGGACAGCAAGTACGAGTTCACCGAGTATCACATCCGGTTCGAGACAGGCTTCGAGGGCATAAGCTATATCAAAAATGCAAAGCGGCTGTATCTGCTGCGTGGAAAGCTCAGCGATCTGAAGGGTATTGAAAACTTTGCGGGGCTTGAATATCTGTATGCCGATGTTGACGAGAACAAAAGGGAAGAGCTTGAGAAAAAGCTCCCTGACTGCGAAACGGAATTAGTGAATAATGAACAGTGAAGAATGGATAATTAAGGTGTCCGCTGCGCGTTCCTTGATTATCAACTGTCAACTGTCAACTGTCAACTGAACAAGGGGTGACGCTATGTTTACTTTACTGAAACAAGAGGGTGCGGCTCGGCGGGGGCGGTTCGAGACGGTACACGGAACGATCGAGACGCCTGTGTTTATGAACGTCGGGACGTCTGCGGCGATAAAGGGCGGGATATCCTCCCTTGACCTTGCAAACGAGCTGAAAACTCAGGTCGAGCTGTGCAATACCTATCATCTTCACGTCCGCCCCGGGGATGAGATAATCTATAAAATGGGCGGGCTGCATAAGTTCATGAACTGGCACAAACCGATACTTACCGACAGCGGAGGCTTTCAGGTCTTCTCGCTGGCGAAGCTGCGCAGGATCAAGGAGGAGGGCGTGACCTTCAACTCCCACGTTGACGGCAAGCGTATCTTTATGGGGCCGGAGGAGAGTATGCAGATACAGTCGCACCTCGCCTCGACTATCGCCATGGCGTTCGATGAGTGCGTGGAAAATCCCGCGCCCTATGAGTACGCCAAGGCTTCCTGCGAGAGAACGACCCGCTGGCTCAGGCGCTGTATCGACGAGATGAACAGGCTCAACTCGCTGCCCGAGACCATTAACCGTCACCAGATGCTTTTCGGCATAAATCAGGGCTGCACCTACGACGACCTGCGCATCGAGCACATGAAGACCATCCGCGAGCTGCCCCTTGACGGCTTTGCCATTGGCGGGCTGGCGGTGGGGGAGCCCACAGAGGTGATGTATCACGTTATCGAGCAGGTCGAGCCCTTTATGCCGAAGGACAAGCCGCGCTATCTTATGGGCGTGGGTACGCCGTCGAATATCATAGAGGCGGTGTACAGGGGGATAGATTTCTTCGACTGCGTGATGCCCTCGCGCAACGCAAGGCACGGCTCCATATTTACATGGAACGGCATGATGCACATACCCAACAAGCAGTACGAGCTGGACGAGCGCCCGCTCGATACCGAGTGCGACTGCCCCACCTGCCGCAATTTCTCACGCTCCTATATCCGGCACCTGTTCAAGTCGGGGGAGCAGCTGGCGGGCAGGCTGACGGTGCAGCACAATCTTTATTTCTACAATACCCTCACCGAGCGCATCCGCGAGGCTCTTGACAGCGGGACGTTCACGGAGTTCCGGGAGAGGTACTCCTCACGGCTGGCGTCAAAGCTCGAGGATTGAATATACTGTCCAATAAATCGGACAGTTTACGGAGGCACAAGTATGAACGAGAATAATGAGACAAGCACAAAAGCGGGCATTATTTTTCTTTTGACCGTAGTGCTGTATATCGTATGGGGTTCGGCGGCTTTCGCCGCGATCGTGGTGTTCATGTTGGGGCTCGTCAACGGCGAGTTCATCTACTGCGGGATATGCGGCGGGGGACTCGTGGTGTGGGTCATCATCACGAGGGTATGGTCAAAGTACCATGAGAAAAAGCGGAAGGAGCAGGAGCAGGAATACAAGGCTGCGAACGTCGATCAGTACGTCTCCGACGGCGGCAGGCTCGGTACCCTGACCTTTGAATATGACAGGCCGAGGAAGCTGAGCGTGCTGGCAACTCCGATCCCGGTCATCTTCGCCGAGACCGAGCCGGCGTCGTTCGTATCCTGCCGGGAGCGGGAGAACGGCAGGCTGGTGGAGTACATAGTTGACAGGCTCACCGCCGACAGCGCCGTACTGATAAACGGCATCATGCAGGTGCTTGTGGCCGAGTTCAACGAGCAGGCAAGCATAGGTCTTGAGATCGTATGGAAGGAGCCCTCGGCGATACTGCTCTGCAATATCGCGGTAATCGACAACGGCACCTGCGTCGAGTGCGAGTTTTTGCTTACGGGTCTTGAGATGGATGTCTACGCGACGGTAGCTTTCGCTCCGACCGCCGAAGGATACAACTTTATGATACAGAGGGACTGAGATGTATAAGCTGGCAATATTTGACCTTGACGGCACGCTCGTGAATTCCCTCGGAGACCTTGCCGACGCCGTGAACGCCGCTCTTGCGGAGCGCGGCTACCCGACACATTCCGAGGACAGCTACCGCTATATGGTAGGCAACGGCGCCGCCAGGCTCTGCGAACGCGCCCTGCCCGAGGGACACCGCTCCGCTGAGGACATAGCTTCGCTGCAGCGGCGTTTCGGGGAGATCTATCACGGCTGCTGCCTTGTGAGGACGCGCCCCTACGAGGGCATCCCGGAGCTTATAAAGCGGCTGCGGGAGGCGGGGGTACGCTGCGCGGTTGCGTCCAATAAACCGGACAGTTTCTCCAAGGAGATAGTCTTGGCGCTTCTCGGAGAGGGAAGCTTCGATCTTGTTATGGGCAAGCGCGAGGGCGTCCCGACCAAGCCCGACCCGGAGATAGTATATGACATTATGAAAGCGCTGGGCGCTGAAAAGTCCGGGACGGTTTTCATCGGCGACAGCTGCGTTGACGTTCAGACCGCCCACAATGCGGGGCTGCCGTGTATCGGCTGCCTGTGGGGGTTCCGGGGCGAAGCCGAGCTCCGTGAGAACGGCTGCGATATGCTGGCCGGAAGCCCGGAGGAGATATACGGGCTTGCAGTAATGCACAATGCATAATGCACAATGCACAATGGCGGAGCGCCTGCGGCGCATTATGGCCATTCGGCCAACGCAGATTATATTTAAAACCACTATAATATTATCCTACACCATGTACAGCGCCCGAATGGGCATAACGTCCGCGCAGCGGACACCTTAATTGTGCATTGTGCATTGTGCACTGTGCATTGAATACTCCGTTCAGGCTGTAAAGAAAGGATGAAAGGATCTTGCTGCTCTACGAATTCCCCCCGAAGCTCACAAGAACACAGAAGCAGCAGAAGGCTGCCTCCGATCTGGCAGAGCATAAGAAGATGCAGAAGGCACTCTACCGCGGGCTTATCATCGGCTGCGGGATATGCGTGCTGGCGGTGTTCGTGCCGGTGACGGTTGTGAAGATACTGCTTATCCTGCTCGGCGCGGGGAACATTGCCGTGGCGCTGCTGCTTTACCGTTTCAGCGCACTCTCCCGCGACACAGAATGCTATACCCGGATCTACGAGGATCACATCGAGCACAGGCAGGGAAGTCTGCTGACCAAGAAATATATGTCCGTCAGCCTTGCATACTCCGACATTGTCAAGTCGGAGCAGAATCCGCAGGGGAGGATGGTCTTCACGCTGAAGGACGGCGCCTCTCCCGAGGTCGAGGGGGCATCCGCGAGGCAGCAGAAGGAGCTTGCGGGGCATACCCTGACGCTGTCGTTCATCGACACCAAGTCAAAGCTGTATCTGATAGAGAATCTGTATGAGCAGATACACTATCCCAAGAAGGACTACAACGTCATCGAGGATGAGGAGGACGAGGACGATCTCTGGGATCCGCTTCACAAGCACGGCTTGTGATGATCGACGATCAAGGTGTCCGCTGCGCGGACGGGCTTTTGTAAAATTTTTGTGAAAGGGTTGAATTGTCCGGGGGATTGTGGTACTATAATCGTATATTGAATAAGCAAACACTGTGACCGAGAGAGTAAGCGCTGTCGGAAGTCGTTTCAGAGAGGACTGCATTTGCTGCGAGCAGCCCGTGACGGACAGAGCCGAAGTTCACTCGTGAGTGGTCCTGCCGAAGCCTTCGGTTGTAAGCGGGAACGTAGACTCTGCGTTAAGGATGCGGGAGTGTCGGCTCCTTTATGACGATAGGTGGTTTATAAGCAAGCGCTGTCTTGTCCTGTATGTCAGGGCAGGGCTTTTTTGTTTATAGAAAGGTGACGAACTTGGAAATAACGATAAGAAAGATGTCGCCGGAGCTGGCGGAGGATTATTTCGACTTCTTCGAGAACCGTGCGTTCTCCGACGGCTCGGAATTCTATCCCTGCTACTGCACCGCCTACAATATGAGCAAGGAAAGATTTGAGGCGGAGTTCTTCGGCAAGTGGAGGGAATACGGCAGCACTGACGAGGCCTGGAAACGAGCTCTGAGAGAGTGCGCCGAGCGGATGGTCGCAGCCGGTGAGGTGCAGGGTTATCTTGCATACGATAACGGTCTTGTGATCGGCTGGTGCAATTCCAACGACAGGCTGAATTATTACCGTGTCGGGGAGTTCGATTTCTCCGACGTTCCCCCGGACAAAGCCTGCAGCGCCCGCAAGGGAGAGATAAAGTCTGTGGTCTGCTTTGAGACAGCGCCGGGATACCGCGGCAAGGGCTTGGCTTCGATGCTGCTTGAAAGGATCTGCGAGGACGCAAAGGCCGACGGATATGAATACGTCGAGGGCTACCCCGCGCAGGACGGCGGCTATCTCGGGAAATCCTATACCGGGCCGGTGAAGCTCTATGAAAAACACGGCTTTGAGGTCTTCTCCCGGGACGGGAACAATGTGACGATGAGAAAGAAGCTGGTTTAGTCCGTTCAGGGAGGCAGCTATGGAGTTCAGGCTTTGCTTTGACACGATACCCGAGCAGTTCGACAAATACCGCGTGCATTACAGCCGGGAGATCTTTGACTGCTTCATCGAAAAGGCTCATATCGGCAGGGGGACGCGGGTGCTTGAGATAGGCCCCGGCACCGGTCAGGCCACCGACCCGATACTCGACACGGGGTGTGACTACACAGCGATAGAGCTCGGCTCCAACTTCGCGGAGGTGCTGCGGAGGAAGTACGGCAGCCGGGAGAACTACACGCTCATAAACGGCGATTTCATCACCTGCGATCTCGGGGCAGAGTGCTTCGACGTCATCTACTCGGCGGCGGCGATACAGTGGATACCCGAGGACATCGCATTCGGCAAGACCTTCTCACTGCTTAAAAGCGGAGGGATGCTCGGGATGATGTATCTGACCGGCGATTACAGGTCTCCCGACCCGGAGCTGTTCGCGGATATACAGAAGGTCTACGATGAATATTTCAACCCGGCGAGGAAGTACGGGCACGAAAAGTTTGTTTACGACAACGCCGTAAACCACGGCTTCACCGGCCTTGAAACGGTATGCTTCAAGGGGCGCAGGGAATACAGCGCCGACGAATATCTTAAATACATCGGCACTCACAGCGACCACATCGTACTGGAGGAGCCGTACCGGACGCCGTTCTTTGAGGGCGTCAGGGAAGCCGTTCTGAGACACGGCAACAGGGTAGTGTTTGACGATACTTATGTGCTGAAAACAGTGCGAAAGCCGTGAAGTCAATTCACAATGCACAATGTACAATGCACAATTACGGTGTCCGCTGCGCGGACGTTATGCCCATTCGGGCGTTGTACATAGTGCTGGAAAGTATTATTGCGGTTTTCTATATGATCTAAGGCGGCCGAATGGCCATAATGCGCCGCAGGCGCTCCGCCATTGTGAATTGTGCATTGTGCACTGTGCATTGGTTCAAGCGTTTATAAACAGGAAAACAGTATATCATTTTAGGAGGAATAAACATGAAGGAACAGCTCAGAAGCATTGAAGAGCGTGCCAAGGCGGAGCTTGAAAAAGTCTCCGACATGAAGCTGCTCGAGGAGATCAGAGTCAAATTCTTGGGCAAGAAGGGTGAGCTCACTGCCATTCTCAAGCAGATGGGCGGCCTCTCCGCCGAGGAGAGACCGGTCATCGGTCAGCTGGCGAACACCGTCCGCGCCGACATCGAGAAGGCTGTCGCCGAGAAGCAGGCTCAGATGAAGGCCGCTGCCGCAGAGAAGAAGCTCGCAGCCGAAACGCTCGACGTAACTCTCCCCGGCAAGACACCCAGGGTAGGCAGACCTCACCCGCTCAACGCGGTGCTCGCGGAGGTAGAGGAGGTCTTCCTCGGAATGGGCTTCAACATCGTTGAGGGTCCCGAGGTCGAGACCGATCATTACTGCTTTGAGGCGCTCAATATGCCCAAGCATCACCCCGCAAGAGATACTCAGGATACATTCTACATCAACGAGAACGTGCTGCTGAGAACGCAGACGTCCTCCGTTCAGATCAGGACGATGGAGAAGATGAAGCCGCCTATCAGGATCATCTCCCCCGGCAGAGTTTACCGCTCCGATGCGGTGGACGCCACACATTCGCCGCTGTTCCACCAGATCGAGGGCCTTGTTATCGACAAGGGCGTTACCATGGCAGACCTCAAGGGCACTCTCGAGCTGCTGATGAAGAGACTTTACGGCGAGGACACCAAGATCAGGCTGCGTCCTCACCACTTCCCCTATACAGAGCCCTCGGCAGAGGTAGACCTTATGTGCTTCAACTGCCACGGCAAGGGCTGCTCCATGTGCAAGCAGGAGGGCTATGTTGAGCTGCTCGGCGCCGGCATGGTACACCCCAAGGTGCTTGCGGACTGCGGCATCGACCCGGAGGAGTATTCCGGCTTCGCATTCGGCATCGGTCTCGAGCGTATCACCATGGGCAGATACAGCATCAACGATATGCGTCTGCTCTACGAGAACGATATGAGATTTTTGGAACAGTTCTAAAATGCAATTCACAATGCACAATGCACAATGCACAATTATTGTGTCCGCTCCGCGGACGGGATGCCCATTCGGGCAGACTGCTTTGTGCGGGTAGGTCAGTTTGTGCAGCTGTTATGTGGACACTGTTTAAAAACACTAAAGCGGCGGTCATCGCAATCCACGGTGGCCGGATGGCCATAATGCGCCGCAGGCGCTCCTTCATTGTGCATTGTGAATTGTGCATTGTGCATTGAAGAAGTGCATTGAAATAATAACGGAGGTTTATATATGGATCTTTCAATGAGATGGCTCAGAGAGTATGTTGATCTCAAGGCCGATGTTAAACAGTTCTGCTCGGATATCACTATCTCGGGCTCCAAGGTAGAGTGCTATAAGGAGGAGGGAGCATATCTCTCCAATGTTGTGGTCGGCAGGGTCGAGGCTATCGAGCGTCACCCCGACTCTGACCATATGTTCACCTGTCAGGTGAATGTGGGCGACGAGGTGATACAGATCGTCACCGGCGCTCAGAATGTAAAGCAGGGCGACTATGTCCCCGTTGCAAAGCATAAGTCCACAGTGCTCCACGAGGGCAAGGTGGTAAAGATCACCAAGGGCAAGCTCAGAGGCGTTGAGTCGAACGGTATGCTCTGCTCGCTGGCGGAGCTGGGTCTGACCCTCCACGATTTCCCCTACGCTGTTGAGGACGGTATCTTCATCCTCGGTGACGACTGCGACAAGACCCTCGGCAAGGATATCAGAGAGGCTACCGGCTTCAACGATACCACCGTTGAGTTCGAGATCACCTCCAACCGCCCCGACTGCCTTGCGGTCATCGGACTTGCAAGGGAGACCGCCGCGACCTACGGCATCCCGCTCAATGTGAAGAAGCCGGAATACAAGGGCGTGGACGGAGATGTGAACGACTATCTCAAGGTCGCCATACACAACACCGACCTCTGCAAGAGATACATCGGCGCGATCGTTAAGAACGTAAAGATAGGCCCCTCCCCCCGCTGGATGAGAGAGAGGCTCAGAGCGAGCGGAGTGCGCCCGATCAACAACTTCGTTGATATCACCAACTATGTAATGCTTGAGTACGGCAGACCGATGCACGCTTTCGACCTGCGCTATGTCGAGGGCGGGGAGATAAACGTCAGGAACGCCAAGCCCGGCGAGAAGATCACCACCCTTGACGGCGTGGAGAGGACGCTCTCCGAGGAGATGCTCGTCATCGCGGACGCAAAGAAGCCGGTAGCGGTAGCGGGCGTTATGGGCGGCGAGTACAGCGGCATAATGGACGATACTACCACCGTTGTTTTCGAGTCGGCCTGCTTCGACGGCGCTTCGGTAGCCACCACCGCCAAGAAGCTGAGAATGAGAACTGACGCCTCCGCCAGATACGATAAGGGTCTCGACCCCCACGAGTGCTATGAGGCGCTTATGAGAGCCTGCCAGCTCGTTGAGGAGCTGGGCGCCGGCGAGGTCATCCGCAATTACATCGACTGCAACTATCAGTCTGAGGAGCCGAGAACAGTTGAGTTCAGCGCGGAGTGGATAAACCGCTTCCTCGGCACCGATATCCCCGAGGCTCAGATGATCGAGTACCTCGGCAGGCTGGGCATAAAGGTAGAGAACGGCAAGGCGATCTCTCCGTGGTACAGAGTGGATCTCGGCGTAAAGGCCGATATCGCAGAGGAAGTCGCAAGGCTCTACGACTACAACAACATCCCCGACAAGATCATCCGCGGCGTAGCCAATGCCAAGCTCACCGACAAGCAGAAGTTCGAGCGCAGCATCACCGAGGCGGTGCTTGCGATGGGCGTAAACGAGATCACCACCTTCTCCTTCATCTCGCCCAAGTATTTCGACAAGATAAACCTTCCCGCAGACTCCGGGCTGCGCAGGACCGTGACGATCACCAATCCTCTCGGCGAGGACACCAGCGTTATGAGAACGACGATCCTGCCCTCTGTATGCGAGGTGCTTGCGAGGAATTACAACTACCGCAACCCCGAGGCTTACGTCTTCGAGATGGGCAACGAGTATCTGCCCGCCCCGGGCGAGGAGCTGCCCGCAGAGCCGGTTCGTCTCGGGATCGGTATCTATGACACCGAGACAGACTTTGACTTCTTCGATCTCAAGGGGATTGTTGAGGGCGTGCTGAAGAAGGCCGGCGTCAAGGACTGTGAGATCGCCCGTCCCGACGAGAGCTGCGTATTCGACGAGAAGGCAGCCTTCCACCCCGGCAGATCGGCTGTCATCACCGTTGACGGCGAGCAGATCGGCATCTTCGGCGAGCTGCATCCGGCAGTGCTGGAGAACTACGGCATCGGTACCCGCGCTTATGCGGCTAAGATAAACATCCCCGAGCTCATGGCAAAGGGCACTCCCGAGAAGACCTACACGCCTCTGCCGAAGTTCCCCGCGACCACGAGAGATATCTCGGTGGCCTGCGACGCCTCGACACCGGTAGCGGTGCTCGAGAAGGCGATCAGAAAGGCTGTCGGCGGGATACTCGAGAAGGTAACGCTGTTCGACGTTTACACCGGCGAGCAGGTAGGCGAGGGCAGGAAGTCGGTATCCTATTCGATCTCCATGCGTTCGCATGAGGGTACCCTCACCGACGAGCAGGCAGACGCCGCTATGGACAAGGTAGTCAGGGCTTTGGCAGATCTTGGTGCCGAGAGACGTTAAACTGCACAAAAAATCACCCTGTTATTTGTGCATACTTACTTTTTTTGAGCTAACCTATTGTTATTTTATATGAATTGGTATATAATAAGTGCAGGGAGATCTATTGGACAATAGGTCAAAGGAGTTGAGCTTATGCACGATCAGACAATGGAATTTTCGGTAGTTAAGGACAATAGCTCCGAGATCAAGAAGAACCTTACGATAATATACGATGCTTTGAAGGAGAAGGGCTACAATCCGATCAATCAGATCGTAGGCTATATCCTTTCGGAGGATCCGACCTACATAACGACCTACAACAAAGCAAGGAGCCTTGTCCGTCACATTGACAGGGACGAGTTATTGCAGGAGCTTGTGAGGTCCTACCTTGACATTGACAAAAAGGGTAAATGATCATAAGAACCCCCGGGGCTGCCGCGAAAGCGGCGGCTCCGGTTTTTGTTTGTCCGAAAGCCTGCCGGGAGCGGCGGGAGTTCATTATTAGTTCGCAAAAAGTGATGTGTTTTTTCGTTGACATCCGGGCGGTTCTCTGCTATAATGGATATATCGCCGCCCTGCGGGGCTTTTTTGCTGAGAGGCTGCCGGATGAAGGCTTTCCCGGGTGCCCGCAGCCGCATTTCAAGGAGGAATATTTTGTTACGTTATAAACTGCTTGCCGCGCTGTGTGCGGCAGCTGTATGCGCTTCGCTCGCCGGCTGCAGCGAGGGGGACGGTTCAAGTGATCAGAACAGCTCCGGCGCTTCGTCGCAGAGCTCGTCCGCTGACACTAAGGCTCCCGACAGCAGCGTTGAGGTCAAGCCCGCAAAATACGATGAGAGCGTGGGGACTGCGTCCTTTGACCGCGAGAGCGGCTTTTACGAGTCGGAGTTCGACCTGACGCTCACCGCCGGCGAGGGTCTGACGATCTACTACACCACCGACGGCAGCGACCCCACAATGGAGTCGAACCTCTACTCGGGTCCGATACATATCGTCAACAGGTCGCATGAGCCGGATGTGCTGGCCGCGATCTCGTCTACCACTATCAACGAGGATCACGTTCCCGATTTCCCGGTCAAGAAGGGTACGGTCATCAAGGCTGCGGCCTTCAAGAGCGACGGCTCTCACGGCGACATCGCCTGCGGGACGTTCTTCGTCGGCATCGACCGCGAGAAGCAGTATAAGGATGTGCCGATAGTTTCGATCGTCACCGATCAGGATAATCTCTTCGGCTACGAGAACGGCATTTACGTCCGCGGAAAGGTCTATGACGACTGGATAGCCGAGGATCCCGCCAATGCCAAGAAAAACGCATGGGAGCAGAAGGCCAACTTCACCGTCCGCGGGAGGGAGGCAGAGCGTCCCGTTACCGTTTCGCTCATCGAGGCCGACGGCACGGTAGGCTTCACG
Source organism: Ruminococcus sp. (assembly GCA_017534595.1). GTDB lineage: Bacteria > Bacillota > Clostridia > Oscillospirales > Ruminococcaceae > FB2012. Next base: position 27,811 of record JAFXVY010000063.1, read on the forward strand.
CAGAATTTCGGCGTAAGGATCAGCGGCGCAGCCTCAAGAACTGTGGCTCAGAAATCCCTGCGCTTCACCGCAAGAGAGGAATACGGCAAGAAGAACCTAAAGTACGATCTCATCCCCGGCAACACCCGCTCCGACGGCACCGGCGAGGTGGAGAAGTATAAATCCTTCGTGCTGAGAAACGGCGGCAACGACTGCAGCTTCGCCAAGATGAGAGATCCGCTGCTCCAGACGCTTATTTCCGGCGCCGACGTCGAGACCATGCAGGGAAGACCCTGCGTCGCCTTCATAAACGGCGAGTACTGGGGGATGTATTATCTCTGCGAGGACTACTCCGACAACTACTTTGAGAACAACTATCCCATAGAGAAGGAGAACGTTGTCATCATCAAGGTGGGACAGGTCGAGGAGGGCACCGAGGAGGATCTCGCCCTCTATGAGGAGCTGGTGGACTACATCAACAACAACGATATGAGCGTCGAGGCCAACTACAAGAAGGCGAGCGAGATGCTCGATATGCAGTCCTACGCCGACTATATGGCGTTCAATATCTATATCGCAAATCAGGACAGCATACTTGAGAAGAACAACTGGCGTATGTGGCGCGTCCGCACGCCCGGCGATTCCTGCGAGCAGGCCGACGGCAGGTGGAGGATGGCCGTCTACGATACAGACTACTCCACCGGCGTCTACGACGGAGGAACGTCCTTCAACAACTCCACGCTTGCGGGAGCCGTAAGCGGCAAGAAGTACGCCGACAACCCCGCAGCGCTGATGCTCAGCTCGCTTTGCAGTAACGAAAGCTTCAAGCAGATGTTCACAAACTCGCTGCTCGATATGCGAAACGTCTACTTCGAGAAGAAGACGGTCAAGGCCGCGACAGAAGAGCTCGGCGAATACTATTCCGCACTTGCCCCCGCTACCTACTCGCGCTTCGGCCCCGACTGGATAAGCGACAGGAAATACATCGACTACAAGATCGACGAGCTTAAAAACTTCCTCAACGGCAGAAACGATTCCTTCGCGGGGATAGTCGAGAAGGCGATGGATCTCGGCGAGAAGCACAAGCTGGTGCTCAATACCGGCGAGGGACAGGTCAGGCTCAATGCGGCGCTCGTATCCGAAGGGAAGGAGCTCTACTGCTACTACCTTGAGGAGTGCCCGGTGACGCTCACCGCAGTCGCTCCCGAGGGTAAGAAATTCGTCCGCTGGGAGGGTGAGGATATCACGATCCCCGACAGCACCGCAGAGACTGTCACTCTCAGCATCACCGGCGACTGCACCGTTACGGCAGTGTTCGAGTGAGCGCAGATACAAAAATCAGAGGCAGGGTCTCCCTGCCTCTTGCATTTTCCGGAGATCTGTGGTATAATAATTATCTGAGCGAAAAAATAACTCCCAATTTTGATGTGTATTGCTGTAAAAAATTATTAAGCTTTGTAATGCACAATGCACAATGCACAATGAAGGAGCGCCTTCGGCGCGTTATGTCCATTCGGACACCGTAGTTTGTAATAATAATACGCCATTGTGCGTTTTACGTACTATGCACGATGCCCGAATGGGCATACGTCCGCGTAGCGGACACCATAATTGTGCATTGTGCATTGTGCATTGTGCA
>JAFXVY010000008.1 GCA_017534595.1 Ruminococcus sp.
GACATAGGGAGTTACGGCGCTGCGATTATTAGTCCCCACAGCACAGCAAAAAAACAAGGCGTTTGTGCCCTTTGGATTTTGGGCGCAGCGCCTTGTTTGTATTGAATTATTCCTTTGTGCGGAGCCGTGCGAGGGCTCTGCCCTCGACCCGCTTAGGGCTCTGCCCTAAGAACCCGCAAGGGAGCAAAGCCCCCTTGACCCCATTTCGCTTCGCGTTTGTGTCTATCAGCTTGTTCAGCCCGCCGTCAAACCGAAGTGATTTCCTGCACTCCATAAACTAAAGGCGGAAATGCGCCGTCCGCGTTAGGACCCGCCAAACCGAGGACAATAAAACACCCGGGACGAGCCCGGGTGTTCTTTGTCAGTAATAGTTATTAAACTAACTGTATGATCGCCATTTCGGCAGCATCACCGCGGCGGGGGCCGATCTTAACGATCTTGGTGTAGCCGCCCTGCCTGCCCGAGTAACCGGGGGCGATGTCGTCAAAAAGCTTCTTAGCTACCGATTCCTTCGTGATGTACGAAAGCACCTGACGCTTGGAATGAAGGTCGCCCTGCTTGCCGAGTGTGATCATCTTCTCGGTCATAGCGCTGACTTCCTTGGCTCTTGTTACAGTTGTTTCTATCTTACCGTTCTCGAGAAGGTAGGTGACCATAGCTCTCAGCATTGCCTTTCTGTGGTCAGTAGCCCTTCCCAGCTTTCTTGTGCCTGGCATAGATATTCACTCCTTATTCTTAGTTGTCTTCTTCGGAACTCAGGTCATAGCCCAGAGACTGAAGCTTCTCCTTGACCTCGTCAAACGACTTCTTGCCAAGGTTTCTGACCTTCATCATTTCCTCTGCGGATTTTCCGATCAGGTCGTTTACAGTGTTGATCCCTGCTCTCTTCAGACAGTTGAACGAACGCACCGATAAGTCAAGTTCCTCAATGGTCATCTCCAGGATCTTCTCCTTGCCCTTATCGTCCTTTTCGGCCATCATCTCAACACTGCTCGTCTCTTCCGAGAGATCAATAAAGAGATTCAGATGCTCGTTGAGGAGTTTGGCTGCGAGCGATACAGCTTCCTTAGCGGATATAGTACCGTCGGTCCATACCTCGATGGTGAGCTTATCGTAATCGGTGATCTGTCCTACACGGGTGTTATCCACGGTGTAGTTCACCTTGAGTACCGGTGTGTAGATGCTGTCAACAGCGATCACTCCGATCGGAACGTTGCCCTGCTTCTGCATGAGAGTCTTGTTCTTCTCGGCAGATACATAACCCCTGCCCTTGTCGAGAACGATCTCCATATAGAGCTTGGCGCCGGCGCCGAGCGTAGCGATGTGCATATCGGGAACGAGTATGCCGACCTCGGAATCGGTCTTGATGTCTCCGGCAGTTACGACGCATTCGCCTTCTGCCTCGATATAGACGGTCTTGGGGCCGTCACCGTAAAGCTTGGCTGTCAGACCCTTCAGGTTAAGGATGATCTCAGTAACATCCTCCTTGACGCCGGGGATCGTGGACAGCTCGTGGTGAACGCCGTCGATCTTTACAGATGTAACAGCGACACCGGGCAGTGAGGAGAGCAGCACTCTTCTGAGCGAGTTGCCAAGAGTCGTGCCGTAGCCGCGCTCGAGAGGCTCGAGAACGAACTTGCCGTATGTTCCGTTGCTTTTGAGCTCGACTGTTTCGATTTCAGGCTTTTCTATTTTTTCAAGCATTTATGACCCTCCTGTTTTGTGACTCAGACCGCATATCACCTACGCGGTCACGGATGTTTCTTTGAAGTCTTTTTTCCGCTTATGCGGCATCAAGGGTTACTTGGAATACAGCTCGACGATGAGGTGCTCTTCCAGCTCGTAATCGAGATCCGCTTTAACAGGCATACGAACTACCTTAGCGCTCTGAGCGTCCTTGTTCACATCGAGCCACTCGGGAGTAAGTCTGCCCGCAGTCGTCTCTGCGATCTGCTTGAATTTCTCGCTCTTCTTGCTGTTCTCTCTGAGGGAGATAACGTCGCCCACCTTAACTCTGTAGGAGGGGATATCCACTCTGCTGCCGTTTACGTCATAGTGGCCGTGAACGACGAGCTGACGAGCCTCTCTCCTTGTGGAAGCGAGACCCATTCTGAAAACTACGTTATCGAGTCTCGACTCAAGAAGGGTGATAAGGTTCTCACCGGCCTGACCCTCCATCTTCTGAGCGAGCTCAAAGAGATGGTGGAACTGCTTCTCGAGCACGCCGTAGATGAACTTCAGCTTCTGCTTTTCCTTGAGCTGAAGGCCGTACTCGGAGACCTTCCTGCGCTTATTGGCGTCGGGGTTGCGCTTGGTATACTCCTTGGTAACGCCCATTACCATGGGGCTGATACCGAGGCTTCTGCACTTCTTGTAAATAGGTTCCTTGCTTACTGCCATTTTAAATAACCTCCGTTTTTAATGGTTTATCGGGCCTTTATCGCCTTTTCGGCTGCCCGACTTTGAGTAAACTTACAAACTCAAATCTGTGAAATTATACGCGGCGTCTCTTGGGGGGACGGCATCCGTTGTGGGGGATCGGGGTAACGTCCTTGATAAGTCTTACCTCGAGATCCTCGCTCTGCAGAGCACGGATAGCAGCCTCACGGCCTGCGCCGGGTCCCTTTACGAATACCTCAACGATCTTGAGGCCATGCTCCTTGGCTGCTCTTGCAGCAGTCTCGGCAGCGGTCTGAGCTGCGAAGGGAGTGGACTTCTTGGAGCCTCTGAAACCGAGGCCGCCTGCGGACGCCCACGAGATCGCATTACCCTGCATATCGGTGATGGTAACGATCGTATTATTGAAGGTAGACTGGATATGAACCTGTCCCTGCTCGATATTTTTTCTTTCGCGGCGGCGACGGATCGTCGTCTTCTTCTTAGGCTGAGCCATTCTTCACACCCTCCTTACTTCTTCTTGTTAGCGATGGTCTTTACAGGACCCTTGCGGGTTCTTGCATTCGTCTTGGTCCTCTGTCCTCTTACGGGCAGGCCTCTTCTGTGACGAACGCCTCTGTAGCAACCGATCTCGACGAGTCTCTTGATGTTCAGAGCGACATTTCTTCTCAGGTCGCCCTCAACAGTCAGGTTATGGTCAATATATTCTCTAAGTTTTGCCACATCGTCCTCAGACAGGTCCTTGACTCTGATATCGGGGTCAACGCCGGTCTCGGCGAGGATCTTTGTAGCAGTGTTACGACCGATGCCGTAGATATAAGTGAGGCCGATCTCGACTCTCTTATCCTTGGGCAGGTCAATACCAGCAATACGAGCCATAATTTAGCTGCACCTCCATAATTGGTTTGTTAACCCTGACGCTGCTTGTGCTTGGGGTTCTGGCAGATGATCATGATCTTGCCTTTTCTTTTGATAACCTTGCACTTTTCGCAGATAGGCTTAACTGAAGGTCTTACTTTCATTGAAATACCTCCTTTTGGTTTCGGGCGGATCTCTCCGCCGCATACGGACTGAGAGCGTTACTTTGCTCTCCAGGTGATTCTACCCTTGTTCAGGTCATAAGGTGACATTTCCACCGTTACCTTATCTCCGGGTACTATACGAATATAATTCATACGAAGCTTGCCCGAGACGTGAGCAAGGATCATATGTCCGTTTGCGAGCTGCACATTGAACTTTGCGCCCGGAAGCGCTTCGGTCACTGTGCCCTCAAGCTCAATTACATCTTCCTTTGACATATCGGTTACCATTCCTTTCTCACTCGTTGGTGATACGGCGGCCGGCGTTCTCCGAGCCTTGGGTCGCAAGCTCTCTGAGAAGCCTTCGTAATTGTTTATCGGTCAGTCCCTCGGTATTTATCTCGCTTATGGCAGGTGAAATGTGCTTTAAGCTTTTTCGCTTGGGCTTTGAGAGCTTACGCTCTTTGCCGTCGGCGATATATGCAAAGCCGCCGTCTACCGCCGCAGCAACGAAGCAGCGGTTTTTTTCACGGCCTGCCAGTGCGATGACCACAGAACCGGCCTTTATATCAGCGCCCTTACTCATCCGAGCCTGCTGAGTATGACACAGCCTGTCTGAGTAACGGCGACAGCGTGCTCAAAATGAGCTGACCATTTGCCGTCCTTAGTTTTAACAGTCCAGTGGTCGGGCATTATATAGACCTCTGCGGAGCCCATATTTATCATAGGCTCTATACAGATGACCATACCTGCCTGGAGCTTTACTCCCTTGCCTGCGGTGCCGAAGTTGGGGACCTCGGGCTCCTCGTGCATATCCTTGCCGAGGCCGTGGCCCACATACTCTCTCACCACTGAGAATCCGCGCTCCTCGTTATACTTCTGGATCGCGGCTCCGAGATCTCCGATCCTCACGCCGGGCTTCACCATACTCACGGCGAGCATAAGGCTTTCCTCGGTAGATCTGAGGAGCGCCTGAACGTCCTCACTGATCTGACCGCAGGCGAACGTCTTGCAGGCGTCGCCGTAATAGCCGTCCACGAGAGCGCCGGTATCGACCGATACGATATCGCCCTCAAGGATCTTTCTGCTGCCGGGTATTCCGTGAATGACCTCATCGTTGACGGATATGCAGGCGGCGGCAGGGAACCCGCCGTAGCCTTTGAATCCGGGCTTTGCGCCGTGGGAAACGATATATCTCTCAACGACCTTATCGAGCTCGTGAGTGGTCATACCGGGGCGGAGCGCCTCACCTGCGGCCTGTAATGCACCGGCGGTGATCTCTCCGGCCTTTCTGAGCTTCTCGATCTCTTTATTGGATTTGATATGGATCATAGCAAGCTTCTTTCTATGCCTTGACCGGCTCAGGAGTTGACTGCCTCAAGAGTGAGCCTTGAGGTATCCTCTACATTTTCCTGACCCTCTACGGTTACGAGCTTGCCCTGAGCCGCGTAGTAATCCTTGAGCGGAGCGGTCTGCTCGTGGTAGGTATTGAGTCTGGAGATAACGGTCTCGGGCTGGTCGTCCTTACGGATAACGAGCTCCTTGCCGCAGACGTCGCAGACGCCCTCGACCTTGCTGGGCTTGAACTCAACATGGTAGGTAGCGCCGCAGTCGAGGCAGACCCTTCTGCCGCCGAGTCTCTTCTGGATGGTCTCGTCGGGAACGAAGATCTCAACGACCTTATCGATCTTGACGCCCATCTCGTCGAGAGCCTTGGCCTGGGGAACTGTCCTCGGGAAGCCGTCCAAGATAAAGCCGTTCTGAGCATCGGGCTCCTTGATCCTGTCCTTGAGGATACCGATAACGATATCATCGGACACGAGAGCGCCTGCGTCCATAGCGGCCTTAGCCTTCAGGCCGTACTCAGTGCCTGCCTTAACGGCGGCTCTGAGCATATTGCCTGTTGAAATAGTCGGAATGTTCAAAGCGTTGCATATTACTTCTGCCTGTGTGCCCTTGCCGGCACCGGGAGCGCCCAATAAAATAATATTCATAAGTCTCTCCTTTTCTTACTCGAGGAAGCCCTTATGGTGACGCATCATCATCTGGGACTCCATCGTTCTTACAGTCTCAAGTGCTACGCTTACAACGATGAGTATGGAGGTACCGCCCATAGCGATCTGAACGCCGCTGATAGCGCCGAAGATGATCGGGAAGATGGCGATGATACCGAGGAAGATCGCGCCCACGAGGGTGAGCCTGTTAACTATCCTCTTGAAGTAGTCGCTGGTGGGCTTACCGGGTCTTATACCGGGGACGCCGCCGTTGGCCTGTCTGAGGTTATTAGCGATCTCGACGGGGTTATACTGCATCGAAACATAGAAATAGTTGAATCCGATTATGAGGAAGAAATACAGGATAGCGTAGAACGGGTGCGTATAGCTGAACCAGCGCAGCAGGCCGTTATAGAAGCCGGTACCGTCCTCTCTCGGCTTGATGAACATTTCGAGTGTCGAGGGCAGGGACATAAAGGCCATCGCGAAGATGATAGGAAGAACGCCGCTCATGCAGACCTTGATCGGGATGAAGGTATTCTGTCCGCCGTACTGTTTTCTGCCGACAACTCTTTTAGCATACTGTATGGGGATACGTCTTTCCGCCTCGTTCATGAAGATGATGAAAGCGATCATTGCGATGAAGATCACGAGGATGATCGGAACGAGGATGATATACTTGGCCTCGCCGGTCTTCATGAGCATGATGAGGTTCCAGACAGCTGCAGGGCCTCTTGCGATGATACCGGCAAACAGGAGCATAGAAATGCCGTTTCCGATACCTCTTTCGCTGATCTGATCGCCGAGCCAGATAGTGAGCGAAGCGCCCGCTGTGAAGCACACGATGATAACGATCTCAGAGAACCACTTCTGCCAGCCTTCGGTATAAACGAGGGCGTTGGCGGAGCCGCCGAGTGTCCGGTAGTATGCCCAGCCCTGGAATACCGCGATACCCAGTGCTGTATACTTAGTGATCTTATTGAGCTTCTTTCTGCCCTCGGGGCCTTCCTTCTGGAGTCTTTCCAGGGGAGGCAGCGCGTAGGTCAGCAGCTGAATAATGATCTGCGCATTGATATAGGGGCCTACGGAGAGAGCGAGTATCGTAGCCTTACCCATATTACCGCCCGAGAGGACGTTGAGGTAGCTGAAGAAGTTACCGCTCGCATCGTTGGTCTCGAACCAGCTTGCGATCGCATCCGAATCCAGATAGGGTACGGGTACGGCGCCGCCGACTCTGTAGATTATGATGATGAAAAGGGTAAACAGGAGTTTCCTTCTGAGCTCTGGGATCCTCCAGGCATTACGGAATGTCTCTATCACCTTACATCACCTCAGCCTTTCCGCCTGCCTTTTCGATTTTTTCCTTTGCAGAAGCGGAAAATGCTGCTGCCTTAACAGTAAGGCTCTTTGTAAGCTCTCCGTTTCCGAGAACCTTTACACCGTCGAGCTCCTTGCTAACAAGGCCGGCCGCCTTGAGCAGCTCGGTGTCTACAACCGTGCCGTCAACGAATCTCTCGAGATCCGATACATTGATCACGGTATATTCGGTTGCGAAGATATTGTTGAAGCCACGCTTAGGTATTCTTCTTGCGAGTGCGGTCTGACCGCCCTCAAAACCGGGTCTGATGCTGCCGCCGGAACGGGCTTTCTGACCCTTATGACCCTTGCCGGAAGTTTTGCCCCAGCCGGAGCCGTGTCCTCTGCCGACTCTCTTGGAAGCCGACTTGGAGCCTGCATTGGGTGATAACTCATGCAGTTTCATTGTTTAGCACCTCCTTGCTTTACGCTTCATCGACCTTTATAAGGTGCGAGATGACCTTGATCTTGCCCTGGGTCTGTGCATTATCGGGCTGCTCGGTCACGTCACCGATCTTTTTAAGTCCGAGAGAATGAGCGGTAAGGACCTGCTTTTCGATCTTGCTGTTGAGGCTCTTTACCAGTGTGATCTTAAGATTAGCCATTTCTCTCTCCTCCTTAGCCTATTATTTCGCGAGCGGTCTTACCTCTCTTGGCAGCGACCTCATCGAGAGACTTTACTGCTGCCAGACCGTTTACCGTAGCTCTTACCACGTTGCACGGGTTATTGGAGCGCAGTGACTTCGCTCTGATATCCTTGATGCCGGCAGCCTCTACGACTGCTCTGACAGTACCGCCTGCGATTACGCCGGTACCCTTTGCAGCGGGCTTGAGGAGGACCTCGCCTGCGCCGAATTTACCTACGATCTCGTGGGGGATCGTTGTGCCCTTGAGAGATACCTTTACGAGGTTCTTCTTAGCGTCCTCGATACCCTTGCGGATAGCGTCGGGTACTTCGCTGGATTTACCGATGCCGAAGCCTACGGTGCCGTTGCCGTCGCCTACGACGATCAGGGCCGAGAACTTCATTATACGGCCGCCCTTAACAGTCTTGGATACTCTGTTAATTGCTACTACCTTTTCGGTAAGCTCAGTTGAAGCTTCTATATTAGCCAAAAGTTACACCCTCCTTTTAGAACTTAAGTCCGCCTTCGCGGGCTCCGTCTGCCAATTCCTGAACGCGGCCGTGATAGAGGTAACCGCCTCTGTCGAATACGACAGTTTCGATGCCCTTATCCTTAGCTGCCTTTGCGATCATCTCGCCGACCTTGCGAGCGCCTTCCTTATTGCCGCCGTTGCCCTCGAAATCCTTAGACATTGAGGATGCAGCGCAAAGTGTAACGCCGTTTACGTCGTCGATTACCTGAGCATAGATATGCTTAGAGGAGCGGAATACGTTCAGGCGGGGGCACTCGGGAGTGCCGCTGACTTTGTTGCGGACTCTGAGGTGTCTCTTCACTCTTGCCTTTGCTCTGTCAAGCTTTTTCACCATAGTGATTCTCTCCTTTACTTACTTCTTGCTGCCCTTACCGGCCTTACCTTCCTTGCGGATGATATACTCGCCGGCATAGCGGATGCCCTTGCCCTTATAGGGCTCGGGAGGACGCTTCTCGCGGATCTCGCAGGCAAACTGACCTACCTGCTGCTTATCGATGCCGCTTACAACGATCTGGTTGGGCTGCGGAACATCGATCTTGATGCCGTCTACCTCAGGGATTATTACCTGATGAGAGAAGCCGAGGTTCATAACGAGGTTGCTGCCCTGCTTCTGAGCTCTGTAGCCGACGCCGACGATCTCGAGCGTCTTGGAGAAGCCGTTGGTAACGCCTTCTACCATATTATGGATCAGTGTTCTGGTCAGACCGTGGAGGCTCTTATGGAGCTTATCCTCGGTAGGACGAGCCACCTTGACCTCACCGTTCTCCACGGTGATGATCATATCCTTGCTGAAGGATTTTGTAAGTGTACCCTTAGGTCCCTTTACGGTGACAACGTTGCCGTCGGCAACGCTTATCTCTACGCCGGCAGGAACACTAATAGGCTTTAAACCGATTCTTGACATAGTTATTAGTCCTCCTTACCAAACAAATGCGAGAACTTCGCCGCCCACATTGAGCTCTCTGGCCTTCTTATCGGTCACGATGCCCTTCGAGGTGGAAACGATCGCGGTTCCGAGACCCTTCATTACCTTAGGCATATCCTCGCAGGAGGCATAGATCCTGAGGCCGGGCTTGGATACTCTTCTGAGACCCGAGATCACGGAGTTTCTGTTCTCATCGTACTTAAGGGTGATCCTGATGACACCCTGTCTGCCGTCCTCGATGACCTGGAAGCTCTTTACATAGCCCTCGTCAACGAGGATCTGGGTGATTGCCTTTTTAACATTAGACGCAGGAACGTCAACAGTTGCGTGCTTAGCAGTGCTTGCGTTACGGATCCTCGTCAGTAAATCTGCGATAGTATCAGTGATCTGCATTGCGTTAAACCTCCTTTACCAGCTTGCCTTCTTGACTCCGGGGATCTGGCCGTCGTGGGCGAGCTCCCTGAAGCAGATACGGCATACGCCGAACTTCCTGAGATAAGCGTGAGGTCTTCCGCAGATCTTGCACCTGTTGTAAGCACGAGTGGAAAACTTAGGCGCAGCCTGCTGCTTATTTATCATAGCCTTCTTAGCCATTGTAATATCCTCCTCTTATCTTACTTTGCGAACGGAGCGCCGAGCAGCGTGAGCAGCTCTTTAGCTTCTTCGTCGGTGTTTGCGGTCGTGATGAAGTTGATATCCATTCCGCGGACCTTATCGATCTTATCGTACTCGATCTCGGGGAAGATCAGCTGCTCCTTGATACCGGTAGAGTAATTGCCTCTGCCGTCGAAGGAGTTGCCGTTGATGCCCCTGAAGTCTCTTACGCGGGGGAAAGCAACGTTGAACAGTCTGTCAACGAACTCATACATCTTCTCGGCTCTGAGAGTTACCTTTACGCCGATGATCTGACCGTCTCTGAGCTTGAAGTTCGCAACGGACTTCTTAGCCTTACAGGTAACGGGTCTCTGGCCGGTGATAGCCATGAGGTCTGCCATTATAGCGTCAATGACCTTCTTATTGTCCTTATCAGCTCCGCAGCCGACGTTGATAACAACCTTGTCGAGCTTGGGGATCTGCATTACGTTAGCGTAGCCAAATTTCTTCATAAGAGCAGGAGCTACGGTGCTAACATAGTATTCCTTAAGTCTTGCAGCCATCGTAATTCTCCTCCTTAATTAAAACTCTTCGCCGCAGCCGTCGTTCTTGCAAACTCTGACCTTGCTGCCGTCATCAAGGATCTTATGGCCGATCCTTGTGGGTTTGCCGCACTTGGGGCAGATCACCTGCACCTTATCGGCATACATAGCAGCCTCGGCCTCTACGATGCCGCCCTGCTGCTGAGCGTTTCTGGGTTTAACGTGCTTGGTTGCGATATTCAGGCCTTCGATGATGACCTTTCTCTCCTTGGGAGATACCTGGAGCACCTTACCCTTCTTACCCTTATCCTTACCGGACAGGATAACGACGGTGTCGCCTGTTTTAACGTGTACCTTATTCATTTCAACGACACCTCCATCAAAGAACCTCGGGAGCGAGAGAAAGGATCTTCAGATAGTCCTTCTCACGGAGCTCCTTAGCCACAGGTCCGAATATACGGGTCCCTCTGGGGTTCTTATCCTCTTTGATTATTACGGCTGCGTTCTCATCGAAGCGGATATAGGTTCCGTCTGCTCTCCTGAGACCCTTTGCCGAACGAACGATTACTGCCTTTACTACATCGCCCTTTTTAACAACGCCGCCTGGTGTTGCCTTCTTAACGGAAGCGACCACAACGTCACCGATGTTTGCATACTTTCTGCGTGTACCGCCGAGAACCCTGATGCACATAAGCTCCTTTGCTCCGGAGTTATCTGCGACTTTCAGGTAAGTCTGCATCTGAATCACAGTGCGTTCCTCCTTTCAAAACATCGGGCTGCGGCAGAAGCGTTTTCTGCCGTCAGTCCATATTATTCAAAATTACTTAGCCTTTTCGAGAACCTTTATAAGACGCCATCTCTTATCCTTGGAAAGCGGACGGGTCTCCATTACTTCAACCTTATCACCGATCCTGCACTCATTGTTCTCATCGTGTGCCTTCAGCTTAACAGTTCTCTTGATGATCTTCTTATAGAGGGGATGCGAGATATTGTCCTCGATCGCAACGACGATAGTCTTGTCCATCTTATCGGAAACTACCTTGCCCACTCTTACCTTTCTGAGATTTCTTTCGCTCACAGGTTGATCCTCCCTTCCAGATTACTGAGCCGACTCCTGCTGACGGAGGTAGGTCTTCACGCGGGCAATATCCCTCTTGACGGCCTTCATCCTCAGCGGGTTCTCCAGCTGATTAACGGCGTGCTGGAAACGAAGGTTGAACAGCTCCTGCTTGAGCTCGGTGAGCTTTTCGTTAAGCTCAGCTGCGGTCATTTCCTTGAACTCATTACCCTTCATTATTGCTCACCTACCGTTTCTGCAGTCTCTTTCTTGATGAACTTGCACTTGATGGGAAGCTTATGCATAGCGAGACGCATAGCCTCTCTTGCGGTCTCCTCGGGAACGCCTGCGATCTCGAACATTACCCTGCCCGGCTTAACTACGGCTACCCAATACTCGGGGGAACCCTTACCGGAACCCATTCGGGTCTCGGCCGGCTTCTCGGTAACGGGCTTATCGGGGAATATCTTGATCCAAACCTGACCGCCGCGCTTGATGTATCTTGTCATAGCGATACGGGCGGCCTCGATCTGATTCGAGGTGATCCAAGCGGGCTGGAGTGCCTGCAGACCGAAATCACCGTAGGTAACGGTGTTGCCTCTCATGGCTTTGCCCTTGAGACGGCCTCTCTGCACTCTTCTGTACTTAACTCTCTTTGGAAGCAGCATTATACGTTACCTCCTTCTCTTTTCATCTGACGAGCCTTATTGAAGTCTCTGCGGTTATCCCTGCTCCTGTCGCCCTGACGGGGTCTGCGGGGCTTTCTGTCGTCGCGGCCGCCCTGATCCTTCCTGTCGGAAGCGGCGACCTCGCCCTTGAGCACCTCACCTCTGTAGACCCAAACCTTGATGCCGAGTCTGCCGTAGGTGGTGTGTGCCTCAGCGGTACCGTAGTCGATATCGGCTCTGATCGTCTGAAGCGGGATAGTACCCTCGTGATAGGTCTCGCTTCTTGCGATCTCGGCGCCTGCCAGACGGCCGGAAGCTCTTACCTTGATACCCTTTGCGCCGAGCTTCATTGCTCTGCCGATCGCCTGCTTCATGGCTCTTCTGAAGGAAACTCTGTCCTCAAGGTCATGAGCGATCTTCTCTGCGATGAGCTGTGCATTGATATCGGGGTTCCTCACCTCAACGATATTGATTGCTACCTTCTTGCCGATCTTCTTTTCGATATCGGCTCTGATCTTCTCTATTGCTGCGCCCTTCTGGCCGATAACGATACCGGGCTTGGCGCAATGAATGTGGATCTTGACCTTCTGACTGCCGTCGGCGTCATTGAATCTCTCGATCTCGATCTTGGGAACGCCCGCATAAACGCACTTGTCGTTTATGTTCTTGGAGCGTCTGTTAAGAGTTTTCATCACATACTCGCGGATGTTGTAGTCCTCAACAAGTGTGTCGCCGAAAGTGCTCTTATCTGCAAACCAGCGGGAATCCCAATCCTTGATCACACCGACTCTGAGTCCGTGCGGGTTAACTTTCTGGCCCATAAATAAACCTCCTCTTTCAGCTTAGTCCTTTTCCTTGAGAACGACAGTCACGTGTGATGTCCTCTTAAGGATGTGGTAGGCTCTGCCCTGTGCTCTGGGCATGATCCTCTTCATGATCGGTCCGGGGCAAACGTAGCACTCTGCAACATAGAGGTTGTTCTTATCCATGTTGTGATTGTTCTCGGCGTTTGCTGCTGCCGACTTGAGGAGCTTCTCCAGATACTCACTGGCTGCCTTGGGTGTATGCTTTACTGTCGCCATAGCGACCTCGTAATCCTTGCCTCTGATAAGATCGAGCACGATCTGTACCTTACGGGGAGCGATACGAGCGTTTCTGAGAATAGCCTTTGCTTCCATTCTGTATCTCTCCTTTCGATTACTTCTTGCCGTTATTGGAGGTCTTGGATCCTGCGTGACCCTTGAACGTCCTTGTGGGGGCAAACTCGCCCAGCTTATGGCCTACCATATCCTCGGTAACATATACGGGAACGTGCTTGCGTCCGTCATGTACTGCAAAGGTATGACCAACGAACTGAGGGAAAATAGTTGAAGCTCTGCTCCAGGTCTTTACGACCTTCTTCTCTCCCGCCTCATTCATGGCGGTGACTTTCTTCATAAGGCTCTCTTCGACGAAGGGACCCTTCTTGATGCTTCTGCTCATTATTCATCTGCCTCCTTTCGCATTACTTGCCGTTGCGGCGCTTAACGATAAACTTATCGGAGCGATGATGCTTAGCACGGGTCTTGTAACCGAGCGTAGGCTTGCCCCAGGGGGTAACAGGGCTCGGTCTGCCGACGGGCGATTTGCCCTCGCCGCCGCCGTGGGGGTGATCGCAGGGGTTCATTACGGAACCTCTTACGGTAGGTCTCCAGCCCATGTGGCGCTTTCTTCCTGCCTTACCGATATTAACGTTCTCGTGGTCGATATTGCCTACCTGGCCGATAGTAGCCATGCAGTTGATCGGGATCTTTCTCATCTCGCCCGAAGGAAGTCTTACGAGCGCGTACTTATCTTCCTTACCCATCAGCTGAGCCATATTGCCGGCCGATCTTACGAGCTGAGCGCCCTTGCCGGGGTAGAGCTCGAGGTTATGGATGAAGGTACCTACGGGGATATCGCCGAGAGCAAGTGCGTTGCCGGGCTTGATATCGGCGCCCTCGCCGGCTCTGATAACGTCGCCGACCTTGAGGCCGTTGGGAGCGATGATATATCTCTTCTCTCCGTCCTCATACTGAACGAGCGCGATGAATGCGGATCTGTTGGGATCGTACTCGATGGTAAGAACGTTTGCGTCCATACCGAGCTTGTTCCTCTTAAAATCAATTACGCGGTATTTTCTTCTTTCGCCGCCGCCTCTGTGACGGACGGTGATCCTGCCGTAGCTGTTTCTGCCGGACTTCTTATCCATAGGCTCGAGCAGCGACTTGCAGGGAGCGACCTTGCTGAGTCCCGAGTAGTCGGTAACTGTCATACCTCTTCTGCCGGGAGTAGTAGGCTTATAGCTCTTTATTGCCATTTTTGATTCACTCCTTGAATTCAGTTTTGCGAAGCCCTCAAAGATCTCTCCAAGAGGAGCTCCATACTTACATCCTGCGGTCTTTACCTTATTATATAAGGCTTATCCTTCCGGATCGGGGCGTTATGCCCAGCGGCCCTCGCCGCCTCGCAGGCGCTTTCCGCAGCCCCTCGGTGATTTCGGATCTGCGGAGCCGTGCAGCTTTCCGCCGCACCTTCGGAAGTTTTGGCTTCCTACTTCTTTATCAGTACATTCCGTCGAAGAACTCGATCGTCTTATCGCCCTCGAGGGTAACGATCGCCTTCTTGCGGTCGGGTCTGTAGCCGACATATCTGCCCATTCTCTTCTGCTTGCCCTTTACGCTGATGGTATTTACCTTAGCGACCTTGACATCGAAGAGCTGCTCGATAGCCTTCTTGATCTCGATCTTGTTGGCATCGGGTGCGACCTCGAAGGTGTACTTGCCGTCGGGGAGGCGCTCCATGGAGTCCTCGGTGATGATCGGCTTCAGAATGATATCCTGTACAAGCTTACTCATTATGCATATACCTCCTCGATCTTGGCTACTGCATCCTGAGCAACGATGAACTTGTCATAGTTAAGGATGTCGTAAACATTAAGGGTGCTTACGGTAGCCGTCTTAACGCCGGGGATGTTGGCTGCGCTCTTTACGACCTTCTTGTCTGCCTCGGCGGTAACGATGAGAGCCTTGCCCTCCACGCCCAGTGCTTTGAGCATATCAACGATGGTCTTGGTCTTGAACTCCTCGGTCTTGATGCTGTCAACAACAACGATGTTCTGGTCGAGCACCTTAGTCGAGAGAGCGGACTTCATAGCGAGCCTCTTCTCCTTCTTATTGAGCGAATAGCTGTAATCTCTGGGCTTGGGGCCGAGCGCTACGCCGCCGTGTACCCACTGCGGAGCTCTGATGGAGCCCTGTCTTGCATGGCCTGTGCCCTTCTGTCTCCAGGGCTTCTTTCCGCCGCCGCTTACCTCTGTTCTGGTCAGCGTGGACTGTGTGCCCTGCCTCTGATTTGCGAGGTAGCAAACTACCATAGCGTGCATCAGATTAGTATTGGGAGCGATGCCGAAAACAGCGTCGTTGAGCTCAGTGTCGGCAACCTTGTTGCCTGCCATATCGAATACATTGATCTGTGACATTGTAACTCCTCCTTCCACTAAGCCTTCTTAACGCAGTCAACGATAGTAACGGTACCGTTCTTGGGGCCGGGGATGGCGCCCTTGATTGCGATAAGATTGTTTTCAGCGTCGATCTTGACGATCTTCAGGTTCTGGACTGTAACTCTCTCTGCGCCGAGGTGTCCGGGCATTCCCTTGCCCTTATAGATCCTCGAAGGCGAGGAGCAGGCGCCCATGGAGCCGGCGTGACGGTGAACGGGGCCGGTACCGTGAGTTTCCTTGAGCCTTGCGTTGTTATGACGCTTGATGTTGCCGGCGTAGCCCTTACCCTTGCTGGTACCGCAGACATCAACGATGTCGCCTTCAGCGAAGATATCGGCCTTAACGAGATCGCCTACATTGTACCCGGAGATGTCGTCAAGCCTGAACTCCTTGAGAGTTCTCTTGAATGCTACGTCAACCTTCTCGAACTTGCCCTTGAGGGGCTTGGTGAGCCTCTTGGCTCTGATATCGCCGAAGCCGAGCTGTAAAGCCTCGTAGCCGTCGTTCTCAACTGTCTTCTTCTGAACGACTACGCAGGGGCCTGCTTCAACGACAGTTACGGGAATGACCTTTCCCGCTTCATCGAAGATCTGGGTCATGCCGATCTTCTTGCCGATGATTCCTTTTTGCATGGTTTATTCCTCCTTGTGGTTATTGGTCGGGGATCCCCCGACATGACCTGCATACACCGTTGTGAGATCGCACGCGATCTCCTTTGGAGCTTACTTGATCTCCATTACGATGTTCACGCCTGCAGGAAGGTCAAGGCCTTCGAGAGCTGCGGTGGTCTCCTTTGTCGGACGGAGAACGTCGATAAGTCTCTTATGCGTTCTCAGCTCGAACTGCTCTCTGCTGTCCTTGTACTTGTGAACTGCTCTCAGGATAGTAACGATCTCCTTGTCGGTGGGGAGCGGGATCGGGCCGCTTACCTGTGCGCCGGAACGCTTAACAGCCTCCACGATCTTCTTTGCAGCTGCATCAACAACCGCGTGCTCATAGCCCTTGATCTTGATCCTGATCTTTTCATTGACTGCCACTTAAAATCGCCTCCTTAGTGCGTTATTCAAAATATGGGGGCAAGGGAGTGACCCCTATGCAATACCTTGTGGTCTGTGAAAACATCCTGCAAACGTCGGATATTTCATTTCCACTCTGCCGTGTGTTTCCTGCCAGGTCCGTTAAAAAAATCCGAACTGCCTTGCGGCATTCGGAGGACTTGAACACAAAAACAGCGCAGCCGATGCACCCATGCCAAAAGCGGACATCATCCGCCCTTCGCAAGAAGCATAAGCACATACTGTGTTCGGTATTACAGTCGCCCGGTTTAAAATCGGACATACTCCGCGAAAATTACCCGACGCACCGTCGGCAACCTTTCGCATCATCGCATATCATCTTTTTGCGTTCGTCGGGGCATGATACCCCCACGTTCGCAGCAGTCACGCAAGATATATTATAATATAAAAGGGCCTGTTTTGCAAGCCCTTTTACAAATTTCGCATATAGAATTTTTACGAATTTTCGCCGCACTTTTTGTGCACATTCCCCATTACAACACTGCGTTGGCCAGCATCAGCTTGATACGGTTCTCCTGATTGACCTTTGTGGCGCCGGGGTCGTAGTCTATGGCGACGATATTGGCGTCGGGGTAAGCCTGCTTGATGATGCGGCTCATGCCCTTGGCGACGATATGGTTCGGCAGGCAGCCGAAGGGCTGGGTGCAGATGATGTTCTTGGTGCCGGTCTCGGCGAGCGCGGCCATTTCGGCGGTGATGAGCCAGCCCTCGCCCATTTTGACGCCCTGGCTCATATACTTATCGGCGCAGCGGCGGAGGTGCTCGAAGTCATGGGGCGGCTGGAAGACGCCGTGCTCCTTGATGACCTTGATCTGCTGGCGCTGGAACTTCATCAGCACCTTATACCCGACCTGATAGCCGGCGGTGGCGGAAGTGATCTTATCATAGAAGACGCGGTCATTGAGCAGGTCGGAGGCGCAGTAGAGCACGAAGTCCAGCAGTCCGGGGACATTGGGCTCGCAGCCCTCCGAGATAAGGAACTCGTTGAGGTCGTTGTTCGCCAGCGGCGAATACTTCACGAATATCTCTCCCACGATGCCGACTCTCGGCTTCTTGACATCCTTCCTGGGGATGGAGGCGAAGTCATTGAGCATGGCCTTATAGATAGGCGTGGTATAGAGGTAGGACTTTTTGTCCATGAGCTTATCGAGGCGGTGCAGCCAGCGGGCGAGCATACGGTCGGTATCCCCGGCGTTGACCTCATAGGGTCTGCACTGGTTGTAGAGCAGCATCAGCATATCGCCGTAGATGACTGCATAGATAAGCATCAGGGCGATCTTGGGGGTCATGGGGAAGGCGGGGTTCTTTTCGAGCCCGCTGAAGTTCAGCGAGATGACCGGCACCTGCGGGAACTGCGAGGCTACGGCCTTTCTTATCAGGTGGATATAGTTGGAGGCTCTGCAGCCGCCGCCCGTCTGGGACATCAGCAGCGCGACCTTGTTGACGTCGTACTTGCCGCTCTTGAGGGCGTCCATAAACTGCCCGATAACGAGCAGTGCGGGATAGCAGGCGTCGTTATGGGTATTCTTGAGCCCCTCGTCGATGACGTTTCGGGAGCGGTTTGTCAGCAGCTCCATTTTATAGCCGTTCTTCTGATATATCTTTATCATGAGCTGAAAATGGATCGGGAGCATATCCGGGATGAGGATGGTATAGCCCTGCTCCTTCATCTCCTTGGTGAACACGGTCTTGAATACTCTGTCCGAACCGCCGATATTCTTTCTTGCGATCTCCTCGTCAGAGAGCATCTGCTTGCTCATTTCGCGTTCTCCTCCTTTTCCTCCAGCGCCGCTGCCAGTGAGCGGAGCCTTATCTTTGCGGCGCCGAGATTTGTGATCTCGTCGATCTTGAGCTGGGTATAGAGCTTGCCCTGTTCCTCGAGTATCGCTCTGACCTCGTCGGTGGTGACGGCGTCGATGCCGCAGCCGAAGCTGACGAGCTGAACGAGCTGCATATCCTCCTGCTCGCAGACATATTTCGCGGCGCGGTACATCCTCGAGTGATAGGTCCACTGATTGAGGACGTCGAGGGGCGGGACGTTCACGAGATTGGATACGCTGTCCTCGGTAATGACGGCGAAGCCCAGCGAGGCGATCAGCTTATGGATGCCGTGGTTGATCTCCGGGTCGATATGGTAAGGTCTGCCGGCCAGCACGATTATGCGCTTGCCCTGCTTTCTTGCCTCGGCGATTATCTCCTCGGCCTTCTTCTCGACGCGCCTGCGGTAGCGGATCTGCTCCGAAAACGCCTTATTGAGCACCGAGAGTACCTGCTTCTGGGTGACGCCGTAGCGGGAGAGGGCTCTCGATACGGCTTTGGAAACGTGTACCTTGTTGTTTATATTAAGGTAGGGGTGGATGAAATTCTTATCGTTGAGCTCGGGCATATTGGCCTTGAGCAGCTCGGGATAGTAGGCGACCACGGGGCAGTTGTAATGGTTGTCCGACCCGCCCTCGTCGATATTGTAGCTCATGCAGGGGTAGAAAATGAAGTCCACGCCCTTGTCGAGCAGGCTCTGGATATGCCCGTGGGTGATCTTTGCGGGATAGCAGACCGTATCCGAGGGGATGGTCTGCTGACCCTTGTAGTAGGTGTCCCTGGTGCTTTCCTCGGACAGCACGACCTCGAACCCGAGGGAGGTCAGCAGGGTATGGAAGTAGGGCATCAGGTCGTAGAAGGAGAGCGCCAGCGGCAGCCCGACCTTTGCTCTCGGCTTGGCGGGCTTGTTCTCGGCGAAGGCCTTGATCTCCGAATACTTGAACTCGACCATATTCTCGACCTTGTTCTCGACCTTTATGCCTGCGCCCTTCTCGCAGCGGTTGCCGGAGATAAAGCGGTGGCCGTCGCTGAACCGGATGATCGTCAGGTTGCAGTGAGCGGTGCAGCCGCGGCACTGTGTGGCGATCGAGTTATATGCGAAGGACTCGAGCTGCTCCTTGGTGAGCACGGCGGAACGGGCGTCGGGGTCGTTTTTGCACTTTTCCTTGGCGAACAGAGCGCAGCCGAGGGCGCCCATAAGTCCTGCGATGGCGGGGCGGATGACATTCCTGCCCAGCTCGATCTCGAAGGAGCGCAGCACGGCGTCGTTTAAGAAGGTTCCTCCCTGAACGACGATGTTCTCGCCCAGCTCGTCTATCGACTTGGCTCTTATTACCTTATAGATAGCGTTCTTGATGATCGACGACGACAGACCCGCCGAGATATCCTCGACCGAGGCGCCGTCCTTCTGAGCCTGCTTTACCGAGCTGTTCATGAACACGGTGCAGCGGGAGCCCAGCTCCACGGGAGCCTTGGCGAACAGTCCGAGCCTTGCGAAATCGGCGATCTCGTAGCCCATGGCCTGAGCGAAGGTCTGGATAAACGAGCCGCAGCCCGACGAGCAGGCCTCGTTGAGCATGATGCTGTCTATGGCGTTGTTCTTGATCTTGAAGCACTTGATATCCTGACCGCCGATGTCGATGATGAAGTCAACGTCGGGGCAGAAGTAAGCCGCAGCCTTATAGTGAGCCACCGTCTCGACTATGCCGTAGTCCACGCCGAGGCCGGCCTTGATGAGATCCTCGCCGTAGCCGGTGACAGCCGAGGCGCGGATAACGAGGCCGTCGGTAGCGAGGGAGTATATCTCCTCGAGCTTGGCGGCGATGACGTCGAGGGGCTGACCCCTGTTGGAGCCGTAGTAGTTATAGAGCAGCCTGCCGTCGGGGGTTATGAGGACGAGCTTTGTGGTCGTCGAGCCGGCGTCTATACCGAGATAGGCGTCGCCGCGGTAGGTCTGGATATTTTCGTATTTGAGATCCGACTGCTTATGCCTTTCGACAAATTCGCGGTACTCCTGCTGATCTGCGAAAAGCGGTCTGCCGGTGACGATAGTGTCTGTGGCTTTGGCGTTGACGATCTTGTCAACGGCCTCGTCGACAGTGAGGATATCTCCCATCTTCTGAGCATGGAGCGCCGAGCCGAAGGCCATGAAGCAGGGTGCGAGCTCGGGGAACACGGCGTGCTCCTCATCGAGCCTGAGGGTATCAACAAAGGCCTTGCGCAGACCCGAAAGGAAGGAGAGGGGGCCTCCGAGGAACAGCACCTTGCCCTCGAGCTTTCTGCCCTGAGCAAGTCCCGAGACGGTCTGATCGACCACCGCCTGAAAGATCGAAGCGGCGATATCCTCCTTCTTAGCGCCCTGATTGAGCAGCGGCTGGATATCCGACTTGGCGAAAACTCCGCAGCGGGAGGCTATGGGGTAGATCTTCTCGGCACGCAGGGACATTTCGTTCATCTCGTCGGCGGAGACGCCGAGCAGGCTCGCCATCTGGTCGATGAAGGCTCCCGTGCCGCCGGCACAGGTACCGTTCATTCTCTGCTCCACGCCGCCGGTCAGGAAGATGATCTTGGCATCCTCGCCGCCCAGCTCAACGACGACGTCGGCGTCGGGGTAGGTCTTATTGACTGCCGTGAACGCGGAAAAGACCTCCTGAACGAAGGTCATCCCGCAGGCCTCGGCAATACCGAGACCCGCAGAGCCGGTTATGGCTATACGGAACGAAGCGCCGGGATAGAGCCTGCCTATGGTGCGCAGCTGCTCCGCCACCGTTTCCCTCACCTTGGAGAAATGGCGCTCGTACTTGTTATAGATTATCTCGTCGCCGTCGAGGATGACAGTCTTTACGGTTGTTGAGCCGACATCCACGCCGAGGCTGTAAAGTTTTTCCATTCTATTCCCTCATTTTCAGAAGATATCCTTACGGTCGGATTTGCATATACAAAGCTATTATAACACATTTCTGTGAACATTTCAAGACCCAATTTTGCAGAAATAAGTCAAGGGCGCTGTACCCCTCCGGGGGGACATCGCCCTTTACGGTCATACTTATGTCACTGTTCCTGCCTGAGTTCGCTCAGACGGCGGCAGAAGCGGGAATATTTGCCCTCGCAGGGTCTGCCGGCATCTATGCCGAGCTCCCGGAGCAGTTCGTCTACGGCCTCCGGGTAATCCCCGGTGTACTCCGCCTCGAGCTCACAGTCGGTGATGCCGAGGTAGTCGTTGCGGTCAAGGCAGAGCTCGACGCCGTCTATCTCATAGCTCAGCTTTCTGTCGGTGGTCAGCGAGCCGATGCGCACAGCCTCGTCACGCACCCCGCAGACCTCCTCGAGCAGCTCCGCCGGGATCGCCGAGGGCACGCCCGAAAGCTCTCTTTCGAGCTCCTCTCTCACGGCGAGGGAGCCCTCGGTCTTCACCGGAAGCTTTACCTGGAGCAGCGATCTGCCGTCCACTTCCCTGACCCTGACGCTTATCCTTGCCGCGGCACATTCCGGGCTGTAATAGTAATGGTTCGTCTGAACGACCTCGCCGTCCGCACGAAGCCTCGCGCTCAGCAGAGCATACTCCTCCTCGCTGAGCATCACCTTGATCTCCTTTTCAAGCATACGATACCTCCCCAAAAACCGCCGCAGGCGGCACCTTCATTCTGAATTATCCATTATTATTCATTGAGCGGGCGCTCACATAAATACGCAAAACGGCACTCCGCCGCGTCCCCGGCGGAAGTGCCGAAATCTCACAAAGATCCTGCGCCCGCGTTACAGCATCTGCGCTCTGAGCTCTTCGCCGGAAAGAGGCGAGAGATATGCGGGAGCTACGTCGAATGCAGTGCGGCAGCCGCGCTGACCCTCGGCGTAAAGCCTTGCCATGGCTCTTGCATAGCAGCAGAGCACGCTTGCAGTAAACTCGGGATTGGACTCGAGCTTGAGAGAGTACTCGATCATCTGATGAGTCTTCTCACCGTCGCCGGTAAGGCCGCTGCGCATTACAAAGCCGCCGTGAGGCATCTTGGTGTGATCGCGCTCGAACTCCTCCTCGGTGATGAAGTTTACGGTGGTGTCGTACTGGTCAAAGTAGTTCTTCATGCCCTTGATCTCAGCCTCGATAGCTGCCTTGTCGGCACCCTCCTCGGCTACGACATAGCACAGACGGGTATGCTTCTCGCGGGTGGAGAGCTCGGGCTGCGAGCCGCTTCTTACAGCGTCCATGGCCGCCTCGATCGGGCAGGTGTACTGGATGCCGCGCTTTACGCCCTTAACGCGCCTGATAGCGTCGGAGTGACCCTGGGAAACACCCTTGCCCCAGAAGGTATAGCTCTTGCCGTTGGGGAGGATAGACTCCGCATAGAGGCGGTTGAGGGAGAACAGACCCGGATCCCAGCCGAGGGAGATGAACGCGATATGGTCTGCGTCACGGGCTGCTTTATCAACATTCGCAAAATGCTCGGGTATACGGGCATGGGTATCGAAGCTGTCGATAACATTGAAATACTTGGCGAACTCGGGGGTCTGCGTGGGAAGATCGGTGGCGCTTCCGCCGCAGATGATGAGAACGTCCGCCTTATCGGCCTTGGAAGCGGCATCGTTGACGCTCCAGACCTCCACGCCCTCGGTGAGCAGCTTGACCTGAGAGGGGTCGCGCCTGGTGAAGACGCCGACGAGCTCGAGGTCCTCGTTCTGTCTTACCGCAAGCTCAACGCCGCGGCCGAGGTTGCCGTATCCTGCAATAGCGATTCTGATTTTTTTCATTTGAGATCCCTCCAAAATAATAATTCCGGGTACTATTATAACACATCTTTGCGGGCTTGTAAAGGGGTCAGAGCAAATATTTCTGAGAGAGAAAAAATGCAGAATATGCAGGATTGTGCCGTACATCCTGCACAGGGGGGGCGGACACAGAGGCCGGGCATCTTGCAAATCCGGGGAAGATATGCTATACTCAAAGAAAGAAAAATACAGGAGGTCTTGCTATGCTGATCGACATTACACAGGAGCTGTTTTCGTGTACGGTATTTCCCGGGGATCCGAAGCCGGAGAAGAAAAGTATGATGAGCATTGAGAACGGGGACGTCTGCAACTTGACGGCGTTTTCGATGTGTGCGCATAACGGGACCCATGCAGATGCGCCGTATCACTTTATCGACGACGGGAGGACGATAGACGAGCTGGGTCTCGAGCCGTTTGTGGGGGACTGTTTTGTAGTACATCACGATGGCGAGGTCAGCGCGGCGGACGCTTCCGAGATACTGGCGAGGGCGTCGGCGAACGGGGCGGCGGAGAGGATACTGATAGGCGGCAGGGCGACGGTGACGGCGGCTGCGGCGCAGGTATTTGCGGAGCACGGGATCCGTTTGCTCGGCAACGAGAGTCAGACGGTGGGGCCGGAGGATGCTCCGAAGGAGGTACATCTTATCCTGCTCGGGTGCGGGGCGGTACTGCTTGAGGGGATACGTTTAGCGGGGGTCGAGGACGGGAAATATCTTTTGAACGCGGCGCCGCTTAATCTCGGAGGCAGTGACGGAGCGCCGTGCAGGGCGTGGCTGATGAGGTAAGCGTCCGCAGGCACCCGGCAAAAACCGGCCGGTTCCAAGGGCGGCCTTAGCCCTTGGCGGGGGTCAAGGGGGCGGAGCTCCCCTTGTCGCCGTCCGCAGACGGCGAAACTCCCCTTACCGGAGGGCGCTCCGAGAAGGGTGAATTTAAAAACAGTCCGGTGGACTGTTTTTAAAGAGGGGAGGCCCTGCAAGAGAGGGCCTCCCCTTGTTCGTCGCCCGCACAAGGCCGCCTGCGAGC
>JAFXVY010000064.1 GCA_017534595.1 Ruminococcus sp.
CCTGCGAGCTTTAACAAAGCGCAACACCGCAGGTCTTATGACAACAGGCTCTCTCAGCGATGAGGGAGCCTGCTTTCTCATGGAATGATATATAACTCAGTTCACTATCTCCCCGTCCGAGATCTCTATAACCCTATCGCACTGCTCCGCGACCTTCGGGTCGTGAGTAACGATTATTACAGTCCTGCCGGAGCGGTTGAGCCCTTTGAAAATACTCATTATCTCTGCGGAGGTCTTGGTATCGAGCGCTCCGGTGGGCTCGTCGGCGAGGATAGTCTTTGTACCCTTGACAAGTGCGCGGGCAATTGCGGTGCGCTGTTTCTGACCGCCGGAAAGCTCGGAGACAGGCTTGTCCGCGAGCCCGTCTATACCGAGCTGCCCGAGGACTTTGTGCGCAGCTTCACGCTTCTCCTTCATTGACATTCCTCGTCTGAAAGACAGCGGTATCATCACGTTTTCGATGACGCTGTATTCTTCAACGAGCGCAAAATCCTGAACTATCATAGCGATCTCATTATTACGCAGTGCGGCAAGCTCTTTCTCGGTGAGGTGACGAATCAGGCGGGAGTTGTAGTAATACCCGCCGTCATCATAGTCGTCGATGCAGCCCATGATATGCAGAACAGTAGACTTTCCTGCTCCCGACGCTCCGACAACGGCAACAAGCTCGCCCGTCTCGATTTTGAATGAGCAATTCCTCAGAGCAGTATGTTCGTTTTTCCTGCCCTTGTTGTAGATTTTCGTGACATCTCTGAATTCTATCATGCTGCACCTCCTATTCGCTGTATAGCTGTTCCTTGACCGTCAGCCGGCGTGTCATAGCATATGTCATCAGACAAGCGCTGACCACTGCTGTCAGAACGATCAGCATCGCCGCACTGACAGTCAGGATATCCGTTTTCAGTATCAGCCCGGAACTGACCTCAAACAGCGGCAGCATCAGATACAGCCCGCGTGCAAGCATAAGTGCGAGCAACCCGCAGAGGGACATCTCGGAGAGGCTTATCAGGAAAAGCCGTCTTCGGTCAGCGCCGTTGAGCATAAATATGGCGTAATTCCGCAACTGTCTTTTGGTCTTGACAGCGGTAGATGACACAATGCAGGCCACTGCGGTGATAACAAGCATCGTGGCTATCGGTATCAGTATCATCAGCTGCGATCGGATGCTGTCAAGAGTATTTTCCTTTACTTTTTCAAAAGCAGCGTGTGCGCAGAAGGAATTGAGTATGGAAGCATTATTCTCCCGCTCTTCGTCGGTGAGAGGAGCGTTGTATCGGAGTACACCCACACCGTCCGGCATAAGTACCCCATCTGCTTTTCTGATATCTTCGGCACGGACGATCAGCGTATCCGTGTTCCTTTCGCTGTCGATCGTCCTGTAATACGGAGAGACTATCTCACGGCAGTTTACGGTCATTGTGTTGAATTTGTCTGCGCCGAGCAGACAGCCCTTGTCCTTGAGAACACCGTTTACGGTCAGCTCCGCCTCAAACGGTTTGCCCTCCGTATTATACAGCGTGATCAAAAGCTTGTCTCCGATGTTTCCAACACCGCTCAAGCAAGAGAAGTCCCTGCTCTTTGTCAGTTCACCCTGTGAGGTTTGAGGGGAATAAAGCGAGATGAGCCCGTCATCATAAGCCCTGATCACGGGTGCGCCGTGCGAAGTGTGACCCTCCGGCACCGGGAGTACCGCATCCGCCGGGACAGTATAGGAGGCGTCAAGATACTGCACCTTATGGAGCTTCGGAATCAGCTCTGCAAGTTCGTCACAGCTTATCCTGCCGGGCGGGATGAATATGATCTCGCCGTCTCCGTCAAGCAGCTCTCTGAATGGCTCGTAATCGTCAAAGCGGGATTCAGCACTCGATATAAACGCCCCGCAGGTCACGATAACGGCGGCAAGCTGAATGATGATAAATATGTTCATCAGTATGTTTCGCGTAAAGTTTTTAAGTCCGAGGCCGATCATTTTACCGCCCCCTTTATTTGCCCTATCGGCGTCTTCGAGACGGCGAGGCGCAGCATAACAAACAGAACAAATGCTGTCACCGATAGCATGATCCCGTAGAAAATGGGATACACCGCTATGTCGTAGATACTGTCAAAATATGCGAATCGCGGCTTGAACAATGGGTAAAGCAAAAAACGGAACAGCGCAAGTCCGACGGCATTGTCTATCGCGGTGATAAGCATATATTCCTTCATGAACATCAGCACGATGCTGCCGCGGGTGCCGCCCTCTATTCGGAACACCGCAGCCATACGATTCCGTATGCTGACAACATAGAAAAGCAGTATACCGATATTTATCACGGGAATCACAATGAACATTACCGCTATCGCCATAACCGTTGTGTAATAGTTGTGATCCTCGATCTCAAGCTCGTCCGGCTCCTGTATATGTACCATGTCACCGAAGCGGCTCTTGAATATACCTACCGTTCTGTCGTAGTAGGTCTTGGGGACGAAGCCGTCATAGTAATAGCTCAGAGAACGCACCCGCAAATCGTCGGGTACGGCATAATAGCTAAGCACGATCTGGTCGTCAGGATGCTCATCAAGGGTAAGAAAGCGTCCCGCGACCTCGAAGGTCTCGCCGCAGAGCTCCACCGTACTGCCGACCGCGGGAGCGAACCGGCTGCCCTTGCAGAAATACAGCTGCTTTGCCCCGGAAGAATAATCCTCATTATCTATGAACTCACCCTCTGCGATATGCTCCCGGCAGAAATCATAGTTTTTCTGCTCATAGACATACTCCTGCTTCTCCGGGTCGTACTGCATATCTATATCAATATATACGTACTCTAAATCTCCGAGGGTAAAGTTACCGTTTTCAAAGCGCTCGTTTATCTCATCGACGAGCGGCTCGGAAATGCTTGCGCCGTTGAGGGTATACACCGAGAAAAGCTGTATATGCCCGGCCTCGGTGATGACCTCTGCGGGCACCTCATCCATAGCCGCTTTGATATCCGCGAGGCGTATATCCTCGGTAAAAGAAAAGGTGAAGCCTGTCGATTCCAAGAGCTCCGAGCTGCGTTCATATCTGTAATTGCAGTAAACGCCGTAAGCAAACACTACGCTGACCGCCGACAGTACCTGCAAAATGATAATCAGCACGAAGATCAACCTGCTGTTCCTCTTAAACAGGCGTATGTTCATGAAAACGTAATGCATGGCAGGTCACCTCGTCAGTCAACAGTTGTGTATCATTTTGGTATCAATATATTGGATCCCCATCTCTTCATTACTGTTTTCATCTTTGCGAGACCTTGTCGATATAGTCGGTCAGCTTGCCGGTCTGAACGTCGATAATGATAAGATCGCAGGCTTCTCTTTGCAGATAGTTGCCGTTTTCGTCCTTTCGCTGACGATCAAGCCTTATCTCCCATACAGGATAGGCTCTGTATCTCCTGCCGGGCATGAGGGTGGGATCGCCGAGCAGGAGCTTTTCCTCGCGGGTGAGTTCATCGAAGGTCTTTGTTTTGCGGAGTTCTTCTGCCGCGTCGACGTCCGAGGAATCGTAGTCACACATATATACAAGTCTGATATCCGAGATATGCAGC
>JAFXVY010000065.1 GCA_017534595.1 Ruminococcus sp.
CATTTCCGAGCTCACAAGAAAACTGAATGAATAACTGCACAAATCCCGCCCCCTCGTTCGTATACAGGATGAGGGGGCGATGCCTATGGTACGAAAAAATCTGAAAAGCCTGATAAGGAACGAGCCAGCGCTGTTCGCGGTCATGCTTGTAACTGTGTTCTCGTCGGCGCTGCTTTTGTATTTTTCTTACGGGCTGTATATGAACTACAACGTCAAGCTCATCGAGAGCAACGCGGAATACAAGGAACTGACCCTTGAAGTCAACGAGGGACAGAGGCTCACAAAGGGAAAGCTCTGCGGTTTCGTTGAAGCACTTCCGCAGGAGCTGACGGACAATATCTGGCTGTTCCTCGCCAATGCACGGACGGGAAGCATCGCCGATCACCGCCCTGTTACAAAAGAGCTTCACAATGAGCTGGCGGAGAGATATGCCGGAAGTACAATGACCGACGATGAGGGCAATTCTTACAGCTTTGACGAAAACCTTGATCTCAGCATATACAACGGTGCGATATTCTATTTCCGTTTCAGATACAGGGACGGCGGGTATCAGTACATCAAGCTCGGTGAGGATGTACTGAACGACGGCAAGACGCTGATCTCAGGGCGCTTTTATTCCGATGAGGAATATAACAGCGGCGCACACGTCGCAGTCGGGGTAAGCAAAAGTGATATGTCAAGCGAGGTCAGCTATCTGTTTGAGGACGGCAAGGCCTGGCTCTGGGGAGAGCAGTATGAGATAATAGGCACAGCCGGAGCAAACGCCATTCCCACGCCGCCCATAACCGCAGCCCCCGACGACCTTGAGCTTATGCCTTATCTGAACCTCGGCTTCGACACGGCGCTGACGAAGTCAGGCTACAAACAGCTCAAAGACACCGCCGATGCCCTCCTGCCGGGGATGTTCCGCTTTGAGGAGCTGTCCTTCCCCGACAGCGAGAGCGTGTATGTGTATAACAATATTATCCTGATATCGGTGCTGATCGCAGTGGTATCGGCGGTGAATTTCGTGATGCTCTACCGCTGCATATTAAAACGCCGCAGCAGGACGCTGGCAATAATGCGCCTCTGCGGGTGCAGCCTTGCAAGGGCAGGAGCTGCGTGTATTGCAGAGTGCCTTATCATCGGTGCGCCGACCTTTGCTGCGGGGCTCGGTGTATTTGTCCCGCTGATGAAAAGCAGGCTCTCGGAGGTGTTCCCCTATATTCAGGGCGCTTACTCGGCAAGGGTCTATGCGATAATATTCGCTGGTTACATTATCGTGCTGCTGGTGATGCTGACGGTCATGGTGGCTGTGAATGCCCGCGGGAGCATCTCGTTGGTGCTGAAAAAGAGGGGGTGAGCCTGTGCTGATAAAATACTCTGTCAGGTCGTTCAGACGCTATCTGATAATGGATCTGCTGACCGTTTTGCAGCTTGCGGCGGTGCTCACGATGATCGCATTTTCGGTGAGCGCCGTGTCGCTGCGGCTTTCGAGATACACCCCTTTTAAGGATGAATTCACAGAAAACGGACGGCTCGCACTGATAGGCTCCTTTGCCCATGACGGCGACCTCTCCGGGAGCTTTTCGATGATAAACACAAGCGAGGAAATGTCTGCATATCTCGGCACGGATGTCAAGGCTCTCGGCATCCATATGTGTGATGCGTACATCGCTGACAGAAACGATATCGTCATACGCTCAGCTGACGATGAGCTCATCGAAAGATACGCACCCATGCTCACGGAGGGCGACTGGTTCGGGGAGGGCTTATGCGCCGCTGTCACAGAAAACAGCGAATATTATACCGGCGATAAGCTGACCGCAGATTATTACACGGCAGACGGTACCAAGAAAACCCTTGAACTGACCGTGACCGCCGTTATCAAAAACGATGCAAAGCTCGCAGGCTTTTCGGGCGACAACGACGGCTCGTACAAGGACACCTTCGAGCTGTTCTACCGCAGCGCAGACGAACAGGACGGCAAGGCAGTCATACTCCTGCGGGAAAGCGCTTTGCCCGAGGATATGGTGCGAGCCTACACCGGAACGCTGCTGCTGAACTATCCCGGGGACGATGATGAACAGCTCATCAGCGAGCGCCTTTCCGAGTGCGGAGCGAACTATTCCCTCCCCATGCCTGACCTCGACAGAACGAGCCGCCGTTATCTTTCGGAACAGCTTTACGAGCTGCTGCCGCTCATCGTTATCCTCTGCATAATGGCGCTGGTGGGGAGCATAAGCACCTCGGCACTCTCCACAAGGGAACAGCTCCGTGATTATTCGGTGTTCACGCTCTGCGGACTGAGAAAAAACGGCTGTATACTGATCGGGCTGATACAGAGCGTTTTCTCCCTGCTGCTTGCGGGCGTGATCTCTGCGATAGCCTGTGCAGCGCTGACGTTCATTTCTCCCGGCAGATTTTATCTTGAACCCGACCTGCTGATGCTGCTTGGAGAGAGCATAATCGCGGTTCTTTTCATCGTCGTTTCTGTCAGCGTTCCCGCACTGATGATCAGCAGGAGCTCCGTAAAGGAGCTTCTTGATACGGATTAAGGAGGCAGTTATGATAAAGCTGAACAACATAGTAAAGGTCTACAACCCGAAAAAGTCCAACGAATTTGAAGCCCTGCACGGCGTTTCCGCAGCGATAGAGGACGGAGAAATGGTAGCAATAATCGGAAGATCCGGAGCCGGCAAGTCCACGCTGCTGCATATCCTCGCCTGCATTGACAGCTATCAAAGCGGCAAATACACGATAGACGGAACGCTTGTCAAAGACCTGAGTGAACGGCAGTACGCGAAGATACGCAACGAGAAGATCGGCATGGTCATGCAGGACTTTGCCCTCGTCGAGGACTTCACCGCCTTTGAAAATGTGATGATCCCCCTGAACTTCGCAAAGAAGAAGATACCGAACAAGAAGGAAAAAGCTCTTGCCGCCCTTCGCTCGGTGGGTATTGAGGAGCTCGCCAAGAAGCCCTGCAACAAGCTCTCCGGCGGACAGAAACAGCGTGTGGCAATAGCCCGGGCGATAGTCAACGAGCCCTCGATGATCCTCGCTGACGAGCCAACAGGAGCCCTCGACAGCAAGACCTCTGCCGAGATAATGGAACTGTTCAAATCGCTCAACGATCAGGGGCGGACGGTGGTGATCGTCACGCACGATCCGAAGGTGGCGGAGCAGTGCGGCAGGGTGATCGAGATCTCTGACGGGAGGATAGTACAGTAGGATCATATTTTCGGAACCTTTTTGATTTTACCGCTTGCAAACCGTCCCGCATTATGCTATAATAAAACAAAGCCGTCAGGCCGCTGCCAAAATGATAGCAAACGCCCGATAGCTTTTTGATAGCAAAAGTTGCAGTGCCTGAAGTAATAGTGACATTACAGCACAAATGGGCTCAAACGGGATCATATTTTCTAAACGGATCTGTTAAGAACTTGATTTTGTTTGAGGAGTGGGAGTGAGGTAAATATCCCCTAAAAATCACACCCCGCCGACCCTGTTTATTAGGGTCAGCGGGGTTTTTCTGTATTTTTACGCAGATGCCACTATTTTATTATGTCTTTATTATCAAACGGAAGCGTCAAAGTTTTTAGTCCGACGTTTACAAAATCTACGCTGACATTGTTGTTGACTACATTTGATACAAAACCGTCACCAAATTTAACGTGCTTGATATAGTCGCCGACCTTATAGCCGCCGACCGATACATAACCAGTACTTACAGCCGAATGAGCCGCTGCTCCGTTTGGGGCAACTCCAACATTTGTGCCGCCGTTTCGTAATACTCTTATCGCTTCTTCATCCAACATGGAAAGATTGCGCAAATCGAAGATGTATTTCGGAAGCTTGTTTATGAAATAGCTATCAATCTGATCCCGAGTATAAACATAGTATTCAAGTCCGTTTGTCAATACGGCAACCGCAGCCATAGAACTCATAAAATACGATTTGAGCTGTCCGGTATGATTGGCAAGTTCCTCTTTCATAGCTTTGGCTTCACAGATTATTTTAAGCCTGCCGTTGCAGAATATCGCAAAATCGACCTTTCGATTGCCGTGCTCATGAATGTCGCAGACATATTCGTAAGTCACTTGACTCGGAGATCGCATATCATATCCCATATACTCAAAAAAGGGATAGATCAGAAAATTCTTTGTGCTTTCCTCCGACGGATTCATGATTTTCAACGCTCTGATGTTGTCTCTCAGTTTGTTTTCCATGATATCACCTGCTGTTCTTGTTTCCTAAGACCGTTCACTTCTTCTGTATAGTTTTATCCTATCATAATCCTCCGCCGATGTCAAGTACAGCACGCATTTTCGCCCCCCCACCTTGACATCAGCAGCAAAAAATGTTATCATATTGTTACAGACCACAGGAAAGCGAGTGATGTTATGAATTTTCTTCTCTGCGGCGACAGGTCGGCGCCTGCCGTGCTGCTGATACACGGCCTCGGGACGACAGCCGAGCTCTGCTATTACCGCGTTGCACGGTCGCTGGGCAGAAAATACCGCGTCATCCTCGCCTGCCTTGACGGCCATGACCCTCGCAGCGACGCTGTGTTTGAGTCGCTGGACCTCTGCTGCGAGAAGATCGAGAGATACATAGGCTCCCGATTCGGCGGCTCGGTGTACGCGCTGGGCGGCTTCTCACTCGGAGCCACCGCAGTCCTCGAGCTGGTAAAGCGCGGGAATATCTCCGCCGAAAAGCTGCTGCTCGACTCCCCCTGTACCTCCGACCTCGGGCTGATGAAGATACCCTATACCCTGTTCTATACCAAGGGTCTCCAGGCCATGCAGATAGGCATCAAGCCTCCCAACATCCTGACGGACAAGCTGTTCGGGGAGGGGAACCATGCCGTCTGCGAGTTGATGTATAAGGGAGAGGATGCTGCCTCCGCGCAGAATGCCTGCTCCGCCGCCTACGGCTACAAGATCTCCCGGAAGCTGAAGGGCTGCTCCGCGGATGTTCAGTTCTGGTGCGGCAGCAGAGAGAAGGCTCCCAAGAAGGCCGCCCGAAAGCTCGAAAAGTACATCCCCGCGATGAAGGTGCGGGTGTTCAAGGATCTCGGGGTAGGGCAGATGCTCTGCGACCACGAGCGCGCCTACATCCGCGAAATGAAACGCTTTCTGCAGGCGTGAGACCGAATACAAAAATACAAGCCGGACGTTCACATCGGACGTCCGGCTTTCATATTATATCAAAGATCAACGTGCGCACAGAAGATACCCTTCGAGGTGATGTCGATAAAGGCGTAGCAGGGGGGCTTGCCGTCTCTCGGATAGGCCGCGCTGCCGGGGTTGAGTATGTGTACCTCCTCGGAGTACTCGTAATAGCGCTTGTGGGTGTGTGCAAAGAGGGCGATATCCGCATCTATCTCCTTGGCCTTGTAGAACAGCCTGTCGGCGGAATACTTTACGCCCCAGTTGTGGCCGTGGGTGAAGAACAGCTTTACCCCGCCCGCATTGTAGACGGCGTTCTCCGGGCTCTCGGATGAATAATCGCAGTTGCCCGCCACCGAAAGTATGGTCTTTTCGGGGTACGACCGGCGCATACGGGCAAGATCCTGCTCCCCGTCGCCAAGGAAGATGAACACGGGGGCATCCTCGTTGCGCTCAAAGATATCCTTGACGGCTCTCGTAAAGCCGTGCGTGTCCGCAAACACGATTATACGCATATCTCCGGCACCTCCCCCGCATCATGATACAGCTGGTCTATTACAGAAAATTATAACATAAAAATAGAAATAATACAACACTCAAAAGGAGAATTTTTTATGAGCAATTTAAATCGCCCCGACCCGTCCAAAATGCAGGCCGTACTGAAGCTTGCGGCCTCCAGGCTCGGCACCACTCCCGAGGAGCTCGACGCTCACATCCGTGACGGCACCCTCACGAGTGCCCTCGGCAACATGAAAGGCGGCGACGCCGAAAGGCTCAGAGCAGCCCTCTCGGATCCGAAGACCGCCGAGCGCATACTCTCAACGCCGCAGGCTAAATCGCTCTACGAAAAGCTGACAAAAGGGAAGCCGAAGAAATGACCCCCATGAAAGGACGGTGAGCCTATGGACGATCTGATGGAAAAGCTGCAAAGCGTCCTCAACGACAGCGAGAGTATGCAGCAGCTCCGGGAGCTCGCCTCAATGCTCACGGGCAGCGCTCCTTCCGCGGAGGATAACGCCTCCGCACCGCCCCCTGCCGATATGCTCGGGGACATCTCAAAGCTGATGCAGCTGCAAAGCGTGATCTCCGAGGCCGGCAAGCCCGACAAGAACGTGGCGCTGCTGCTCGCACTGCGCCCGCTGCTCAAGGAGGAGAACCAGAAAAAGCTCGACCGTATCGTAACGCTGTTCCGGCTCATGGCGATCTGGCCTATCCTCAAGGAGAGCGGTCTGTTGGGAGGCGATCTCTTTGGCTGACCTTGACAGCAGTGAGCTGCGCTCGATGCGCAGCGACGCTATCCGCCGTATGCGCGAGATGCAGAAGCGGGCTCTCAATGCAGGGCATACCCCGCCTCCCCCTCAGCGGGAGGCACCTCCGCCCGCGCAGCGGGGAGGGCTCGGGGATATGCTTTCCTCCGTCCTCGGGCAGGGGCAGCGCGGTCTCTTTGACCTCGGCGGCATAGCCATAGACGAGGAAAAGGCTATGATCGCCCTGCTCATCTACATACTGTACAAGCAGGGCTCAGACATCCGGCTGCTTCTCGCCCTCGGGTATCTGCTGCTCTGAGGGCTCCTCTTCGGCGGCAGATTTTTTCTTTTTTGCCGCACGTTCGGCGTCGCGCTTCGCCCGGAGCTCTTCGAGAAATACCAGAGTCTCTCTTGTGAGGCAGTAGAGTACCGAGAAGGTGGGCACCGCCACGAACATACCGAGCACACCGCCCACGGTACCGCCGACGGTGACGGCGAACAGTACCCACAGCGAGGGCAGACCGACCGTCTTTCCGACGACCTTCGGGTAGATGAGATTATCCTCAAGCTGCTGCAGCACGATTATGAACAGCACGAACCACAGCGCCTTTTCAAAGCTGGTGAACATGATGAAGAAGGCTCCCACCGCAGCGCCGACGAATGCGCCGACTATCGGTATGAACGCCGTCACCATGACGAGAGCGCCGATCTCGAGGGCGTTCGGGAAGCCGAAGATCTCCATTCCGAGGCAGCAGAGCAGTCCGAGAATGACCGCCTCTATCGTCTGCCCGGTTATGAACTTCGAGAAGGTCTCCTTGCCGAGCCTGCCGATATAGCAGAGCCTGTCGGCGATATCCTTGCGGAAGACAGCTCTTGTCAGGCGGTGTACCTGGCTCTTGAGCTTTTCCTTCTGCATGAGCATATAGATCGCAAAGAACAGCGAAAGTATCAGGTTCACGAGACCCGAGAACAGGGTGGTGGCGAAATTCATCGTCTCGATAAGGGTCTTGAACAGCACCTCGCCGTTTTCGAGAGCGCCCCGGATCTTGAGGTTGATCGTATCCGCCGTCCAGGTCTCGGTATTGAAGAACTTGGAAAGCAGCGAGGAATCCCTGATCTTCTCGGAAAGATTCTCCGCCAGCTCCGGCACCTTCTCATACATCTGCTCGATGGTGGTGATCATCTGCGGCAGCAGCAGTATGATGACTATCGCCAATGCGCTGATCATCAGCACAAGTGTTATCAGCAGCGCCAGAGGACGCTTTATCTTCGCCTTGATCCTGCCGTAGTTGTTGTCCTTATCCGGCTTGAACAGCTTTCGCTCGAGAGCGCTCATGGGGACGTTGATTATCAGCGCCAGCAGGATGCCGAGCAGCAGCGGCGAGATCACCGAGAGAAACTTTGTAAAATGGCGGTATATAGAAGAAATGTTGAACAGTACCCAGAACAGCGTCACGCCGAAGCCTATCAGCATGAGATGCTTTATGAATTTCTTGTCGCCCTTCATCAGATCGCCTCCTCTGCCCGAAGAATAGTATTATCCGTCCCGCGGCACTTATTCACACCCGCAGGCCGACAAAAGACCGCCCGCGCATCCTGCCGCAGGCGGTAAAAGTTTATGCTTATCAGTGCTCCAGATCGATCTCCATGATCGGCTCGAGCACATCCGCACCCGCAGGCACCATCGGCAGAACGTTTATATCCTTGTTGATGACACACTCGATAAGACAGGGTCTGCCGCAGGCAAGAGCCTTCTCGAGAGCTGGAGTGATCTCGCTCTTCTTTGTGATCCTGATGCCCTCGATGCCGAAGGCCTCAGCGAGCTTCATCAGATCGGTACCGCGGTCGATATCGGTCTGGGAGAAGCGCTTGTCGTAGAAAAGCCTCTGCCACTGCCTTACCATTCCGAGCACGTTGTTTGCGAACACCAGCTCGATCACGGGTATATTATGCTTAGCGAGCGACGAGAGCTCGTTGCAGTTCATAAAGAAGCTGCCGTCGCCGGCAATGTTCACGACTGTCCTGTCGGGGTTGCCGATCTTCGCACCGATCGAGGCGCCGAGGCCGTAGCCCATGGTGCCGAGGCCGCCGGAGGAAGCAAAGGAGCGCTGCTCCCTGAAATCATAGAACTGAGCCGCCCACATCTGATGCTGGCCGACCTCTGTGGTGATGATCGCTCTGCCGTCGGTGAGGCGGTCGAGCTCCTCGATGACCTGCTGGGGCAGGACTTCCTCGGGATCCGAGATCGGGATCATCCTAAGCGCATATTTCTCCTTCCACTCGGCGATCTGCTTCATCCACAGGGGATGCTTCATCTCGGGGAGCAGTGAGTTGAGCTTATCAACGATATATTCGATATCGCCGTTGACATGGACATCGACATTGATGTTCTTGCCGATCTCGGCGGGGTCGATCTCGATGTGGATGATCTTGGTATCCTTGGCGAAGGTCTTGGCGTTGCAGATAACTCTGTCCGAGAACCTCGAGCCGACAACGATCAGCAGGTCGCACTCGCCCAGCGCGAGAGCGGAGGTCTTGGTTCCGTGCATACCGAGCATACCGGTATAGGCAGGGGAGGTGTTGTCAAATGCGCACTGACCCATGAGCGACAGCGAAACGGGAGCGTCCAGCTTCTCGGCGAAGACCTGAAGCTCCTCGACGGCGTTGCAGCTCACCACGCCGCCGCCGGCATAGATGAACGGCCTTTCGGCATTCTTGATAAGCTCGGCAGCCTGTTCGATCTCGGCGTTGACGGTGTCGGGGTTATGGTTGATTATCTTCTTGGGCTCGATGCGGGTATACTCGCACTTTGCGGCGGTGATATCCTTGGGCACGTCTATCAGCACGGGACCCTTACGTCCCTCGTTGGCGATATAGAACGCTTCTCTGATAGTGTCCGCGAGCTTATTGACGTCCTTGACGATATAGTTATGCTTGGTAACGGGCATAGTGATGCCGCAGATATCTACCTCCTGGAAGGAATCGAGGCCGAGGAGGTTAGTGGTAACGTTTCCGGTGATAGCCACGAGAGGGATGGAGTCCATATAAGCGGTCGCGATACCGGTAACGAGGTTGGTGGCACCCGGGCCGCTGGTGGCGATGACGACACCTGTCCTTCCGGTAGTTCTCGAATAGCCGTCGGCAGCATGGCAGGCAGCCTGCTCGTGAGCGGTGATGATATGCCTGATCTTATCGGAATACATATAGAGAGAGTCATAGATATTGAGCACAGCGCCGCCGGGGTATCCGAACACCGTATCAACGCCCTGCTCGAGCAGACATTCAGAAATTATATCCGCGCCGTTAAGTAACATATAAAAATCCTCCGATCCGTATATTTCAAAGAATTGCGTCTTTTTACATTATAATATATCCCCGTCAATTTGTCAACCGCCGACGATGAAAACAAAGAGAGCAGGCACGCACCTGCTCTCCCTATATCAAATATTTAATTGTCACGAATCACTAACTGCTTAGTTCATTGGGATTCACTCCACATAGTATTTTAAAGTCGTATGCTGCCGGAATAAGATCTCTGTCGCAGCGAAGCTTAATTTTCGGGTGGACTCACTCCATTCGTATTTAATTAAGCGATATCAAGCTTTCTCAAGCCATTGGAGTTATTACCTTTCGTAGTTATTTGCGCCTGAGGCGCCAAGTCGAGATCAAGCTAAATAAACCTTTGGACTCACCCCTGTCATTCAGATATTAAGTCTTCTCATGATGCAGACTTTCATACGCATCACTCCTTATTTGATTTAGCTCTCGCTTTAAGGTCCGTTAAAAAGCTGAATAAACCTTTGGACTCACCCCTAACATTTCAGATATCGGGACTCCTGCAGATGCTTACTTTCATAATGCATCACTCCTTACAGGATAAATTCACTTAAAGAATATTCAGTTCAAGCAGTCAGTTATAAATTCATGGGACTCACTCTCTCAGTAGATTTTTGGGTCAATAAGAAAAAGCCTCGATGTGCATTGGAAACACTCCTAACTAAATGATATTCAGTCTCGTGATAAAGATCCTCATGATGGACCACATCCTTATCAAAAAATTGAATTGTCATCGTTCCCGCCATGCAGCCTCGAAGCCCGGCATCCTTATATAATTGTAACCTCAAAAGGTTTGAGTTTATCAGTCTGTACACCTGAGTTGTAACTCATTCAGTTAAGGATCTGCCGAGCCTCTCGGCGAAGCTGCGTGATCTCTATTGCGCCCATGGGACTCGACTCCTTTCAAGTCAGATTAGGACTCTCGCACGGAACCCTTCCGCGCCCGCCTGCGACTGTTTATTTCAAGGAAACCTGCGATCCGTTACTGCTCTGCCAAAGGACCGACTTCCTCGGGATCACCCCTTCGTCTGCCGACCCGCTGCTGCCTGAGCCTCGGTCTTTTGTTTTCCTTGAATATAATATACCACACTTTTTGGCGATTGTCAATAGGTTTTTTCAACTTTTTATTATGTTTTTTATTTAACATATCTTTTAGAATTAGGTACTTGACTTCGGGTGATTTTGGTGTTATAATATTAGTGTTGCGGCGGCCTTGAAGGGGCTGAGCCGCTGATTTTGTATCAGGAGGTAGGGAGCTGTGGATAACGAATATACGCCCGATCTGTATGAGCTCGAGGATGAGGACGGCAAGAAGCAGATGTTTGAGATGCTCGATGTTATGGAGTATGAGGGAGAGAAATACTTTGCTCTTACCCCCTATTACACCGACCCCCAGAAGAAGCTCGAGGCCTCCGGCGAGGTAGTCGTGCTCAAATCCGTATTTGAGGATGACGAGGAGATGATGGTGACGATCGACGATGAGGAGGAATACGACCGCGTCGGCGACATCTTCATGGAGCGTCTCAACGAGATGTTCGACTGCGAGGAAGAAGAGGATGACGGTTCGCTCCCTCAGTGAGCCGGTGTACCCCTTACATTACAGATAACAAAAGGAGCCCTGGGGCGGACGATCCGTCCGTGCAGCGGGCTCCTCGTTTTTTTCGGCAAGCAACAAAAAAGTCGGACAAAAAAACCACCTTGCCGTCGTATGGTGGAATAAAACCCGCTCTAAGCAGGTGGGTGTCCCCCCTTGGGTTCACGCTCCCTTCGTCCGTAGCCCGAAGCAGCCGAAGCGGTCCGGGTCGGGAGGTCTGCAATCCGCTTTCGGAGACAGGACTCCCTTTAATTAAGTGTTGGATCATATTATACCATACTTGCTCGCACAAGGCAGTTCTTTTATTGACTATATTATACCATACTGTTCCCGCCTTTGCAATAGGTAATACTGTGGTAATTTGTTGATAAATATTTGTACGCCTTTACCAATTAAACGTTTAATGTCCTCGGCGGTCCTCGGCGGTCCTCGGCGCGGACGGCGCAGTTCCGGTCCTAACGCGGACGGCGTATTTCCGCCTTTGGATAATATAGTGCAAAACCGCACTTTGGTTTGACGGCGGGCTGAACAAAGCTGCGGCTCCAAACGCGACAGCGAAATAAAGCGCGCGGTCGAGCCTCGCGCCAGAGGCTCGCGGGGTCAAGGGGCGGCGCCCCTTGTCGCCGTCCGCAGACGGCGAAACTCCCCTACCG
>JAFXVY010000066.1 GCA_017534595.1 Ruminococcus sp.
CAGGGATAAGGCCCTTGATGCTTTTGCGGAAAGCGGAATACCCTTTTCGCAGGTCTACGATGAGATCATCCGTATCGGAGGCAGCAATACAGAAAAATGAGCTTACCGCATCTGCCCGGCAGGGCAAATAAATATAAAAGGGGCCTAAAACTATGCTTTCAGACATCGAAATCGCCAAGCAGGCGAAAATGAAGAAGATCTACGACATCGCGCACGACCTCGGCATCGAGGACGACGACATCGAGCCCTACGGCCACTACAAGGCCAAGCTGTCGGAGGAGCTGTTTGCAAAGCTCGCAGATAAGCCCGACGGCAAGCTGATACTCGTCACCGCGATCAACCCGACTCCCGCAGGCGAGGGCAAGACCACTGTTTCGGTGGGTCTCTCCCAGTCTATGGCGAAGATCGGAAAGAATGCGATACTCTGCCTGCGCGAACCCTCACTCGGGCCTGTGTTCGGCATCAAGGGCGGAGCTGCCGGCGGCGGATATGCACAGGTAGTCCCAATGGAGGATATAAACCTCCACTTCACCGGAGATATGCACGCCATTACCGCGGCGAACAACCTGCTCTGCGCACTGATAGACAACTCCATGCACCAGGGCAACCCCCTCGGCATCGACCAGAGGCGCATCCTCTTCAAGCGCTGCCTCGATATGAACGACAGAGCGCTGCGTGATATCATCGTAGGGCTCGGCTCAAAGGTCAACGGCATCCCGAGGCAGGACAGCTTCCAGATCACCGTGGCCTCGGAGATCATGGCTATCCTCTGCCTGTCGGCTGACCTCGACGACCTCAAAGCAAGGCTCGAGCGCATCCTTGTGGCCTACACCTACGACAATAAGCCGGTGTACGCCAAGGATCTGGGCGGCTGCGGCGCTATGGCGGCTCTCCTTAAAGACGCCCTCAAGCCCAACCTCGTGCAGACCCTCGAGAATACTCCCGCGATCATGCACGGCGGCCCCTTCGCCAACATCGCTCACGGCTGCAACTCGGTAAGAGCCACCAAGCTCGGCCTCAAGCTGGCTGACTACACCATCACCGAGGCAGGCTTCGGCTCGGATCTCGGCGCGGAGAAGTTCTTTGACATCAAGTGCCGGTTCGCCGGAATCAAGCCCTCCTGC
Organism: Ruminococcus sp.; assembly: GCA_017534595.1. Classification (GTDB taxonomy): domain Bacteria; phylum Bacillota; class Clostridia; order Oscillospirales; family Ruminococcaceae; genus FB2012. Next base: position 1,125 of record JAFXVY010000066.1, read on the forward strand.
GTAGTGCTGGTGGCGACGATCAGGGCGCTCAAATACAACGGCGGCGTACCCAAGACCGAGCTGAAAACAGAGAACGTCGAGGCTCTGAAAAAGGGCATCGTGAACCTGAGAACTCACATCGAGAATATGCACAAGTTCGGAGTACCCGTTGTTGTGGCGATCAACCGTTTCGAGTCGGATACCGACGCCGAGATCAGGGTCATCGCGGACACCTGCGAGGAAATGGGCGTCAAGTACTCGCTGGCTGAGATCTTCGCCAAGGGCGGAGAGGGCGGAAAGGATCTCGCCGAGAAGGTCTGCGCGACCATAGAGGAGACCCCGAGCAACTACGCTCCGCTCTACGACGAGAAGCTCCCGATCAAGGAGAAGATAGGCACTCTCGCAAGAGAGATCTACCGCGCCGACGGCGTAGTTTACACCGCGCAGGCGGAGAAGTCGATCAAGGAGATCGAGGCTCTCGGCTTTGCGGATATACCGGTCTGCGTGGCTAAGACGCAGTACTCGCTCTCGGACGATCCTGCGAAGCTGGGCAAGCCGGAGAACTTCGAGATCACTGTGCGCGACGTAAGGCTTTCGGCAGGCGCGGGCTTTGTGGTAGTCTACACCGGCGACATCATGACGATGCCCGGGCTTCCCAAGGTGCCGGCGGCCAACAGCATCGACGTAGACGGCAAGGGCAACATATACGGACTGTTTTAATCTTACGGGGGAATGAAGCTATGAAAGTATTTATCAGGATAGTCATCATACTTGCGGCGGTAACTGCTGCAGCTGCGGCTGCCGTCGCCTGCACAAGGATCTTCGAGACGAAGATGACCAAGTATTACAAGGTGTACTAAGACACAGAAAACGGTCAGGGAGGAAATTTCCTCTCTGACCGTTTTTTTCATATTAGCGGCCCCTGACGCTCAGCGGCCTTGGCGTCGTCCTCGCCGGCAGCTATGAGCTTCATGAAGCCCTTGTTCTTTTCAAGGAACTTGAACACCGCGACTCCGAGCAGCGTGACGCACACGAATTCTCCCAGCGCCACATACCCGACGTTGATCCAGAAGGGGTCTCCGAACACGAGCTTGAGCTCGGCACCGACTATAAAGGCGTTGGACACCACAGGGAACAGCGACGACACGACCATGTGTACCTTCCTGCGGGTCAGATACATCAGCGCGGCAGCTATGACCGTCGCCGACGTTCCGAAAACAAGATCTATCACTCCGAGAGAGCTGAATATGTTTGCAAGGAAGCACCCGAGCGTCATGGAGATGATATAGTCCTTGTTGTAGCAGCACAGCAGCATCAGCATCTCCGACACCCTGAACTGTACGGCGTCATAGGCAAGCGGTGCGCACAGCAGCGTTGCCACGACATAGATAGCGGTCACCATGCCTATCCTTGTGAGCCTGCGGGCACTGAATATCTCCACCTCCGGGTCACCTCCCCTGCAATAAAAGCAGAGGCTGCACAAGGCAGCCTCCTGTAATCTTAGCTTGTGAACGATCAGGCCTTGCCTACAGAACCGAACAGCTCCATCTTCTCCTTGACCTTGGCCTTGATAGCATCGAATCCGGGAGCGAGGAGCTTTCTGGGATCGAAGCCCTTGCCCTGCTGATCCTTGCCGGCCTCAACATAAGCTCTGGTAGCATCTCTGAACACGAGCTGGCACTCGGTATTTACGTTTACCTTGGCAACGCCCATATCGATAGCCTTCTTTACCTGCTCGTCGGGGATACCCGTACCGCCGTGGAGAACGAGAGGCATATCGCCTACTGCAGCCTTGATAGCAGCAAGAGTCTCGAAGGAGAGACCCGGCCAGTTGGCGGGATATACACCGTGGATGTTTCCGATGCCGGCAGCCAGCATGGTAACGCCGAGATCGGCAATAGTCTTGCACTCTGCGGGATCGGCGCACTCGCCCATACCTACGACGCCGTCCTCTTCGCCGCCGATGGAGCCTACCTCAGCCTCGAGGGAGAGACCCAGCTTGTCAGCAACGTGAACGAGCTCGGTGGTCTTGTTGAGGTTGTCCTCAAAAGCAAGGGAGCTGCCGTCGAACATGATAGAGGTGAAGCCTGCTTTGATGCACTTGTAGCAGCCGTCGTAAGTACCGTGGTCAAGATGAAGAGCAACGGGAACGGTGATGCCGAGGCTCTTGTCCATAGCCGCTACCATAGCGGAAACGGTCTCAAAGCCGCACATATACTTGCCTGCACCCTCGGAAACACCGAGGATAACGGGAGACTGACACTCCTGAGCCGTGAGAAGGATAGCCTTTGTCCACTCAAGGTTGTTGATATTGATCTGTCCTACTGCATAATGACCTGCTGCGGCCTTCTGCATCATTTCCTTAGCCGAAACTAACATCGTAAAACACCCTCCGTTAAAAATTTAGGTTATGATTTTTGCCACTAATATTATACTATTTTTGCGCTGTTTTTTCAACATCGGCCGCCAACTTTTTACGTCTTTTTAATATATGTTCACTTTTTGTTCACAGCTCGATGATCTCGCAGATCAGCCTGCCCTTGGCGTCCTTGTAGTAGACCACGGGGTACTTGTTGCCGGCGGCGGGAACGCTCCTTGTGAACGTCACCATAGCGGTCTGGGGCTCGCCGTCAGAGTCGGTGAAGGAGACATAGCAGTCAAAGACGAATTCTTTTCTCTTGTTTATCATCGTGACCTCGGCCTCGGTCGTCGTACCCTTGGTGGCGAGATACCGCATTTTCCGGTGAGTGCGGGAATTCTTTATGAGCCCTATGAGCCCCCCGAAGAACACTGTGCAGAAGCCTCCCCCGAAGGCGGCAAGCTTCCACCACTCGGGCATTTTCAGTATCTTCCCGTTCTCGCCGGAGATCACATAGCCTCTGAACTCCTCGCCTGCCGTTGCCTTGCTCTTGCAGATCGTCTCCGCTGAGATCTTACTGCCGTTTTCGGCGGTGTACTCGGACATTACGAGCTGCCCGCTGCCCGAACCGTAGACGTCGGTGACTTTGGCGTCGTAAGCGGAGCCTGCGAAGAAGTACTTGATGACCTCCCAGCCGAAGATTAGTATCACCGCGACGGCGGCGATCATGAACAGCATACTGAATATCGCACCTATCATTGAATTGTACCCTTTGTTTTTACCCATATCTCTCTCCCCTTTTTTCTGTTTTCAAAAACGCCGCCCGGTCTGCGGACGGCGTTTTACGATCATCAGGACTTCTTGTCGTAGTATTCGTTCATCTTATCGTAGATGACCTCGGGGGTATAGCGCTTGATCGCGGTCTCGTTGACCTTGATATTTGCTGCCTCTACCCAGGACTTAACCTTTTCCTCATACTCCTTGTCCTTCATAGCGTGGAGCACGGTGGAGCGGTTGGCTGCGAGGTAATCTGTGCGCTCGGTAACATCGCCCTTGATGACGATGTAGTAGCCGTTATCGTTCTCGAAGGCGGTCGCCTTGCCGAGCTCAAGATCCTTGATGAACTTATAGAGCTTGCCCGACTCGCTCTCGAGCTCGCTGTCGCTAAGGTCTGCGAAGTTGACCATTACTTCCTTGGCGTAGGGGTCCTCCTCGGCCTCTGCTGCGGAGGAGTCGTCTTCCTTGGAGGAATTATCCTCGCTGCTTGCGTCGGAGTTATCCTCGCTGCTTGCGTCGGAGCTGTCCTCACTGCTGCCGTCGGAGGACTCGTCGCTGTCCTGACTGTCGTCGGAGCTCTCGTCTTCATCAGCCTCGGAGCTTTCGTCTTCAGAGGACTCGGAGCTTTCCTCGTCGGCGGGAGTGGGATTTACGGCAGACGAGCTGTCTGCGGCGCTCTCGGAGCTGTCAGCCTCGGAGGAGCTGTCCTGCTCGGAGGAGCTGTCCCCGGTCGAAGAATCGTCCTCGGTGGTTTCGGCGGCGTTCTTGGCGTTCTCATAAGCGTCATACTCGTCGATGATCTTGTTGAAGTCCTCGAAGCTTACGCCGTTGGCCTTCTCGAGGAAGGTGTCGCGCTCCTTGAGCTTTTCCTCATTCTCCTTGGCAGCCTCGGACTCATCGGTCTTCGTGGACTTGTAAACTACGATCATCTTGTATCTGAGGTAGCTGTCGTTGATATAATTCTGGAGATCCTCGTCGGTGGGAGCTTCCTTGCCGCCCTCGCCGTAGTAGTGCTCGAACAGAGCGTTGCTCCACAGAGAGGTCTTGTAGAGCTCCTTGAGGGATTCCTTGCTGATGCCCTCGAGCTCATAGAGCTCACCCATGCTCTTCCAGGTGGAATTGATGCTGGAGTTGACCGACTTGAGCTGCTCGTCGGTAAGGGTAAGACCCTCGGCCTCGAACTGCTTCTTTATGGCGTAGTACTCCTTGGTGCTCTTGAGAGCATAGTCCTTGATATACTGCGAGAAGCTCACGCCCTCGATCTGCTGCGAGAACGGATCCTCGGAGATGCCCTGATAATAGAGCAGATTGAGCTGAGTGGTCAGCTGATTCTGGAGGTAGCCGATATAGATGCCGGCCTTGACCTCCTCCTCACCGACGGTGAGGGCATATCTCGTATCGGAGCAGCCCGACGCAAGGCTTGCGGTCATAGCGCAGGCGATCAGCGCCGCAGCTTTCTTTAGCTTTGACATAACAGAAAACATCCTTTCAGAGTCTTTTTTCGATACTTTCCTGTAAGAAAACATACTTTAACTTATATATTATACTACAATAATTCGGATAAGTCAAGCACCAAAGCAAAAAATCCCGTTGTTCGGGCTTTTTTGCACCCTCTGACGCGGGGAGCGCATTTCCCGCCGGATACATAACGGCAGGACGCTCAAAAGGGGCTGCGTTTCCGGCAGCCCCTTTCGAGAAGTAAAAGAATATGAAAAATTGGGGAGAGTGCTTGGTTATCAGAACGGGAACTGGCTGAAGTACTCACGGTACTGGCGGTAGTAATCGTCCTGGGTCTGCTGCTGGGTATCTTCCTCTTCTTCGACGGACTCATCGAGAGTTACCTCGAAGTCGAGTATCTCGCCGTCTCTGTAAACGGAGATCTTTACAACGTCGCCGGCCTTGTAGGTGTCCTTGATCTTGTTGAACTCACTGAGAGACTCAATGAGCTGACCCTCGATGCCGATGATTATATCGCCGACCTTGATGCCGGCCTTCTGAGCCGAGCTGCCCTCGTTGACAGTTCTTACGAAGAAGCCCTTGGGGATGTTGTAATACTGCGAGTATACGTTGGAAACTGTCTCGCCGGTAACGCCGAGGGTAGGTCTGCCGGTAACGTAGCCGTTCTGGATAAGGTCTGCGATGATCGGGATAGCCTCATCTATCGGGATCGCGAAGCCGAGGCCCTCGCCGTAGGTGTTGGTGACCTTTGCAGAGGTGATGCCGACTACCTGGCCGTAGGCATTGATCAGCGGGCCGCCGGAGTTGCCGTTGTTGATGGCGGCATCGGTCTGGATGGTGTTCATGACTCTGTCCTCAACGGTGATAGTTCTGTCGAGAGCGGAGATGATGCCCGCAGTTACGGAGTTTGCAAGCTCGAAGCCGAGCGGGTTGCCTATAACTATCGCTACCTCGCCGACCTGCAGATCGGAGCTCTTGCCGAACTCGGCCTTGGTGAGACCGGTCTTGTTGATCTTGAGCACTGCGATATCGGTCTGGGTATCCTTACCGATAAGCTCGGCTTCAACGGTCAGGTCGCTTGCGGAAGCCTGGCTCTCATCCGAGTAGGAGCTGGGGAGCAGCACCGAGATCGAGCGTGCGCCCTCAACGACGTGAGCGTTGGTGATGATGTAGCCGTCCTCGGTCATTATGATGCCGGTACCCTTAGCGGTTCCGGCAGAGGTCATACAGGAGATACCGACAACCGAAGGAGAGACCTTATTAACGATATCGGGGATCTTCATCGCGTCATCGGGAGAGGCGAGCTGCTCGATAGTGGGGAGCTCGCGTTTCACGTTCTTGGCAGTGTCATCGGTCTTCTTCTCGGTGGAAGCGGAGCTCTTTGAGGTGCTTGCGGAAGCCGAGAGCGAAGAGGAGTCATCGGAGCTGCCGACGAGCTTATTGCCGGTAACGAGGCTGTAGCCCACGATCGAAGTAGTACCGATAGCGGCTACTGCGAGGATGCCTGCGATAGCGGTGAGTATCTTCTTGCCCTTACCGGATTTCTTCTGCGGCTTATATACGACCTCGTTGCCGTCGGCACCGTAGTTATAGCTGCCGTAATCGTAATAGCCCTGCTGCTGATAGCCGGTCTGTTGTTCGGAGCGGTTATTCTGCTCATTGTATCCATTGTATCTGTTGAATTCATCCATAGTAAACGCCTCCGTTTATATATCTCAGACGCGCCGCTTAAATGCGGTGTTTTTTTGTTTCTATAATCAATTATACCCCCCAATGTGATAGAACTATGATAATAAAAGCAAATATTTTTGATACTAATCAGAAAAAAAGTGATGAAAGACCCGCAGGAACTCTCAGACCAAAACGCGAAGCGAAATGGGGTCAAGGGGGCTTTGCTCCCTTGCGGGTCGAGGGCAGAGCCCCGCAGGGTCAAGGGACAGAGTCCCTTGCAGAGTGTGAGACAGAGTCTCACTCGGAGCGTTAGCTCCGACCACGGCTCCGCACAAAGCAATAACACAATACAAACAAGGCGCTGCGCCCCAAATCCAAAGGGCACAAGCGCCTTATTATTTTGCTATGCTTCGGGGGCTATAATTCGCAGCGCCGACAGCTCCGTCCGTTGCC
>JAFXVY010000067.1 GCA_017534595.1 Ruminococcus sp.
AATTGGACTGATACATTTTGTGAAGGTTGGCGGGGGTGGGTTTTGAGGGGCGATGTGGAGTAGGGAATTGTGGGGTGAGGCGGGGCGATGAGATGGGTTGGGGGAGGCGGCGGGAGAAGGCAGGGGTGTGCGGGGATATCGGGGCGGGTGGGGGAGGCGGGGACGGAAGAGCAAATTTTTTATATAAATAGTTCATTTGCTATTGCAAAATTTCGCCGGACATAGTATAATAATATAAATATGACCTTTAGGGCAACACCGCACAACCCACGGCTAACGCCTCTGCACGTCATCTGCTTGCACTTTTTCCGTCATAGCACACAAATTCTCCTTGCCGGGCGCCAGCCCGCCTGCGTCGAATTTATGCACTCTGACGAAAAATCTGATTTCGTATCTGACGCACAGGGGTTGTGCGGTATTGCCCTAGAAAAAGGGGGCGGGATAATGAAGATAAGAAGCGAGGCTTCACGTATGATCTCGATGAGAAATACGTTTGTGCTCGTTTATACCGTACTCTCTCTTATGTTCTTCGGGCTTTGCTGTTTCCATTTTCTGCAGACGAAAGAGGTATCCATGCTCAAGCAATCTCAGAACTATATAACCATTGCTGCTCAGCAGACTGCAAAGAATGTGTGCAACTACTGCGATCTGGCGGAGAACCAGGTACGCTTTGTGTACGACGATCCGAAGCTTGCGGCGTTCTATCCCGAGGAGGGTGAGCTCACGGCTGAGGAGCACGCCACGGCGGACAGGCTCACCGAGCTGCTCGTCAGGGCGAGCTACATTTCCGATTACTGCGACCTCGGCGTGATATACAGCAACGGCGCTTCGGCGGGCATAATCTCCGACGGAACGCGCTCGCTGTTCGGGCAGGATATGTACGGCAGGGCGGAGAATATGCTGCTCGGCAGGGATGAATGCTGGTCGGCGTTCTTCTCCGGGAGCCTTTCGCGTGCCTGCTTTCTGAAAAGGCTTAACAGCGAGGCGGTGTTCATCTGCTCGTTCTACTCCACAAAGCTCGGTTCGACCTTCAACACCATGACAGAGAAGTCGAGGCTGAGCCTCTGCGTTACCGACCGCAGCAACAGAGTCATCTACGGGACCGACAACATGACCGTTTCATCCGGCGACAGGCTTCCCGCGGATCTTATCTCGGGGTTCGACGACAGGACGAACATAACTATCGCCATTGAAGGCGGAGCCTGCTGCTGCGTTGAGCTCGAGAACGGCTGGCGGCTATACTCGACTGTTTATTCCGGAGCGATCGGGGAGCAGAAGGGAGTGAGCACCGAGAATTTCATCATCATTATTTCGCTTTCGACGCTCATTCTGTTCGTGCTGATAGGCATGATAATCTCCTCTTACTACACCTCGGACAAGAGAACGAAGAAGCTCATCGAGGAGGAGACGGATCCGGACACCGGAGTGCTCTCCGCTTTCTACTGCGAGGAGCGGATCTCGGATATCATCGAGACCTCGCTTGTCGGGGGGACCTGGGCGTTCACTCTCGTCAAGATCAAGGACGCCGAGATGATACGCGAGCGGCTGGGAGAGGAATTCTTCAAGACGGGTCAGATCATTCTGGCGGAAATACTCAGAGACAGCTTCGGCGAGGAAGCAGTCATCGGACTCAATCTGCATGATGAATTCGTGGTCTTCACCGATTTCTCGGACTACGATCTTTTCAAGGCTCACAAGGATCTCCGGGACAGGCATGAGGATGCAAAGTGCCAGTTCTTAAAGCTGCTGGTGGGCGAGAACGCCGACTACAAGCTCTATGCTGCGATGGGCACCTGCATCTATCCCGATCACGGCAAGGACTATGACGAGCTGGAGTACAATGCTTCTCTGGCGCTTGCTAAGGCTCTCGAGGAAAGCGGCGACAGCTTTGTCTGCTTCGATGAAAAGCTCCGGGGAGGTGAGGGCTCATGAAAAAAGGATCGCGCATAGCGGCTCTGCTTCTGAGCGCTGTGCTGGGTCTCGGATCCTGCGCTCCGGACAGCACTCTCGATGCGGGAACAAAGGAGAGCATCTCATTCTCGTGGTGGGGCAAGGACAACCGGCACAGCTACACGATAAGCGCTGTCAAGCAGTTCGTCAATCTGAACCCGGACATCGAGGTGATACAGGAATACAACGAGTTCGACGTGTTCCAGAAGAAGATGGACGTTGTATTCGCGGCTCACGATGAATGCGATGTCATGCAGATAAACTACGACTGGCTGTACCGGTACTCTCCGGACGGCGAGGGGTTCTACGATCTGAAAAAGCTCTCGCAGTACATAGATTTCAGCAATTTCACCGAGGAGCAGCTCTCCTACGGGATGATAAACGGCAAGCTCAACGGCATACCCAATGCGCTCAACACCCAGATCTGCTACTACGACAAGGATATGTATGACAGGTACGGGCTGGAGCTGCCGAAGGACTGGGACGATCTCTTCGAGGCGGCAGGCGTCATGAAGCAGGATCGGATCTATCCCCTGCAGATGAACAGGAAGGCTGCATGGATGATGTGCATAGCCTATGAGGAACAGAAGACGGGGAGACGCTGCTTTGACGATACGGGGCGGATGTGCTTCGGCAGGGCGGAGTTCGCCGATCTGCTGACCTTCTACAAGAGGCTGGTGGACGAAAAGGTCACCAAGTTCCTTGAGGATGTACAGAGCCAGGATCTGAACAATGCGGCTGCTGCGGGAATGGTCTGCTGGATATCCGATGCGGACAACAACTGCTCCGCGGCGATAGAGGCGGGCAGGAACATAGTCGTGGGAGACTTCCTGCGCATGGAGGGCAGCAGCATATCGGGGTGGTACGCCAAGCCCACGAGCCTTTACGGCATAAGGCGCGACACCGATGAGCCGAGAGCTGCGGCGCTGCTTGTGAACTTCCTGCTCAACAGCGAGGAAATGGCGCAGCAGCAGGGCACGGAGAAGGGCATACCGCTGAGCAGGGCGATGCTCGAGGCGCTCGAGTCGGGCGACCGGCTCAAGGGCATACAGTTCACCGCGAACGAGAAGATGATGTCTTCTCCGGAGGTGACGAGAATCAGCCCGCTGCTCGAGAACAACGAGCTGGTGACGGCGTTCGTCGCTGCGGCACATTCGGTGCTGGACGGCAGCAAGGATGTAAACGATGCTGCAGAGGAGCTCAGAGCGGCAGCGGCAGCCGTATGACGGTTGATTTTTGCGTGCGGCTGTGATATAATAGTCAGAGAACTTTTCGCAAGACCAGAAATGAGGTATAACAATGGATGTATTCAAGGAACAGAATGTAGTAAGGCTGCAGGACAGCAGGGATCTCGGAAAGAAGATCATCTTCGGCGTGACCGCCGTTATGATCGCTGCGACGGCGCTGCTGTTCACCTTCGGGACGATGATCATGATGCTGGGGCTTATGATAACCATAGGCGCCGTGTATCTCGGGTATTATCTCGTGACGAGCCTGAATATAGAGTATGAGTACATACTCACCAACGGAGAGGTGGATTTCGACAAGATCACCGCTCAGCGCTCACGCAAGAGGCTGATAAGCGTGAAGCTCAACACGGCTGTCGATTTCGGAAAGGTGGAGGAGGGCAAGACCATCGAGGATGCCGACACCTACGTTACCGCGACGGCGAACGATCCCGAGCTGACAGACTACTATCTGCGCGTCAAGCACAACGGCTACGGCGACACTGTTATCTACTTCACTCCGAGCGAGGATATGATAACTCTTATGAAGCACTATTTCCCCAGAGAGCTGAGGAGCTGAGATGTACCGTATCGGAGTTGATCTGGTGGAGATCGGCCGGATAAAAAAGAGCTGTGAGAGGCAGAGCTTTGCCGATCACGTTTACTCGAAGGCCGAGCAGGAGCTTTTCCTCGGGGAGAGGGTGAGCTATGCTTCGCTGGCGGGCAACTGGGCGGCGAAGGAGGCCTTTGCCAAGGCTCTCGGCACGGGAGTGAGAGGGTTCTCGCTGACGGAGGTCGAGGTGCTGAGGGATGAGCTCGGGGCGCCCTATTACCGGCTGAGCGGGAGGGCTGCCGGGATAGCCGGAGAGCTCGGGCTCAGCTTTTCGGTGAGCATCACACATACAAAAGAGCTCGCGGAGGCGGTGTGTATCGCCTTTGACGGGCAGAAGGAGCAGTAATGGAGCTTAACAGACTTATTCTTACGCCTCCGCAGATGAGGACTGCCGAGCTTGCAGCCACGGCGCACGGAGTATCCCTTGCGAAGCTGATGGACAATGCGGGCGAGGCGCTGGGCAGACGGGTGCTGTCTGCGGCGCAGAGGCTTATGAAAAGGAATATACTCGTGATCTGCGGGACGGGGAACAACGGCGGCGACGGATTCGTTGCGGCGGATTTCCTGCTGCGGACCGCGGCGAGCGTAACGGTGATACTCTGTGGGCCTGCCAAGAGCGAGCTTGCCAAGGCGGCTCTGGCGAGGATAGAGGGCAGGTGCGAGATACTGCGGCTGTCGATGCTCGACGATGATTTCTCTGTTGTGGACAGTGCGGAGATAATCGTTGACTGCGTATTCGGGATAGGCTTTCACGGAGAGCTGCCCGAGGATGTACAGAGGCTGTTCCTGAGATGCTCGCTGAGCAGTGCTTACAGGATAGCCTGCGACGCGCCCTCCGGCATAAACTGCATGAGCGGGCGTACCTCGCCCAATGCTTTTGAGGCTCACGAGACGATGACCTTCCACAGGCCGAAGCTGGGTATGCTGATGTCGCCTGCGAAGGAGCACTGCGGCGAGATCACAGTGGCGGATATCGGCATCGGAGACTACGTTGAGGAATACGCGAAGGTCACTCTGATGAAGGCGGACAGGAGCTTTGTACAGTCGCTGCTGCCTTACAGGATAGAGGACAGCCACAAGGGTCTGTTCGGAAGAGTCGTGCTGGTCTGCGGGTCTTCGGCGTACCCGGGAGCTGCGATGATAGCGACACATTCGGCGCTGCGCTCGGGTGTGGGTATCGTGAACCTCTGCACGCACAGAGAGGTCATCATTTCCGCTGTTGCGAGGATGCCGGAGTGTACCTTTACTCCGGTGAGCTGCGATGAGAACGGCTTTATGACCGACGACGCGGTGGAGACGATACTGCGGGCGACGGAAAGGGCTGACGCCTGCGTTATAGGCTGCGGTCTGGGCAAGACCGCGAGGACGGAAAAGCTCGTCTGCGAGCTGGTGAGAAGGGCAAGGTGCCCGCTCATTATCGACGCTGACGGAATAAACTGCCTGTCTGCGCATATAGATGTATTAAAGGAAAAGCAGACAGAGATCATACTCACGCCGCATCCTGCCGAGCTTGCGAGGCTTTGCGGGACGGATACCCCGAGCGTTACTCAGGATCTGTTCGGGCACGCCTGTGAGATCGCGGAGCAGTATTCAGTGACCGTCCATGCAAAGAGTACACAGACCCTGACCGTCAAGGGCAAGACCTGCTACATCACCGATTTCGGCTGCTCGGCGCTTGCGAAGGGCGGTTCGGGAGATATGCTGGCGGGACTTATCGGCGGGTTCATGGCGCAGGGCGTGGCATCGGACAGAGCGTGTGTGCTGGCGGACTATGTAATGGGACGCTCGGCGAGGGCTTTGTGCGACACGCTTTCGGCGAGAGGCATACTTGCCTCGGACATCATCGGGAGGTTCCCGGCGACGCTTTACGAGCTTGAGAATGACCTTTGATATGCGGACAAACGGCTTTTCCCTTTGGGGAGGAGCCGTTTTTTTATCGGAGGTAACACTATGAAGAGAACACTTATACTGCTTGCGGCTGTGACGCTTGCGGGCTGCTCGCCGATGCCGGGCGGGGAGCCGGATGTGATCGGCGGAGAATTCAGGAGCACGGCGGTGCTTTCGGACGGGTTCGCGGCGGAGGCGGAGCGGTCGGAGGGGTCGGGGTGGAGCTTCACTCTGACGGCTCCGGAGACAGTAAAGGGGCTTTCGCTTGCCTACTTTGACGATGGGAAGTGCACGGTGACATTTGAGGGGCACAGCGGGGTATACATGAGAGAGCAGCTGCCGGAGTACGGGGAGCTTGACCTTATTGCCTCGGCTTTGGAGATGTGCATTAAGGACAGGGGAGTGACGGCATCTGTGAGCGGGGAGAAGACGGTCCGGACGGGGGCAGTACGGGGGATCGGGTTCACGGTGACGAGTGAGGGGGGACGGATAGAGAAGATAGAGCTGAACGGGGGAGGAACGGCAGAGTTCGGGACGGAAATAATGAAGAATGAACAGTGAATAATTCAGGTGCGCTCTTACGGGTGCGGATCTTTGCAGAAGCTGCGGCTTCTGTGCATAAAAAAAGTGGTCAAGGGGACTCGGTCCCCTTGACCGCTTTTGCTGTCGCGTTTGTGTCATATAGCTTTTGCTTTACTTGAAATCAAAATTGCTCAGATCAAGATTTGACGTGTCCAGACTGTCCATGTCGCCGGAGGTGGGCTGCTTGAAAGCAGGCTGCTGGGCTGCCGCCTCTTTGCGCTCCCTCTCAAGCTCCTTTGCCGCAAAGCTGTCTGCCTGCGAGGTGTCGATCCTTGCTCTGGAGTACGGCGAGGGCTCGTCGAAGATAGCTTCCGCTCCTGTTGCCTTCGGAGGCGCAGGCGCGTGAGGCTTGCCGATGTTGTCCTGCTCGGCCTGGGCTCTCTCCTTGTTCTCTTTCGAGATCTCAGCCGCTCTGTTCTCGCCCTTGCACATGGCAGGTACAACGTACTCAAAGGTGCCGAACATTGTGGCTATGTAATCTGCGCTGACGCTTAGATACTTGATGACCTTGGCCTCTCTTCTCTGGTTCTTCCTTGCGTTGGTGAGCGTGGACTGAACTACCGTGATGAAGTTCTCGTCGTAGTATCTGCTGCGGCAGAAGGTGACTCTGTAGAACCTCTCGGCGGGAGGTGCTATCGCGGGTATCGGGTCGAGGGTGAAGATACACTCGGCGTTCTTCATCATTTCGGTACGCAGACCCTCAACGGTAGAAAGTCTGCCAGTGGGAGGGATAACGAACCTGAACTCGGGCATCGGCTTTTCCGGCTCCGCCCACTCGCCCTCGGATTCAACGAAGGGGGCTTTGGCCTTATCGAGCATGAGTGCGATCGCGGGGAGTGTCAGGAAGAGGAACTCGAAGAACCACACGCCCCAGAGCATGAAGCCCTTGACGTTGTCGTTTTCCCCGATGAGGCTGTCGCTGAGGCCGGAGCGGTGGCTCTTGATAGTCCAGCGGCCGTCCTCATTGACGCACTTGAGGTAAGCAAAGAGCCTGTCGGGATGAGTCGAGAGCGAAACGATGGTAGGCTTTACGAAACCGCCGTAGTTGACATAGAGATCGTAGATAGTCTCGCAGCCGAGGAAGTTCTGCTTGAACTCTTCGTAGCTGCTGCCGATGAACTTTTTGAAATCGGTCTTGGTCTTTTCCTTATCGAAGAGGGCATCGGCATAGCCGCCGTCGGAGGTACTCATACCGCCGAGCTCCTCGAGAGCTTCATCGGAGGAAAGGGGAGCGATATAGGAATAGAGCACCTTGAGCTGAGGATCCAGCTTGGGATCGGTCTTGTCTATACCTGTCCAGAGTTCCAGCTGGAAGACCTTGTCGAAGTTCTTGTCGTAGTCTCTCGAGCAGTAGACAGCTATACGCAGGTAGTTTGCGATCAGCAGGGCTATGATGCCGACGATGAGGACGAAGAGCGGCGAGCGGAGCCTGAACTTCTTGACGATCTGGCCGCCGATGCCGCCGAGGGCGAAGCCTGCGCCTATCGCAAGGAGTATGTTCAGATAGATCAGGGGTATCCAGCCGTCGAGGACTTCATAGATGAAGTAGATGCCGAACCCCACGACTATCAGGCCGAAGAACAGCACTATCAGTCCGGGCACCGAGACCTTGTTTGAAGGCTTGTAGATTTGATTGTTCATAATTTCTCCCACCAATAATAAAATTATATATAACTATTTTACCATAATTTTTCGGCAAATGCAATAGTATTGAAAAAAAACTTGCGCATTTTACAAGCAAATAACCGAAAAAAGTCCGCAGAGGCGGTGCAGGGGCGTCTGAATTGAAAAAAGGGCTTGCAAAACTCGGACGGATGTGGTATAATGAAGTGTATTTAAGGCGGAGCCGCACCTTGGGCGATATGATGCGCGGGGTCGGGCGGCAGTGCCTTTGGGATAAGCAAATTGTCGAAGGGAGTGGCTAAAATTGATAAAGGTCAATAATCATATCGGGACGATCGGAGTATCGGCAAGGTACCTTCGCTCACTCATTTCACAGACTGCTCAGAGCTGCTTCGGCGTTGCCGGGATGAATTCATACGGTGCTGTACAGAGCGTAAGCAGCTTTGTAAAGAAGGACCGTGCCGCAAACAGCGGAGTCATCATCAGGCAGAGCGGCAACAAGCTCGTGATAGATCTGCATATCACCGTTACCTACGGCGTCAATGTGGGCGCCATTTCCGAGAGCATCACGCACAAGGTGAGCTATGTGCTGACCGAGCGTGCAGGCATCGAGGTCGAGTCTGTCAATGTGTATGTTGACGGGTTGGTAGACTGAGCGGTATAGTATAGGAGGAAAAAGCAAGTGATAAACGGAAGCTTGCTGCGCGACGCGCTCATCAGCGGCGCCAACAGCATTTCAAACAAGAAGAAATCGGTAGACGAGCTCAATGTGTTCCCTGTGCCGGACGGCGACACCGGAACGAATATGTCCATGACGATCGGCAACAGCGTCGCCGAGCTCAAGAACCTTCCCGACGATGTTCAGGCGGGCGTGGTCGCAAAGACTGCGGCTTCGGCTCTGCTCAGGGGTGCAAGGGGCAACTCGGGAGTTATCCTTTCGCTGATCTTCCGCGGGTTCAGCAAGGCGCTCAAGGGGCAGGCCGTTCTCGACAACGAGAATATGGTAGCTGCGCTCGAGGCGGGCGTCGAGGGAGCTTACAAGTCCGTTATGAAGCCCACCGAGGGAACTATCCTCACCGTGGCGAGGGAGGCTGCCGAGAAGGCAAGAGAGATCAGCCTTTCCACCAACGATCCTGTAGTTATCTGGGAGGAGGTCTGCACTCAGGCGAGAAAGACTCTTGACAAGACCCCGACTCTGCTCCCCGCACTTGCAAAGGCCGGAGTGGTCGATGCGGGCGGTATGGGTCTCGTGATAATTTTTGAGGCGATGAGAGATGTGTTCAAGGGCGGCAAGATAGTAGAGGCGAAGTTCTCTGACACAAAGAAGGTAACTGTTGAGACCTTCTCCGACGTGGTCGGGAAGTTCGATCAGGAGATACATTTCACCTACTGCACGGAAATGATAATCACCAAGAAGAGCGGTGCGGGGGATCCTTCAAAGCTCCGCGCTTATCTTGAGACCATCGGCGACTGCGTTGTCGTTGTGGACGATGAGGATATCATCAAGCTCCATGTACATACCAACGACCCGGGTCTTGTGGTACAGAAGGCTCTCGAATTCGGCAGCATCAACCTGCCCAAGATCGAGAACATGAAGATGCAGCACAAGGCCAAGAAGAAGGAAGCCGAGACCAAGCTCGTGCCTGCGAAGCCGGAGAAGAAGTACGGCTTTGTGGCTGTGGCGGCGGGTGCCGGCATCGAGACGATGTTCAGGGACATCGGCGTTGACTGCATCGTTAAGGGCGGTCAGACGATGAACCCCTCGACGCAGGATATCCTTGCGGCGATCATGTCAACTCCTGCGGAGATAGTATTCGTGCTGCCGAACAACAAGAACATCATCATGGCGGCGGAGCAGGCTGTGAAGCTGGCGGACAGGAAGGTCTGCGTGCTCCAGACGAGGACGATACCTCAGGGTATGAGCGCTATGCTGGCCTTTGACGCCGACGCGGACTTCAATCAGAACCGCATCGAGATGACCAAGGCTCTCGAGAGGGTATCGACCGGCATGGTGACCTTTGCGGCGCGTGATTCCGACTATGAGGGGCACGCGATCAAGCAGGGAGAGATCCTCTGCCTGGACAACGGCAAGCTGAGCTTCGTCGAGAAGGACATCGCAAAGGCTGCCTACAAGCTGACCAAGAAGCTCGTCAAGGGCGACAGCTCTTACATCACGGTGCTTTACGGTGCCGATGTTTCGGATGAGGCGGCTGAGGCGCTCAGTCAGCAGCTCGGAAACAAGTATCCGAACATGGATATCAATCTGATAAACGGCGGTCAGCCTGTTTACTACTACATCATTTCGGTAGAATAAGAAAAGAACGGTGTCTCCGCCCGGGAACAGGGATGCTCCCGGGCGGAGTTTTATTTTTTGTCATATTGTGAAAACCTATTGAAAAACCGAAGGCTTTGTGGTATAATGAATTTGTTAAGGCAACACCGCACAACCCCTGTGCGTCAGATACGAAATCAGATTTTTCGTCAGAGTGCATAAATTCGACGCAGGCGGGCTGACGCCCGGCAAGGAGAATTTGTGTGCTATGACGGAAAATATGTAAGCAGATGACGTGCAGAGGCTTTAGCCGTGGGTCGTGCGGTGTTGCCTTAACAGTTCGTCCGTGTTTGATCATGTAAGGAGAAGGCTATGGAAGGTAAGGAAAACAGACTGTTTTTCAAGCTGGCTTCGGTGCAGATAATACCGCTTGCTGCCCTTGTTGCCGTCGTTATGGCTATCTCTATGATAATACTTTCGAGGAATATGGAGAACGAGATCGAGAGCAAGCTGGCGGGCTATGCGAGGATAGCCGCAAGAGTTATCCGCGACGAGGATCCGGGCAGGTTCGAGATCAGGGACGGCAGGTTCTATATAGGTGAGACCGACCGCACGGGCGTCAACTCGATAGTCGATAAGTTCAAGCAGAACACCGGTGCGGAATACACCGTGTTTGCCGGAAGGACAAGAGTGCTGTCAACGGTGAACGGTGAGAACGGCGACAGGATCGTCGGGACGGATCTTGAGAGCGATGAGATATACCGCGCTGTTATGTCCGGAGAGGAATACTACGCCAAGGATATCGAGGCTATGGGAAAATCCTTTTACGCATACTATGTGCCCTACTACTCCGGCGGGGAGATCTGCGGGATAGTGCTGGCGGGCGAGAGCAGCCAGAATGTGCGGGAGGGGACGAACACGGTAGTCCGGCTCATAATGATCGTGTTCCTTATGACGCTTCTGCTGGCGGTTATGATCTGGATATTCTACTCGCGGAAGATGTCCAACCAGCTGCGGGCTATAAAGAACTACATCGGCGGGCTTTCGACGAGCAAGTTCGATGTACACATGGACGAGAGCGTGCTTGCGAGGGGAGACGAGATCGGCGAGCTGGGGCGGTATGCTGTGGAGGTCGGGAACGTGGTCAGAAATCTGATCGACACTGACCCGCTGACGGGTATCTTCAACCGGCGTGCAGGAGAGGCGGAGTTCACCTCACTGCTGGCGGCTGACGCCGAGGGCGGAGCCTACATCGCGGCGATGCTCGATATCGACTTCTTCAAGAAGCTCAACGACCGCTTCGGTCACGATTACGGCGACAAGGTTCTTGTGGGCGTATCGGATATAATCAGGCAGTATGTTACCGCGAAGGGGTTCGTCTGCCGGTGGGGCGGCGAGGAATTTCTTATGGGTATGCGCTGCACAGAGTTTGAGGCGCTGGAATGTTTCAGGAGCATACTGAGCGACATAAGGGCTATCTCAGAGGAGGACGGCAGACCGACCGTTACGGCGACCATCGGCGCGGCAGTATATGACGCTCCGAGGGATATGTACGAGATGATAAACTGTTCTGACGAATGCCTGTACAAGGGCAAGAACGGCGGACGCGACCGCATCGTGATCTACAAGGCGGATGACGGCGGCGGGACGGAAAAGGTATTCAGATAAATACAAAGAAGCTGCTGAACTAAGGTAACACCGCACAACCACCGGCTAACGCCTTTGTACATCATCCGCTTGCATATTTTCCGTCATTATTACCGTGTCAACTTGTTGACACTATTCTCCTTGCCTTGCGCCAGCAAGGCGGCGTCGAATTTAGGCAATCTGACGAA
>JAFXVY010000068.1 GCA_017534595.1 Ruminococcus sp.
CTGATCTCCAACGCGGTCAATCTCCTTATGGACTGCGTGCTGATGAAATTCTGCGGAATGGGAATGGAGGGGGCTGCCGCCGCCACTATCATAGGTTATCTCTGCGGCATCCTGTTCCTGCTTGCGGGATATATAAAAAGCGACAAACGGCAGTACCATTTTGTCCTGCCCTTCCCGGAGGGGATAAAGACCTTTTTCAGGGATATAAAAAATGTCTGCATAAGCGGCTTCTCCACTGCGTCGGTATGGCTTTATCTGATGATAAGCGTCCAAGTGATGAACAGCCTTATCATTGCCTTCGGCGATCAGGCGGGACTCCAGGCATTTTCCGTCTGCAAAAACAGCGTGAACCTGTGCTATATACTTTTCCTCGGCATAGCTCAGACCCTCTCTCCTATCGCCGGGGTGTATGCTCACAGCGGTGACTATGACAGGGTGCGCTTTATGCTGAAACGCTCCATTCGGTATGTGCTCGGCGCTGCCGTACTTATGGGGCTGCTGTTTGCGTTGTTCCCCGATCTGATACTGCTGCTTTACGGCGTAGACGACCCGCAGTCGGCGGTATATATAAGCTCCTGTCTCAGGATATATGCCCTTGCTTTTCCGGGGCTGGGCTTTACTCTGCTGATGAACTATTATTTCCAGGCGATCAGAAAGCAGAAGCTCTCAACTGGCGTGACGGTCCTCGAAGGGCTGATACTTCCGGTGGGTCTGGCCTGCACTCTGACTCCCCATTTCGGAATGACCGGTATCTGGACGGCTCTGATCGCATCCGAAGCCGGAGCGGTGCTGTTTATCATTATTTATCTGCGGTACGACAGGCAAAAGAGCCGCGCCTCGGAGGAGCGCAGCTTCCTGCTCCCGAAAGCCGACGACCGCAGGCTCTGCGGCTTTTCCGTAAAAACGGATATCCCGGAGATAGTCGGGAAGACCAAAGACGTCTCACAGTATATCGAGGACAGGACAGATCACCGCACCGCTGTGATAACCTGCCTGGCGCTTGAGGAAATGCTCACCGGGATAGCTGCGGCGAACAGTGGCCGTGAGGAGATCATCGACGTAATGCTGCGGGAGACCGAAACGGACATCATAATATCCCTAAGGGATATGGGCATCGGTTTCAACCCGCTGGTGCGTGACGAAAGCCTGTCCTACGATTTTGACAATGCGCAAGTCCTGCAAAGCATAGCCTCGGAGATCCGGTTTGATCTTTCTCTCGGAATGAACGACACGATGATCCGGCTGTCAAGGAAAAAGTGAAAACAGGATATCACTCACAAGCTGAGATGATCGGGCTCTGCCGATGTCATCTTTTTGCAGCGGTGTCACAGAAACGCGCCCTTTCCGAAAGCATATCCCCCGATCCGATGATGTATTGCCGGCTAAGACCTTTTTTCGTATAAATAATAACAACGGCGGCAAATGCGTTTCGCGTGCCGCATCGCTCGACACCCTATTTGATATTGCCGAAGCACTGGACATAGAACCCTGCAAACTGTTTGTCGAGGACGATTGATCTGACATAAAAATACCGCTTTGCTGCGTGGCAAGGCGGTAGTTTTTGTTATGCAGTATGTGAATATCATATTGTCATTTGCGGTATCCCGGATATGCGGCAGTTTTGCGTGCGTGCGTCGCTTATGCGACGCTTTGTCGCACTTCTGCAAGTTTTCTGCGGATAATAAACGCGATCATTGAAGATAAGGAGTGAACATAATAAAACCGAAGGCAACACTGTTCCGCAGAGAAATAAAGCGCCCGCACATCTGCACGGACGCTTTCCTCGATCATCTGATTCTTATGACCGCTTACGCCGCATCTTATACCGCTTGTGCCGTGACTATTGAACTTTTGCTTAATGTGTTGTATAATAAGAACATACTTCAAGCGTGGAAACAAATCAAAACTATGTAAGTTCAACAAATCTGACGAAGCGGTAATCATAATGGATATATTGACTTTAAATGATACAGACGAGTGTTCCCTGTTCGCCTGCAGGGTCTGCCGAACCAAGCCAGGATTTCCTCATCAGAAGCGGTGCAGGCACCCGAGAAAGCTCAAGGACGGTGACATCCCATGAAAGAAATAACTGTGCGCTTTGAAGAGTCGCCCTCTGCCGACGGTATAGAGGTGGTCATCCGTGCCGGCAGGAGAGACGCGGAAGTCGAAGCGCTGATAGACAGGATCAAAAACGGCTTTTCCGATACCGTCAATGCTGCGGACGGCGACGGCTCCACTGTCGTGATAAGGACCGCCGATATAATATCGTTCTCGGTGGACGGCAAGAGGACCGAGGTCATCACAGCTGACAGCAGATACTTTCTTGTCCAGTCGCTGCAAAGCCTCGAAAAGCAGCTTGACGAAAAAACATTTATACGCATATCCCGCTATGAGATAATCAATCTGACAAAGGTCGTGCGCTATGACTTCACGCTGGCCGGCACCCTGCGCATAGAGCTTGAGGGTGGGATAGAAACATGGGCATCAAGGCGCTGTATCCCTGCGATACGCAGGCGCCTTTCGGGAAAGGAGTGACGGTCATGCTTGGAAGGGTCTTAAAGCGGGCAGGGCTCGGCTTCCTGCTCGGGATGGCAATGGGAAATCTTATTGCGTATTTCACAGGCTCCGGCAGCGGGATGCCTGTCGCTCCGGAATTTGTGGACGCAGTCGGCAGCGAGGCTGCGGCGTTTTTGATACAGACGGTGCTTTCCGGACTGATAGGCGCTGCGGGTGTCGGAGGTATGCTTTTCTACGAGATAGAGAGCTGGAGTATGCTGCGCACCATGCTGACCCATTTTGCACTTATCTCGGCGGTGTTCCTGACAGTGAGCCGGATACTCTGCTGGATGACCGAGGTCAGCGAGATGCTCATTATGGAGGGCATAATGCTGGCGGCATACCTGGCAGTATGGGTGATAATATGTGCGGTCTACAGAGCGCAGGTCAAGGATCTTAACGCCTTGCAGGACAAGCTTAACAAAAGCGGCAAAGGCGTAAATAATAAATCTGTAAACGGAGGTGCGGAGAAATGAGATCAAAGAGGAAAAAGATGTTTTCACGGGTGACTGCTGCTGTTGCGGCTGCGGTGATGCCGTTCAGTATGCTGCCGATGAGCGCTGTGGCTGAGGCCGGTTATTCCGAAGCGGCTGTTGCGGCAACGCCCATTGAAGTAAAGATGTCGGTCAGAGGGCCGGGCGGCACTGTCGATCCGAGTGTGGTGACAGTCAAAGGACACCTCAGATCGGGGTTCTACAAGGTGCCGGTCAAGTTCAAAAACCCGAGGGAGAATGCCGAAAACGAAGTGACCCTGACCGGCTGGTCAAGGAGCGGTAAGCAAAAGTATATCGTAGGTATGCCTGAAAGCGGCAATACCATCTGCCCGGCAGGCGACGGCGTTCCGGGGGGCAACAGCTTCACCGTGGATGAAAACGGCGTGTGTACCCACGTTATGAATGTGCCGGTGCTGGGCCATTGGAGCCAGCAGAATATAATCAAGACTGCTAATGATCTTACCCTGCATAAGCTGAAGCCGGATGAGGCTCCCGAAACGACCTTTGAAGATCTCACCGAGGCTATCGAAACAGAGCTGAAGGGCTTTGTGATACCGGAAAACTATGACAGCTATACTGCCGAGGCATTCAAGAAGGTCGACGAGGACGAACAGAACGCACTGATCGAGGTAATAAACAAACCTCTGATGCGGGTATATTCATCGGACGACCCGAGCAGCGAGCCTAAGCAGCTGACCGAATCGGAGGAAGCTGAGCTTATCGACGCAGTCACCGATATGATGACTCTCGGCTGGGCTCCCAGCGCCGGCGTTGCCGAGGGCGACACCCTCACAGTTCAGCTCGAGGCCTTATTCAGCGAGAACGAAAGCTGGGTGCTTTCTCCCAAGACCGAGCCCGTCAGCGTTGATGTGACTTTGGATAATTTCGGCAAGTTCTTCCCGGAAGACGAGCCCGACTGCGAGCACGACGGCGAAGTGGAATACGAGTATTCAAGCGATATGTTCCACAACAAGATCTGCGCCAAGTGCAAAAATATAATTGAAATAGGTATCACTCATACAGCGACGGGCATCACAGGCTATGATACCGAAAAGCACTGGGATACCTGCTTATACTGCAACCATTCGTTCAATGAAGAAACGCACACTCTTTCATACAAGTATAATGACGACACTCACTGGCAGGAATGCAGCGGCTGCGATTACAAGAGCGAGGCAGTCGGTCACGAATGGAAATGGATACTGGACTCAGACGGTGTATATACCGGTCAGAAGTGTGAATGCGGTAAAACAAGAACGATCATCTCCGGTATCACCGACCTCAGCAAATCAGAGATCACTTTCCCCGAGGGCAAAGATGAGAACAGCGGCTTTACACAGAGCGAAGCTGAAGGTCTCGGACTTACGGACGACAAAGGTACAGCCGTTGACAAGGACAGCTACACCGTAACGGTCGAAACAAGCAAGACCGATGATACCAAGTGGACGGTCGATTTCAAGTCTGTTGAGGACAAGAGCATAAACAGAAAGACCGTAGAGCTCATTAAGGCCTGCGAGCACGACGGCGATGTGGAATACGAGTATTCAAGCTATATGTTCCACAACAAGATCTGTTCCAAGTGCAAAAGTATAATTGAAATAGGTATCACTCATACAGCGACAGGCATCACAGGCTACGATACCGAAAAGCACTGGGATACCTGCACATACTGCAACCATTCATTCAATGAAGAAGCACATACTCTTTCATATAAGTATAATGACGACACTCACTGGCAGGAATGCAGCGGCTGTGACTACAAGAGCGAGGCAGTCGGTCACGAGTGGAAATGGATAATGGACTCAGACGGTGTATATACCGGACAGAAATGTGTATGCGGAGCAACGAGATCGATCATCTCCGGTATCTCCGACCTCGGCAAGTCAAGCATCGAGTTCCCCGAGGGCAAGGACGAAAACAGTGAGTTCACCAAAGAGGAAGCTAAGAACATAGGTCTCAAAGACGAGAACGGTCAGCCCATCGACAAGGACAGCTACACTGTCACGGTTGAAAAGAGCAAGACCGATGATACCAAGTGGACAGTCATCTTCAAGTCTGTTGAGGACAAGAGCATAGGCAAAAAAGAGATATCCGTTATAAGACCCGAGGATACCTACTATGCGGCAGTTACCTATGTTATGGCACAGGGCCTTACCCCTCCCGCGGACTTTATAATATCCAAGGAGCAGACAGACCTCAAGAGCGGGCAGAACTATTCAATAGAATCGCCCAAATACCCCGGCTTCAAGGCGAGCGATGCAATAGTCATCGGCACTATCGGCAGCTCTGATGTCGAGATAACTGTCACCTATACAGTCTGCGAACACACCAAGTACACTGTCACCGACTTTATAAAGCCCACCTGCACCGAGGATTCCGATGCGGTACTGGCTGCCTGCGATGACTGCGGCAAGGTGTTATCGCTCACATCGGCTGAGATACACGCGCTGGGCGATCCTTATGTTGCAACAGGGCATAACTTCGACGAAGAATGGCACAGAGAGTACGGCATAAGCTCCAAGCCCGGCGCAGGGCATTTTCACAAGTGCCAGAACCCAGGTTGCTACGAGCGCCAGTATGAGCCTCACACCTGGAAAGGCGAAACAAAGACCGGTACCAAGTGCGGCGTTGATCTGTGCTTTGAGGACGAGTGTACGGTATGCGGTGCGACATACAGCTACGAGCCTGCCGAGTGCGAGCTTGAACGCGCTCCCGAGCTTGACGTTGCCCCCACCTGCGAGGAATACGGCTTTGAGAAATATGTTTGCAAGGTCTGCGGCAGCGAGGCGTCCGATGCTATAGCTCCGCTGGGTCACGATCTGGAAGTGGTCGAGGAAGTAAAGGCCGACTGCGAGACCGAGGGCTACAAGCTCAAGAAGTGCAAGCGCGAGGGCTGCGATCACGAGGAAAAGGAGATCATCGAAAAGCTCAGCAAGACCGGTCATCACAGCTGGACGAAGAACATAAAGACCGAGCCCACCTGCGAGACCGACGGCTCTTACGAAGGTCAGATCTGCACGGTGTGCGGCAAGACCGAGACCGCTATGGGCGATTACGGCATAATCGATGCGCTGGGACACAATGTGATAACCACAAAGAAAAACCTCGGCACCAAGCCCGGCGTTACAAGGGGCGGCACACCTGTTGACATAACCCTGTACGAGGTCATCTATTCCTGCACACGCTGCAGAGCGCATCTCGGCACCGAGGCGTGGACGGTCGTAACCGCCGCCAAGCCCCCGAGGTATGAGATAATCCCCGGCCGCAAGGCGGAGATAACCGAGATGGGCAACGCTATCCACATTGGCGGCAATATGGCTCAGGACGGCGGCGTATATTTCAGAGATCAGGTCATGAAGGGCTTTGACGATGTTGTTGATTCGGAAGCCGCAAAGAGCAAATATCAGTACAAGAAGATCAAAGCCAACAGCTTTATAATCGAGTTCGCGGACTCCTTCCTTGAAGAGCTGGAGGACGGCGTATATCCTGTTGAGGTAATAAACGGCAGCGAGTTCTGGCCGCTTATGGTAACGGTAAAGGATCACAAGCTCACAGAGCTTGCAGATCAGGAATACCCCAAGGAAACACAGCTCACGAACGAGGAATTTGCAAAGCTTCTGGAAGATGTCAAAGCCGAGGACGCAGAAGTAAGGACATTATTTGTCACACCTCTCACCGAGGAAGATCTTGCGGACATCCGCGATCTTGTACAGCCTACTCTTGATAAGGATACGGCAGAGTTTGACAAGAACGCTCCGGCAGATATTGTTATCGCCGTGACCGAGGGAGACTTCCGGTTTTATTCCGTATCCCTCGGCAGAGAAGCTTTGGCAAGCACAAATTACAGCTATGCTGACGGCAAGCTTACCGTAAGCTCTGATTATCTGAAGACTCTGGACAAGGGCGAGTATGCGTTCAGCCTGATGTTCACGGACAAAAACGAAGCAGCCGATCCGATCGAACTTACGCTCACGGTAACAGTCGCCGACAGCAGCACTCCCGACAGCGGCAATACCGATGACTCAGGCTCCGGCAGCTCCGGTGACGACGGATCCTCAAAGAACCCCGCCACAGGCGCAGCGGCCTCCATGTTCGCAGCAGCAGCCCTGCTCGCAGGAGTATTCGCAGTTTCAAGGAAGAGAAAATAAGCCGGGAGGACCGGGAGGCTTGGCGTAAAACTGACATCCCGTAAACACCAAATCTCTGCTTGGGGACGATAAGTATCAAGCAAAGTCCGAAAAGGCAGCGTTTGAGCGTAACCGCCAACCCCTACCAGCCCCCAATAAAAAGCCGAGGCTCCCAGCGGGACCTCGGCTTTGATCATCAGTGACATTTACTGCACTTAACTACCGGTTGCATTGATCTTCTCAATGCAACAGTTCTATACACAATATAAACATAAATTCGCTGTTGATTTTTAGCAATGAGAAGAACTGTTATAAACATACTGAAAATTCTCAGAAGAAACATTAACATAATCGTAAATAATACGAACATGATCACGGGCAAAACGTTTGAAACTGAGCATAATCAGGGCAATAAGAAAGACCGTGCCTGGGCAGAGCTTCGGCGCATCTCGGACGAGCTATGCAGTGAGAACAATCTGTCCGTCATTCAGAACCCCGAACAGTGCAAAGGAAAGAGCCATTGGGAGTGGAATATGTCCCGTCAGGGACTGTCATGGAAAGCCAAGCTGAAATACGCTATTGATCAGGTAGTAAAGGTCAGCGACGATTTTGATGATTTCCTTCTGAAATGCACCGAGTACGGCATACTTGTCGAATATAATCCTGACCATAAAATCGACCTTAAATATATGCTTGCAGAGCAGAAAGAGAATAATCCCCGTGCAAAATTCACAAGGGCGAAAACACTGGGCTGGTATTATGAGACTGAGCAGATAAAAGCCCGTAGCGCAATCTTTATCGTATGGTAAGTTGTTTTAATAAAACTTCTATATGAGCGCAGTCCTTTACCTGCGCATCTATTTCAAGATACTTGCGCAGGACTTGAAAAGCAAGATGAGCTACCGCGCCGATTTTATCATATCGACCCTCGGTATGGTATTCACCAACATCGCGGGGTTTGTCAGCTTCTGGATACTCTTCCGCAATTTCCCGTCCATAAGCGGTTACAGCTACTATGAGATGCTGTTCCTCTACGGCTTCTCGCTTATATCAATAACCCCCACGCAGTGTATGCTCGATAACAACTGGAACCTGCGCCATCAGGTATATTCGGGGGACTTCATCAAATACTGCTTCCGTCCCATAAATCTGTTCTTCTATTACGAGTCGGAGATATTCGATATCAAGGGCCTCGGACAGCTTGCATTCGGTATCGGGACGTTGGCCTACTCCTGGGCAAATCTCGGTCTTGCCGTGACCCCTTTGGCGATACTCAAGCTGATCGTATTCCTGATCGGCGCATCCCTGGTCATGGCTGCCCTGCAGACCGCAGGCGCCGCATCCTGCTTCTGGATCGAGAACTCTTTCTACGTCCTCGATCTCGCCCTGCGCTTCAAGGATTACGCCAAGTACCCCATAACGATATTCTCGCCCGTGTTTAAGTTTATTTTCACCTATCTGATACCCATAGCGTTCATTGCATTCTACCCCGGCATCGTAGTGCTGAGGCCCTCCGAGGTATCGGTGCTGTCGTGGCTCTCGCCTGTGATAAGCGGCGTGTTCTTCTTCCTTGCCTACAAGCTGTGGATGTACGGCGCCTCGAAATACAGCGGCACAGGGTCGTGAGCGCAAGCAAAGTGACCGCTCACTGCGGTATTGTTGGCGATACGTCCCGCGGATACGGCGGCTGTGATCGCACCGAACAGACAGGGAGAGATAGCTGTGTTCCCGATGATATGTGGCATACTGCCCTCGGAAGCTGATAACAGAAGCATTATACAGCAGCCGCTCCGGGTGGGGCGGCTGTTGTAATTCATGATGAATTTCAGATCGAAAATGTTCAAGAGCACGGCATCTCCTCTGCGAGAACTATAAAGTAATCATCCTCGCCGAATACATATTTTTTCAGCTTCCCGTCCGAGCCGTATTTTGGCGGGTTCAGTCTGGGCTCCTCAAATCTTCCGTCAGTCATCTGCCTGAAACCCACAAAGATCCTTTGCTGCCTGCTGACCGCGGTTATCGCCGAATACATATCAATCTCAACACCGGTCGGAACATATCCCGATGCCTTTTCGATATAGAACTCAAAGCCGTCGCTTTGCAGCAGCTCATCGAACAGCTTGCGAAGCTCTCTTGTCTGGGAGATCTGAGTCATAAGGAGCGCTGCGATATGTCTGCTTATTATGAAATCATCCGTTCCCGTTACGTTGGCAAGCTTCTGATTTTTCACGCTGTTGAACTGGCTGGTAGTATAGGCCTTATGACCTGTTACCCTCTGGAACTCGCGGAGATAAAGCAGCACCTTGATCATGTCTTCGTCTTCATCCTCCAGCTTGTCGGCATCCTCCGAGCTTGACAGCAGGAGAACATATTCGGGCAGGTATTTGCTCATCAGCATATCTATATGCTTCTTGGTGTGGATATTATCGACCTCTTCGATAACAAAGTTTATCCCGGCCTGATCGAATACCTGTTTTATGCTTCCCGACAGGTACTTATCTATATTCTCTCTGCTGTCTGCCAGCACGACAAGAGACCCCGGGCTGAAATAATTGGGCTGCTCAACAAGAACGTCATTGGTTATGGCTCTTGCGCCTATGATAAGACAAGTGCATTTATCATAAGGCCTGACCTTGAATCCGTCATAAAGAGTCGGCTTGAACTCACTGTCTTCCACCGACAGATCATCGTCATCATCCTGAAGAAGTATCAGCTTGTCTCCCTTTTCAAATATGACCTTATCCGGGCAGTCGATCACCACTCCCTCAGCCGTCTTGAATACGCCTATCGCTATTGCAGCTCTGAGCATCATGTTTATCTGCTGAACAGTCTTGCCGTAAAACCTGTCGATGCTCGGATCGCTGTCAAGGATATAGAACTCATTATCGTCATAACTGAATACTTCCGTAAAGACTTTTGAGATACCGGGCTGACGTGAGGTATGTACCGCGATACGCGCCAGCGTCTTCTGTAAAGGGAGCATAACGAGTCTGTCGTTTTCCCGCCCGTCACAGCCGGCGATCTGCGCGGCATCCTCATTTCTTGCATCGTATACAACCGCTACGGTGTAGGACTGCGAATCCTCCGGATGCTCATTCAGTATGCTTGTACACGCAAGGATCGCTTTGGTGGTATCAAAATCATTCTGAGTATTGACAATGATCGAACGGCTCGAGACCAGCGCACACTTTTCAAGGTCATCCTTATCATAGATGCTTCCGTTGCGGCAGAAGATCTGCGTTTTGCGGGAGTGGGGATGCTGCTTTGCAAACGCATTGACCTGCTCTCTCATCTCAATAGGGTCAACATCGTCCATTATCACAACAGCCTGTTTCTCTTTCTGATTTGAGTTCGCCTCGATAAGTTCTTTCAGGATCACAAATGTTGATTCGTTGAACCCGAGAATAACGGTATGCCCCTGCGCTATAACATTCCCTTTGCCTCTGGCAAGCGAATCCATCTTCTGCGAGATCGCGTCGTTTATAAGACCGATGAGAACCGCCGTGAAGAACAGACCGTACAGCGTGGCTACGAGCATCATGGCAATATACAGATACTTTCCGTCTGCACCGTCAATGTTCCCGGGATCAAGTGTATACATAAGCGTCTTCCAGCTCGTCCACGGAAGCAGACCTTTCAGATCACCGAGTACAGCAGCAGACAGGATACCCATAATGACCACAAAAAGCAAGGTTATTATCAGGAGCAGCCCTATTTTGGATACTACTCCCTTTGACATGATACAATCGAATTTGAACTGTATCCGCTGCTTGAGAGAATACTTCTTTTTCAACCCACATCCCTCCGATAGACCAAGCGCTCATTATTCCGGGCAGAGCTGACGTTCAGATCATTTTGCTCTGCAAGAGCGTTATTTTTTCGTCTAATATTATACCATTTATATGCTTTTTTTGCAACCGGAAACCTGACATTTTTTTGCAAAGCATATTGTGTAATGTGCACTATCGCTCATCACTATCCCGACAGACAGATCAATAAAACAGATCGGGCAGAGACTCCCCTCTGCCCGATAGTTTTTCATTATGTCAGATCACTCAGCTTATCTCCTTCTCCCTCCGCTCTTCTTTGCACAGTCAAATACGGCGAATACGATCGTTAACGGCAAAAACAGTATCAGCAGCATATTGTACCTCCCTTTCTGCTCTGCTTTCAGAGCTTCACGGTCACTCTCCGTACTCGTAATAATAGTCCTCCGCATCCTCATACCCGTCAAACTCATCGTAGTTGTCGCAGTAGAAATCCTCGGGATCGTCGTAGTCATATACGCCGTAAGGGTCGTCAGGCTGTGAGACAGTCTTTTTGGCCGAAGACGCTTTCTTCCGTGTGGTCTGCTTCGGGGCTGCTGTCACCTTCGGAGCAGTCGTTGTCTTTGCGGCCGCGCTGCTGTTTGAAGTGCCGGATGAATACATTTTCCTGTGGTAGGTGCAGTAGCGGCTGTCCCCGGCGGGAACATTACCGCAGCCGGGTGCCGCACAGGTGGGAGCGGTGAGTATGCAGATAAGGGCAATTATCTCGCAGGCCGCCGCAATAAAGACTATGACGGTCAGCAAAAGCGAAGCTCTGCCCGTGCTGCGGCTGCCTCCTCCGCCGGAAGGATTTGTATCATCGCTTATAAGAGCACAGATCATCAAGCACTCAAAAAGATCCTTATCGTCCTTCATACAGACACCCCCTTTGAAGCCTGCATTTCCGCCTTTCCATCCTCTTGCCTGTATTATATCACAGCCCCCGATATTGTCAATGCAATTCTTTGGACATTTAAGGCAACACCGCACAACCACCGGCTAACGCCTTTGTACATCATCCGCTTGCATATTTTCCGTCAGATTACCCAAATTCTCCTTGCCTTGCGCCAGCAAGGCGGCGTCGAATTTAGGCAATCTGACGAAAAATCTGACTGCGCGTCTGACGCACAA
>JAFXVY010000069.1 GCA_017534595.1 Ruminococcus sp.
CGAAGATGATGCCTCTGCTGCGGTGCTTTCTGATGTGTCCCCGGCGGAAGAGACCTCCGCTGCGGATACGTCAGACCTTGATTTTTCATCACTGTTTCGTCCGACACCTGCTGCAAACAGGATGCATACCACTGTCAGGGCAATTAGGCTAACTACGGCGATGATACGCCAGATCGTCAGCTGATTACTGTTTTCTTTCATTCAAATATCTTCCTTTCGTCACAAATAGAAATTGGGTGTCTTAAACACCGCATAATTATAATATATTTTTCTATCAAAGTCAAGTTCATTTAGTTAAAAGGGAAATATATAGCTTTATTCACCTTATATCGAAAAAAGTGCAGTAAAACTCTCCGTCCGGCAGGAAATACATTGTCCTTTTCATATCGCCGAGGCTGCCTGTGCCGCCCTCGACCTGCCATTTGCCTATGACTTTTTCGTCGTTCTCAAACTTGATATCAGTGTTCTCGGTCAAGGGCTTCAACTACATAGCTTGACATAATTGATATAGTGATATATACTGTAATTGATGATAAGCTTATTATCATATCTTTCCCGAATTATTGAGACATCGTTTTATATGAAATGGAGGCAGAAAAATGCAAAACGGATTATTGCTGGATCCCGAAGAATTTGAGATCGACGTGGCATTATACGGCAAGGAGGAGGACAAAATTTACTGCAAGGAACTGATCGAAAAATGGACTCCGCAGCTCGAAACGGAAATGCTGGAGGCGTTTATCCGGTATTATAACGATGAAATGGTCGGGCAATGGGGGCCGGATGACCCGGACGAGTATAAAGAATACTGGCCGGAATTTAAATCTCCCGCAGAATTTGTGAATTACGTCGGCACGGATGTCAGGATATATGCGGCTGAGGATGCGATCTATCGGAAAAGTAAAGCAGGTCCTACACCGTATGAGTCGGCGAATATCCCGATGTGCGTTGTACTGGACATGAACTGTCCCTGGAGCCCGGAGCTCGGCTGGGCAGCGGTGTTTGTTGACGGAAAATTCCTCAAGATCCAGGAAGATGTTGTCAGCGGTATTTTTCTGTATTGATCCGGAAGAAATTGCCTGCGTAAAATGAAAACACCCGAGCAGGATCCTGGTCCATTTTTGAAAACCATCTTGCCTTTTCTGCCCTGATATGGTATAATGATCACAGCATAATCAGAGTTTTACGATGGATTCAAGGTGATATCATGGACAACATAAATCAAGAGATGCAGTTCCTTATCTACCGTTCCGATGAGGATGATGTTTCCGTCAATGCGGTCATCCGCAACGAGGATATATGGGTCACGCAGAAGGGCATGGCAGAACTGTTCGACTGTTCAACCGATAATATAGGACTACACTTGAAAAATATATAATGATCATGAATTGGATAAGGATTCAACTGCCGAGGAATTCTCGGTAGTTCGATTAGAGGAAAATAGGGAGGTTTCAAGGTCTGTTATGCATTACAACCTTGACGCTATAATCTCCGTCGGCTACCGCGTTAATTCCTGAAAGGCTACCCGGTTCAGGATCTGGGCTACCAAAACCTTGAAGGAGTATATCCAGAAGGGTTTCGTTATGGACGATGAACGTCTGAAGCAGGGCGAGACGGTTTTCGGCAAGGACTATTTCCGCGAGCTGCTTGAGCGCGTCCGTTCTATCAGAGCCAGCGAGCGCCGTATCTGGCAGCAGATCACCGACATCTTCGCCGAATGCAGCATCGACTACGATCGGTATTCCGAGGTCACCAAAAACTTCTATGCAATGGTGCAGAACAAGTTTCATTATGCTATCACCGGCCAGACTGCTGCGGAGATCATATATGCCTCTGCCGACCGTGAGAAGGAGCATATGGGTCTTACTACCTGGAAGAACGCTCCCGACGGGCGCATACTGAAATCGGATGTATAGTAGCCGGTAGTGAAGTGCAGTAAATGGCATTGATGATCAAAGCCGAGGTTTCATGGGAAGCCTCGGCTTTTTTCTTATTCCTCAAAAGTGTATTGTGATACCGGTACGAGATACTTTTCGGCGTAGCCTGACCAGCCTGCAAGAGATCTTGCGAGAATGACATAATCGGAGGAATCGGGCTTTCCGCTGAAGTTAAAATCGCAGACGGAAAAGTCATACTTTTCTGCCCCGTAGCCGCTCCAGCCGGCAAGGTGTCTTGCCATTATCGTCAGGTCGATGGGATCAACGACCTTGTCGCCGTTGCAGTCGCCCATGAGCCTGTCATCGGAGATAGTTACCTTTACGCTCTTCTTGGAGGTGGCGTTGTAGTTGTCGGTGGCGTTGACGTAATACCAGACGGTGTACTCTCCCGCGTCTGTTCCTGTGGGAAGATTCTTGGAATATGTCCCGTTCTTGGAGAGCGAGTAGAGTATCGTTCCTGTCGAGCAGCTGCCTTTCTTGACGAGCGTCTGCGGCTTGCCGTTGCAGGTCAGCTCGAGAGCCTTGGGAGCGGTGACCTTGTGGTTAGCTTTGGCGATCGTGAAATCTGCCGTCTCGGTGCCGCCCTTGTAGTTCTTTGTTGCAGCAACGGTCACGCGGACGGTGTAATCTCCTGCGTTTGTAGGAACGGTCGTGGTGTATTTGCTGTCTGCTGCGGTTTTGAGCTTGTACTCATAGGTCTCCGAGCCGCCGCCTGTGTTGCCGGTGAGGACAGGCGCGTTGGGAGCATCGCCGTAAGTCCAGCCTGTGATCGTGAGGCCAAGATCAGGTGCCGCTTTCACAACGGTGAATTTCACATTTACGGTCTTGGCCTTGGAGGCATCGGTCTCGCCGCTGAGAGCGAAGGTGACGGTCTCGTTGTAGGTGCCGATTGCAAGCCCGGACTTGGGCACAACGGTGAACTTCTTGCTCTTGCCGCCCGATACTGTCGCGGTCGAATCGCCGACGATAGTGAGGTTCTTGGAAACTGTGACCTTGAACTTCTCCTTGAGTGCACCGGTATTTTTCAGTGTGAAATCTTTTGCTGCGAACTCTGTGCCGTAGTCCTGCGTGTCGAGGTCGGCAGAGGTCGGAGATACGGTGAAGGTCGCGGGGTTCCTGCTGTACTGCGCGTAGAGGGTCGTGTCGCCGGAAACGGTGATCTCTTCACCGGGCTGATACCAATCACCCGTGCCGTCGGACTTGGTGTTCCAGCCGATGAAGGTATAGCCTGCAGCGGCTTCGGCATCATAAGTTATCTTCTCGGGGACGTATCTTGTGACATAGATGCTCACAGGGGTCAGAGCGGTGTCCTTGGGATGCGCACCGTAGTTGTAGGTGAGCTGTGCGGAGAACTCTCTGAGTATGGGATAGTTTGCTCCGCTGACCCAGGTGTTCTCGAAATCCCAGGTGATGCCTTCTCTGTGTTCGAGGTCGCGGAGCTCCTCTACGGAGATCTTTTCGGCGACGTCCTTGATATCGCCGTCGGTCGTAGTAAGCGAATTTGTACCTGCGGCATAGTTCTGTGCCATATCACGGGAAGGGATGACTTTCTCCGCGATCGCATAAGCAATGCATCCTTCCACTTCGCCGAGGTGATAGCAGTGATACAGATCTGCATAGGAATATGCCAGACCGCCGCCGCAATCACTGCCTAAAACATCTCCGACCTGATAGCAGTCGATCAACTGTCCGTATGGTGTAAAGCCTCCGTTTTCGGCGAGTCCCACAATACCTGCGCCCAAGCCCGATGTATCCATATTTCCGTAAAATGCACAGCGTTCGATCCTGCCGTCACAGTTTACAGCGATACCTGCTGTCAAAGATGTGGTAGGCTTGCCTACGACACAAAGATCGTGAACATAGCCATACTTAGTGATCCATGTGAAAAGAGCATCGTATCCTCTATTACCCTTAAATCCGTAAATGGTGTGTCCGGCGCCGTCAAAATCACCACAGAATCCACGCCCGTCTCCTAAAGGCTCGATATCAACGTTTGACGCATCTATATCGTTTGCAAGCTTGAAATATTTGCCTTTGTACGCTATTCTCGAGAGCATGTTACCGTACATTTTTTCCTCAGTCCCATAATACCCTGAGATATAATAATCGGCTGCCTCTTCCAGATCCTTAGGAGTTTTTATGAGCCACGGGTCGGACTGCGTGCCGGAGCCCTCCCAATGAGCCAACCTGTAGATCTCAAACTCTGTTTTCGCCACGCCGCCGAGATGTGTGGCCGACTCTGCGATAGTTACTCTGACCCAGTAGGTGCCCGGTTCGGTGGGAACGCTCGTGGTATAGTTCTCGTCGGGTGCACCGGCGGGCTTGTATTCTATCGTCTCGGTACCGCCGCCTGCGTTGCCGGTGACAACGGGTTTATTGGGTTTAGTGCCTGTGATCCAGCTTTCAAGCGATATGCCAGGGGTGATCGGAGACTTGGCGACCTCAACGTTCAGCGACAGGTTCAGGCTGGCGCTTTTGCTTCTGTTCTCGGCCTTGACGGTCACTGTATCGATGTAGTTTCCGGCGCCGAGACCCGATCTCGGCCTTATGGAATAAGTCGCCGCGCCGCCTGCGGGAAGTTCTTCGGACGAAGGTCCCGTGATATCGAAATGAGCTGCGGACAGCTCCGGCAGGAAAAGCTTTCTTGTGCCGTTGTTCCTGATCGTTACAGTCTGTGCGGCGGGCATTTCCTGCCCGAAACATACATTACCGAAGTTAACGGATGTTTTATCGGCGGAGATCGAATAGGAAGCAGCGCCGAGCGCGGGGAAGGTAGTGACCGCGGGATGATCGTGGATGCCGTTATAGAAGAAACTGCCTTTATATGCAAGAGTGGGGCTGTCGCTTGTCATTGTCCAGATGTTTGTGAAGTCGAAGCCCTTGAAACTGTTCTGGTCCTTCATTTCATAATTGTAGAGCCAGAAGTACTGCCCCTCGATATAACTGCTGGTGTTCCAGCCGGTAGCATCGTACCTATAGTCTGTAAAATAGTTGTTTTTCATTGTGGGTATCGAGCTTGTATAGGCCGCGACAGTTTTTGCGATCCTTTTATTTTCGCTTGCTGACACCTCGGGAAGATATTCATAGGTGTAGGAAAAGCAGTTCTCGACAGTAACGCTTGAGCTGTCGGCACAGCCTACAAGATAGCCTGCATTGTTATACGCCTTGACAATGAAACGTCCCTTATTATAGCTGTTGGTGAGCCTGGACGAATATGTCATGTGACCGATAAGGCCTCCGACATTGTTCCCTGAGCTTTCGATACGCTGGATGTTGAAGCACTGGTCGGCAGAGCCGCTCAGCTTGCCCGCTATGCCGCCGACATCATTGCCGTTGGAGTAAACGTTCGCAGCGTTATAGCAGCAGCTTATCGTGCCTTCTGAATTCCCGACGACTCCGCCGGTGTTGCTGCCGCCGTAAACAGCTCCGTTATTGTAGCACCAGCTGATCCTCGTAATCAAAACTCCGCAGATACCTCCGGTATCTTTTCCCCTCTGCGCAGATGAACCTATTGTTCCGTAATTATAGCAGTGATCAATACTACTGAAACAATATCCGCAAATGCCGCCTACCGAGCGGTTATTGTTATTATCACCTCTGCCGCCTGTTACGTCTCCATAATTATTGCAATAACTGATCTTACCCGATAAAGAGCCTATTATTCCGCCGACAGCATAGCGGCCGCTGATATTGCCCTGTTTTCGCAATACTGAATTGTGCAGTTCTCATCATCATCCGTTCCGGCGATACCGCCAACAGTGAATGAGTTTGAATTAACAGTTCCGCGGTTTACACAATAGGAGATAGAAGCATTACTAATATTTCCTGTTATTCCGCCTGTAATAATTCCTGTTATTCCGCCTGCGGCCATGCCATTAGAATCAACGGTCCCGTCAAAAGAGCAGTTTATGATGCTCGCGCTGGATTTAATTCCGCGCAGATTTCCGCAGATCCCGCCGACACAACTATATCATTTAATTGATCCGTTTACATTCAGATCCATTACTGAACCGCCGTCGATATTGGAGAAAAGTGCGACATAATTGTTATCCGGCCAGTTGATCGTCAGATTTTTGATAGTGTACCCGCATCCGCAGAATGTCCCTGAAAAGGGATAGGAATTACTATTATTATTGACATAGCCGTATCCGATCGGTCTGAAATCCACGCCTGTCATATCAATATCGTTCATAAGGGCGAAATATTTCCCGTCGTATAAGTATCCGTCCGAAGCATCATCGCCCTCGCCGTTCGACATACTGATAAGATCCGCGGGTGTTTCTATGCGCCAGGGGTCGGTGGCTGTGCCGCTGCCCTCCCACGGGGCACCCGCAGCAAATGCGGTGAGGTCGAGCGCGGGCATAGCTGCAACGAGCAGCGCGAGCGCTGTCAGCATCGCCGCAAAACGCCGTATAAACGGCTTGCTTACAAGATTTGTCATATCCAAGCACCTCTCTGAGAATGAGAATAGATTAAATGTTATAACTATGCGCTTTCTTCCGAAGCCCTTCTGTAAAACACATCGGAACATCGAAAGCCCTTTATTCCAAGCCTTTTTTGCACTTATGTGCCAAAGAAGGCTTCTGTCTTTTCAGACACTCCTTTTACAAATCCCTGCTGGAAATGTATCCGGTTTGTATATGGATTATATGAAATTCTAATTTTTTTCATAACCAAAACCTTCTTTTCAACATCTTGCCATATGTAAACCAAGCTCATTGCGGCTTGGTTATATATTATATTACACAATAAGCAAATTTTCAACCTTATATTGACATATCTGGTGCTTCAATCTCCGATATATCCTCAGTTTCTGTCGAAACTTCAGGCATCACACTGATTGTGTTCTGGCACGGTACCCCTATATCGTGAACAGCAGAATGTTCAATCCCGGAACATCTCTCTACCATCTCACTGATAGCGTGAACTATCGGTGTCCTCAGATCGTTATTCTCAAGCAGTTCATCGATGTCGAACTCGCTCTCGCCCTGACTTACGCGGGCACAAATCAGAACTTTTTGTAAATTATCGCGCCGTGTTGCACGTTCGCGTGCAACAAAACCCCCGTTTCCCGCTATTAGTGAGAGGGGTCGAACGTCACGCCCCGGAAACACGAAAGGAACGGTGCAGAATGAACGTAAAGGATTACCGCGAGGACAACAAGGCTTTTATGGTCTATAAGGACTGGGAGGAGCTCGTGAACGCGCTCGACAGCGATGAGGAAGCCGGGGTGCTGTTCAAGGCGCTCTTTGCCTTTGCGAGCCGCGGAGAGCGTCCGCAGCTTGAGGGAGCGCTCAGAATGGCATTTATCGTGATGACCCGCCAGATAGAGCGCGACGGCGAAAAATGGGAGGAGCGCTGCGAGCGCAACGCCGAGAACGGCAGAAAAGGCGGCAGACCCAGAAAAGCGACCGATAAAACAAAAACCGAACGGTTTTCAAAAAAAGCCGGAAAAGCCGATACAGATAAAGATACAGATACAGATAAAGATACAGATACAGATAA
This sequence comes from Ruminococcus sp., assembly GCA_017534595.1. Classification (GTDB taxonomy): domain Bacteria; phylum Bacillota; class Clostridia; order Oscillospirales; family Ruminococcaceae; genus FB2012. The sequence goes on from JAFXVY010000069.1 coordinate 7,443, forward strand.
AGATAAAGATACAGATACAGAGAAAGAGAGAGATAAAGATATAACTGCCGTGCCGGCAGGACCTGACGGTCAGGCAGGACCTTGCGGTCCTGCGCCCTCCCCCGCCCCCACAAGACACAGATACGGTGAATATGATAACGTTCTGCTCTCCGATGAGGAGCTTGAAGCTCTGAAAACCGAACTGCCGGACAGTTACCGTGACTATATCGAACGTCTGTCTGAATATATGGCGAGCTCGGGGAAGCGCTACAAGAGCCATCTCGCAACGATACGCAGCTGGGCTCGTGAGGACAAGGACAAGCATCCAAGCAAGCCGGAGCCCTCTCCGAAGGAGACCTCCTACAAGGTCGATGACTGGGAGAGATTCGCTATGGGGTACAGCTTCTCCGCATCGGGAAGGGGCGAGGCATAGAGCTGCGGGTCTGCGGGCAAAGAAAAAGCGCCCGCTCGGAACGGACGCTTGATCTGTTATCTTCTGTTCCTGCTCCTGACCGCTGCCACAGCTGCCGCTGCTGCCAGCGCAGCCATCACGGCTGCCGGGAAGGCTGCTCCCGTGGAGGGGTTGCCGCCCTTGTCCTCGGAGGGCGTGGGCTCCGGGGCGTCGGGCTCTGACGAGGGCTCCTCATGAGGTACGGGGCGGGTCTCCTTTTCTCCGCAGACCTTGCAGATGCGGGTCTCCTCGCCGTCCTCGGTATCGGTGGGGGCTTTGGTCTGCTCCCACTCGCCCCAGTCGTGACCCTTTGCGGGGATGACGGTATCTGCGATCAGCTCTGTACCCTTTTCGTCTGCGTAGCAGGAGCCGCTCTGCGCGTCGAACCAGTAGGCGGCGTTCCCGGCCTCTGTGCAGGTCGGGTCTGCGGGCGCGATATACTCAAGCGAAACGGGCTCGCCGAACGCCTTGACGCAGAAATTGTCCATACTGTAGAAAACATTTATCGGCCTGTCTATATAACCCATCATCTCATACATTTCCCACATATCGCGGTTGAGATATTTGTTAAGCTCGCTGGTCAACGGTGATGTCATATCCAGCCAGCCGTCAACTGAGGCCTCCTCCTTATCGGTTATGCCCTCCAGCTTCCAGAAGCTCTCGCCTTCGTTTATGATCGCCTCACCGTAAACGGGAGCAATGGGTATCCTCCGCTTAACCAGGGTCTCCTGTGCGCTCACCATATATGATGTGCTGCCGTCATCAAAGGTGATAGACTTTTGGACGGCTATGCCTATGCGGTCTCCCTTTTTAAGATAGAGAGGATAGTCAAGCTCGGTGCGGTGATAGCCCTCGGAGTCAAAGTGTCGGGAAACGGATTCCAGCAGCTCGCCGTCATCGGGTTTTTCCGCCCCCTCACGGAGCTTATATATTTCAAAGGTCACATCATAGCCTGTAAACGGAGCGTCTTCTTCCATTCTGATCCGTGCGGCGACCTCGTCTATACGCATATCCTTATCAAGCTCGAATATATTTGCCTCCCACATAGGGCTCTCGTCTATATGTCTCCACTCGGTGATTGAAGCGGGGATATAATCGAGCTGAAGGGCATTCTCCTGGTCGTTGTTGCTGCGGATATCGAAATCAAAGCTTTCGGGCGAGCCTATACCCGGATCATAATACGACAAGTAGAAATAACCCGTATGCAGACCGTTTTCATCAACTATGCCCCAATCGGCTTCGTTGGCATCCTTTGTCACGCCGTCCGGTCCTGTGAGACCGTCTTTAACTGCATCGGTCTCGGAACCCCAGCTGTTTTTGACTATCCATGCGCCGTCCTTCGGGGGAGTTGTTATAGCGATAGCATCTTCTTCGGAATAAGGTCTTCCCCTCGAGTCTGTCAGAGGATCGCCGTCACCATCGGTGGTATGAGTAAAGTTCGAGGCAGGATAGCTGTCGTCCCAGCCCACGATGCAGACACCGTGAGCAGAGTTCGACATAGAAGAGGAGGTGTAAAGCGACCAGGTCTCTTTGTTCAGGCCATCGGAATTCATATTTATCTGCACCGTGATCCCGCGCCCTGCAAGAAGCTCCCGCTTCACCTGATCAATGGGGCCTTGATACAGAGTCTTTTCACCGACAGTGCATATTGCCTCTCCGTTGTATTTCAAAGAATAATCCGTCCGGTTAACGGTATTCTTGCGGCACCAGTAGTTGATGATATTGTTATCGGTAAGAGTATACTGCGTGCCTTGAAGCTTACCGGAGCCGGGAGTGTCCGGGTCGGTTATCGTCCAGTCGTCCAGAGGACTGTAGGCATCGTTTTTGCTGTACTGCTCAAGACGGTATTCATAATTGTCCTCGGCCATTTCTCTCAGTTCTTCATCATCGTAGTACCGATAAGTCTCTTTATAGGCAGCTGCTTTCAGCTTGATATATTCCTCCTTATTGGCAAGCAGATCCTCATATGCGAGCTTGCTCTGCGCACCGTGATAGGGGTACAGCGACTCGTCCACGGGTCCGATGCCCTGAGCAAAGAGCGTAGCGGCGCTTTCCTCCGTTGCACCGAAGTTGAATCTGTGGTTCGAGCCGGCATCGAGGTTATAGATATAAAGTCCCTCGCCGGCCTGTGAGGCACTTATTTCCTCTGTCACAGGCTGTGTAAAATACCATGAAAGATGCCTCTCGGACAGGTCAAGACCTGTTTCTTCATAGGTCTTGCCCATTTTGCTGAGGATAGAGGTCTCAGCTGCCGATATAGCCGAGAACGCCCAGCAGGTACCGAAAGGCTCCTGCTGCTTGACCGGCGTTACCACTCCCCTGTCGCGCAGGTCAAAGGACGCGGGCAGCGCCTGCTCGCTCTGTGCCGCCGCAGGCAGAACGGTCTGCACCGCGAGCGTCAGCGCCAGCAAAGCGGAGGTCACTATCTTTGCGGACTTTTTCATGATTCGATCACTCCTTGTTAGTATTTTAGTCATCATTTTCATTATATCACAAGGCCGACGAAAAGTAAATACTTTTTTTGATCATTGCAGACAAGGCAAAAGCGCCCGTACTCCTGCACGGACGCTTTATGCACTGTTTTCCATTTTACTTCTCTCTTTCAAACTTGTCCAGCCGCCTCTGACTATGTTGACTATCGCTGCGACCTGCAGCCCGATAAATCCGCCGATCACTAAAGTCATTCCTACAGTTGCCATTCTCTTACGGCGATCGAGAATAAAGAGAATTATATGAACTATCTTTGCGGTTTATAAGCCTCAGTGCTGTGATCACTGACACCGCAGGTCTGCCGTACCACAAATAAAAAACTAAGGCAACACCGCACAACCATTGTGCGTCAGACGCGCAGTCAGATTTTTCGTCAGATTGCCTAAATTCGACGCCGCCTTGCTGGCGCAAGGCAAGGAGAATAGTGTCAACAAGTTGACACGGTAATAATGACGGAAAATATGCAAGCGGATGATGTACAAAGGCGTTAGCCGGTGGTTGTGC
>JAFXVY010000070.1 GCA_017534595.1 Ruminococcus sp.
GATTTAATGCACAATTTTCAATGGTCAATTATCAATGTACAATGCTCAATTACTGCGGCAAAACACAGAAGCGCTTTTCTCTGCTCCCTACGGCGGCCGTATGGCCATCCCGTCCGCGCAGCGGACACCTTCATTGTGCATGGTGCATTGTGCATTGTGCATGGGAATAATTCACTTAACGTCGATATATCCCGCGTTCTTCTTTCCGCCCTTGTCGGAGCGGTCGCCGTCCTCGGTATCGCCGGGGAGGCCGAGGACCTTCTCGGTCTGCCTCTTGCCGGAGAAGGAGCCGAAGAGGTTGGATACGCCCGAGATAACGAGTATCACGCCGAGAGCCACGAAGGGCAGCAGCGGGGTGAACAGCATTACTATACCGAGCACTACCGTGATGCAGCCCAATGCGCAGACCAGCTGCCAGCGGGCGGTGCTGTCATGCTTCTTGACGCGCAGCGCGTTGACTATGACTACAAGTCCGCTTGCCAGCATATAGGTACCCATGCACACCGAGAGTATGCGGTAGATGAAATCCGACTGGAGTATGACGAAAAGGCCGATCGCGGCAAAGATTATGCCCCTTATCAGCATGACCGGCGACTGATTTCCCGCTGCAAGGAACCGCCCGATCTCAACTACTCCCACAGCGATTATAACGCCGCCGACTATGTAGCCGAAGGCCTTGGGGATAGTGTCGGGGTTGGCGATGAAGAATACTCCGAGCAGCACGCAGACCGCCGAGAAGAGAAAATAGTTTCCGAATACTTTTTTGATCCTTTCCATTCAGTCCTCCTTGTTTTCACGGGCACTGCCCTTTCTGAGCTTTACCGCCTTGATGACCTTGAGCCTTGAGAATTCCTCTCTCTCCTTCTCTTCGAGGGAGTCGGAGATGTACTTGACCTTGGCTCTCGTGTCGGGGATGATTATGTTCTGCAAAGCGTTCGCTCTGCGCTGTGTCTTGCGTATCGCCACCGAGAGACGGTAGATGCTGCTCTCGACCTCCGCAAGCGTTACGGTCAGCTCCTTGACCTTATTGAACGCGAGATATGCGCGGTCAAGGGCGGCGGAGGTGTTCATAAAGCCGTAGTTTACACCGAGGGGCTTTGCATCGAGGCTCGCCGTCGGCAGCTCGACGCCCATGACGCCGCGGCTCCTGATCTTCAGCCCGTCCTCCACCGGAACACACTCGGCGTAGGGCGTGATGACGCCGTGCTGGATATTTGCCTGCATCAGCGCGGCATAAGCCTCCTTGTAGGCGTCCTCCACCGAATCCTTGAGCTCCCCTGCCTTATCGACAAGGCTCATCAGCTCGCGGATAAGAATATTCCTCTTGCGGTCGAGCAGGTCGTAGCCGAGCACGGCCAGCCCGAGCGAGCGCTTCATCGCTATGAGATTTCCCTTGGTCGGAAAGACCTGTGCAGCCACGCTATCACCTCACCGTATCAAAGTCCGAATATAAGCTTTGCCTTATCGGCATCGTAGAATTTTTCGATATGCTCGTCGTCAACACGGTCGAGCTCGTTTTTCGGCAGCGTCGAGAGCAGCAGCCAGCCGAGGTCGAGGGTCTGCTCCACCGAGCGGTTGACGTCAAAGCCCTGGTCGAGAAAATGCTTCTCGAACAGCTCGCCGAACCGCAGATATGCCTTATCCGAGGCGGAGAGCTCCTCCTCGCCGATAACGGAAGCCAGCGCTCTTGCGTCCGCCACTCTTGCGTAGGCGGCAAAGAGCTGGTTCGCGCACATCTGGTGATCCTCTCTTGTGAAGCCCTCGCCGATGCCGTCCTTCATAAGTCTCGAAAGGCTCGGGAGCACCGAAACTGCGGGGTAAACTCCCCTGCTGTCGAGGTCGCGGTCGAGAACGATCTGCCCCTCGGTGATATATCCCGTAAGGTCGGGAACCGGGTGGGTGATGTCGTCGTTGGGCATCGTGAGAATGGGTATCTGCGTTACCGAGCCCTTTCTGCCCTTGACTATGCCGGCTCTTTCGTAGAGCGAGGCAAGGTCGGAGTAGAGGTAGCCGGGGTAGCCCTTTCTTGCGGGGATCTCACCCTTCGAGGACGAGAACTCGCGCAGCGCCTCGGCGTAGGCGGTCATATCGGTAAGAATTACGAGTATGTGCATATCCTTCTCGAAGGCGAGGTACTCCGCCAGCGTCAGCGCACAGCGGGGGGTAAGGATACGCTCGATTATCGGGTCGTTGGACATATTGAGGAACATCGCGACTCTTCTCAGCGAGCCGGACTCCTCAAACGAACGTCTGAAATAATCCGCGACGTCGTTCTTGACGCCCATGGCTCCGAAGACTATGGCGAAGTCCCTGCCGCTCTCCTCGGCGATCTTGGCCTGACGAACTATCTGCACCGCCAGCTTGTTATGGGAAAGTCCCGAGCCGGAGAAGATAGGCAGCTTCTGCCCTCTGATAAGGGTCATCAGCGCGTCGATCGAGGATATGCCGGTGTTTATGTAGTTTCTCGGATACTCCCTCGACACGGGGTTGAGGGGGCGGCCGTTTATGTCCGCATACTTCTCGGGATAGACGTCCCCGAGGCCGTCGATAGGCTTGCCGGCGCCGGAGAATATGCGCCCGAGCATTTCCTTTGCAAGGGGCAGCTCCATTGGCTTGCCCTCGAAGCGGGTGGTGGTGTTGCCGAGGGAGAGCCCCTTGGTTCCCTCAAAGACCTGAAGCACCGCTCTGTTCTCCGACACCTCGACAACTCTGCCGAGCCTCGATGTGCCGTCTGCAAGGCGAAGCTCCGCCATTTCGTCATAGCCTATGCCGCTGACGTTCTCGAGAGCGACGAGGGGGCCGTTGATCTCCTCAAGGCCGATGTATTTAAGCTCCAACCTCAGCACCTCCCGTCAATGCGGCAAAGCCGGCGGTCATATCCTTTTCGTACTGCTCAAACATCTCGGGCTTGTCGTTCGGGATATCGTATTTGATCTTTATGAGCTTATCGTTCCAGCCGCAGCCTGCGATCGCGGAGAACGCAGCGCCCTGCGAGAGCGCCTGCCTGCCCAGCTCGTAGAAGCGGACTGTCAGCTTCATCATGCTGTACTGTTTGGACAGCGGCACATAGGTATCGTCCTTGTGGTAGGCGTTCTGCTGCAAAAACCCGACCCTGACTATCCTTGCGGCCTCAATGAGCAGCTTCTGGTCGTCGGGGAGGACGTCCGCGCCCATGAGCTTGACTATCTCCATGAGCTTGCTCTCCTCGGCTAAGAGGGTGGCTATCTGCTGCCTTACCTCCATGAAGTCGGGAGCGACGTTTTTTGTATAATAGGCGGCGAGATCGTCGGTGTACTCCGAATAGCTTGCCGTCCAGTTGATAGCGGGGTAATGTCTCGCGTAGGCGAGGCTCTTGTCGAGCGCCCAGAAGCAGCGCACGAAGCGCTTGGTGTTCTGAGTGACCGGCTCGGAGAAGTCCGAGCCCTGCGGGGAAACGGCTCCGATGATAGAAACCGACCCCTCCGACCCGTCAAGGGTCTTTACATAGCCGGCTCTCTCGTAGAACTCGGAGATACGCGAGGGCAGATATGCGGGGAAGCCTTCCTCTGCGGGCATTTCCTCAAGACGTCCCGAAAGCTCACGCAGCGCCTCCGCCCAGCGGGAGGTGGAATCCGCCATGATAGCTATATGATAGCCCATATCGCGGTAATACTCCGCGAGGGTGATGCCTGTATAGATAGACGCCTCACGCGCCGCCACCGGCATATTGGAGGTGTTGGCTATGAGCACCGTTCTGTCGGTAAGGGGGCGGTCTGTTCTCGGGTCGATGAGCTCGGAGAACTCCTCGAGCACCTGGGTCATCTCGTTGCCGCGCTCGCCGCAGCCGATATATACGATTATATCCGCGTCGCACCACTTGGCCAGCTGATGCTGGGTCATGGTCTTGCCGGTGCCGAAGCCGCCGGGTATGGCCGCCGTACCTCCCTTGGCTATGGGAGCTATGGTGTCGATGACTCTCTGACCGGTAACGAGGGGGCGGTCTATCGGCAGACGCTCGGCGCAGGGGCGGGGCGTTCTGATAGGCCATTTCTGGCAGAGGGTGAGCTCCTCCTCGGTGCCGGAGGGCGTCACGAGCTTCAAGACCGTCTCATTGACGGAATACTGCCCGTCGCCGGCGATCCAGACGACCTCTCCTCCCTGCGAGAGGGGCGAGAGCATACACCTGTGCAGCACGACATCCGTCTCGGGGCAGGTGCAGTAGACCTGACCCGCTTTGAGGGTATCCCCGGGCTTGACGGTAAAGGTGACGTCGAACCTCCGCCCGGTATCGAGGGTGGGGACGTCGGCACCGTCGCCGATGAAAGCGCCGGTCTCGGCCTCGAGGCTGCGCAGGGGTCTTTCGATGCCGTCGAATATATTTCTGATTATGCCGGGGCCGAGCACAGCCGACATCGGCGCACCCGTTCCGACCACGGGCTCCCCGGGTCTCAGACCGGTGGTGCCCTCATAGACCTGTATCGTGGTGAACTCGGAGTTTACTCCGATGACCTCAGCGATCAGGCGCTTATTGCCCACATAGACCATTTCGGTCATCGAGAAGCTGCGCGACGCTCTGACCTTGACCACAGGCCCGTTTACCGAAAATATCTTATCCATAAAATGTCTCCGATCATAAAGCGCTGATTGTGTTGACGCCCCCGCCGCCTGCGGCGGCTCGGGCGGGTGCGGAAAAAGGATATCTCCCCGCCGGGAACGGCGCATCCGGGCTCAGAGGCCCGCGCGGCGGCAGAAATCCGCTCTCTCCTGCTTGAAAAGCGTATCGAAGGTGAAATCGTACACTATATTGGTACCCTTAACATAGACGAGCGCTCCGCCCATCTGTACGGAGCTGTCCCCGACGGCGCCGGGGTACTCCCTGCTGACAAGACCCGTCTCGTCCGGGCGGATATGCAGCTCGAGCTCGGCTCCGGGCGCCTTCTGCTTACAGGCATCGGCGCACTTGAGCAGCCAGCCGGCGTAATCCTTGCTTTTACGGAAGGCCTCGAGCTTATCCCTGACGAGCTCAAAGACGCTGTCCGCAAGCTGTTCGCGCCGCAGCAGGACGCTTCTCTGCGCCTCCAGCTCGACGGATGAGATCTCGCGGGTGAGCTCACGCTCGGCGTTATCGTTGATCCTCTCGGCGAGCTGCAGGTTCCTGCGCTCCGCCTCGGCAACGGCCTCCGCTATGATGCGGTCATGCTCCGCCTGCGCCTCGGCGAGCATACGCTCGGTCTGAGCGTCGGTCTCGGCGCTGACGGCCTCCTTGAAGCGTCTGAGCTTCGCGGCTTCGTCTGCCATATCTGTCCACCCTTTCCGGTCAAATGGTTATGCCGACAGCATCCTTTAAATACTGCGAGATGTTGTCGGAGATCTTCGAGTCTGCGTGACGGTCGGGTATCTCGACCACCAGCGGCAGGCTCCTTGTCAGCTTGAAGGAAAAGACCTTCTCGCGGCAGGCGTCCACCGCCTTGCCGGTCATAAGGACTATCCCCACGTCGGGCATGGCTGCGGCTCTGTCGAGAGCGGAGGAGACCTCCTCCTCGGTATGGGCTACAACGCCCTCTATCCCCGCCAGACGCATACCCATCTGCGTGTCGATATTATCGCTTATCAGAAAAAATCTCATCTCATCAGCCCAGATTGTTTACGATAAGGATCGAGATCAGCACTCCGTAGAGGGCGATACCTTCGCCGAGCACGACGAAGATCAGAGCCTTAACGAAGTTCTTGGGATCCTCGGAGGTAGCGCCCACGGCTGCGGGAGCGCCTGCTGCAACTGCGATACCGGAGCCTATACAGGGCAGACCTACCGCAAGTGCGGCTGCGAGGTAGCCGAGGCCGGTACCTGTGGAGATAGCGCCCTTTACCGAGCCCTCATCCGCTGCGAAGGCAACGAACTTGCCGATCGGCACGATCATTCCGATGAGCATAACTCCGCCGAAGGCGCAGAGGTTGCCGATGAACGCAGGCTTGGGGCTCCTGCCCTGCCTGATCCTCTTAGCCGAGATCAGGAAAGGTGTGCAGAGCAGCGCAACGGCTGCAAGGGGCAGTAAAAACATTCCGACAGTTAACATAACAAATTCCTCCAATATCAGTCAAGTTCGGTTGTAAATTCGGTCTTTACGGGCTCGAAGGGCTTTCCGCTGCCGCTGTAGAATCTCGAGAAGATCTCGTAGAATTCGAGCCTGATTATCTGAATGGCGACGATCATGCCCTCCATTACCATAACGAAGGCGTTTCCGATCACCAGCACTGCGGGCTTCGCACCGGAGCCCACCATACCCATAAGGGTGGATACGACGAGCATCATGCCCGCGTGGGAGAGGACGAAGCCCCCGACTCTGAGGAAGCTCATGGTGTTCGACACATAGCTCAGCGCATACTCGAAGAACTCAAAGAAGTTCTCTGCGATGAAGGTGCCGACCGAGGTCTCCTCCCCGTCCTCCGAGAGCCGCAGCTCCCTGTATTTGATGTATGCCGCAAAGGGCACCCGGCAGAAAATACATACCGCGGGGATGACTATGAGCAGTATGATGAACGGCGCCGACATGATCTTCACATCGAACATCACGGTGCAGACCACTCCGGCGACTATCGAGCCGTAGAACAGCAGTCCCGCTATGCCGTTGTTCGAGAACACAGCCCTTTCGATGTCGTGTTCCCTGAAGCCGATTATGATGTTTAATATCATCGAGACGACTATCATCGTGACGCCTATCCCGACGGCAGTTATCAGTATGAAGTTGGTGTTCTTGAACGGGTGCAGCGGCAGGGCGCTTATACCGAGCCCCTCATAGACGGGGTCGAGCAGCTCCTCCATTCCGAAGACGGAGCCGTAGAGCGTTCCGAAGATCATGCTCGACAGGCCGCAGCGGGTCATCATCCCGCCGAACTGCTTATGCACCTTTGCTCCTATGAACAGACCCAGCAGGAAGATCACAAAGCCCTGCCCGAGGTCCCCGAACATGATGCCGAAGAGCAGCGTATAGGTCAGCGCCACGAAGGCGGTCGGGTTATAGCCGGTGTAATCCGGCAGACCGTACATCTCGACGAGCATCGAATAGGGTCTTGTGAGCCGCGAGTTCTTGAGTACGGTGGGCGGAGTGCAGCTCGAATCTGCGTCCGGCGGCATGAATGTCAGCTCTGTATCCGGAAGCGGCTCTATGAGACCTGCGAACTGCTCCTTATTCTTATAGGGTATGAAGCCCTTTATGTAGACCTTGTTTCTCAGCACGCCGACCTTGCGGTGCAGCCGTAAGATATCCCGCTTGCGCAGCAGCTTTGAGTAAGCCCTTTGTATCTCCCCCTCGTGGACATCGGCAAAGGAACGCAGCTCTGCGTCGGCAGCCTTTGCGATATCCTCCTGCTCGGAGATCTCCCTGCCGAGGCGTTCAAAGGCCTCCGAGGTATTGCCCGTTACGAAATCGGGTATCCTGATCGTCTCGAAGTAGAGGGCGGTAAAGATATCGTCCACGAGATCCTTGTTCTCCACCGGGCAGAAATACATTCCCCAGCAGTAGGTCTTGTCCCGCTCGAACGGCACGAAGAAGAAGTTGAGGTTCTCGTAGTACTCGAGCTTGCCCTGGCTCTCGAGAGGCAGCTTGCCGACCCTTACATGGATGTGCTTGCAGCTGAAAATGCGGTCGAACTGCTCGTTGAGGCCGTTCAGGTGGGTGATCTGCTTGATCGCGCCCTTTCTCTCGGAGATGACCGTGAGCGCCTTCTGCTTTCTTGCGGCGGCGTCGCGGAGCTCATTCTCGAGGCTCTCGTTGAAGGCTTCAAAGTCCTCGGGGGACTCAAAGCGGCAGTTGTCGGTCGGAGTCTCCCTGAGCTCTATGCCGAGCTCTGTGGCTATGGAGGCGAGGCCCTTGAGCGGCACCTCATAGGGGTTCTTGTCATTGAGAAGCTGGAGCGCCCGCTTTCCCGAGGCCGGCGAGACGGTTATCGCGTTCTCCATCTGGAAGCAGCCGCTCTCGCAGCATTTTTCCAGTACCTCGTCTAGCATCGAACGGTCTGCGGTCAGAGTGACCAGCTCCATTCTTTCTATCGCCATATATCTGCTCCTTTCCGGATCCTGAAAATCAATGCACAATGCATAATGCACAATGCACAATTATTTAATTCACAATTATCAATGCTCAATAATCACGGCAATACACAAAAGCTCTTTCCTGCACTCTGCACAGCGGCCGAATGGCCATCATGTCCGCGCAGCGGACACCTTCATTATGCATTGTGCATTGTGCATTGTGCATTGAAAAAAACTTACAGGATCAGAATATCTTCTATAATTGCGGGGTCTATGTCATACCGCACGCCCTCGATTATGCGCACGATATTTTTCAGCTCCGCTTCACAGATAAACATGAATGCGTAAAGCACCACCGCAGAGGAGCCGGATCTGTTGATCCTGCGCCGCATATACCTCAGCTCGTGCCGGCTCAGCCCCGTCTCGATGTCCGTGACACCCTCCGGGATCCTCTTGGCGTAGTAGGTGCGGCGGATCAGCGCCAGCATTGTCTCGCTGTCCTCCGCCTCGTAGATGCGCTCCATGGTGCGCCTGCCTATATGTGTGAACGGCAGCACGGAGCTCTTTATCTGCTCGGGCGTATAGTTGAAATACCGCTTCATGCGGTAGGAATTTATCAGGTTTATCATATCTATCTCGCCGGTTATGACTGCGGTGAGCTCGCCCTGTGCGGAGCCTATGAAGTTCTCCCTGACGCTCGCCATCAGCTTCCCGTAGTAGTCTGTGCGCAGCTTGATCTCGGCGTCGGTGATATCGGCGCCGCCCCCGGGGGTACGCTTGACCGTCTTTAATATCTTATAGTACGGTGTACCCTTTAAGGCTTCGGTGAGCTCGTCGAAGGAGCGGCACTTCGCAAGCGAGATCACATCCCGCTTTGTGCCGGCGAAGACATAGTTCTGCGCGGAGTTGACGAAGCTGTCGTTGAGCCCGCACTCCACGGCGTTTATCAGGCTGAGTATCTGCCTTATGCGCAGCTTCTCGGTAAAGTAGCCGTAAAACGGCGCCTCTGCGAGCCCCTGAAAGGAGACCATCCGCAGGTAGGTATCGTAGCAGTATTTGTTCAGGCGGTTCTCTAAGAACCCTCTGTGTACTGTGTTGGGGTCAACGTCCCTGAAGGCGGGGGCGTACCTCGGAGTGCGGGAGAGATAGTCCGCGACCTCGGCGACGCTTCGCTTTGACATAAGCTCCATATAGTCATCCCGCCCCAGCATCGACCCGTAGACCGAGCGTATCTTGGCAGCGGTCGCATTGGTCGAAAAGCTCTCGAGCATATCTCTCACCTTCCTTCACACAGGGGTTTTAACGGCTCAGACGGAAACTATCCTCTCGAAGATCTGCTGAGCCCAGGCCTCGCGGCTGCGGTCAAAGACCTGTTCGAGCTTCTCTATCTCGGCGTTCCTGCCCGACTCGGCAGCAGCGAGGGCGGCGTCACGCTTTTCGGCGCAGCGCTGTTCGGCCTCGGCGGTAAGCTTTTCGGTGCTGCCGCTTACCGAAGCCTCCAGCTCACGGCGCCTGTTCTCGGCGCTCTCTATGAGCTCGCGGCACTTCTTCCCGGCCTCTGCCAGCGATTCCTCCGCCAGCCTGTCGGTCTCAAGGATCTCGGCGATTATATCCATAGCGTATACCCTCCCGTCAATGCACAATGCACAATGAAGGTGTCCGCTGCGCGGACGGGATGGCCATACGGCCGCCGTAGGGAGCAGAGAAAAGCGCTTCTGTGTTTTGCCGCAGTAATTGAGCATTGTACATTGATAATTGACCATTGAAA
>JAFXVY010000071.1 GCA_017534595.1 Ruminococcus sp.
ACTGCGATTTTTTCAGTCTTTCGCTTGACTACTCTTTTTTCGAGCCTCCGCTCAATTTCTTGAACTTTCACTCAAAAGAATCCAAGGGTTTGTTTTACTCGTTGCTATTCAATTTTCAAGATGCCGGGTGCCTTTTTCAAGACCGCCGTCATTTCCGACAGCTTTATTATTCTATCACAGATCGCTGCGATTGTCAAGCGGTTTTCGGCAGTTTTTTATATTTTATATCTTTTCACAACTGCCGCCCTGATTTTCAGTGTTTTTTGTCTATCTGTACTATAATATATTCATATAATAAAGAACGGGAGCTTCAAAGCTCCCGAACGGTTCATTCATTTATATCCGGAACGTACTCCTCGTTGCCGATGACGTAGTCCACTACCTTGCCGTAGAACGCCGTGGGGTCCATAAGTATCTTGGACTTTATGAACTCCGCCTGCTCCTTATCCGGGGCAAACAGCGTCAGATCCATCAGCACCAGATCCTCGTCCTCGCAGACGCATCTCACCGAATATCCGCTGCCCTGTTCCTTGATCTCGAAGCGCATCTCCTGCTCGGCACGCAGCTTTGCAAAGAGTCTCAGGCCGGCGGAATAGATCCTGTCGCGCACGCTCTTGCTCACAAGCGACTTGAAGCTCTCGGCGCCCTCGACGCCCGCCTCTGTCAGCACATAAAGCTCGGTGCCCTCCCGCTCCTCGACAGCCAGCGTCCCGTTTTTCAGCATCTGCTCTATCGCCTCGACGTAGAGGAAATACGACACCGTCCCGTCGCCGGTCACTATCTCGAGAAGCTGTGCCGGCGTGACCGGGCGCTCGATCTTCTTGAGAAAATAGCTGAGCAGTATCTTCACCTCATAGACATTTGCGGGGTTGAAGTACCCGACGGGGAGATTTTTCAGCTCGCTGTCCAACGCTTCGCCTTCTTTCACGGTAATGGGACCCGACCTCAGAAATTCGGATAATCGAGCATATGGTTGAGCAGAGCGATGTTCACGGCTGCCTCTACGCAGGGTACCGCTCTCGGCACCACGCAGGGGTCGTGTCTGCCCTTGATGGCGATGACCTCGTTCTTCATCGCAGAGAAATCCACTGTTTCCTGGGGCTTGGAGATAGAGGGCGTAGGCTTGAACGCCACTCTCAGCGTTATCGGCATACCGGAGGAGATACCGCCCAGGATACCGCCGTGGAAGTTCGTTCTCGTTACGATATGTCCCTGCTCGTTTACGTAGAACTCATCGTTGTTCTCGCTGCCGAGCATCTTCGACGAATTGAAGCCCGCACCGAATTCAAGTCCCTTGACTGCGGGGATGCCGAAGATCAGCTGGGCTATGGAATTCTCCAGCCCGTCGAAGATCGGCGAGCCGACGCCTGCAGGAACGTTTATGGCGATGCACTCGATCACTCCGCCGACGCTGTCGCCGCACTCTCTGGCCTTCTTGATGTCGTTTATCATCATCCTGCCCTTGCGCTCGCTTATGGTGGGGAACTCCTTACTGCGGATGGTCAGGATATCGTCTCTCGAGGTATTGATCGGGTCAAAGCTCTCGTCCTTGATCTTATGTATCTCGGCGATATGAGCGCCCACATAGATCCCGCGCCTTTCGAGTATCTGGCCTGCCACCGCACCTGCAAAGCAGAGGGGAGCGGTCAGCCTGCCGGAGAAATGCCCGCCGCCTCTCGGATCCGAGAACCCGCGGTATCTCATAGCTCCGGTATAGTCGGCGTGACCCGGCCTTGCGAGCTTGGAGATCTTGAGATAGTCGGTGGAATGCTGATCGGTGTTGGCGATGAACGCGCAAAGCGGGGTACCCGTGGTCTTGCCGTTGAAGTAGCCCGACATGATCTGCGGCATATCCTTTTCTCTGCGCTGAGTGGAGGTCTGATCCTTCTTGGGGGCTCTCCTTGCCATGAACTCCATCAGCTTGTCCATATCAATGCTCTCTCCGGGAGGGACATTGTCCATACAGACTCCGATAGCGGGTCCGTGGCTCTCTCCGAACACGGAAAAGGTTATCTTGTTGCTCCATGTAGATGACATTTATATATCCTCCGTCTTAGAAATATACTATCTCCACACGCCTCTTGCGCCGCTGAAATAGTCCGCGAGCATAGCCTTGTGCTGCTCGCTGTATATCTCGGGCAGCTCATCCCCCGTGAACCATCCGAGCTCATCGGTCTCGACATGGTCGCAGTAAAGGCTGCCGCCCGTAATATGTGCAGTAAATGCCGCGGTTATGGGCTGATTGCCCGTAGACCTTGAGAAAAACCCGGAATACACTCCGCAGAGCGCGTCGAGCTCGATCTCGAGCCCGGTCTCCTCCCTTGCCTCGCGGACAGCCGCCTGCGCAAGGGTCTCGCCGTACTCCATGAGCCCGCCGGGTATGCCCCACTTTCCGCAGTCGCACCGCTTGACGAGCAGTATCCTGCCCTCGCTGTCGCTTATGATGCTCACAGCCGCGCCGAGGATCCTCTTTTCTCCGGTACCGGACATCTTTCAGACCTCCTCAAAGCAGCCCCCGAGCCGGCGGAAGACCTCCCAGAAATCGGGATAGCTCTTCGACACGCATCCGGCGCCCCTTATAATGAGCGGAGCCCTGCATTTCGTCGATGCCACTGCCGCAGCCATGGCTATGCGGTGGTCGTTGAAGGCATCGATCTCTCCGCCCTCAAGCTCCCCGACGCCCTCGATGACCAGCATATCCTCATACTCGGTTATCCTGCCGCCGATGCGGTTAAGAGTCTCGGTCACAGCCGCCAGCCTGTCAGACTCCTTTATCCTGAGCCTGCCGGCGTTGTAAAGCCTGCTGCTGCCCTCGCAGAAACACCCCAGCACCGCCAGTACCGGCACAAGATCGGGGATATCCGAGCAGTCGAGCTCAAAGGGTCTCAGCACACCGTTTTTATTATACACCATTTCTCTGCAAATTTCAAGGATTTTTTTGTCGCCCTGCAGCGAATTTACATTCAGTCCATTTATTTCGATGCTGCTGCCTATCGCATTCGCGACCTCAAAGAATGCCGCCTGGGACCAATCCCCCTCGACAGCGCAGCTGCAAGGGGCAAGAGCCCTGCTGCCGGTGACGGTGTAGCCCTGCCCGTCCTCGGTGACGGTGCAACCGAACTGCCCGAGGCAGCCGGAGGTTATATCCACATAGGGCTTGCTCTCGAGATGGGAGGTCAGCGTTATGCGGCTCTCTCCTTCAATAACGGAAAGCGCCAGCAGCATCCCGGTTATGAACTGCGAGCTTATCCCGCCGCCGATGCGGTACTCTCCCGCTTCAAGGCGTCCCGAGACGGTGAAAGGCATCGTCCCCGCATACTCAAATTTGCAGCCGCGGCGCGGCAGCTCCTCGAGATAGGGAGTTATCGGTCTCTCCGGCAGCTTGCCGTGACCGATGAAGGTCGTCCTCACCCCCAGCGCCGCCGCTGCGGGTATGAGAAATCTCAGCGTCGAGCCGCTCTCGCCGCAGTCGATGACCGCCTCTGCCGGAGGCGCGGTTATGCCCTTGATCCGGGCAGTATCGCCCTCAAGCAGGATCTCCGCTCCGAGGGCTCTCATAGCCTCAACTGTCGCAAGGATATCCTTAGAGGGGTAAACATTGGTTATCACCGACTCGCCGTCAGCCAGCGCCGCCGCAATGACGAGCCTGTGTGCGACGCTCTTTGAAGCGGGCACCGTCACGCTGCCGCTGAGCAGCCGCGGGGTTATCTTTATATCCATCCGGCTCACCTCTCAGCGCATTTCTTCGAGCACGGCTCTGATCTCATCCTCGGAGGTCTGCCTGCCGTATTCGTTCTCGCCGAACTGCATCATGGCTCCGATCTCCTTCTCGAAGACGAACCGCAGCTTCCCGCCGCGCACCTTCTTGTCGGTATAGAGCTTGGAGAGCAGCTCGTCGGTGCTGACGTTCCCGGGGATCTTAACAGGCAGCTTTGCCCTTTCGAGCAGCGCCTCTATCCTCACAACGTTCTCACCGCTGATGTACCCGAGCTTCTGTCCGAGCCGCGCCTGTGCCGCAAGACCTATCGAAACAGCCTCGCCGTGCAGCAGTTCGTAGCCGGAAACGGTCTCTATCGCCCTGCCGACGGTGTGACCAAGGTTGAGTATCTCTCTCAGACCGCTCTCGCGCTCGTCCTGCATGACCACGCTGTACTTTATCTCACAGTTGCGCACCGCGATATGCTCGCAGGGCTCCGCTCTGCATTCAAGTATCTCCTCAATATGCTCCTCGAGGTACGCAAAGAGCTCCGCATCCGCAAGGCAGGCGTGCTTTACCGTCTCGGCAAGCCCGCTCGACAGCTGACGCTGCGGCAGGGTCTTCCAGCAGTCGATGTCTATGTAGACCTTCTTCGGCTGATTGAAAAGCCCTATCAGATTTGTGGCCAGCGGAGTATCCACGGCGGTCTTGCCGCCCACAGAGGCATCCGCCGCCGCAAGGAGGGTGGTGGCATAGTTCACAAAGGGAACGCCTCTGCCGAACGTCCCCGCGACAAAGCCGGCAAGGTCGGTAACGACACCTCCGCCCACTGCGACAACGGCGCAGTCCCGGCGGAAGCCTGCGGCAAGCATCGAATCCTCGACGAACTCCTTCATCTGGCGGGTCTTGCTCTGCTCACCCTCCGGGATGACGAACTTCTCCGCCTTGAGCCCCCGCTCACGCAGCAGTTCCAGTATATTTTCTGCATAGAGCCCGTCAACGACCGAATCGGTCACGACCGCGAAGCGGCTCGCTCTGCCGCAGAGCCCGTTTGCAAGATCGTCGGCAAGCTGACTTTGCAGTCCCCTGCCCGTCTCGATATCGTAAGAATCGTCAACGACTCTTTTCAACTCACAGTAAAACCTCATAGGTACACCCCCGATGATATCTCGCCCCTGCACGGAGCATATACATTATAACACATCAAGCGCAAATAATCAAGGCAACACCGCACAACCATTGTGCGTCAGACGCGCAGTCAGATTTTTCGTCAGATTGCCTAAATTCGACGCCGCCTTGCTGGCGCAAGGCAAGGAAAATTTGGGTAATATGACGGAAAATATGCAAGCGGATGATGTACAAAGGCGTTAGCCGGTGGTTGTACGGTGTTGCCTAAAGTGAGGAGCTCAGTCGGCGAGCTCTGTCTTACGGAAGTTCTCCATGGCCCTGATCTTGCGCATCGAGGTCTTGAACTGCTCGGGAGTCAGAGACTGTGCGCCGTCGCTCCAGGCGGTCTTCGGGTCGATGTGTACCTCTATCTCAAGAGCGTCGGCTCCCGCAGCCACGGCGCAGATCGCCATGGGCTCGACCAGCGAGCTTATGCCGGTAGCGTGGCTCGGGTCGATGACGAGAGGAAGATGAGTCTTCTGTCTGAGCAGCGGCACCGCCGAGATATCAAGGGTGTTGCGCGTCTCGGTCTCGAAGGTGCGGATACCTCTCTCGCAGAGCATCACCTTGCTGTTGCCCTCCGACATGATATACTCGGCGCTCATCAGCAGCTCCTGCAGCGTCGCGGAAAGGCCTCTCTTGAGCAGCACCGGCTTGTCGCAGCGGCCGAGAGCCTTGAGCAGGGTGAAGTTCTGCATATTGCGGGCTCCCACCTGAACGACGTCCACGTCGGCGAAGAGATCGAGGTCGGAGAGATCCATGATCTCGGTAACGATCGGCAGACCGGTCTCCTTCTTGGCCTTGAGCAGCAGCTCTATGCCCTCTTTGCCAAGCCCCTGGAAGGCGTAGGGCGAGGTGCGGGGCTTGAAGGCGCCTCCGCGCAGCATATCTGCTCCCGCCTCCTTGACGGCTATCGCGGTCTCCATGAGCTGCTTTTCGGTCTCAACTGAGCAGGGCCCCGCCATGACGGTCAGCCCGCCTCCGCCGATGGTAACGCCGCCGGCCTCGATGATCGTATCGTCCGGGTGGAAGCGGCGGTTGGCGTTCTTGTAGGGCTCCTGCACCCGCTTTACCGACTCGACTATGCCCCTAGCCTTTACGGCGTCGATATCTATGGGCGTGGTGTCGCCGATAAGGCCGATTATTCTCGAGTGTACGCCCTCAACGAGATTGGTCTTGACATTGAAGCCCTGGAGCCAGTCCATGAGCTCGTTTACCTGTACGTCTGTTGCATTGTCTCTGATCACGATTACCATTTTGCATAACCTCCGTAAAATCAAATAAGGCAGCCCGGACCGTGTCCAAGCTGCCTTTAAGGTCAAAGTATGTTATATACCCTCATACTTCATTTCAGCTTTCACACGGCAAACAGACCTTAGCCCAGAAGCTAAAGCCGAAAAAGCCGTATGTAAAGACTTTGGAAGTATGACCGTACATCGCATTTCTTTCCTTTCGTGTGCTGACGGAGCATTTCGCCCCGACGTGGTAAATTATACAACCGTTCAGCCTTCAAGTCAACCGCAAATGCCAAATGTTTACAGTTTGTTTATATTCGCGCAGATGTCCCCAAAAAGAAAACCGTCCCCCTGCGCGGGCAGGTGGACGGCTCTTTATTCGCAGGGGGATGCCCTGCTGGTGAACTAGCGGGGATTCGAACCCCGGACCCTTTGATTAAAAGTCAAATGCTCTGCCGACTGAGCTACTAATTCACAGGTTTAAAGTCTCCGTGCGGGTCTTCACAGCGACTAATATATTATAACAGATTGTTTTCTCTTTGTCAAGTGCTGCCGTGAGAATTTATTGTCTGTTATAATTCAAGCGAGAAAACATGGTCGTCCATAACGAATCCGTCACCGATATCCGTTACCTGATCCCTGATGACCTCCATGCCCCAGTGACGGTACACAGCTATCGAGCCGTCATTGTGACGGTTGACGGTGAGCCAGACCGATGAAAGCCCTCTGCTGTGCCCTATGCGCTTGACCTCCTCAAACATTTGCGAGGCGTATCCTCTGCCCCTGACCTCCTTGCGGAGATAGAGCTTCGAGAGGAAGAGCGTACCGTCGCCGTGATCGGCAACGGCGAAATAGCCCTGCTGAACGCCGTCGGCAAAGAAGCCGTAATATTCGTAATCCTCGCTCTGTATCTGGCGCTTCATCGCCTCGAAGGACTGGAACTGCTCAAGCATGAACTCGATCTGCTCCGGGGTGATGATGCTCAGAAAATGCTCCCGCCAGATCTCGGCGGCAAGCTCCGCGTTGGCTCTGAGCTCACCGTCGGATACGAGCCTTCTGATCCCGGTCATACCTCCGCTCCTTTCAGGAACTCGATGAACTGCTTGGCCGCACGCGGCGAACGCCCGCCCCTTGCAAGGGCAAACTGCTCCGCTCGGAGGAACAGCTCCTCCTCGGGCATATCCACGCCGTACTGCTGTGCAAGATCGCGCACGACTCTGAGATACAGCTCCTTGTCCGGCTTGCGGAAGATGACTCTCAGGCCGAAGCGCTCCGCAAGCGAGAGCAGCTCCTGCATCGTGTCGTTGCGGTGTACCTCGTCGCCCTCACGCGCCGAGAAGGTCTCCCGGACAAGGTGGCGGCGGTTGGAGGTCGCATAGATCGCAAGGTTCGAGGCCGTGGAAGAAACGCTCCCCTCGAGTATGGCCTTGAGCGCAGCGAAATCGTCGTCGTCCTCGGTAAAGGAAAGGTCGTCGATGAACACGATGAATTTCAGCGGGTTGCGGCTGATATGCCGCACGATGTTCGGTATCTCGTGGAGCTGGCGCTTCTTGAGCTCGATGAGCCTGAGCCCCTGCTCGGCATACTCGTTGGCTATCGCCTTGACCGTGGAGCTCTTGCCGGTGCCGCAGTCGCCGTAGAGCAGGACGTTGTTGGCGGGCTTGTCCCGCAGCAGAGCCATGGTGTTCGCTATGACCTCCTGCCGCTCCTGCTCGTAGCCGGAGAGCTGCGAGAGCCTTACGCTGTCGGGGTACTCCACCGGAACTATCTGCCCGTCCTTGACCACGAACACATGATACTTCGCATAGATGCCGTAGCCGTACTTCGCGATCTGCATAACTCTCTCGGCATAGATCTTCGAGAAGTCGAGAGCCTCGATCTCATAGCCGGGCATGAAGCCGTCGTAGCCGATTCGGCCTATCATCTCATCGCAGGGAATATGCGAGAGCTCCTCAAGAGTATAGAGCTCGTTTGCGAGACATTCCTCCACCTGCCTGCCGGCGTCGATGCCTTCGCCCTTGCGCAGCATATAGATATTCTCGTCCTCGAGCATGAGCCGCAGCAGATAAAGGGTCAGGCTGCCGCCGTCCTTGTAGAGCTCGGCGCAGAAGCTGCAATAGTCGCGCTGAGCCTGTGCGCGGTCGCCGCGGTCAAGGTCTGCGAGCGCAGCTATGAACAGCGCCAGCGCGGGATCGCTCTTGATCTTTCTGAACACCACAAAGGTATCGAGCTTCTGGAGCATCAGCTTTATATCGGTCATAAGGCACCTCGTTTCTTTCGGTATAAAATAGGGTCTGCCGCAGGCATTACGGCAGACCCGCTAACGGTCGTATATATTCTGTATCAGAGCTGATGAACTACGAATATCTCGTAGATGCTCTTGATAGCAGCCTCAAAGTCCTTCTCGGCAACGCCGACGATGATGTTGAGCTCGGAGGAGCCCTGGTCGATCATCTTGACGTTCACATGGGCGTGAGCCAGTGCGGAGAAAATGCGTCCCGCAGTGCCTCTTGCCGACTTCATCGCTCTGCCGACTATGGCGATCAGCGCAAGATCGGTCTCGATGTCGATAGTGTCGGGGTGAACGTTTCTGTGGAGGCCCGAGAGTATCTCCTGCTCCTTGGGCTCGAACTCGGTCTGGTGAACGACGATGCTCATGGTGTCGATGCCGGAGGGCATATGCTCGAAGCTGATGCCGTTCTTCTCAAAGACCTCAAGCACTTTCCTGCCGAAGCCCAGCTCGGAGTTCATCATATCCTTCTCGATGTTGACTACCGTAAAGCCCTTCTTGCCGGCGATACCGGTAATGGTGAAGGGAGGCTTCTGGGAAGTGCTCTCGACGATCATCGTACCGGGATCGTCGGGGGCGTTGGTGTTCTTGATATTGATGGCTATACCTGCCTTGCGCACGGGGAAGATAGCGTCCTCGTGGAGCACGGTAGCGCCCATATAGGAGAGCTCGCGGAGCTCCTTGTAGGTGATCGTGGTGATGGGCAGCGGATCCTTTACGATCCTCGGGTCGGAGATCAGGAAGCCGGAAACATCCGTCCAGTTCTCGTAGAGGTCTGCGCCGACGGCAGCCGCAACGATAGAGCCTGTGATATCCGAACCGCCGCGGGAGAAGGTCTTGACGGTGTCGTTGGGCATCGAACCGTAGAATCCGGGAACGACAGCCCTCTCGAGGCTCTTGAGCCTGTCGCCGAGAACCTTCTGGGTGCGCTCGGAATCGAACTCGCCGGAATCGGTGAAGAAGATCACCTCGCCTGCATCCACGAACTCATAGCCGAGATAGTTCGCCAGCACGATACCGTTCAGGTACTCGCCCCTCGAGGCTGCGTAGTCACGGCCGGCCTTGCCGATGAAGCAAGCCTTGATCGTGTTGAACTCCTCGGTCAGATCGAGGTCGAGACCCAGCTCATCGATAATGTCGGTGTATCTTTCCTTTATCTTCTCAAACGCCTCAGCAAAGCCTTCCCTGCCCTTGGCGGCAAGGTCATAGCAGGCGTAGAGCATATCCGTTACCTTTGTGTCTGCGGAAAAGCGCTTTCCGGGAGCGGAGGGGACAACATAACGTCTCGCATCGTCGGCGTGGATGATATCCGCCACCTTGCGGAACTGCTCGGCACTTGCAAGCGAGCTGCCTCCGAATTTAACTACCTTGGTCATATCAGCATTTCTCCTTTGGACTGCGCTGTTTCGCACAGCATATAGTAAGGGTGCCGCCGCGAACACAGCGGGCAGCATTATTATTATATATTATAGTGTCTCGATAAGTCAATGTGCATTTTGCAGATTTTTAGTGAATTTTATTATGTGCGTTTGTGAAATACGCTTGTATTTCACCGGCGTACACTCTGCCGCCCGTCATATCCCGGGGACAAGCCGCATATAATGATAAGGGCAGCCCCCTGCCGCTGCCCAAATATCAAAGAATAAGGAAGTGCGGATATGAAAGGAAAGCTGCTGCTCACAGGCATACTGACCGCAGCTGTCATACTGCTGCCGCTGATAAGTCTGCTGGCGGACAGACATCCCGCCGAGCCCGCTGACGTCGCCGACCCTGCCGCCGGGACAGTCGGCATAATGATCCGCGGCGAGAGGGTCACGCTGTCAATGAAGGACTATATCATCGGAGCCGTCGCGGCGCAGATGCCGGCCTCCCTGCCCGATGAGGCGCTGAAGGCTCAGGCCGTCCTCGCCCACACCTACGCCCTGCGCAGGCATCAGGAGGAGCTGAGCTCCCCGACGGAGGCTCTGGGCGGTGCCGATATCGGCGACGACCCCGCTCTCTATCAGGCCTATTTTACAAACGATGAGATCCGCGCCCTCTACGGCGTGGATACAGAGGCCGTTATGAAGCGGCTCGAAGCTGCGGCCTCCTACGCCCTCACCCGGACGCTGACCTTTGAGGGTGAGCCGATCATAGCGGCGTTCCACCCGATCTCCTCCGGGATGACCGAGTCCGCACTTGATGCCTGGGGACAGAACATCCCCTACCTGACGAGCGTACCCTCCGAAAGCGACGCCGAAGATCCTGCCTGTGCATCGTCCCTGACCCTCTCTGCCGACGAGCTTTACGTCAGGCTGACGGCTGCCTTCCCCGATCTTTCGATAAGCCGTGAGGGTCTGAGCGCCGAGGTGACACAGCGCAGCAAGGCGGGCTCCGCGCTGACCGTCTGCCTCTGCGGGGAGAGCTTCGTCCCGGGCAGGAGCTTTGCCGAGGCTGCGGGTCTCGCCTCCGCACACTTCGATATCATCGCGACAGCTGAAGGCTTTGAATTCAAATGCCTCGGCCGCGGGCATCTTGTGGGGATGAGCCAGCTCGGTGCCGGAGCCATGGCAGCCTCCGGCGCCTCCGCAGATGAGATACTCGCCCACTACTTCCCGAATGCACTGCTGAGCTGTACGGAGCCCGCAGTATAGGGCGTCTGCGGGGGAGAAAAAATTTTTCTCAAAACACTTGCATTTTTCTGAAAATATGTTATTATATAATTAAGGCAGCGTGAGAGCTGTCATGGGTCATACGACCCGTCCGCACGGCTTCGGCTGTGCAGTAACATATAGGAGGTATTTGTTATGGCTTATGTTATCGGCGAAGAGTGCATCGGCTGCGGTGCTTGCGTAGACGCATGTCCTGCAGGTGCTATCGAGATGGGCGACGGCAAGGCAGTTATCAATGCTGACACTTGCGTAGACTGCGGTTCCTGCGCAGCTACCTGCCCCGTAGAGGCTCCCAAGGCTGAGTAATTGCACAAAGCAAAAGCCCGCACATCTGTGCGGGCTCTTTTTTTATGCTCTGTTTTACATAGCGAGCAGCTCTTCCTGCGAGAGCAGATGATACTTGCCCTCGAAGGCCTGCTCCGCCTTCTCGTTGCTGTCGGCGCGGAGGATGAGATACGCTTCTCCGTTCTTCTCGCTGATGAATGCCGAGTACATATACTCAACGCTGACGTTGTTGTCATAGAGCAGCTGCATGGCTGCCGCGAGCCCGCCCGGACGGTCGGGTATGCGGATCGCCAGCACGCTCGTAACAGTGACGGCGCAGTTGCCCTCACGCAGAGCGGCAACGGCCTTGTCTGCGTCGTTTACGATAAGGCGCAGTATGCCGAAGTCCTTGGTATCGGCAACGCTCATGGCACGGATATTGATACCGTTCACCGCGAGCAGGTGTGTGATGTTGGAAAGCCGCCCGGGGCGGTTCTCCGCGAATATTGATAACTGCTTAACAGACATTGTGGTACATCTCCTTTGTTTACAGAATGGGGCGGGATGATCTCCGCCGGTTTATGTTCCGTGGGCTCACTGATCAGCCGTGAACAGCACCCAGAGCCCCTGCTGCGCCGCATGGCGGAAGAAGGGCACGGCGTCCTCAAGATACTCCCAGGAGTACTCCATATCCTCCTTCGAGCGGTCGGGGTAGTCGCTGCCGATCTGATCGTAGCCGCGTTTGAAGGCCTTGGCTGTAAGCTTTCCGAGCCCTTCCGCCAGCCGGGAGACCTCAAGGGGCGATTTTGCCGTGATGATATAGTCGTCGTATTCCTCGCCGTCGAAGTAGAGCAGCTCCCCGCCGAGTATGACCCCGCCAAGAGGGTAAGCCTTGCAGTCGAAGCAGAGTGAGCCGTCGGTGAGAGCGCGGTGAATCGCGTCCCACGACTTGTCGAGCTCGGCGGTGCGCTCAGGGTACTCCTCGAAGTAGAGCTCCTCAAGCTCCTCTGAGATATAGACAGGCCTCTGCTCCATAGGCAGGCTGCGGATATGGGAAACTATCTCCTCCGGCACGGCGAACAAAACACCGAGGCAGCTCATTATACAAGGTTCCTCGTGTCGATGACGCGCTTGGCCTTGCCCTCGGAACGGGGGATAGAGTTGGGCTCGACGAGCCTGATCTTGGCCTTGATGCCGAGCACGGAGAGCATATCCTGACCGATCTTGCGCTCAAGCTCCTCGATCGAGCGGATAGTATCCGAGAACATCTCCTCGGTGAGCTCGACTCTGATCTCGAAGGTATCGGTATTGTTCTCGCGGCCGACGATGATCTGATAGTTCGGGCTGGCGTTGCTCATCTTGAGCAGCACGCTCTCGATCTGCGACGGGAACACGTTTACGCCGCGGATGATGAGCATATCGTCCGAGCGGCCCATGGGCTTCGCCATCTTGACGAGAGTTCTGCCGCAGGCGCACTTGCCTCTTGTCAGCACGCAGATATCGCGGGTGCGGTATCTGAGCAGCGGGAAGGCTTCCTTGGTTATCGCGGTGAACACCAGCTCGCCCTTTGTACCGTCGGGGAGCACCTCTCCGGTATCGGGGTCGATGATCTCGGCGATGAAGTTATCCTCATTGATGTGCATACCCGTCTGGCATTCGCACTCGAAGGCCACGCCCGGACCGGAGGTCTCGGTCAGGCCGTAGATATCGTAAGCCTTGATGCCGAGGGACTTCTCGATCTCCTGACGCATTTCCTCTGTCCAGGGCTCGGCTCCGAAGATACCGGCCTTGAGCTTGAGGTCATCGGGGGACTTGCCCATCTTCTTCACGGTCTCGCCGATGTATGCGGCATAGGAGGGTGTGCAGCAGAGGATGGTAGCGCCCAGATCCTCCATGAACTGTATCTGCCTCTCGGTATTGCCCGAGGACATGGGCAGGGTCAGGCAGCCTACCTTGTGGGAGCCGCCGTCGAGACCCGCGCCGCCGGTGAACAGGCCGTAGCCGTAAGCCACCTGAACGACGTCCTCCTTGCTGCCGCCCGCAGCGGTGATGGCTCTTGCGGTGCAGTCGTTCCAAAGGTCAACGTCATGCTGAGTATAGAAAGCAACAACTCGCTTGCCTGTGGTGCCGCTGGTGGAGTGTATACGGACACACTCGGAAAGCGGCTTTGCGAGCAGGCCGTAGGGATAAGCGTCCCTGAGGTCGGCCTTGGAGAGGAACGGCAGCTTGTGCAGATCCTCTATCCCTTTGATATCATCGGGCGTTACGCCCTTCTCTTCCATTTTTGCGCGGTAGTAGGGGACGTTGTCCCAGACGTGTCTGACCTGCTTGACGAGCCTTTCGCTCTGCAGAGCACGCATTTCTTCGGGTCCCATACATTCGATCTTTTCGTTCCAGTATTTGCCCAACGGAATTCCTCCTTTAATTCTGCTGCACCGCAGCAGAGGTCTATAACTTATCCTGCCGTGTTGCAGGGATAATTCAGAATTTTCGCTTTAAATCATTAAAGCCATATACAGACAGGCGGAAAACCGCCTGTCCTTATTCACACATACATTCTGTCACAACGTAATTGTGCATTGTGCATTGACAATTACTCCGCAGCTCTGCCGAGAGCGAAGGCCTTCTTGTTGAGCTCGAGGAACTTTGCGGGAACGCACTGCTCAAGGGCAGCCTGCCATACGCTTTCCTCAAACTGCATCTTCTTGGATACAACGCCCATGAGCACTACGTTTGAAGCCTTTGCGGTGCCTGCCTGCTCGGCGAGGGTCAGCGCATCGACGGCGATAACGTCAACGCCCTGCGCCTTGATCTTCTCGATGATGTCATCGGGATATACCGCTGCGCCGTTGATAACGGGCATGGGGTCGATCTTCTGGGTGGAGGTCACAAGATGACCGCCCTTTTTCAGGAAAGGCAGCCAGCGTGCAGCCTCGAGCTGCTCAAAGCTGATGATTATATCCGCTTCGCCCTTTACGATAACGGGTGAGCTGACCTCGTCGCCGTACTTGACGTAGGTAACCACCGAGCCACCTCTCTGGCTCATGCCGTGTACCTCGCTGACCTTTACCTCAAAGCCCTGCGAGAGCAGCACGTTTCCGATTATACGCGATGCCAGCAGCGAGCCCTGTCCGCCCACGCCGACTATCATTATAGACTTTGTTTCCATTATCTTCGCACTCCTCTCTTACTTCACGATAGCGCCCAGCTTGCACATCTCGGTGCAGATGCCGCAGCCGACACACTGGGTGTGGTCTATGGTCATCTTCTTGTCGTGTACCGAGATAGCGGGACATCCGATCTTTAAGCACTGCTTGCAGCCCACGCACTTGTCGTGGTCACAGCGCAGCGGCGGATTGTGCTTGACGTATTTGAGCAGAGCGCATGGCCTGCGGCTGATGATGACGGAGGGCTCGTCCTTTGCGAGCTCTTCCTTGATGACAGCCTCGGTCTCGGCCATGTGGTAGGGGTCAACGACTCTTACGCTCTTGATGCCGATAGCCTTGCAGAGCTCCTCGAGGTTCACCGCGGCGGCGGGATCGCCCTTGAGGTTCTTGCCCGTGGTGGGGTTCTGCTGATGACCGGTCATACCGGTGATAGAGTTATCAAGGATGATAACGGTGGTGTTCGATGCGTTATAGGCGATGTTCACAAGGCCGGTCATGCCGCTGTGCATGAAGGTCGAGTCACCGATAACGGCAACCGACTTCTTTTCAGATTCGGCGCCTCTTGCCTTGTTGAAGCCGTGGAGTCCGCTTATGGATGCGCCCATGCAGATCGTGGTATCCATAGCACAGAGGGGAGCGGTAGCTCCGAGAGTGTAGCAGCCGATATCGCCGGAAACGGTAACGCCCAGCTTGGAGAGGCAGTAGAACAGGCCTCTGTGAGGACATCCGGCGCACATAACGGGAGGACGGACGGGAACGCTCTCCGGGAACTCAGCGAACTCAGCGGTCTCGCCGAGGATCTTCTCTCTTACGATAGACTGGCTGATCTCGCCCAGCAGCGAGAAGGTATCCTTGCCGTGAACGTTCAGGCCGATTTTTTTGCAGTGGGTCTCGATGATGTCGTCGAGCTGCTCGATGACGTAAACGGTCTCGCACTTTGAGCAGAAATCCTTGATGATCTCAACCGGCAGCGGGTTGACGATGCCGAGCTTTAAGTAGGAAGCCTTGTTCCCGAGGGCTTCTCTGGCGTACTGATAGGAGATACCCGCGGCGATAACGCCGATCTTGGTATCGTTGTACTCTACCCTGTTGAGGGGCGAGGTCTCGGCATACTCGCGGATGTCAACGAGCCTCTGCTCCACTTCGGGGTGGCGGCGGATCGCGTTTCCGGGCATCATAACGAATTTCTGAGCGTTCTTTGTATAGGGGATGAGCTCCTTTTCCTCACGCTCGCAGAGCTCGACCGCCGACTGGGAATGAGCCACACGGGTGGACATCCTCACGATAACGGGGGTATCGAACTTCTCCGAAAGATCAAATGCGGCCTTAGCAAACTCCTTGCACTCGGCGGAGTCGGAGGGCTCGATCATCATGACCTTGGAAGCGATGGCGTGGTGACGGGAATCCTGCTCGTTCTGAGAGGAGTGCATACCCGGGTCGTCGGCAACTGCGATGACCATACCTGCGGTAACTCCGGTATAGCCGGCGGTATAGAGCGGGTCGGCGGCGACATTCAGGCCGACGTGCTTCATGGCACAGAAGCTTCTTGCACCTGCGATCGACGCACCGAGAGCTACCTCCATGGCTACCTTCTCGTTGGGAGCCCACTCGGCGTAGACCTCATCGTACTTAGCGACCTCCTCTGTGATCTCTGTGGAGGGTGTACCGGGATAAGAAGATGCGATCCTGCATCCTGCTTCGTAAAGGCCTCTGGCAAAGGCCTCGTTGCCCAGCATAAGTTTTTTCATAGCTTATTCGTTCCTTTCGACAGTGTTTTCACCGTTTGACGTATCACAGTGTAAAAGCACCGATACGCATTCACGGAATCATTATAACACATATTTGAGCAAATGTAAAGCACCCCGGGCGAAAAAACACGAACTCTCCCCTGCTGTGTGCAGACACAAAGAAAAAACTCCCGTCGGGGTAGGACGGGAGCCAAAAATAAAAAATTATAGGGGAGAAGCCGATGATCTCTCATCGGACTGTATATGAAGGCTTGGGGTAATAGCCTGCATACCGTTTTGATACTATTATTTTATCCGCTTAATGTGATAACCCTATGAAAACTAATCAAATAATTTGTTAACTTTGAAATTGAGAAAATGTCGGAAAATAGGGCGTTTCAGAGCTTTCGGATAAATTTTTCGCAAATGATAAAAAGATAATACATTTGCAAACGTTTAAGAAATTAAATTTGACAGATATTGTCTTTATCATTCGGGCTTGAAGGAATCCAGCCACTTGAACATACTCTCGCGGTACTTTGTCTTCTCCTTGACGTCGCAGTAAGCGTAGAACTCATAGAGATAATCGTTCGTATAGCGCATGGCCTCGATCGCGTACACTTCGTCATTGTCGTCGATATAGTTCGGCCTGTGTACATCGTAATCGCAATAGAGATATCCGCTGCGCTGATCGAACGCGACCTCCTGCCCGTTTATCTTCAGGGTACGGGTCTTGTACTGATCGAGTATATCCTTGGTGGTCAGCCCGGCGTAGGTCTGCTTCTCGTAATCGCTCAGAGCGCGGCGCTCGATATATACGGCACACGGAGCACTGGTATAGAAGGCGAGCTTCTGATAATCGGAGCCCTGCACGGTGAGCATCTTATCGGTATCCTCCTTGAGAGCGCCGGGCAGCACGATCGTAAAGCCCTTGCCCTCAACGGTCTCCCAGGTATCCTCCTTGGTGATATTTGAGAGCGAGCGGAAATGCAGGAAAAGGAACACGCCGACGGCTATCAGTGCTGCGACCATAAGGATTATCGGCAGGACCGGCACCTTGACCTTTCTCTGCACCGAAGCCAATGTCTGGGAATTGAGCTGCTGCTGGAAAGTAGTCGCGGGACCCGCACTCGAGCCGGCACTTGCTCCGGCAACGTTCACCGGTCTGCCGCACTCACAGTAGACAGCACCCTCCTGTACCTCTCTGCCGCAATACGGACACTCCATAAAACAAACCCCCTGTAAATTATTTTAATGTTCACACATAGTATAACATAAGTTAACAGGTTTGTCAATTACTATTTGACGGCGATCAAGGAGATCGGCTTCACCGGGCAAAGAAAAGAAGAGGCCGCGTGACCGCAGCCCCCTCTTTCAGGAAAGTATGAAAAAGAAAAAATCCAATAGTTCAGAATTATTCGTCAACTTCCTCTACAGCTTCCTCAACCTTGTCGAGTGCTTCCTCTGCGCTCTCAACAGCGTCCTCGGCAGCATCCTTGGCTTCCTCGCAAGCGTCCTCAGCGTCGCATACGCAATCGTCGAAATCGTCGTCGAGCTCTTCGTAATCATAATCCTCAAGCTCCTTGCGCTTCTTGAGTGCGAATACAGCAGCAGTACCTGCAGCAGCAGCGCCAACTATAGCGAGCACCTTTAATTTCTTTCCCATGATAGAAACACTCCTTTTTTATAAATTTATTATCTCCGAATCTTTGCATGATATGCGTATAAATCAGATTACATAAATTATAGCACATAAAAGCGAAATAATCAAGGCTTTTTCAGAAATTTCAAATACCGTGTTCACGTTTTGTTAAACATCAACAAAAAAGTGCATTGATTTTTTACACTTGAAAAAATGTTGGAAAATCGGTTCACCTGTCACATTTCGCCGGCAAGCAGCATCACTGCGGCGGTGGCTGCTATGGGTGCGGTCTCACAGCGCAGAATACGCTTTCCGAGGGTCACGGGAACGAGACCCGCAGCTTTTGCGGCGGCAGCCTCCTCATCGGAAAAGCCGCCCTCGGGGCCTATGAGCAGCGCTGCGGAACCTGCCTCATCGAGGCGCTGCGCGGTAAGGCTCTCTCCGCCGCCCTCATAGCAGAACAGCCGGCGCTCGCTCTCCTTGCAGAGCCCGAGGCACTTCTCAAAGCTCACCGGCAGCGAAACTGTCGGGATGATCCCCCTGCCGCACTGCTTGGCAGCCGAGAGGGCAATCTTCTGCCAGCGCTCGGTCTTCTTCGCCGCGGACTTATCATCCGGGCGGGAGACGCATCTCTCGGTCACTACCGGGACGATCTCCGAGACGCCGAGCTCCACCGTCTTCTGGACGATAAGCTCCATCTTGTCCGACTTGGGGAGCGCCTGAAAGAGCGTCAGCCTGAGCCTCGGCTCACCCTCTGTCGGGGCGGATGACAGCACCCTGCACCTGACCTCATCCGATGTTATGGCCTCGATCTCACATTCGTGATCGGTACCGTCACAGCAGACAGTCAGCCTCTCGCCGGGGCGCATACGCAGGCTCCTGCCGATATGAACGGCGTCCTCGCCGGTTATCACCGCCGTATCCGTCGGCGGAACGGAAACAAAAAATCTCGGCACTGCTCACTCCCCGCTTTCTTCCCCGAGCCCCCAGACCAGCTCGAAAAGCTCTCTGACACGTTCGTCCCGACCCGCAAGGGCGAGATACCCGAACAGGCACTCAAGGCCTGTCGCGGCGCGGTATTCCAGCACCGTCGAATGCTTCGGCGCGGTGACGCCGCAGGCATTGCGGCCGCGTCTGAGGATGTCCTGCTCCGACTCGGTCAGCAGACCCTTTTCGGTCAGCATGGCGGCTGCCTTGGCCTGATACTCCGCGCAGACCCGCACCTTGGCAAGGTCGTGCAGCTTGCGCACGGGCATATTCGCGCTCTCGACTATCCGTCCGCGCACGAGCTGTTCATACACCGCATCACCCATAAAAGCAAGCGTCAGCGGGGAATACTGGTTCAGTTCTTTCTCGGTCAATCCGATCACTCCGTTGTAATTGTCAGTATATATGTCCAAATATCCGTACAGTTAATCCCTGTATCTCACCATATTGCATCTGTCCCATTTTTTGGACTCGTAGGCAAAAGCGTTCTCCGTCACCGAACGCTCGGTGAAGCCCGCCTTACGGTAGCAGCGTCGTGCCGCCTCGTTGACCGAGAACACCATGAGCTGCACAGCGTTTATCTCCGCGTCCTCAAAGGCAAGGTCACAGGCAAGAGAAAGCATCTTCGTGCCGAGTCCCCTGCCCCGAAGGGAGCCGTCTATCACGACGAATTTGAGCATAGCCTCACCTGTCTCACGGTTGGGTGCAAGGCAGAAGAAGCCCACCGTCCTGCCGTCCTCGGCGGCGGTATAGGCGCGGGTGCCGAAGCTCTCCTCCGAGCGCAGGAAGCCGTGAAAGGTCTCACGCTCCAAAGGATAAGCCGTCCTGCCGGCACACCAGAGCGCATGGGTGCGCCGGTCGGATATAAAGCCCGCCACCGCCTCAAAATCGGTCTCGGGGTCATAGGGTCGGACAGTCATACTATCCCTCCAAAAAGAAATAACTCCAATAAGCTCAAATCGCCGAAACGCCAAGCTCAACCTACCGTCCAGCCCGCCGTCAAACAGATCTTTCGCCCAAACAACACTTTCCAAAGGCGGAACTGCGCCGTCCGCGCTGAGGACCGCCGTCAAACAGATCTTTCGCCCAAACAGCACTTTCCAAAGGCGGAACCGCGCCGTCCGCGCCGAGGACCGCCGTCCGCGCTGAGGACCGCCGTCCGCGCCGAGGACTAATTTACAAATTCAAACTCAAAATCGAAGATCGACACCGTGTCGCCTTCGTTGATGCCCATTTCCTCCAGCTTGTCAATAACGCCGGTGGAACGCAGCACCCGCTGGAAGTATTGCAGCGAGGAGTAGTCGTCCATGTTGACCGAGCGCAGGATGTCCCACAGCCAGTCGGCCTCCACAAAGTAGACTCCCTCCTCCACCGTGACGGTGAAGTCGCGGCGGCTGGTGAGCTTTTCCTCCAGCTCCTCTCTCGTGAGGGGCTGCGCCTCGAAGCGCTTGACGGGGGGCAGCATCTCGAGCCTCTCCCAGACGCCGAAGATAAGCTCCTTGGTGCCCTGAGTGGTCGCCGCGGAGATCTCGTAGAACAGCAGCCCCTGATCCTCGACATAGTCTTTGAAGCGCTTGATCTGCTCGGGAGTCGCCATATCCGACTTGTTGGCCGCAACGATCTGCGGGGCGTCTGCAAGCTCCTGCGAGAAGCTGCGGAGCTCCTTGTTTATTGCCTCGAAGTCCTCGATGGGATCTCTGCCCTCGATGCCCGAAACGTCCACGACGTGAACGATCAGACGGCAGCGCTCAACGTGCCGCAGGAACTCGTGACCGAGCCCCACGCCCTCCGAGGCGCCCTCGATAAGTCCGGGGATGTCAGCCATTACGAAGCTCTTGCCGTCCTCGATCTTGACCACGCCGAGCACGGGGGTCAGAGTCGTGAAATGGTAGTTTGCGATCTTGGGCTTCGCCGCCGAGACCACCGAGATCAGCGTGGATTTGCCCACATTCGGGAAGCCCACGAGACCCACGTCCGCGATCAGCTTGAGCTCGAGTACTACCTCGTACTCATCGCCCCGGAAGCCCGGCTTTGCAAAGCGGGGGATCTGCCTCGTTGAAGTGGCAAAGTGCGCGTTTCCGCGTCCGCCCTTGCCGCCCTTGGCGATCACAACAGGCTCGTCGCCGGACATATCCGCGAGTATCCTGCCCGTGGAGGCCTCGCGCACCACAGTTCCTCTCGGCACGCTGACCACAAGATCCGGCGCACCTCTGCCCGAGCAGTTCTTCGAGGAGCCGTTCTGACCCTTCTCCGCAACGTATTTTCTCTTGTAGCGAAAATCTATGAGGTTGGAGATGTTGTCGTCCACCTTGAAAACGATGTCTCCGCCCTTGCCGCCGTCACCGCCGTCGGGGCCGCCGGCAGCCACATACTTTTCTCTGTGGAACGACACGCAGCCGTCGCCGCCGTCGCCCGCCTTGATATATATTTTTGCTTCATCGACGAACATCCCGCCGCCTCCTTTGTTTTTTACTGTCCGATTATTTGTACTGGTTCATGTTCCCGAAGCCTCTGCGCATGATAAGCGTATCCTCCGCGAATTTCCTTTCTCTTCTCAGCTCGGTGAGGCCTATCATCACATTCACCAGAGTCAGCACGCCGAGAGCCGCAGTGATGATGAACAGCACTATCATCGTGCTGTCGGGATTGATACTGTAGAAGTCCTTGGTGGCCTGCTTCGGGTCGGTCACGTTCTTCCAGCTGATATAATACGCTCCGCCCTCGGTGGAATAGGTGGCACAGGTATAGCTCTGCCCCTTTTTCAGATAGGAATACAAAGCGCTGTCTATCTTCTGATTGTGCGAGCCGCCGTTTTCGTCCACGCAGATCGCGTTGTAAGCCGTGGTGGTGCTGCGGCGGTGGTGATAGGTGTGCTTCTCGAGCTTGGTCACGGTGAAGGTATGTGTACCCTCCTCCTTCATGGTCTTGGGAGTATAGGTGAGCCTGAGCAGCAGAAAGATAAGCGCCGCCGCACCCGTCACCACCGCGATGCGGAAAAACGTCACCGCCATATTGTAGCACGAGTGCCGGTTATAGTCCTTGAACAAAAACGAAAACATTATCTCTTACCCCATAAAAGAAATACCCCGAACCATAGAGCGGCTCGGGGCTGAATGTCTTGATTAAGCCTGCGGATAAACAGATACCTTCTTGCGGTCTCTGCCCAGTCTTTCAAATTTTACAACGCCGTCAGCGGTAGCGAACAGCGTGTCGTCCGAGCCGCGGCCTACGTTCTCACCCGGATGGATATGAGTGCCTCTCTGACGGACAAGAATGTTGCCGGCAACTACGGCCTGACCGTCGGCTCTCTTGACGCCGAGCCTCTTAGCCTCGGAATCACGGCCGTTCTTGGTCGAACCCATACCTTTCTTATGAGCGAAGAACTGCATAGAAATTCTGATCATTGATTACACCTCCGTAAATGTGATCCTGATACGCCCCTTAAACTCATCATCCGAGAGGAAATTCAGGTGGATCAGCAGCCCCTGCAGGAGCCTGTCCCCATCCTCATCCCCGGGATCGTTTAAGGTAAGTGATATTTCATTTTCTTCGACCCTCACATCCGCTCCTATACGGAAAGCTTCCGTAAGGGTATTGGCTGTCAGCATAACAGCCGAGGATACGCTTGCACAAGCTATATCCTGCCCGTACTCCGCATAGCCGGCGTGCCCCGTTACACGGAAGCCGCAGAGCTTATCCGAAGCTGAGCGGAAAAACTCGGCTCGTATCATTATGCGTTGATCGCTTCGATCTTTACCTGAGTGTAGGGCTGTCTGTGGCCGAGCT
Source organism: Ruminococcus sp. (assembly GCA_017534595.1). Taxonomy (GTDB): domain Bacteria; phylum Bacillota; class Clostridia; order Oscillospirales; family Ruminococcaceae; genus FB2012. Next base: position 22,614 of record JAFXVY010000071.1, read on the forward strand.
TTCTCTTCTCACCCTTCTTGGGCTTGTAGGTGAAGACTGTGATCTTCTTGGCCTTGCCGTTCTTTACGACCTTAGCGGAAACGGATGCGCCCTCAACATAAGGAGCTCCTACGTTCACGCTGCCCTCGCCGCCGACTGCCAGGACCTTGTCAAAGGTAACTGCCTCATCAGCCTCAGCGTTAAGCTTCTCGATGAAAACAACGTCGCCGACGTTTACCTGATACTGCTTCCCGCCTGTCTCGATAACTGCGTACATTCAAAATGCACCTGCCTTTTCATATCAAACTCGCTGCGCACGGCGTCATCCCCTGCGCGTGAGAGCACAGTGATGCCTTGGGGCCGTAAACAAGCGGCTCAATTATCATAGCACATTTCACACTCAAAGTCAAGCGGCGTGAATTGGCTTTAAGCGATTTTACAAATTGTTTACAATTAGCCCGGGTACCCCTTGCGCACCTCTGAGGCGGTATATTTATCGTTCGTTCACAGCCCATTAAATATTGCACAAAAAATAGCCGCTTTTACCGTTAAAATCACCAAAACGGCAGAGGGCTTATACCTCCAATTTTTAATTGCAAAATCCGCATAGCTGTGTTATAATAGTATTTCGGAGAAAAAGAGTACACAGGATCGTTTTTTGGAGGAATAAGTATGATAAGAGAAGATCTCAGGAACGTAGCCATTATCGCACACGTCGATCACGGCAAGACCACCCTCGTTGACGGTATGCTCAGACAGAGCGGCACCTTCCGCGAGAATCAGGCCGTTGACGAGAGAGTCATGGATTCCAACGACATCGAGCGCGAAAGAGGCATCACCATACTCGCAAAGAACACTTCCATTCACTACAAGGACGTAAAGATAAATGTCATCGACACCCCCGGCCATGCCGACTTCGGCGGCGAGGTCGAGCGTGTGCTCAAAATGGTCAACGGCGTTATCCTGCTCGTTGACGCGGCTGAGGGTCCCATGCCCCAGACCCGTTTCGTGCTCCAGAAGGCTCTTGAGCTCGGGCACAAGATAATCGTAGTCATCAACAAGATCGACCGTCCCGATGCAAGGCTCGGCGAGGTCGGCGACGAGGTGCTTGAGCTGCTCATGGATCTCGACGCCTCCGACGAGCAGCTGGACAGCCCCATCATCTACTGCTCCGGCAGAGACGGCACTGCTTCCTACAGCCCCAACGAGCCCGGCAAGGATCTCATGCCCCTGCTCGACGAGATACTCTCCTACATCCCCGCCCCCGAGGTTGACGGCGAGGGTTCCATGCAGTACCTCGTTTCGGCTATCGACTACAACGACTATGTGGGGCGTATCGCTATCGGGCGCATCGAGCGCGGCACCATGAAAGTCGGCCAGGAGGTCACCGTCGGCGACTATCACCAGACCAAGAAGGAGTACCGCGGCAAGGTCGTTACCATGTATCAGATCGAGGGACTCAACCGTGTGCCCGTAGAGACAGCCAATGCCGGCGACATCGTCTGCATCAGCGGTATAGAGAACATAACCATCGGCGACACCATCTGCGACTTCGGCGCCTTCGAGGCTCTGCCCTTTGTGAAGATCTCCGAGCCCACCGTCGAGATGACCTTCTCGGTAAACGACTCGCCCTTCGCAGGCAGAGAGGGCAAGTACGTCACCTCCCGCCAGCTCAGGGACAGGCTGTTCAAGGAGCTCCTGAAGGACGTTTCCCTGCGTGTTTCCGAGACGGATACCACCGACAGCTTCAAAGTTGCGGGACGCGGCGAGATGCACCTCTCCATACTTATCGAGAATATGCGCCGCGAGGGTTACGAGCTCGGCGTTTCGACTCCCCGCGTATTATATAAGGAAATAGACGGCAAGCTCTGCGAGCCTATCGAGCGTCTCGTTATCGACGTTCCCGAGGAGAGCGTGGGCGCCGTTATGGAAAAGATCGGCTCCCGCAAGGGCGAGATGACCCAGATGACCCCCGTGGGCAGCAGGATGAGGCTCGAGTTCCTTATCCCGTCAAGAGGCCTTTTCAGCTACAGGAGCGAGTTCCTTACCGACACCAAGGGCGAGGGCATACTCAGTTCGGTATTCAACTGCTACCAGCCCTACAAGGGTGAGATACAGAAGCGCAACACCGGCTCTCTCGTCGCCTTCGAGACCGGCGAGGCTGTCACCTACGGCCTCTACAACGCGCAGGAGCGCGGCGAGCTGTTCATCACCGCCGGCACCGCAGTATACGAGGGAATGATCGTCGGGGCTTCGCCCAAGTCGGATGACCTCGTAGTAAACGTCTGCAAGAGAAAGCACCTTACCAACACCCGTGCCTCCGGCTCGGATGATGCGCTCAGACTCATCCCGCCCCGCAACCTCAGCCTTGAGGACTGCCTTGAATTCCTCGCGGACGACGAGCTGCTTGAGGTAACGCCGAAAAATCTCAGGATCAGAAAGCGCATCCTCTCCAACACCCAACGCGCCAAGGACAGGGCAAAGAGATAAGATCTCCCCGGCTTCTGAGCCTCTAAGTATCTATGTATCCAAGAAACTAAAAGCGGGTACTTGACAAATCCCCGGGATTGTGTTATAATATACGAGATATCGCTTTTTTGACAGAAAGGACTGTATTATAAATGGGAACACTTGAAGTAGTAGCCGGTGTGCTGCTTATCCTTATGGGAGTTATAATCATACTTGCGGTGCTCGCTCAGGAGACCAAGGAGCAGGGTCTGACCTCCGCTATCGGCGGCGGCTCCAACGAATCATTCTATGAGCACAATATGGGCAAGACCCGCGATGCAAGGCTTTCCAAGTTCACCCGCAACGCTGCGATAGTGCTGTTCATAGTCACACTTGTGGTAAACATCGTGGCGACCGTGTCGAAGAACTCCGACAAGTCTTCGGGCTCTTCCGACAAAGCCGCGACGGTAAGCACTGCTTCCGACGACAGCTCGGCTGCCGATGCAAGCTCTGTTGAGGAGGCTGTAAGCTCCGCAGTTGAGGAAGCTGCAAGCGCAGCTGAAGAAGCTGCCAGCGCCGCAGACGATGCAGCAGCCGAATAAGGAAAGACTACCGTGATCATAAAGCCCTGCCGAGTGCGGGGCTTTTTGTTTGGAGGAAATAAAACGGATGTATGTAACGGATAACGACAGAAAGGGTCTGCGGCACCGCTTTGACTGGTGCGGGGACTCTATGATAAGCTCTTATTTCGAGGGCATAATTGGTACAGGCGTCGCCGAGCGCAGGGACGATCCCCGCTGGATGCTCATACGCTCCGGGGATTTTTACTTCGCCGCCGGTGAGCCTGTCGGTATAGACGAGGCGGTGCGGGATTTCATCCTGCCGCACTCTGTCATCATACCTGAGGATATGAAATGGCTCGAAGCAGTACAGGCCTGCGGCCTTGAAGCCGGCCCCTATACCCGGTACAGGACGAGGATACCCGAGAAGGGTCTCGACAGGGCTCTGCTCGAGAGCTATCTGCGAAACGCCGGCTGCGTGACGGTAAAGCGAGCCGGAGAGCGCGAATATGCTCTGCTCCGGGACTGCGAGTGGGAGAACGCCTTTGTGTTCAACTTCTCCGGGATGGAGGATTTTCTCACCAACGGCTTTGCCTGGTGTGTTTTCATCGGGGACGAGCTCGCCTCCGCCGCCTCGACCTACGGCTGGTACAGCGGCGGATATGAGCTGCAGATCGCCACAGCTCCCATGTTCAGACGCAGAGGTCTTGCAGCCGTGTCGGGAGCGGCCTTCCTGCTCGAATGCCTCGACCGCGGCAAGCGCCCTCACTGGGACGCCGCCAACGAGACCTCGGTGCGCATAGCTCAGCGCCTCGGCTTTGAGTATGCGGGAGAGTATCAGGCGATATCGGTAAAGGCCACACCGCACAACCATTGTGCGTCAGACGCGCAGTCAGATTTTTCGTCAGATTGCCTAAATTCGACGCCGCCTTGCTGGCGCAAGGCAAGGAGGATTTGGGTAATATGACGGAAAATATGCAAGCGTATGATGTACAAAGGCGTTAGCCGGTGGTTGTGCGGTGTTGCCTAAAGTAACAGATAAGAAAGGAAAGACAATGAAAAAGGATAAAAAGAAAAAGCAGCGCCGTGAGGAGTATAAGGAGTTCATACTCGCACGGCTCAAAAGAGCGGGAAAGAAGCCGCTGACATTCAAGGAGCTCCGCAAGAGCATGAGCAACGTCGGCGGATTCGATAATGAGCAGTTCGTCCGGGCGGTGGAAAAGCTCAAGGAAAAGGGACTCATCGTTGAGGACAGCTACGGCATCCGCCTCAGGGACAAGAGCGACCTTGTGAGATGCACTGTGTCAAGGGTCAACAAGACCTTCGGCTTTGTAAAGAACGAGGAGACCGCAGAGGAATACTTCGTCTCGGGGAGGAACCTGCTCGGCGCCATGCCCGGGGACGTAGTCCTTGTGCGCACCTTCGAGGGCACCGGCGACAAGACCGAGGCCGAGGTCGTCGAGGTGGAGGAGGAGGTATTCTCCCGCTTCACCGGTGAGATCGTCAGCGAGTACGGCTATCTGCGGATAGTCCCCGATACGCTCTCAAAATTCCCGATGCAGTTCGACAACCCCCTCGGCCTCGAGCTGCACGAGCACGACAAGGTCATGGCTGTGATAACCGAGCGCGGCAGGCGCCACTCGGAGCACCGCTGCGAGCTGACCGCTTCCTTCGGCAGCTCGCTGAGAGCCGCGGTATGTGCGCTCTCGCTGCTGGAGCTCAGCGGCATCACGCCGATCTTCCCGCCCGAGGTCATCGCGGAGGCGAGAGCCGTTTCCGATTACCGCCGCATCTCCGACGAGCTGCCGAGGCGGCTCGACCTCCGTGACAAGCCGATCTTCACCATCGACGGCGCCGACACCAAGGATATCGACGATGCCGTCTCCTTCGCACGCACCAAGAACGGCTATGAGCTCGGCGTACATATCGCCGACGTTTCCCATTATGTCCGCCCCAAGTCGGAGCTGGACAACGAGGCCTACGAGCGCGGCACCAGCGTTTACTACGCCAACCGGGTCATACCTATGCTGCCGCCGGAGCTTTCCAACGGGATATGCTCCCTCAACCCCGGCGAGGACAGGCTGGCATTCTCCTGTATCGCTCAGCTGGATGAAAACGCCGAGATAAAGAGCTTCAAGTTCTCAAAGACGGTGATACGCTCCCGCGTAAAGGGCGTTTACAGCGAGATCAACGAGCTGATCACCGGCGGCGGCGACGAAGCCCTCAGGGAGAAGTACAAGGAGGTCAGCGGCGAGTTTGAGATCATGTGCGAGCTGGCGGAAAAGCTGCATAAAAAGCGTGTATCCCGCGGAGCGCCCGAGCTCGAAACGCAGGAGAGCGTGCTGCTCATCAACGAGCAGGATATCTGCGTGGGAGCGGCGCCCTACAAGCGCGGCGCCTCGCAGGAGATGATCGAGGACTTCATGCTCACAGCCAACGAGTGCGCGGCTAAGTTCGGCCTCGAACACGGTCTGCCGTTCGTATACCGCGTCCACGAGCCGCCCTCGGAGGAAAAGGCCGAGGCACTGAGAGAGGTGCTGGCAAGGCTGAACATCCCATTTGATTTCACCTATCCCAAGCAGAAAGATCTGTCCGAAATTTTGGACAGCGTCAAGGATACGGACGTCGCGCCGATAATAAACACCGCGATCCTGCGCAGTATGTCAAAGGCTAAGTATTCCACCGAGCCGATAGGTCACTTCGGGCTCGTCCTCGAGGACTATGCCCACTTCACCTCCCCGATCAGACGATACCCCGACCTTGCGATACACCGGATAATGTCTGCGTTCCTGACCGGTGACTCGCCGGAGGAATGCCGTCAGCGCTTCGGGAAGTTCGCATACGCCGCCGCAGACCGCTCTACCCTCACCGAGCTCACTGCCATGCAGGTCGAGCGCAGCTGTGAGGACTGCTACAAGGCCGAATATCTCAAGGAGCACATCGGCGAGGAGCGCGACGGCATCATAAGCTCGGTAACAGAGTTCGGCTTCTTTGTCACGATGCCCGACACCTGCGAGGGGCTCGTTTCGGTGCGCAGCCTGCCCTTCGGCGAGTATGTGTACGACGGGATGATGAGCCTGCGCAACGAAAATACGGGCGAAAGCTACCGCGTCGGCGACAAGCTCAGAGTAAGGATCCAGAGCGCCGAGGTCAACAGCGGAAGAGTCGAGCTCGAGGCGGTTTTGTAAGGCCGCCGGGCTCTTTGTTGATAATGAATAAGAAATCCCCGGCAAAAATATAAAAAGCTGTCGCAAAATAGGATTGACAAAAAAATAACAATCTGGTATAATATAGGTAAGCCGAGAATAGGCTCGGGTCTTTTTGAAAAACCGAATACCGCCCGAAGGTTCGGGTAAAATATATCGTATTGGAGGTACCGTTATGTCCGATGCAAAAGCTTTCGGTCTCGTTGACAGCGTAGAAGCTCTCGAGGCCAGGATCAAGGAAGTAAGAGAAGCCCAGAAAAAGTTTGCGTCCTACTCACAGGAGCAGGTGGACAGGATCTTCAAGGCCGCCGCCGTTGCTGCCAATATGGCAAGGATACCCCTCGCAAAGCTTGCCGTAGAGGAAACGGGTATGGGCGTCGTTGAGGATAAGGTCATCAAGAACAACTTTGCCGCCGAGTATATCTACAACGCTTACAGAGATACCCGGACCTGCGGCATCATCGAGGAAGACAAGGTCTTCGGCACCAAGAAGGTACTGGAGCCCATCGGCGTGGTCGCGGCGGTAATACCCACCACCAACCCGACCTCCACTGCCATTTTCAAGACCATGCTCTGCCTCAAGACCAGAAACGGCATCATAATCAGCCCGCACCCCCGTGCAAAGAAGAGCACCATCGAAGCCGCAAGGATCGTTTATGAGGCGGCTGTAAAGGCGGGCGCACCCGAGAACATCATCGGCTGGATAGATGTTCCCTCCCTCGAGATGACCAATCTCGTAATGAAGGAAGCGGATATCATCCTCGCTACCGGCGGCCCCGGAATGGTAAAGAGCGCATATTCCAGCGGCAAGCCCGCTATCGGCGTGGGTGCCGGAAACACCCCCGCGGTTATAGATGCCAGCGCGGATATCAAGCTGGCGGTCAACTCGATCATCCACTCCAAGACCTTCGACAACGGCATGATCTGCGCTTCGGAGCAGAGCGTTATCATCGAAGAGAGCATCTACGACGAAGCCAAGGCGGAGTTCATCGCCCGCGGCTGCCATGTCTGCACTCCCGAGGAATGCGACAAGGTAAGGCATACCATAATCATCAACGGCGCACTCAACGCGAAGATCGTCGGGCAGAGCGCATACAAGATCGCACAGCTCGCCGGCTTCGAGGTACCCGAGAGGACAAAGATACTCATCGGCGAGGTCGAGAGAGTCGATATGGACGAGGAATTCGCCCACGAAAAGCTCTCCCCTGTTCTGGCTATGTACAAGGCCAAGGACTTTGACGACGCCATGGACAAGGCCGACAGGCTCGTTCAGGACGGCGGCTTCGGTCACACCTCCTCCCTCTATGTTGACACTGTCGCCGGGGCGGATAAGATAAACCGCTTTGCCGAGCGCATGAAGACCTGCCGCATACTTGTCAACACACCCTCCTCTCACGGAGGCATCGGAGACCTTTACAACTTCAAGCTCACTCCTTCCCTCACGCTGGGCTGCGGCTCCTGGGGCGGCAACTCGGTATCCGAGAACGTGGGAGTCAAGCATCTGCTGAATGTAAAGACCGTTGCCGAGAGGAGAGAGAATATGCTTTGGTTCAGAGCACCGCAAAAGGTATACTTCAAGAAGGGCTGTCTGCCCGTTGCGCTCGACGAGCTCAAAAACGTGCTCGGCAAGAAGCGCGCATTCATCGTTACCGACAGCTTCCTGTTCAAGAACGGCTTTACCAAGCCGATAACCGATAAGCTCGACGAGCTGGGTATCGTTTACCAGACCTTCTCCGACGTTGAGCCCGACCCGACTCTTGCCTGCGCTGTTGAGGGCGCGAAGTTCATCAGAGAGTTCGAGCCGGATGTGATAATCGCCATGGGCGGCGGCTCCGCTATGGACGCCGCAAAGATAATGTGGGTGCTCTACGAGCATCCAGAGGCCGACTTTATGGATATGGCCATGCGCTTCATCGACATCAGAAAGAGAGTGTATACCTTCCCGAAGATGGGCGAAAAGGCGTATTTCGTCTGCGTGCCGACTTCGTCGGGCACAGGCTCGGAGGTAACGCCCTTCGCTGTTATCACCGATGAGAAGACCGGTCACAAGTATCCTCTCGCCGACTACGAGCTCATGCCCAACATGGCTATCGTTGACGCCGACCTTATGATGTCCGCTCCCAAGGGTCTGACCGCTGCTTCGGGTCTCGACTGCATGGTACACGACCTCGAGGCGCTGGCTTCGGTAATGGCTACCGATTTCACCGACGGCATCGCGCTGCAGTCCCTCAAGCAGACCTTTGATAACCTGCCCGAATGCGTAGCTAACGGACAGACAGCGTACAGAGCCCGCGAGAACATGGCTCACGCCGCAACTATGGCGGGTATGGCGTTCGCTAACGCATTCCTCGGCATAGGTCACTCGCTGGCGCACAAGCTGGGCGCATATCATCACCTGCCTCACGGCATCTGCTGCGCACTGGTCATCACCGAGGTAATGAAGTTCAACGCGGAGGCTGCTCCGACCAAGATGGGCACCTTCCCGCAGTACGAGTACCCCAACGCGCTTGCGAAGTATGCGCAGGTAGCACGTTATCTCGGGCTTTACGGCAAGGACGACGAGGAGTGCTTCAAGCTGCTCTGCGACAAGGTAGAGGAGCTCAAGGAGACAGTCGGCTGCAAGAAGACCATAGCCGAGTACGGCATCAGCGAGGAGGACTTCCTTGCAACGCTCGACAAGATGAGCGAGGATGCCTTCGACGATCAGTGTACGGGAGCCAACCCGCGCTATCCGCTGATAAGCGAGCTGAAGGAGATCTACAGGAAGTGCTATTACGGGGCATGAGCTCCGGCCTTATGAACACAAAGGCGCCGTACCCGGCAAACGGGTGCGGCGTTTTTTTCGGATATTTTCTTAAAAAGTGCGACCTGACAGTTTGTTTTCGCGTGTATATAGGTGAAGCGCTTCTGATAATGAGAAAGGAGAAAGAGCTGTGACAGACAGTGAGCTGATCGGGCTGTATAATGCCCGGGACGAGAGTGCAGTCTCGGAAACAAAAAGAAAATACGGCAGCTACTGTATGACCGTGGCTCAGAACATCCTGCGCAGCAGCGAGGATGCGGAGGAATGTCTCAGCGACGCTCTGCTCGCAGCCTGGAAGAGCATACCTCCCGCGCAGCCGGAAAATATGCAGACCTTTCTCGGCAAGCTGACCCGCAACGCCGCACTCAGCCGCTGGCGCAAGCTCCACACCGGAAAGCGCGGGTCGGGGCGCATAGAGCTGCTGCTCGAGGAGCTATCCGACGCTGCGGCAAGCGACGACGCTCTTGACAGGCTCGAGGATGTCATGGCGCTCCGTGAGACGTTCAACCGCTTTCTCGGGTCGCTCAAAAAGGAACATCGGATCATCTTCCTGCGAAGATACTGGTATATGCAGGATGTGGCGGAGATAGCCTCCGCGCTTGGGCTCAGCGAAAGCAAGGTGAAGACGGTGCTTCACCGCACACGGAAAAAACTGAAAAAAGCACTTGAAAGCGAGGGATCAATATGAACGACAAAATGCTTGATATTATAGGTCTTGCAGATGAAAAGTATCTGCTCGAAGCCGAAGCCCAGCCCGCAAGAAGGATAAAGCACACCCGCAGGTTTTCGGCGGGGATGATAGCTGCGGCAGCTGCCATAGGGCTTATGACCGTGACTGCGGGGGCTGTGGCTATCAATTCAATGTTCAATAAAGAGGAAGTCAACCGTTTCTACAACAACAGTCAGACTGCCGAACAGATCGAGAGTCACGGCTATGCAGACGGGCGCTCGGTGGAGAACGGACACTTCCGCGTTACCATTCAAAGCTTTGTTTCAGACGATTACAGAGGACAGCTCGTGCTTACCACAGAAGCTCTTGACAGTCAGGGTGAGCAATATATGAAAGATCTGAACGGAGAGTTTTCGTTTGATCTTATTTATACCGATACAGGAGAAGCAGCTCTTGAAGGAGCTGATGCTATGGGCACGGAGGAATATTCCGCCGGTAAACCGATGACACATGAATGTGACCTTGAATATCAGATCGGAAAGCAGTACAGCATAGACAGATCAAGACCGCTGGCTGTAAAGGTCGTCTGCACTCTGCCTACCGAAAAGACTGAAAAGGTACTGGAGAAATATCAGGATAATGCCCTGTTTGAGGGGCTCAGCTTTGACATCACGCCGTCCGATTATTTCAAGAGCAAAATGCTGTACTCCGCAGACGGCAAAGAGCTTTACGTTTCCGAGATAACCGTTATGGCTATGGGCGATCAGGATGAAGAAGATATGTCTGACAGATACTTTGAGATCAAGTACAGGGACGGCACTGTTCGTTCATGCTGGGGACTGCGGACCCACGGCGGTCCCTATTACAACAGTGACAGCGAAAAGTACATCGGCTGGTACTGGGCTGTCAGGGAACTGCTTGATGTTGACAGCATCGAAAGCATCACCTTTAATGGTGTAGAATACAACGGATAAAACCAAAAAAGCTGTCCAATTTCTTGGACAGCTTTTATTTGTTTCGGAAGTGATTACTTCTCCAGTCTCTCCTCGATCATATCGAGCTCCTTGTACAGAGCCTCGGGGATACGGCCGCCCTTGGCAGCGATGTCCTCATCGTAGTAACGGCGCATCTCCTTGATCTCAGCCTTCCAAAGATCCTTGTCAACTGCAAGCAGTTCCTTCATCCTGTCGAGAGATACCTCGTCCTCGATGCCCTCGCGGTTGATATCCTCAGGCTTGGGCAGATAGCCGATAGCAGTCTCAACTGCATCAACGGAGCCCTCGCAGCGCTTGATGATCCAGTCAAGAACTCTCATGTTGTCGCCGAAGCCGGGCCACATGAAGTTGCCCTCGGAGTCCTTCTTGAACCAGTTAACGTTGAAGATCTTGGGAGCCTTGTCGCCGAGCTTCTCGCCCATCTCGAGCCAGTGAGCCCAGTAGTCGCCTACGTTGTAGCCGATGAAAGGCTTCATAGCCATAGGATCGTGACGCAGTACGCCTACCGCACCGGTAGCAGCAGCGGTGGTCTCGGAGGAAACTGCCGAGCCTACATAAGTACCGTGTACCCAGTCAAAGGACTGATATACCAGCGGAGTGGTCTTCTCACGTCTGCCGCCGAAGATCATAGCCATTACGGGAACGCCCTCGGGGTTGTTGAACTCAGGCGATACGCAGGGGCAGTTCTCTGCGGGAGCGGTAAATCTCGAGTTGGGGTGAGCCAGCTTCTCGCCGCCGGCAACATACTCGGGGCCGTTCACATGAGCGCCCTTCCACTCCTCAGCGTTGACGGGAGGATTCTTGTCGAGACCTTCCCACCAGGGAGTCATATTGTCGAGGTTGATAGCAACGTTTGTGAAAATAGCGTTCTTCTTGGTGGAAGCAAGAGCGTTGAAGTTGCTCTTTGCATTGGTTCCGGGAGCAACGCCGAAGAAGCCGTTCTCGGGGTTGATGGCATAGAGTCTGCCGTCAGGACCGGGCTTCATCCAGGCGATATCGTCGCCGACTGTCCAAACCTTGTAGCCCTGCTCGGTGTAGAACTTGGGCGGGATGAGCATTGCAAGGTTGGTCTTGCCGCAGGCAGAGGGGAATGCAGCGGTGATGTACTTAACTTCGCCGTCGGGCTTCTCAACGCCGAGGATGAGCATATGCTCGGCCATCCAGCCCTCGTTCTTGCCCTGGAAGGAAGCGATACGCAGAGCGAAGCACTTCTTGCCCAGCAGAACGTTTCCGCCGTAAGCGGAGTTGATGGAGCAGATCCAGTTTCTCTCGGGGAACTGAACGATATATCTCTTCTCGGGGTCAACGTCAGCCTTGGAGTGGAGACCTCTTACGAAATCGTCGGAGGTATCGCCGAGGTTCTCGAAGGCCTTGGTGCCCATACGGGTCATGATATCCATATTGAGAACAACATAGATAGAGTCGGTCAGCTCTACGCCCACCTTAGCAAGGGGCGAACCGATGGGACCCATGGAATAGGGGATAACATACATTGTTCTGCCCTTCATAACGCCGTCGTACATCGGCTCGAGCATATTCCACATCTCATCGGGATCCATCCAGTTGTTTGTCGGGCCTGCATCCTCCTTGGTCTTGGTGCAGATGAACGTTCTGTCCTCAACACGTGCAACGTCGTTGGGCTTTGTCCTGTGATAGAGACAGCCGGGATACTCGTCCTGATTCATCAGTACCATTTCACCGGTGGACAGCGCCTCGTCGCGCAGCGACTGGAGCTGCTCGTCGGAGCCGTCGATCCAAACCACGCTGTCGGGCTTGGTAAGAGCGATCATTTCATCGACCCATTTATTAACGTTAGGGTTCTTGGTCAAGCTTGCCATAAAAAAATCTCCTCTCAAAATACTCTTGGAAAACTACAAATTTCCCTATTTTCTATTATACCCGAAATCAGCAGTTTTGTCAACCTGAATTTTGCAGGAGAACAGGAAATAAAATTCATACATCCGCGCAGATACGCGCTTTGGGGTGCGTTCGCTTATGCTTACCGTCAAAATCTGCGATTTGCACAAAAATCCCGCACACCCGGCGCGGCTTTGTGCATACTGACGGGAGCCCCCGCAGAGGGTCTCCGGCCACCCTTATACCGCTGTGGAAGGTGCACTATATCCCGGCATACACTGACTTTTTATACGTTGAAAACTCACAAAGCAGCACCCCTCAGCGCCCGGGATACCCGATTTGCAAAGCGGGGAAGTATGAGTTATAATGACATCAACACAAGGGTAAGCATCGCCCGTAATGAAGGAAGGAGACTTTAAAATGTCAGACTCTAAACTCAATCGCCGCCTCGCCCTCGCAGGGCTTTTCACGGCGCTCATATTCATCTTCACGGCCTATGTACACATCCCGACAGGCCTCGGCTACACCCACGCCGGCGACGGCTTCATATTCCTTGCCGCCTCGCTGCTGCCGCTGCCCTACGCCATAGGCGCTGCGGCTATCGGTGCCGCCTCGGCAGACCTGCTCACCGGTATGGCGATCTGGGCTCCGGCGACTCTCGTCATCAAGTCGGTGACGGTGCTGTTCTTCGGACGCAATCCCGGCAGGGTACTGACCCGCAGACACTACATCGCACTGATCCCGGCGCTGCTCATAAACGTCTTCGGCTACAGCTTCTATGAGGCCGCGGTCATGACCGGCGGCAGCCTCGGCGCGGCATTCACCGCAGCCATAGGTCAGGCGCCCTTCTACACGATCCAGACGCTGATCGGCGCGGCGATATTCACCATGCTCGGCCGCTTCGCCGACGCAAGGCAGCTCGGGGTCAGGCTGTAAGAAAGGCTATCACCCCGTCGCAGAGGGTAAAGGCGACCTCCCGCTGATAGGAGGGCGTCTCGAGCAGAGCCGCCTCCTCGGGATTGGACAGGAACCCGCACTCCGCCATGACCGCCGGACACACGGCGTTATGTATCAGATAGAGCTCGCTGCCGACAGGCTTGGTCTCCCGCTCGTTATCGGGCCGGAGGCTGCGGCGGAAGCTCTCACGCAGCGACTCCGCCAGCCGTTCGCTCTCGGCGCTGCCCTCACGGTAGAACATCTGCGCACCGGAATACTTCGGATCGGTGAACTGATTCTGATGTATCGAAAGCGCCAGCACCGCCCCGCTTGAGTTTATCAGGCTGAGGCGGTTTTTCATATCCGAGAGTTTCTGGTCGGCGAGCCCCTGCACCCCCTCGTCGTGAACCGAGACATCGCTCTCGCGGGTGCAGCGGACATCGTAGCCGAGAAGGGTCAGGATGTCCCGGGTACTCTGCATGACCGAGAGATTTATCCCCTTTTCCGGCACACCGTTGACCGACACGCAGCCGCCGTCCGCACCGCCGTGCCCGGCATCGAGGACTATCACCGGCCTGTGCGCCGCAGCCCCGGCGGAGGTCTCGACGGCGTCCCTACCCTTCTTTGCAGCCTTATCCGTAAGCTCGGCGCCGAATACCGATGCCGCTATGACGGCGGCGGTACTGAGGCAGACAATTAGTTTTCTCCTGAGATCCATAATGAGCAAGTCCTTTCGTTTTTTGTAAAAGGATATGCCCGAAGGAATGAAAATATGAACACAAAGCCCGGTCTCGCACCAACGTGAGACCGGGCTTTAAACATCCGCGAAGCGGACACCTTAATTATTTATTATCTTCCGGCACGAACGATCCGTAAGTCAGGGCGCAGCATTTCCGCGCCCGCACGATACCGGAATATCATTTGAACCTGTACCACGTATCTTCGATAAGATTCTCGTCGAGATAACCGTCGGGGTAGTAGAAATCCGGCTGCCCGGTCGATTTCGGGGAGATGTAGAACAGACCCGAGTTAGTGTCGGTGTAGAACCTGACCTCATAGCCGTAGAGGGTAATTTTTTGGACACCAGCGTCTGCAAGCTTCTTGATCTCGCCGGCTATCGGCTTGCCCTCGAGCCTGTCCATAAGCGTCTCGACAGAGGCGTAGGAGCTCTTCTTGACGGTGTTCGTATCGGTATCCTTAACGTCGCCGATCTCGATAGTGTTCTCGCCGTCAACGCCGAAATATTCGGCGCAGGCCTCGAATGCGGAGCGGTTGTCCTCGAGCAGAGAACGGATATGCTTGTCCGAATGCTTCCAGATCTCTATGATGAGCCCCACCGCAAAGGCAAGTATGAAAACTATTATCGCTATGTTCTTCGGGCGCAGGAATCTGCGATTTTTCCGGAAGTCAAATTCGGGTACGGGGGCTTTGATCTCCTCGCTCATTTACGGTATGCCTCCAGTCTGTAGATCGGGAAGCCCTGCTCGGCAAAGCGCTGCTCGTACTCGGTGACGATATTGTCCTCGGGCTCGGAGGCGTGCAGGTCAAGGCTGATGTTCTTGAGCGTATAGCCGAAATCGGAGAGCTGCTCTATCGAGAACTCGAAGAAATTGCGGTTATCGGTCTTCTGCCAGATCTCGGCATGAGGCTTGAGCAGCCGGTCGTAAATCTCGAGAAAGCGCTGATGTGTGAGCCTGTGTGTAGCGTAGGATTTCTTCGGGAAGGGACAGCTGAAATTGAGGTAGATCCTCTCTATGCTCCCCGCCGGGATGTAGCAGTCGAGGTACTCGGCGCCGCCGCGCAGGAAGCGGACGTTCTCAAGCCCGAGCTTCTTCGCCTTGTTCACGGCGTCCACTATGACGTTGCTTGCCTTCTCCACCGCAAGGAAGTTGACCTCCGGCTTACGCTGTGCAAGCTCGCAGATGAACTGTCCCTTGCCGCAGCCGACCTCCAGCTCCACGGGTCTGTCATTACCGAACAGAGCGGCGAGGTCGAGCATATCGGCATCGTCCTTGACCGAGAAATTGCGGTCCTCTCTGTCCATAAAGATCAGGTATTCACCGCACTCCGCGAGGCGCTCCTCGAGGTGCTTCTTTCTTCTCATTCTCATTATGTTCTCTCCTTAATGCCCGAAGCGGCGCTTTTTCACGGGTTTGAGCGCGTCTGGGTTATGCTCGAACCAATCCTTGTCGGAGGTGCAGGATCTCCACTCAACGGCGAGCCCGGCGAGGGGATCCTCTATCGGGTAGACAGTGAGCATGACCTCGGCGTCCTCGGAGCCTTTATAGGTCGGTGTAGTCTTAAAGCTCAGCGCGGAGGCGACGTCGGCGAGGAAATCCTCGCTGCCGGCCTTGCCCTTGGAGGGCACGAACTCCGCAAGTGCGGCCTCGGTGAACTTTGCCTGATAGATATGCTTGCCGTCGGACTTCTCTATGCGGTTGAGCTTCTTGGTGGCGGAGCGCGCCCTGCCGCCGACGAAGAACCGCAGCTCGATGGTGCCGAAGGTCAGCGAACCGTTCTCCACGGGCTCACCCGAGAAGGAGACGACTATCCCCTTCTGTGAGGCGGCGCCGTCACTGACCGCCGAGAACGAGAACGGCAGCCCGTCTATGAGCACCTTCCCGCAGGTGCTTATGCGCACCTTTACGCCCTGCTTCCGGAGCTCTTTTATCTGTTTTTTAGCAAGTGCAAGCTTGTTGAGCTTCATCGGTCATTCCTCTTTATGTACAGTTTATTGGACAGTTACAGCTTGACCTCGGTGCCGCCGAAGGGCCTTACCGAGAGCAGGTAGCAGCAGCGCTCGCCGAATGCGCTCTCCATGGTCCTTATGAATTCCCCGACCTTGCCGTCGGGCACGAAGGCCTGTATAGTCCCGGCGAAGCCGCCGCCGTGAACGCGGTAAGCGCCCTCGTCACCGAGGACCTCCGCGGCGAGGTAGAGCGCCAGTGAGAGCCCCTGATGAGCAGGGTCAGCAGACGCAAAAACGTTTTGCAGGTACATATACGACGATCTTCCCGACTCCTTCACAGCGGCGAAGAAGCCTTCAAGGTCGCCCTTGCGGAGCGCCTCTGCCTCACGCAGCACACGCTCGTTCTCGTCAACGAAATGCAGGGCGCGGAGCACTGCTCTTTCGCCGAACTGCTCTCTCAGCTCCGCGATATTCTCAAGCAGCTGAGCCCTGGAAACTCCCCGCAGGACTTCCCTGCCGAAGAAGGCCGCTATCTCCTTCATCTCGGCGGGGATAGCTGCATACTCTGGGGTGAGGTCGGCGTGGCTGCCCTTGGTGTCAACGATGCAAAGCTTACAGCCGGAGGCCTCGAGGTCGAAGTCTATGGAGTTTATCACCGGCTGAGAGGGGTCGGCGAAATCTATCGTTATAAAGCCGCCCACCGAGGAAGCCATCTGATCCATAAGACCCGAGGGCTTGCCGAAGTAGACGTTCTCGGCATACTGCGAGAGCTGTGCGATCTCCACATCTGAGACGGAATGGTCGTTGTAAAGGCCGTTGAGTATCGTGCCGATCAGCACCTCGAATGCCGCCGACGATGAAAGTCCCGAGCCCTTGAGGACATTGGTGGTTGTATAGGCCTTGAAGCCGCCGATCTTATGGCCGTTCTTCACGAAACCCGCCGCCACGCCTCTTATGAGCGCCGCGGAAGTGCCCTCCTCGTCCTTTCTGACTTCAAGCTCGGAGATATCCACTTTATCAAGGGGAAATCCCGCCGACTTGACCTCTATGATGCCGTCATCGGTGGGGATGACAGCTGCGATGACATCCAGCGAGACGCCAGCCGCCATTACTCTGCCGTGGTTGTGATCGGTATGGTTCCCGCCGACCTCGGTACGTCCCGGGGCGGAAAAGAGCCGCACGGGCAGGGTGCTGTAAAGCTTCTCAAACTCATTGACCGCCATGGCGTAACGTGCCCGCTGCATTTCGACCGCGTCGAGGGTATAGATCTCGCTCAGCTTGTGGATCGACATAGATATTCCTCCGTTTTGATGTTCTTGGCTCCCTGCGCCGCACCTGTCAGCGCGAGCATGGAAACTGTTGCCGTACCTCCCGCCGATATGAACGGCAGGGGTACTCCTATCACGGGCATGAAGCCCAGTACCATTGCGATGTTTACAAATGTGTGGGTGAAAAACAGCGCCGCCGCTCCGGCAAGCACGAGCCTGCCCTCGTCCTGCGCCCTTCCGCAGAGGACGAGCAGCCGCAGCACGAATGCAAACTCGAGCACGATTATCAGAGCGCACAGCACAAGTCCCCCGACCTGTGCGGCATAGGAAAATATGAAATCATTTTCCGCCTGCGACACATAGACGAGCTCCCTCTCCCGAGAGAAAAGCCCGCTGCCGAATATCCCGCCGCCCTCTATCGCCGAGCGTGAGGCAAGCTGCTGATATCCGGCGCCGAGAGGGTCAAGTGTCGGGTCAAGGATCGTGAGTATTCGCTGCTTCTGATGCTCGGCAAGCAGAGCCGTCCAAACCGCCGCACCCACAGCGGGCAGTATCAGCAGCGCTCCGATCAGATACCTTACCTCGAGACCGCCGGCTATGAGCATCGCCGCAGCCACGGCTGTGAAGATCACTCCGGTGCCCTGATCCCCCTGCACCCAGACCGTCGCCGTAGGCACCGCTGCATGGAGCAGCAGCAAAAGCAGGTCGCGCAGACGGCTTATCCTGCCTCCGTACCGGGAGATATGCGCCGCAAAGCTCAGAATAAAGCAGACCTTCAGGATCTCCGAGGGCTGCACCGTCACATACCCGAGATCGAGCCATGCCCGGTCGTCCGAGCCGTCGGGAGAATATCCGAGGGGCGTCAGGGTGAGAAGCGTCAGCACCTCGCCGGCCGCAAGCAGCATATAGGCGTGAGCCGTGAGCCTCTGCGGGCCGAAAAAGGTCAGCACCGCACAGATCGCCGTCCCCGCGAGCATGGACACCGCATGGGTGACGAAAAGCCTATCCGTACTGCCGGAGGTAAGTTCCTGCGCCGCACCGATATAACCCAGCGAGGCTGCAAGCAGCAGACCTGTGCAGCAGCAGGCAAGCGCCGTCAGCATCAGCGGCAGATCGGGTCTCCCGCTCTTATTATACACTATAATGACCTCCTATGCAAGAATATTTTATAAATATTCCGTTGGGATTTGAAACTATTATTCCCGCACAGGCAGAAAAAATCCCGGAGCAGAGCTCCGGGCAAGGGATTTGACACAGTGTTTTTTCTCTCTGTATATTTAATGCAGGTGTAAGCTTGTAAGCGGAGGATCACTCGGCAAGGTCGTTAAGATCCATCGAGATCAGCGGGTTGGCGCTGGATGCCACCTTGGGAACCGAACCGTCCCACTTCTCGAGCATCTGATATCTGATGAGCGTATCGTTGAGCGACTCGCTGATGACCTTGTTGGCCTCGGCCTGAGCATCGGCCTTGAGCTTGATAGCGTTGGCCTCGGCGGTAGCGGCCTTGACCTTCTTCTGAGCATCGGCATCTGCGATGACGAGCTGCTCCTTCTGCTCGGTCTCGGTCTTTAAGAGGTTCTGCTCGGCTACCTGCTTCTGCTCGATAGCGGAGTTGAACTCTGCCGAGAAATCGAAGTTTACGATATTGAACTTCTCGATCTGGATACCGTAATCGGATACCTTGGCCTCAAGCTGCTCCTTGATCTCCTGACCGACCTGATTTCTCTTGGTGATGAGCTCCTCGGCGGTGTACTGAGCGCTTATGGCCTTCATCGACTCCTGCACCGCAGGCATCAGGATCACCTGCTGGTAGTCGTGGCCGATGTTCTTGTAGATCGAAGCGGAAGCATCCGAGCGAACGCGGAAGTTTACCGCGATCTTGGAGTTAACGGTCTGGAGGTCTCTCGACACGGCGCTTGCGTCGGTCTCATAGACCTGGATCTTATTGGAGATTATCTCCATGCTCTGCACGAAGGGTATCTTTAAGTGGAAGCCCTCTGTATATGCAGTTTCGGAGACCTTTCCGAAGGTGGTTATAACTCCCGTCGAGCCTGCGGGCACTATCGCCACGGCTGACGAGAACACGATTATCAGCAGTATGATGCCGATCACAATCGCGGCTATCAGGCCGCCCTTGATATTTTTGCCCTTCTTCAGATCAACAAACTTATTGTTCTCATTCATGGTACATTACTCCCTTCGCAGCCGCCTGTTATCCAAGCGGCAGGATGATGTTTGCAGTTGTCTCTTCTGTTTTGCTCTGCACTTTATTTTTCTTTGTTCTCTTTATTCTTCTTCTCCATCCTCGCGCTCGATGCAACGGCATACACCACCGCCGCAGCCATTACTGCCGCGGCTGCCGCTGTGAAGTACCACAGACCGGTCAGCGCATAGAGCCCGTTGAAGACAAAGACCGGCGAGACGAGCAGCAGTACCCTGCCCGACTGCTTGTAATAGGGTGTGAAGTCGCGTTCCTCGCGCTCCTTCTTCGAGGCATAGATATAGGCGTTGTTGAAGCAGCAGCCCTTACACGCCAGCTGCCTCAGAGCGATCACAAACATAAATGCCGCTCCCAAAAACATCAGCACCGATACGACTATCCTTCCGACGTCCATACTGCCACCCCCTTATTTGTTCAGCAGAAATACTCCAGCTCGGCAAACTCGTTCTCCGCCATTCTGCGGTAGTAGGATGCTCTGTAGCCGAGTATCATGATAAGCAGCACGCGCTTGAGCCTGACGCGGTTCTCCCCCTCGAAGCTCTTATCGAGGCGTTTTTCTATCTCTTCCTCGATATCCTCGCGGCTGTGCAGGTTTTTCAGCGACATCTCCGTCAGCAGCTGACACATGAGATTGTAGAGCTCGGTGTCGTGCATGATATCGTCGCTGAGGTCGGCGACCTCGCCGTTTATGTATTCCATGAGCTTTGCGATGTCCTCGAGCCTTATGGTGCCGCGCAGGATATTGATGAGCATTATCCTGACGACCTGTCTCTCGCCGTATTTCTTGCCGGTGGTCGGCACTACCCAGCCCCGCTTGATCCAGTTCTGGATCGTCGAGCCCTCGAGACCCGTCAGAGTGGCGAGCTGCGAAAGGGTGAGGCCGCCGGTCGCGTCGAGTATAGGCGAGATGACCGAAAAGGCATTTGAAGCCCCGCGCTCATCGAAATCAAGCGCAGTTCCGGGGAGCTTGTCAAGCATCATATCGATCCCTCCGTTTACTAAGATCTCCGAAGCAGCGATACGTCAGCTGTCGGGAAAAAGCGGGCGCAGGCATTGTATTGTGGATAGTATGCGCCCGCTGTCCTTTTGCCCCGGGCAGATACTGCCCGGGCTGTCTCCCCTGCGGCACGGCCCTTATATTACCCCGCCCGTGCCTTCTTTTTGTTTTCGTAACCGGAAACGATGTGTCTTTTTATTTATATATCATCTTTCCTTACGATACTATGATTATATCATAGGTTCACTTGAACCGCAAGTCTCGCCCGATGAACCTAACCCGGATTTTAGCCGGTTTTGAGCATTTATCACCAGGTTTTCTTCTTTTTTCAGCATTTTTTGAACTCTTGCTCGCCCTTTCTCGAAAACGGTTTCGCTGTGACCTCCGTTCCGTGTGCGGCATAATATATGGTATCAACGCACAATGCATTGAATATTTATCAAGACTTCCGCTCATACTACTGTTGAAAAACCACAAAGAAACGGAGTGTTCAAAATGACAGTTCACAGAGGCGAGATATATTATGCCGATCTCAGTCCCGTGGTAGGGTCAGAGCAGGGCGGGCTGCGGCCTGTGCTGATCGTGCAGAACGACGTCGGCAACAAATATTCACCCACGGTCATAGCCGCCGCGATAACGAGCCGCCTCGAGAAGTCGAGGCTCCCGACACATATCCGCGTCGGAGGGGGCAGCTGCGGGCTTTCCAAGGATTCGATAGTCCTGCTCGAGCAGATACGTACATTAGACAAGCGCCGTCTGCGCGAGCGCATGGGCGAGCTCGATACGGCATCAATGTCAGCCGTAAATTCAGCTCTGTCGGTATCCTTCGGGCTGTCCTGAAAGCGAAAAACGGTATATCTCCCTACCCCGGGAGATATACCGTTTTATCTTAGGCAACACCGCACAACCCCTGTGCGTCAGATGCGCCGTCCAGATTTTCGTCAGATTGCCCGAATTCGACGCAGGCTTGCTAACGCAAGTCAAGGAGAATTTGGGTGATATGACGGAAAGCTGGCAAGCAGATGGCGTGC
>JAFXVY010000072.1 GCA_017534595.1 Ruminococcus sp.
AGGTACAGATTTTCGTCAGAGTGCATAAATTCGACGCAGGCGGGCTGACGCCCGGCAAGGAGAATTTGTGTGCTATGACGGAAAATATGCAAGCAGATGACGTGCAGAGGCTTTAGCCGTGGGTTGTGCGGTGTTGCCTTATGCTTAAAGCGCTTCTGCCTGTTTCCGGGCAAAAGCGCTTTTGGTATCAATCTTCTGTATTGTTGTCGTCAATGCCCGGTGTGTCGTCTATCTCCGGGGTGATGAAATCATCGGGGGTAACGAAGCTGTCCGGCAGCGGATCGGAGGGGATCTCCGGGGTCTCTGTCGGGATCACGGGATCGGAGGGCACGTCGATCAGGTCGGGGTCTGCGAGCTCGCCCTTCATGAGCTTCTCGAAGTCCTTGCCGTCGATCTTCTCGAACTTCATCAGGTACTTGGCGATCAGGTGGAGCTTGTCGATATGCTGCCTGAGTATTGCCTCGCACTTCTCGTAGCAGTCCTCAACGATCGAACGGATCTCCGAGTCGATCTCGGCAGCCACGTTCTCCGAATAGCTCGGAGTGGAGCTGTAATCGCGCCCGAGGAAGACCTCATGCTCTCCCCTGCCGTAAACAACGGGCCCGAGGTTATCGGAGAAGCCGTAGCGGGTCACCATGTTCCTTGCGGTGGCGGTAGCTCTCTCGAGGTCGTTGGATGCGCCGGTGGAGATATCGTCGAGGATTATCTTCTCGGCAACACGTCCGCCCAGCAGCACGATGATATTTTCGAGCATCTCATGCTTGGAAACGAAGCTCTTGTCCTTCTCGGGCAGGCTCATGGTAAAGCCGCCTGCGCCGCCTCTCGGGATAATGGTCACCATGTGTACCTTATCCTGCGAGGAGCAGAAGTAGGTGCAGATCGCGTGACCGCCCTCATGGTAAGCGGTGAGCCTTCTCTCGGCCTCGGATACCACCTTGGACTTCTTCTCGGGGCCGGCTACGACCTTGATCGAAGCCTCCTCCATATCCTGCTTGGTGATGGCGCGTCTGCCGTATCTTGCGGCAAGGAGCGCAGCCTCGTTTGCGAGGTTCTCAAGATCGGCTCCGGTAAAGCCGACCGTGGATTTAGCGATAGTGGAGAGCTCAACGTCGGGAGCCAGAGGCTTATTGCGGGTGTGGACCTTGAGTATCTCCTCTCTGCCCTTTACGTCGGGATAGTTTACGAGCACCTGTCTGTCAAAGCGTCCGGGACGCAGCAGCGCAGGGTCGAGGATATCGCGGCGGTTGGTCGCAGCCATTACGATAACGGAATCGTTCTCCTCGAAGCCGTCCATCTCAACGAGCAGCTGGTTAAGGGTCTGCTCACGCTCATCGTGGCCGCCGCCGAGGCCGGTGCCTCTCTGTCTGCCGACAGCGTCGATCTCGTCGATGAAGATGATAGCGGGAGAGTTCTTCTTGGCCTGCTCGAACAGGTCTCTTACACGGCTCGCGCCGACGCCGACGAACATCTCAACGAAGTCCGAGCCGGAGATCGAGAAGAACGGCACGTTCGCCTCGCCTGCCACGGCTCTTGCCAGCAGCGTCTTACCGGTTCCCGGAGGGCCGAGCAGCAGCACGCCCTTGGGTATGCGTGCGCCCAGCTCGTCATATTTCTTATGGTCACGCAGGAAGTCCACGATCTCGCGCAGCTCTTCCTTTTCCTCGTCGGCACCCGCAACGTCGGCAAAGGTCGCCTTCTTTGAGGACGGCGCCTGCTTCGCGTTGGTCTTGCCGAAGGAGTTGATCTTTCCTCCGCCCGCGCTCTTCATCATGAACACGAACAGGAAGATCATAACGCCGAGCATCAGCAGCGTCGGGATAAGATTTATCCAGAAGCTGTTGTCAGAGATCGGTATGAGGTCGTATTTGAGGGTACCCTCACCGTATTTTTCGTTATACTTCTTGCGGTAGGTATCCGCCCTCTCGCCGCCGAGCACCTCCTGAACGAAGATGGAGACATTCGGCACGGTGTAGTTGTGCTTTTCATCGCCTGACTCATTCCGGAGCTTATAGGTCATCTTGCCCGAGCCGAGGTCGAGGGTGAACTCCGAGACCTGCAGCGAATCGAACTTTTCCATTATCTCGGAATAAGCCTGATCGGTCTTGTTCTTGCTCATGGAGGTCAGCATATACACCAGACCGCCCAGCACGAGCGCAGACACGAGCAGATAGATCAGCAGCGACTTTCCGCCATTCCTTTTCAATAGATTTCCTTCTTTCCTTTGCTGTATTTGTATGCTTGCTTATTTGCTTTATGTGAGCCGTACCGCTACATTATACACCCCTTATGTGACAGTTGTATGATATCAGCGTCCGGTGCCGAAAAGCAGGAGCTTTTCCGTATCCTCCGACACGGCAGCTCTCTCGCTCACTCCTATGCCCTCCACGGCGATGACGCCCTCTGCATCGCAGAGCAGCAGCGTATCGGCGCGTTTCTCGGCGGGGATGTTCTCATAGAACAGCTTTTTCAAGCTCTTTGTGCAGCCTCTGCCCGCGGGTCTGATGCTGTCCCCCGCCCTGCGGGTCCTAATAACAAGCTCACCCCTTATTTTACCATAATCGAGGCTCAGATATGTTAACAGTTTATTAACTTTATTATCGAACTGTTCTTTTTCTGTTATAATTATCTCCGCTGCCCTGCCGCAGAGCTCATAGCTCCCCGTCCCGGGCACGGATACCTCTTCATCCTGCGGCTCGGAGAGCACCGCGATCCGGAATACCCCACCCGAGCAGAGCGCAAAGGTGCTGCCGCTCAGACAGAGCTTGCCGCCCTCTCCGATCATCCGGCAGAGCTCGCCGATACGCCCTTCGTCGTAGCGCAGCCCCTCCCGGCGCAGCAGCATGATGACCGCTCTCGAAAGCAGAGGTCTGCCCGCCGACGCAAGCCTGCGGGAATCGTACCCTCCCTCGCGGGAGGCGTCCTCAAGAAGCCTGCGGGCTTCGCCCTCAAGATAGGCGTTGTCCTCCGCCAGCGAGCGCGAGAGCCTTGCGAACGCCCTCTCCGCGGCGGGGTCTATCTCTTTTAGCACCGGTATCACCCTGTGCCGGATGATATTGCGCGAGCAGTCATCCTCGAGGTTGGTCGAGTCGGTGACGTACCCCTGCCCGCGCTCTGAAAGGAACTGCTCGATCTCCTCTCTCGAGCAGGCGATCAGCGGGCGGATGTAGCCGTCCCTGACAGGCGGTATGCCGCAGAGCCCCTTGGCTCCCGTACCCCTTGCGAGGTTGAAAAGCGCCGTCTCCATGCTGTCGGACAGGGTGTGAGCGGTGGCGGTCTTTGTACAGCCGAGGCTCTCGAAGGCCTGATATCTCAGCCTGCGGGCCGCCTCCTCGACCGAGAGACCCTCCGCCTCGCAGAGCGCTCTGACATCCACGCGGATGACATCGAGCCTGACCCCGAGCCTTTCGCACAGCTCGCAGCAGAACTGCTCGTCGCGGTCGGACTCCGCCCCCCGCAGCAGGTGGTTGACGTGACACGCCCGGATGCTGTATCCGAGCTCCTTCAAGCACAAAAGGAGGGTCACGCTGTCCGCGCCGCCCGACAGGCCGCACAGGACAGTCTCGCCCTCTTGTATCATACCGTATTGTTCGATTGTATTTCTGACTTTCCCGATCATATCATTTCTCCGGATATGCGGCTCAATGCTCCCTGTGGATGGTGTCGGGATCGCTGAACAGCGTATATTCGCCGCGCCAAACGAGGTTCACCGAATCTGTCGAGCCGTGACGGTTCTTGGCGACTATGCATTCGGCCGAGCTCTTGTCGGCCTCGGCGTTGTTCTGATCGTAGTAGGCGTCGCGGTACAGAAACAGGATGATATCCGCATCCTGCTCGATAGAGCCCGATTCACGCAGATCCGAGAGCATCGGTCGCTTATCGGTACGCTTTTCCGCCTCACGCGAGAGCTGCGAAAGCGCCAGCACGGGCACTCTGAGCTCCTTCGCCATGAGCTTCAGCTGCCTTGTGATCTCGCTGACCTCGGTAACTCGGTTGGTATGGTGGTTCGGGCTGCTCATCAGCTGCAAATAGTCGATGACCACGAGCCCGAGATTTGTCATATTGCGAAGCTTGGCCTTCATTGCCGGCACGGTCATGCCCGCGCTCTCGTCGATATAGATCGGCAGCTTGACAAGGCTCTCCGCGCTTATTGCAAGCTTGAGCCAGTCGTCGGGGCTGAGCATACCCGTTCTCATGGCGGTGTTGTTCACCAGCGCCTCACTGGCAAGTATACGCGAAGCCACCTGCTCGGGGGACATTTCCAGCGAGAAGATGACCGTGTCCTTATTGTTCTGCTTGCAGGCGTTGACGGCTATGTTCAGCGCGAAGGCCGATTTACCCATAGCAGGTCTTGCCGCAAGGATTATAAGGTCGGTGTCGTTAAGGCCGGTGGTGAGCTTGTCGAGCATCGAAAAGCCTGTGCGTGTACCGCGCTTCTTGTCGGCATCGGGGCCGCTTAATTCCTGCAGCCGGTCGTAGACCTCATAGATTATCGTTTCGAGGGGCACAAGGCTCTGGAGCATCCTGCCCTGCCTGATGTTATAGATCTTCTGCTCGGCGGTGTCGATGAGCTCCTGCGCGGAGACGTTACCCGCCCCGGCAAGGTCAAGGACATCTATCGAGGCGGTTATCAGCGCCCTGACAAAGTAGTTGTCCCGGATGATATTGCAGTGGTCTGAGAGATTGTTGCGGGAAATGAAGCTGTCGAGCAGCTTGTTAAGGTGGGCTCTCGCCATCTCGTGAGTGGTGAAGGTGCCCTGAGTAACGAGCTCCTCCTGCAAAGATACCGCGTCGATCTTCTTGGATGCGCCGGAAAGCCTCATCATGGCGCGGAAGATCGCCCGGTTGATATCGTTGTAGAAATACTCCGGCTCGAGCTTCTCCAGCGCCTCCGAAACAGAGTCGGGGAACACGAGGATACAGCTGAGCACAGCGGTCTCCGCCGAGACATTGTTGGGCATTTCCTTCCCGAGGATCTCGTTGACTCTCATCATCAGAGAGCCGTCGGTCCTTGCAGGCATTATTCCTCGACCACCTTTATCTTGATAGAGCAGGATACGCCCTGCTTCATTTTGATGACAGCGCTGAAATCGCCGAAGCTCTTGATCTCCTCGGAGATCATTACCTTCTTCTTGTCAACGTCCTGACCGTGCTGCTGCCTGATGGCGTCTGCCACGGCGGCGGAGGTAACGGCGCCGAAGAGCTTGCCGCCCTGACCGGCCTTGGCCTTCACAACGACCTCCTTGCCCTCGAGGGCAGCTGCGATCTTCTCGTTCTCGGCCTTCTCGACATCCAGCTTATGCTGAGCGGAAGCCTTCTTGCCGGCAAGATCGTTGAGATTCTTGGCGTTGGCCTCTACTGCGAGCCCCTGGGGCAGCAGCATATTGCGGGCGTAGCCGTCCGCCACATTAACGGTATCTCCGGCCTTGCCGGAACCCCTTACGTCTTTGAGCAGAATTACTTTCATTTGTTTTTCCTCCGTGATGATTTATAGTTTGGCTTAAGGCAACACCGCACAACCATTGTGCGTCAGACGCGCGCAAGCTCAATAAAGTTGAGCTGAGATTTTTCGTCAGATTGCCTAAATTCGACGCCGCCTTGCAAGCGAAGTTCACTTCGCTTTGCGCAACGGCAAGGAGAATAGTGTCAACAAGTTGACACGGTAATATGACGGAAAATATGCAAGCGGATGATATACAAAGGTGTTAGCCGGTGGTTGTGCGGTGTTGCCTTATACCTTATTGTTCCTGATATACTCGTCGATAGCCTCCTTGAGCATACGCCCGGCGGTATTGAGATCGGTCTTGATCTGGGTCGCCGCCATGGTCAGGTGCCCGCCGCCGCCGAGAGCTTCCATAACGATCTGGACGTTGAAGGCTCCGAGGCTGCGCCCGGAGATATTGACGATACCGTTCTGCTCATAGAGCACGAACGATGCGTTCACGCCCACGATGCCGAGCAGGTCGTCCGCCGCCTGAGAGGATGCCACGCGGATATTGTCGAACACGACGTCCGCGCACGCGATCGCGCACTTGCGGTAGATCTGGGCGTTGTTGATGATATGCGACTTGTACTGATAGGTCTCTATCGAGTTTGCGAACAGGCGCTTTACGTTGATCGTATCGGCGCCGAGCTTCTTCAGGAATGCCGCCGCCTCGAAGGTACGCACGCCCGTCTTCATAACGAAGTCCTTGGTATCGAGCATGATGCCCGCGAGCATGGCCTCCGCCACCGGCGAGGGTATCTTCGAGCTGATGCCGAAGTATTCTATGAGCTCCGCCACCATTTCACAGGCCGAGGACGCCGTCGGCTCCTGATAGAACATCACGGCGTTGTCTATCGACTTGTTCATCATCCTGTGGTGGTCGATAACGATGACGTTCTGAGCTCTTGCCAGCACCTCCTTGCTCTCCACAAGGTCGGGGTTATGGGTATCCACGACTATCAGCATGGTGTTCTCGTTCATCTTCTCTATGCCGTCGGCGGGAGAGATGAAATAGTTGTTGATGTCGTTCTCGTCAAGGTAGTTGATAAGCAGCTTTGCAAGGGACTGCTCGCGGTTCACGACCACATAGCTCTCCCTGCCCATTTTCCTTGCCGCGGAGCACATACCGACGGCAGCGCCCACAGCGTCGAGGTCGGAGAAGCGGTGCCCCATAACGAGGATCTTTTCCGCCTGCTGCATGAAGTCGAGCATAGACTTGGCGATCATGCGGCTCTTGACCTTTGTGCTCTTCTCGATGCCCTTGGAGACTCCGCCGAAGAACTCGAAATTGCTGCTGTCGCGCCTTACGGCTGCCTGGTCGCCGCCGCGCCCGAGGCACATATCGAGAGCCTGTCTCGCATAGTGCTCGCTCTCGGCAAGGTTCTCGGCATGGGCGCCGACGCCTATCGAGAGGGTGAGGTTCTGCTTGTCGTCAACGGTGATCTGCCTTGCCTGCTCGAGTATCGGGAAACGCCTCTCGATTATAGGCTTTAAGTGCCTGTCCTCCATGATGACATAGAACTTATCCGAGCTGACCTTCTTGTAGAAGGCCGTGGTGCCCTCTGTGAAGTTCTCTATGAGCTTCTCGATCTGCACGAGGACGTGAGCCTTGTCGCTCTCGCGGGCGTTTATCATCAGTTCCTCGTAGTTGTCCACGGAAACGATGATAACGTTCTTATGGCTCTCCTTGTGCTCGTACTCGAGCTCGACGAAATCGGTGGTATCGTTGAAGTAGATCATCGAGAGCTGCCCCGTGGCATCGGTATGTATGCCGCGGGTCTGATAGAAGCGGTTTTTCAGGCAGACGAGGTCGCCCTCCGGGCTGAACACCTTGCCGAGATCCATTTCAACCACATCGAGGATGTTGATGCCGTAGGCCTCGCCGTCGGTATAGACCTGGCTGCCGAAGCGGCGGTTATACCAGATGACCGTCGCCCGCTCGTCGATGATTATGACGGGTGCGGGGAAATGCAGCAGGCTCTCGCGCTCGGTCTTGCCTATCTGCCCTGCGAGCTTGGAGACCTCCTTCTGCATCCTTCCCTTGAAGACTATACACTCTATGATGAAAAGCAGCGTGAATATGACGGAGATCGCCAGCAGCACCTTGCCCCTGCCGGTAGTCAGCGGCGCGTCGAACACGAAGAACGACGATATCAGCGACACAAGTGCTATAACGCCCGTCGTGACCTTGATTATGAGATCAAAGGTCTTTAATCCTTTCATATAGATTTACCTCTCTTTTCTTTTGTTTCTGCCGGGTCTGCTATATCTCCATGATTATCGGCAGTATCATCGGTGTTCGCTTGGTCTTGCGGAAGATATAATCGGACAGATCGTCCTTCATCTTGTTCTTTATGGTGTTCCACTCGCGCACGCCCCGGTCAAGGCAGTCCTGAAGGGCTTCGGTGAGCAGAGCCTTTGCCTCGTCGATTAGCTCCTCGCTCTCGCGGACGTACACAAAGCCTCTCGAGACCACATCCGGTCCCGCAAGTATGAGCCCTTCCTCGCGGTCGATCGTTGCAACTGCGACGATAAGGCCGTCCTGCGCGAGACGCTTTCTGTCACGCAGCACGATAGACCCTACGTCCCCGACGCCGAGACCGTCAACCATGACCTTGCCCGCGGGGACCGTGCCGGTGATCTTCATATCTACGCCGTCGGTCTCGATGACAGAGCCGATATCGGCGATTATTATCCTCTCCTCGGGGATGCCCACGCTCATAGCCGTGGACTTGTGCTTTATCAGATGCTTATACTCGCCGTGAACGGGGATGAAGAAGCGCGGCTTGGTGATCGAGAGCATCAGCTTCTGCTCCTCCTGACAGGCGTGACCCGAAACGTGGACGTCGTACATATCCTCGTAAACGACCTCGGAGCCCAGCTTCATCAGCTCGTTTACGACTCTCGTAACAAAGATCTCGTTGCCGGGTATCGGCTTGGCGGAGATGATAACGAAGTCGTTGAGCGTCACCGAGACCTGCCTGTGCTCGCCCATAGCCATTCGGGTCAGAGCGCTCATGGGCTCACCCTGCGAGCCTGTGGTGACGATGCACATCTTCTCGGGCGGGTACTGCCCCACCTGCTCGATATCCACGAGCAGGCCGTCCGGCACCTTGAGGTAGCCGAGCTCTATGCCCTTGCCTATAACGTTGACCATGCTCCTGCCCGAGACAGCCAGCTTGCGCCCCGTTACCTCGGCCTGGTTCACGATCTGCTGTATCCTGTGGATATTGGAGGCGAAGGTCGCGATGATGACGCGCTTGCCGTCTGCCTTGGCGAAGAGCTTCTCAAAGCTGTCGCCCACCTTGCGCTCGGACATGGTAAATCCGGGACGCTCGGCGTTCGTCGAGTCGGACATCAGCGCCAGCACGCCCTTGTTCCCCAGCTCCGCGAACCTTGCAAGGTCTATGATGCCGCCCTGTATGGGGGTGTAGTCCACCTTGAAGTCGCCGGTATGGATCAGCACTCCCGCCGGCGTGTGTATCGCAAGACCCACCGCGTCGGGGATGGAATGGTTCACTCTTATGAATTCGACTGCCATGCATCCGAGCTTGACAGTCTGCCTCGGCGTCACGACGTTGAGCTTGCAGCTGCCGAGGAGATCGTGCTCCCTGAGCTTGCCCTCGAGCAGACCGAGAGTCAGCGGGGTGCCGTAGCAGGGAACGTTGAATTTTCTGAGGAAATACGGCAGGCCGCCGATGTGATCCTCATGCCCGTGGGTGATGACCACGCCGCGGAGCTTGTCGATATTCTTCTCCACATAGGTGAAGTCCGGGATAACGATGTCGATGCCGAGCATTTCGCTGTCGGGGAAGGCAAGGCCGCAGTCGATGACGAACATATCGTTCGCGCACTCGATGACCGTGAAGTTCTTGCCGATCTCGTTGAGACCGCCGAGAGGAATGATCTTGACCGGGGTCTTCCTCTGAGGCTCACGCCTTTTCTCGGCCTTCTCAGCCTGCTCCCTGCGATCGGGTACATCCTCCGCACGGGCACGCGGACGCCGCCCGGGGGCACTGCGCACCTTGGGTACTCTGAGCTTGCGGTCGGAATTCTTCCTCTTCTTGTCAAACGAGCCGTGCTCCCCCTTCTCGAGAGCCAGACCTCTGCTCTTCATTTTCTTGGCAGTATGTTTGTTTTCTGTCATCAGGCAATAAGCGCCCCCGCGCAGTCAGGCACAGGACGCCGCTACGCTCCTTTCAGTAAATGGTTTGAGATTTTTCCGTTACAGTTCCCGTATAGTGAGCCCAAAAGCCCGAAGGAGCGCATAAGAGATAGTATTATGGCAGATAGAGCGCTCCTGTAAGGTGCCGCCGAAGCGGCATAATCCGAACAAATAAATCTATATCTATTTTACTCTTTTTTGGGTCTGTTGTCAAGTAAAAAGGCAACTTTTTTAATCGACAGTTGATATTTGACAGTTGATTATCGTTATGACCGCACTCCCCTGCACCGGGCGTCCCCGCACCGTCCGCAACAAAGCAGCGGCTCGATACTCCGTCAGTCCGCGGGTGCAGAAGTTCATCGCCTTTACACAGTGAGCGACCGACGGGAGCGTTCCCGCGCCGTCCGTAACAAAGCAACGGCACGATACTCCCTCAGTCCGCGGGTGCAGAAGTCCGTCGCCAGAACAAAGTGAGCGACCGACGGGAGCGCTCCCGCGCCGTTCGTAACAAAGCAACGGCACAATACTCCGTCAGTCCGCGGGTACAGAAGTTTGTCGCCTTTACACAGTGAGCGACCGACGGGAGCGTTCCCGCGCCGTTCGTAACAAAGCAGCGGCTCGATACTCCACCGGTTCGCGGGTGCAAAATTCCGTCGCCCGAACAAAGTGAGCGACCAGCGGGAGCGTTCCCGCGAAAAAAATATCATCGCCGCAGGCGATACCGCAATTATTCATTATTCATTCTTCATTATTCACTATTCATTAGTTCCACAAAAGAGAAGACCAAGTCTCATGAAAAAACGCGGGTGCATAAGTTTGTCGCCTTTACACAGTGAGCGACCAGCGGGAGCGTTCCCGCGCCGTCCGTAACAAAGCAACGGCACAATACTCCCTCAGTCCGCGGGTGCAGAAGTTCGTCGCCCGAACAAAGTAAGCGACCGACGGGAGCGTTCCCGCGCCGTCCGTAACAAAGCAGCGGCACGATACTCCCTCAGTCCGCGGGTGCAAAAGTTCGTCGCCCGCACACAGTGAGCGACCAGCGGGAGCGTTCCCGCGAAAAGAAAAAGAGCCCGACGTCAGTATTGGACTGACGCCGGGGCGTTATGCAGTATAGAGATCAGTCTTCCATGGCCTTGACTTCGTCGAACTCGCTGACGATCTCCTGCTCGGGAGCGGGAGTGGCGAGGGAAACGATGACGTTGACCACGCAGGCTATTATGAATGCGGGCAGCAGCTCGTAGATCGCGAATGCACCGCCGAGATCGGCTATGACGTACTTCCAGATGAATACCATAGCTCCGCCGGCAAGCATACCGGCGATGGCGCCCCACTTGTTAGAGCGCTTCCAGAAGAGCGAGAGCAGCATTACAGGGCCGAAGGTGGCTCCGAAGCCCGCCCATGCGAAGGAAACGATCTTGAATACCGAGCTGTCCTTGTCCCAGGCGAGGAATACAGCGACTACCGCGATCGCAACGAGGGTGACACGCGCTATTATCATCTGCTTCTTCTCACTGAGCTTGACGCCGAACACCTTGGAGATTATGTTCTCGGATACCGACGAGGAGGCTGCGAGCAGCTGGGAATCGGCGGTGGACATGGTCGAAGCGAAGATACCCGCGAGGATGATACCCGCTATCGCGGCGGCGGGTATGCCGTGGGAGGCAAGAGCCTGCGCGATCTTTACGATGACCGTCTCGGAATCGGAGCCGGAGAGGCTGACGATAGAGCCGGAGCTGGTCATGCCGAGACCGATAACACCGATGAATACCGCAACTGCAAGGGAGATGACTACCCATACAGATGCTATGCGGCGGGAGAGCTTGAGCTTCTTGCTGTCGTCGATAGCCATGAAGCGCAGCAGGATGTGAGGCATACCGAAGTAGCCGAGTCCCCACGCCATAGTCGAAACGATGCTCAGGAAGCCGTAGCTGCTGCTCGAACCGGTGGCAGCGTCATAGGTGGCGTTCATATCGAGGAAGCCGGGGAAGCTCTTTGCGTTGTCTATAACGGCTCCGAAGCCGCCCGCCGAGCCGATGCCGTAGCCGAGCACGATTATCAGAGCTATCGACATTACGATGCTCTGGATGAGGTCTGTCTTGGAGGCGGCAAGAAATCCGCCGATAGAGGTGTAGGAGATTATTACTATCGCGCTGATTATCATGGCGGCGTGATAGTCGATGCCGAACAGCGACGAGAACAGCTTGCCGCAGGCAACGAAGCCCGAAGCGGTGTAGGGTACGAAGAATACCACGATTATCGCCGCGGAGATGCCGAGCAGTATGTGCTTGCGGTCACGGTAGCGGTTGGAGAAATAATCCGGGACTGTGATAGCGTCCACCTTGGCGGAGTATTTTCTCAGGCGCTTCGCAACAAGCAGCCAGTTGATGTAGGTGCCGACGGCAAGGCCGATAGCCGTCCAGCCGGCGTCGCAGATACCGGTGAGATAAGCGGTGCCCGGAAGACCCATGAGCAGCCAGCCGCTCATATCCGAGGCCTCGGCACTCATCGCGGTGACGATAGGCCCGAGCCTGCGCCCGCCGAGATAGAAGTCACCGACATTCTTGTTCTGCCTTGAGCTCCGGAAGCCTATAACGATCGTGAAGACCATATACAGGCCGATAGCGCAAAGCATAGTGATCTCGATTTTTGTCATATCCCATGCTCCTTTACTTCACGGCTGTGACCCGTACACAGGGGAAACAGTCAGTTAATTACTTCATAATTATAACAAATCACGGCTGTCAAGGCAATATCCGCAAGGTATAGTTAATACAATATTAACATTTGCCGCATTATTATCTTCTGCCCGACATAGGAATATTTTACAAATTCTTGATGAAGAATCAACGATGCCGTGCTATAATATATTTACATCCATTTGTAAATTATTCAGATAACGAGGTATCTATGATCGACTATATTGATCTTTCGGGCGAATGGGAGCTGTTCCTCGCACCGGGCGAGAAAATGCAGCTCATCTCCGCCGCAAGACCTGTCTTTGACGACAGCATGGAGCTTCCCGGCTCTACCTCCCTTGCCCGCAAGGGCACATATACAGAAGAAGCAAAGTCCGGCTGCCTGACCGACCCCTACGCCTTTGAGGGTACTGCGTGGTTCAGGAAGACTGTCGTTATGCCCGAAATGACCGGCAAGCGCGTCAAGCTCTTCCTCGAGCGCACCCGCATGACCTCCGTCTACCTTGACAGAAAGCTCATCGGCAGCTTCGACAGCCTTATAGCGCCCCACGTCTATGACCTTACCAGGTACGCCTCCGCAGGCGATCACGAGCTGATAATCGCCGTGAGCAATATCGGCTACAAGACTCCCGGCGGCCACATGACCTCTCAGGATACCCAGACCAACTGGTGCGGCATCACAGGAAAGATCAGGCTGCATATCTACGGCAGAGAGGTCATCGACAACGTCAGGGTGTTCCCCGACGCCAAGGGCAGGAACGTCCGCGTTACCGGAGAGATGCTCTCCCGCGGCTGCGACGGCATAGGCTGCACCGTTGCCGACAGCAGCGGAAACCCCCTCACCCCCGAACACGATTACAAGATACGCGGCGGCAAATTCGATTTCATCTATAAGCTGCCCTGCGAACCCGAGCTCTGGAGCGATGAGTCACCGAAGCTCTATACCCTTATGCTCACCGCCGGCAACGACTATTACAGCTGCTCCTTCGGCTTCCGTGAATTCAAAGCGGAGGGCGATAAGTTCACCTTAAACGGCAGAAAGATATTCCTGCGCGGCAAGCATGACGGCATGGTCTTCCCGCTGACAGGCTTCGCTCCCACGGAGGTATCCGAGTGGGAGAGGGTAATGGGCATCGCAAAAAGCTACGGCATCAACCATTACCGTTTCCATACCTGCTGCCCGCCGGAGGCCGCATTCGAGGCCGCTGACAGGCTCGGCATCATCATGGAGCCGGAGCTCCCCTTCTGGGGTACCCTCCGCGCCCCCGGCGAGCCGGGATACAACAAGGAGGAGCAGGAATACCTGATAAGCGAGGGCTTCCGTATGCTCGACTGCTTCGGCAATCACCCCTCCTTCTGCATGATGTCCCTCGGCAACGAGCTGTGGGGCTCCAAGGAGCTGCTCTCGGACATACTGCGCCGCTATAAGAAATACGACAGCCGCAGGCTCTATACACAGGGCTCAAACAACTTCCAGTTCTTCCCCTGCACCCTGCCGGAGGATGACTTCTTCACCGGCGTAAGGCTCGGCAAGGACAGGCTCCTGCGGGGCTCCTACGCCATGTGCGACGCTCCCCTCGGGCACGTCCAGACGGATAAGCCCTCCACCCTGCACGACTACGACAGCGCGATAGCTCCCGGAGCCGCGATGTTCCAGAGCGAGACCGGCGGCAAGGTCCTGATACAGTACGGCACAGGCGTGCGGGAGGTCGAGGCCTCCGCCGCCGAGGCCGCATTCACCCCGGATATCCCCATAGTCACCCACGAGATCGGGCAGTACGAGACCTTCCCCGATCTGCGGGAGATCAGGAAATACACAGGCGTGCTCAAAGCCCGCAATTTCGAGGCAGTCAGAGACAGGCTCGAAGCAAAGGGCCTCGGCGCTCTTGCCGGGGACTTCTTCCTCTGCTCGGGCAAGCTCGCCGCGCAGTGCTATAAGGAAGAGCTCGAGGCAGCGTTCAGATCGAGGCGCCTTGCAGGCTTCCAGCTGCTCGACCTCCAGGACTTCCCCGGTCAGGGTACGGCGCTCGTCGGTATGCTCGACGCCTTTATGGACAGCAAAGGTCTCATCACCGAGCAGAGCTGGAGGCAGTTCTGCGGCAGTGCGGTCATACTCGCAAGGTTCGCAGGATACTGCTATGAGGCCGGCGAGGAATTCACCGC
Source organism: Ruminococcus sp. (assembly GCA_017534595.1). GTDB lineage: Bacteria > Bacillota > Clostridia > Oscillospirales > Ruminococcaceae > FB2012. The sequence goes on from JAFXVY010000072.1 coordinate 14,507, forward strand.
CAAGGCCGAGCTCGCATATTTCAGAGAGGCTCCCGTCACCGGTGCGGCAGTGCGCTGGAGACTTGCCGGCGAGGGCTACTTCATCGCCGGGGAATTCACCGTCGGTGAGGGAGAGAACTACTTTGACCTCGGCACGGTAAGAGCAAGGCTCCCCTTTTCCAAGAAGCCCTCGAAGATCACCTTCTCGCTTTCCGTCGAGGGTACGGATATCAAAAACAGCTACGAGCTGACCGTCTTCCCGAAGGCGGCTGTCCCCGAGCCCGGAGAGCTGCCGGTGTTCCCCTCCGTGAACGCCGAGGCCGAGGCTCTGCTGCGTCAGGGCGGGACGGTGCTTATCGTCCCGGAGAGCGGGGAAAACACCGTTGAGGGCTGCTACTGCACTGATTTCTGGTGCTATCCGATGTTCCGCTCGATCTCGGAGTCCATGGGCAAGCCTGTGCCTGCGGGAACTATGGGTCTGCTCATCGACAACACGCATCCGCTGCTGGCGGGGTTTGCGAGTGAGAGATGGACGACTCCGCAGTGGTGGGACATTGTGACGTCCTCGCGGCCGGAGATACTTGACGGCAATTCCGATGACAAGAGAGTGATAGTGCGGGTGATAGACAACTTTGAGCGCTGTCACGATCTGGCGCTTATATACGAATACGAGCTGCTGGGCGGCAAGGCAGTGATCTGCCGGTTCCCGCTTGAGAAGCTTACGGAGACGCCGGAAGGCAGGGCGTTTATGAGCTCGCTGAGGGAGTATATCACGAACAGGAAGTAAAACATAGCGCTGCATCCCCACTCTCGGGGCTGCAGCGCTTTTCGTTACATCTTCTCTATCTTCGCACTTATCTCATCCAGCCAATTTCCCGCATACAGCTCTATCGTGCCCTTGTCGCACGCAGCCGCAAGCTTCGGGTCTATCGGCAGCTCGGCTATGGTATCAATGCCGAAGGACGCCGCGAATTCTTTGATCCCGCTCTCGCCGAAGATCCTGTGCCTCTTGCCGCAGTCGGGACATTCATAGTACGCCATGTTCTCAACGATACCGAGCACGGGGATGTTCATCATCTTCGCCATGCGCACCGCCTTGCCGACGATCATTTCAACAAGCTCCTGCGGAGACGCAACGATTATGATGCCGTCCACCGGCAGCGACTGGAACACGGTAAGCGGCACGTCGCCGGTCCCGGGAGGCATATCGACGAACATGAAATCGACCTTGTCCCAGATCACGTCAGTCCAGAACTGCTTTACCACGCCCGCGATAACGGGGCCTCTCCAGATCACGGGATCCTTTTCGTCCTCGAGCAGGAGGTTGACGGACATTATCTTTGTGCCCTTGACCGACATAGCGGGGAATATCCCTGACTCGGTGCCCTGCGCCTTGCCGTGGATGCCGAAGGCGTTGGGTATTGAGGGGCCTGTGATATCCGCGTCGAGGATCGCGGACTCATAGCCGTTTCTCTGCGCGTTGACCGCCAGCAGTGAGGTGACGAGAGACTTTCCGACTCCGCCCTTTCCGCTCACCACGCCGATGACTTTCCTGATGTCGCTCATCGCGTTCATCTGCTCCTTGGGGATTCCGCCCTCGCGCTCGGAACACTTCTCCGAGCAGCTTGAGCAGTCATGGGTACATTCGCTCATTGTGATTACTCCTTTTATTGTGTATTGTGTTTTACGGTGTTCGTGCCCGCTGTTCGCTCGCAGGAGGGTTTGTGCCGGTGTCTGCGGGGCGTCACGCATCCGGGTCAAAATCCAATCCGTTATCCTCTGCGATCTTTACAAGGATATCCGTGACCTCCTGCTCTTCCATTTCAGCAAGCTGCTCATAGGTATACCCCGCCGCAGTTACCATCTCTTCCGTAACTCCGTATCTCGCAAGCCCCATCTTTATGGTGGAGACTTTATCCAGCTGTTCGCCGCTCTTCATCTCCGTCCAGTCGGTGAGGTCGGGCATCTCGATGCTGACGTTCTCAAAGGTCAGGCTCTTGAACACTATAACCGTATCTCCCAGCCCGCCGGCGTCGGTGATTATCTTCTTCAGCTCGCCGCTGTCGTCAAAGCAATATTTCACGGTATTGCTGCCTGCATCGAGGCTTATCGCAAGGCTAACGTCGGGATCGACGCTCAGCACGGGTACCTCGAACTCCTCGACGGTGAAGCCGTCCTGCTTATAGCTCTTAACGAACGTTGCATTGGAGCTCAGAGCGTAGTCGCTTACGCCCTGCTGATCGAGGGTGGTCGCATCGCTGACAACGTAGGTCTTCATGGCGGGCATAAGGTTATAGGCCTTCCCGCCTGTCTGATAGACCTCAACGTCGATGCTGACGGTAGTCTTCTTGACATAGATATCATCCCCGTTGACCTTGACGGAAAGCGGGGTCTCGCCGAAGTTGGAGACGTTTATATCCGCCTCATACGCGAACACGCCGCCCTTTATCTTTTCGGTATAGGCCTTGGCGAGCTCGCCCTTGGTGTCCACGGGCTCCTCTGAGGTATCGTCGGAGGACACAGCCTCGGTGACGGCAGAGGTAGTGGTAGTCGTTGAAGCGGTGGTCTCGGCGGCAGAGGAGCTTTCCCCCGACGAGCAGGAGGCAAGCAGCAGAGCCGCAGCCGCAGCAGCGATCAATGTTATCTTTTTCATTCTGTTCTCCTTTCATACTTTCCTGCGCACAGGCGCCACTGTATTATATCACACTTATCGGAAGTTGTAAAGCCCCCGCGGAAAAGTCAGATCCAGCCGCCGTCGGCGCGGATGACCTGCGCTGTGATATAGGCAGCATCGTCCGAGCAGAGGAAAGAAACGAGCGCAGCGATCTCCCGGGGCTCACCGAGGCGTCCGGCGGGTATCTGCGAGACAAGCTCCTCGAGCTCATCGGGAGAGAGACAGGCGTTCATTTTCGTATCAACGGCTCCCGCAGACACGCAGTTCACGGTGATCCCGGAGGGGGCGAGCTCCTTGCCGAGGGCGCGGGTAAAGCCGATAAGTCCGGCCTTTGCGGCGGAATAGACCGTCTCGCAGGAGGCGCCTGTTTCGCCCCAGACGGAAGACACATTGACTATCCTGCCGCGGTGGCGGCGGGTCATCTCGGGGACGGCGAGGCGGGTCAGGAGGACAGCGCCGGTGAGGTCGGTATCGAGCAGGCAGGTAATATCCTCAAAGGACATATCCGAGAACAGGCCGATATGCGCGGCGCCGCCGTTGTTCACGAGAACTTCGGGGTATCCGAGCCCGGAGACTACGGAATCGTAAGCCTCGCGGACGGAGCCGGGGTCTGAAAGGTCGATATGAACGGGCATGGCAACGTGACCCTGAGCGGAGAGCTCCTTGCAGAGGGCTTCTGCGGAGGCCGCATCCTTATTATACCCCACAGCGACAGCGAAGCCGTCGGAGGCAAGTTTAAGGCAGACGGCGGAGCCTATCCCGCCGGAGCCGCCGGTAACGAAAGCAATTTTCATAAACATCACCCGAAGATGATTATAGCATATTTTACGGGGATTTGCAAGGGGGCTGTCCCGCAATAAAGAAAAGACAAAAACGCGACAGCGAAATAAAGCGCGCGGTCGAGCCTCGCGCCGGAGGCTCGCGGGGGGGCAAAGGGAGTGCCCCCTTGATCCCATTTTTTTCAGTTGGTTCCTGCACTTTATCCAGCCCGCCGTCAAACCGAAGTGATTTTCTGCACTCCTTTCCCAAAGGCGGAAATGCGCCGTCCGCGTTAGGACCGCCGTCCGCGCCGAGGACCGGTTAATACTTAGCTCCCGCTCTTGCATTTTCCCGACAATTGTGATATAATATCTATTGTCAAAGAAAGGAGCTTGCACTATGAACAGAAAATTACTCTCCGCCGCACTCGCTGCGGCTCTCCTGCTCGCCGGCTGCGGCAGCTCGGAAAGCTCATCCGAGAAGGACTCATCCGCCCCCGATACCCAGACTACCGCCTCACAGACCTCCCCCGGGGACGCAAGCGTTTCAACTCCCGAGGAAAGCGAGGCTCCCGCTTCTGCGCTTGCAGCGCTCGCAGACGACCTCAAAGCCGCCGACCCCGACCGCCTCAACGGCTCCGCTGCCTACGGCGAAAGGCTGCTCGAGAAGAACTGCAAGAAGCTCTACAGCTGCGAGGTCTCCGAGCTTTCAGACGCGCTTATCGTCTACAACAACGGCGGCGGGTACGCTGACGAAGTCTCGGTCATCGAGCGCACCGACGGCGACAAAGACAAGGCCGTGGCTGCACTCAAAAGCCGCATAGACCTGCGCCGCAGCGACTTCGAGAACTACAAGCCCGATCAGCTCGACAAGATCAATGCCGGCAGGGTCTTCACCGTGGGCTCAAAGGCCGTGCTCATTATCTCGGACAGTGCCGAGGCGCTTGAAAAGCTTATCAAAGAAAAATTATCATAACAAAGAAAAGGGGTAAAGACAGTGCAACTGAGAAAAACAGCCGCTGCACTCGCAGCACTCATCATGCTCGGCTCCATGGCCGGCTGCTCGGAGGCGGACAGCTCCTCCAAGGCCGAGGAAAGCTCCGCACCTGCGGCGACCTCCACCGTGACCGAAAAGGAGAACAAGGAGACTCTTCCCGCCGCGGACGCCGGGAATGCCGCTCAGATCGAGGAGCTCACCAAAAAGGTGGAGGAGCTCTCGGCGGAGGTCAGCAAGCTCAAAAGCAAGATGAGCGAATACGGCGATTACGGTATCCATGAGGTCTACGATGACACCGCAGTGGTGGAGGCCTTCAAGAAAAAGGATCCCTCCGGCCTGACCGACGAGAAGGACAAGGTCATCTACGAGGGGCTTGTTAAGGGCTGCAACGAGATCATCAAGGACGGCATGACCGATTTCGAGCAGGAGAAGGCAGTGTACGATTACATCTTCTCCAACACTCACATCGACTACCGACACCTCAACCCCCTCGACGACGATGAGAGCGATGTTGACGACTCCTATACCCCCTACGGCTTCTTCAAGAGCCACAACTCGGTATGTCTCGGCTACTCCACCACCTTCAAGCTGTTCATGGACGTCCTCGGGATAGAGTGTAAGATCATCCACTCCACCGAGCAGGGCGAGCACGGCTGGAATGTGGTAAAGATCGGCGGCGACTGGTATCACGTTGACATCTACTTCGACGGCGGCCAGACCTCTCCGCTCTACGGGCGCTTCAATGTCACCGACGAGATCAAGAAATACTTTGAGACCTATCCGTGGGATGAGACCGAGTACCCGGCGTGTACCTCCCTCAAGTACAACATCCTCTGCATGAACGCGGAGGAATGCGGTATCTACGACATCCCCGCCAAGCTTGCCGAGGCTGCGAAGTCCGAGAGCAGGATCGCCACGCTGCGCATCAAGGTGCCGGAGGAGGCTACGCTTGAAGGCTTTTCGGATCAGATACTAATGCTGACCGAATCGCTTACTCAGGACGTCTACAGCATCAGCAGTCAGCTGATCTCCGACAGCGAGAACAACAGCGTTGTGCTCTCGGTACATCTTGCGGATTATGAGGATTACGATGACGATGACGACTGGTACGACGACTACGATGACGACCGCCGCTATGCGGACATCGACTACTCCAAGCTCAGAAACGGCTTCACCAAGGCCTTTAACGGAGCGCTTGAACTGTCGGACGATCTCAGCGATGACTACTTCGATATGGAGCCGCAGGGCGGAGTATGCTGAAAAGGGAGGGATGAGCCGTGAAGAATATCTCTGCGCTGATCTGTGCTTTAATGTGTCTGCTGCTCTGCGCGGGCTGTGCCGGAAATGACGTATCATCCTCCGCAGCGGAAAGCGTCAGCTCCATGACCGAGGAGGAGCAGGAGGCTGAGCGCGAACGCATAAGGCTTCGCATCGCCGAGCTCACCGGTATCAGGGACGCCAACGCTGCAGCCGAGCTTATCTTCCGGACTGTCAGAGAATACAACGCCAGCCTTGCGATCGAGAACAGAACGGATGAGATGATCACAGGCGTATTCCCTGAAACGAGCGTTCCGAAGCTGAGTTCTGACGGCGTTCAGGGTGCTGTCAAGAACGTTCTCAACATCAACAGGATAGAGCTGGGTCTCGTTTCTTGGGAGACCGACAGCAGCGGCAAGCCTCTCTCTGCCATTTACAAGACCAACGCCTACGGATATGAGGGTCATGCTCCCGAGCCGGCGCCCTACCCGGGCGATGCCGAGGAAGCCGAGCGTCTGCTTGCGGAGATCCCGGAGACCGAGCTTGTGACCTCCGCTCCCGACAGCACCGATGACAGCGGCGCTCCGCAGACGGTAAGCGGTCTGCTGGAGCTCTCGAACAAAAACGCGCAGGCTGTATTTGAAGTTGTGGGGGAGGTCTATGCGAAATACGTTTCCAACGGCGGCAAGGAATACCTTGAAGACGAGCTGATAATGATGCTTGATCAGAACTACGGCAACGCGATCAAGAAGGACATCCTCAACGGGCTGAAAGCCCGCGGGATAGAGATCGGGATACTTTACGTTACCGTTGATCCGGAGACCAAGGCGCCGACCTTTGCGCAGTGGGGAGATGCATCGAGCACTATCCTCGGGCAATATCCCGACCCGACGGATGACATTGAAGCGGATTTCAAGCTTGGAGAGAAATTATCATAAAGCCTTGTGACCTGAACGCGACAACGAAAGAGGGGTCAAGGGGACTCGGTCCCCTTGCGGAGTCCATCTTTATTCCTCGAATAAACTCGGAATAAAGCGGGCAGAGCCTCTTGTGGGGTGTGGGGCAAAGCCCCGCAAGGCTCCGCACCCGAAGGGGTTCGGGGGCGACCGGAAAACCCCCGAAACAGGGCGGTCCTAACGCGGACGGCGTATTTCCGCCTTTGGATAATATAGTGCTGAAAAGCACCTCGGTTTGACGGCGGGCAGAACGAAGTATCGAGTGTGAATTGCAGAACAGTTTACGGTCTTATTCAACGCTGCGGCGCGCCCACACAGCAGGTTGCCCGCTGACAGTTAAGCGACCGGAGGGAGCGTGACGCGAATTGCGCCGTCCGCGCCGAGGATCCGGACGGAATTCGCTCGGGTGCTTTGCACCCTGCTATTCCTGTGCCTGCAGGCGCCGGACAGAGTTGACGGCGCTGCGATTGACAGTCCCCGAAGCATAGCAAAATGATAAGGCGCTTGTGCCCTTTGATTTATGGGCGCAGCGCCTTATTTGTATTGAATTATTGCCTTGTGCGGAGCCGTCGGGGCTCTGCCCCGTACCCCGCGAGGAGGGCTCTGCCCCCTCGACCCCCGCAAGGGAGCAAAGCCCCCTTGACCCCATTTCGCTTCGCGTTTGGGTCTTGCACTTTGTTCAGCCCGCCGTCAAACCAAAGTGCTTTCCAGCACTCCATAAACCAAAGGCGGAACTGCGCCGTCCGCGTTAGGACCCGTCCGCGCCGAGGACCTTTGCGTTTGGGTCTTGCGGCTTTTGCTGGTTACAGCTTTGCCAATCTCCTCGCCGCTTCTTCCGTATCCTCCGGACTGCCGAAGGTCGAGAAACGGAAAAATCCTTCTCCGCATCTCCCGAAACCCTCACCCGGCGTGCCTACGATCTGCATTTCATTCAGCAGCTTGTCAAAGAACTCCCAGCTGCCCATCCCGCCCGGACACCTCAGCCAGATGTACGGCGCGTTCTTTCCGCCTGTGTACTCTATCCCTGCGGCGTCAAGCGCTTTCATTATCGTCTTTGCGTTGTTCTTATAGATGTTGATGTTCTCGTGTATCTGCCTCTGACCCTCCGGCGTGAATACCTCGCAAGCCGCACGCTGGATAATGTACGACACGCCGTTCGTCTTCGTTGTGCGGTTGCGCACCCACATATCGTTGAGCTTCATGCCGCATCTCTCAAGCTCGTGGGGGATGACGGTGTACCCGAGCCTTGTGCCGGTAAACCCTGCCGTCTTGGACAGCGAGCAGATCTCGATAGCGCAGGTTCTCGCGCCCTCGATCTCGAAGATGGATCTCGGCAGGCTCTCGTCCTCGATGAACGCCTCATAAGCCGCATCGAAGAGGATCACCGAGCCGCCGGCATTGGCGAAGTCCACCCACGCCTTTAGCTTCTCACGGTCAAAGACAGCGCCCGTCGGGTTATTGGGCGAACAGATATAGATGAGCTCTGCGGCGGTATTTTCGTCGGGGAGCGGCAGGAAGCCGTTATCGAGTGAGGACGGAACGTGTACTATCTCTCTGCCGGCCATTACGTTCGCATCGACGTAGGCGGGGTAGGCCGGCTCGATGATGAGCGAGCGGTTGGAGCGGTCGAACAGGTCGAGGATATCTCCGAGCTCGTCGGAGGCTCCGCTGGAGATGAAGACCTCATCGTCGGCGACCTGCACTCCCCTGCCGCGGTAATGCTCCGCGACGGCTGTTCTGAGGAACGGTGCGCCGCACTCGGGCATATAGCCGTTGAAGGTCGAGGCGTCGGCCTGATCCTCGGCGGCCTGATGCAGACCCTTTATGACCGCATCGCACAGCGGAAGCGAAACGTCGCCGATGCCGAGGCGCAGCAGCTTCTTATCGGGATGCTCCGCGAGGTAGGCTTTAGTCCTCTGGGCGATATTATAGAACAGATACGAAGTCTTGAGGTGGGAATAGTTCATATTCGGGATCAGCATTTTGATTATCTCCTTTGGTTTGATTTTCGGATCATACTATCTTCATTTCATACTTATCCTTGTGCATCCCTTCGGGGACGGCGGTGGGGTAGCTGCCGGTGAAGCAGCCCTTGCATATCCCCGCGGAGCCTGTCAGCTCGCTGAGCTTGCCTACGGGCAGGTAGCCGAGGCTGTCTGCGCCCATGAGTGCGGCGATCTGCTCGGGGGTATGCCTGCAGGCCACAAGGCAGTCCTCGGAATCTATATCGGTGCCGTAATAGCAGGGGTGCAGAAACGGCGGCGCGGATACCCGGAAGTGTATCTCCTTTGCTCCGGCCTCGCGCAGCAGCGAGACTATCCTGCCGCCGGTGGTGCCTCTGACGATAGAGTCGTCCACCAGCACTACCCGCTTGCCTTTGACGGTCTCGGGGATGGCGGCGAGCTTTATGCGCACCTTATCGGTGCGGGAGCTCTGAGTCGGGGAGATGAATGTGCGGGCGATGTATTTGTTCTTGATGAGCCCTATGCCGTAGGGGATGCCGGAGGCCTGTGCGAAGCCGAGGGCGGCGTCGAGGCCGGAGTCCGGCACGCCGATAACCACGTCGGCGTCCGCGGGGCAGCTCTCGGCGAGGATACGCCCTGCCCTGAGCCTTGCCTGATGTACCGAGACACCGTCGATGACCGAATCTGGCCGGGCGAAGTAGATGTATTCAAATATGCAGCTGCGCTTGGGCTGCTTGCCGCAGTGGGACTTGACAGAAGCCACGCCGTCCCTGGAGAAGACCAGCATCTCGCCGGGCTCGATATCACGCTCGAACTCCGCGCCGACGGCGGTCAGTGCGCAGCTCTCTGAGGCGACGATATACGTCCCGTCGGGGAGCCTGCCGAAGCAGAGGGGACGGAAGCCGAAGGGGTCCCTGACCGCTATGAGCTTGGTGGGGGACATTAAAACGAGCGAATAGGCGCCCTCGATTATGTTCATGGCGGAGAGCACTGCCTCCTCGATAGAGGCTGTGCGCAGGCGCTGCTTGGTGATGATATAGGCTATCGTCTCGGTATCGGAGGTGGTGTGGAAGATAGCCCCCGACATCTCGAGCTCGGCTCTGAGCTCCGCCGCGTTTGAGAGGTTGCCGTTATGGGCGAGAGCCATGCGGCCTTTCATGTGGTTTACGACTATCGGCTGACAGTTGCGGCGCTCGTTGCCGCCGGTGGTCGAGTAGCGGACATGACCGACAGCCATATTCCCCTGCGGTATCGAGGCGAGCACGGGGGGGGTGAACACCTCGCCCACCAGCCCCACATCCTTGTGTGAGGTAATGACGCCGTCCTCGCAGACGGCTATGCCGCAGCTTTCCTGCCCTCTGTGCTGGAGGGCATAGAGCCCGTAGTAGACGGTCTCGGCAAGCGGATGGCTTTTCGGCGACCATATCCCGAATACCCCGCACTCCTCATGAAGCGTGCTCATTTTGAGCTCCTTTCGGCCGCTGCGGATACGAACCCGAGAAACAGCGGGTGCGGACGGTTGGGACGGCTCTTGAACTCTGGGTGGAACTGTACCCCGACATAGAAATCTCTGTCGGTGAGCTCGACGGTCTCGACGAGCCTGCCGTCGGGGGAGATGCCGCTGAGGGTAAGCCCGCCGGCAGTGAGCGCCTCGCGGTAGTCGTTGTTGAGCTCGTAGCGGTGACGGTGACGCTCGCTGATCTCAGTCCTGCCGTAGCAGCGGCGCATTGTCGTTCCCTCCGCGATCACGCAGGGATAAGCGCCGAGACGAAGCGTGCCGCCCTTGTCTATCGAATCGCTCTGACCGGGCATGAAGTCGATGACCTTGTTCTTGCAGAGCTCGCTCCACTCGCCGGAATCGGCGTCCTCAATTCCGCAGACGTTCCTTGCATACTCGATGACCGCGATCTGCATACCGAGGCAGATGCCGAAGAAGGGTATCTGATTCTCGCGGGCATATCTGACGGTGCTTATCATGCCTTCTATGCCTCTGCCGCCGAAGCCGCCGGGAACTATCACGCCGGTGACGCCCTCAAGCGCCTCGGCGATATTCTGATCCGTGAGCTTTTCGGAATCCACCCACCTGATGTTTATATGCGTGCCGATAGCGTAGCCTGCGTGGCGCAGGGCTTCGGCTACCGAAAGATAGGCGTCGTGCAGCTCGGTGTACTTGCCGACGAGGGCGATCGAGGTCTCGGTCTTGGCGGACTTGATACGCTCCACCATTTCGCGCCACTCGTCAAGGTGAGGTCTCGGAGCTGTGATGCCGAGCCTCTCGCAGACGACCTCGGAGAGATGGGAGCGCTCGAGCATGAGCGGTGCCTCATAGAGATCGGGGAGGGTGATGTTCTCGATGACGCACTCGGGTCTGACGTTGCAGAAAAGGGCGATTTTCTTGAAGATAGAGGGCTCGAGCGGCCTGTCGCAGCGAAGCACGATGATATCCGGGTGGACGCCCATGCCCTGCAGCTCCTTGACGGAATGCTGCGTGGGCTTGGATTTGTGCTCGTCCGAGCCGGAGAGGAACGGCACGAGGGTAACGTGGATGAACAGCGCATTCTCTCTGCCGACCTCGAGTGAGATCTGCCTTACGGCCTCGATGAACGGCTGGGATTCGATATCTCCGATAGTGCCGCCGATCTCGGTTATGATAACGTCTGCATCGGTCTTCTTGCCGACGGAATAAACGAACTCCTTGATCTCGTTTGTGATATGCGGGATGACCTGAACAGTGGAGCCGAGGTACTCTCCCCTGCGCTCCTTGTTGAGGACGTTCCAGTAGACCTTGCCGGTGGTAAGGTTCGAGTACTTGTTGAGATCCTCGTCGATGAAGCGCTCGTAGTGACCAAGATCGAGATCGGTCTCGGCGCCGTCCTCGGTGACATAGACCTCGCCGTGCTGATAGGGGCTCATGGTGCCCGGGTCAACGTTGATGTAGGGATCGAGCTTCTGCGCCGCGACGGTAAGTCCGCGCGATTTGAGCAGACGTCCCAGCGACGCCGCCGTTATCCCTTTTCCGAGCCCGGAGACCACTCCGCCGGTGACAAAGATGTACTTTCTCATAATTCATTCCCCCGTTATTTTCAATGCACAATGCACAATGC
>JAFXVY010000009.1 GCA_017534595.1 Ruminococcus sp.
TGCAAGCGAAGTTCACTTCGCTTTACGCAACGTCAAGGAGAATTGACGTCATCTTTGATGACGTTGGTGATCATGACGGAAAGCTGGCAAGCAGATGGCGTGCAGAGGCGTTAGCCGCGGGTTGTGCGGTGTTGCCTTAAACCAATTTAACTACAAGCGTTACCCGGAAGCAGCCGTCCTCGATGTCGGCGTAGATCTCGCCGTTCATTAGGGTCATCAGCCGCTTGCAGATGAACAGCCTGAGACCGTTTCCGGGAGCGTTCCCGGCGTTGCCGCCGCGGTGGAAGCTCGAGAATATCTGTGTCAGCTCGCTGGGGTCGAGGGTGCAGCCGGTGTTGGATACCGTTATGAGCTCGCAGCCGTCCATCTTGTCGAACAGCAGCTCTATGCGCCTGCCGTCGCCGTACTTGATGGCGTTCTCGATAAGGTTCTGGAGACATTCCGCAAGACGGTCGGGGTCGCAGGAAAGTATGCAGTCGCTGTATTCCCCGACGATGAACTCCGTCCCCGAGACCGAGAGCTGCGGCGCGTACCTGTCGCAGATCCGGGCTACCGTCCGGCTCAGGAATTCCTCACCTACATTGACCTCAAAGCTCATGAAGTCCTCGCTCGCCGCCTTGGTGATCTCACTTACGAAATGCTCGATCTCATCAGCGCGGGAGTTGATGCTCTCCGCAGCCTCGCGGCGCTTGTCTTCGTCGGTGTAGAGGCCGCGGGCCAGTGCCTTGGCATTGAGCTTGATCGCCGAGAGCGGCGTCTTGATATCGTGGGAGAGGGACAGGAGAAGCAGCTTTTTGTCCCGCTGCATGGCAAGCTCTTTCTTGCGGCTGTCCTCGATGCTGTCGCGCAGCATATTCACGCCCCAGGTGAACTTGCCGAAGAAGCGGCTCTTTTCCTCCGGGATATCCACCGCAAGATTACCCCTGGCAAGCTCCTGCGGTACGCTGTTTATCCTGCTGAATGGCACAATGATGTGCCGCCGGAAATATATGAGCAGCAGGATGATAAGCACAAGCACTCCCGCGAGTATCGCGTCCACTGCCGCAAGAACAGAGATGCGGCTCTCGGTGACGTACTCGGCGCGGTAAAGCTTCCCGCCCGCCTCGATTATCACATAATGCTCGTCGGAACGGTAAAGATCGCCGTCATCTTCCGAATACACACCGGTGAGATGCGGGTAGTCGGAGAGATCATAGCGGCCCGTTTCGTTTATCTCGTCGGTAAGCCGCTTGGCCTCAACGCGGTAGATGCCGTCGATGCTCTCCCGGCTGTTCAGGAGAATGATATTAAGCACCGCCGCAAGCAGCAGAAAAACCGCTATCACGGCGATGCAAAGCCTGCGAAACGTCTTCATACGAACTTATACCCCACTCCCCAGACGGTCAGCAGACGCTTGGCATTCTTCGGGTCGTCGCCCAGCTTCTGCCGCAGACGGTTGATGTGAACGTGCAGCGTCTGGAACTCGGAATCGCTGTCGCTGCCCCAGACGGTGTTGAACAGATACTCCTTCTTCATCGCCTTGCCCTGATTTTCGATAAGCAGAGCAAGCAGCTCGAACTCCTTTGCGGGGAGGTCTGCGGGCTCACCGTCGATGACGGCGGTGCGGTCGGCAAGGTTGAGGGTGACGCCGCTGGCAGAGATGATATCCCGCTGATAGCGGCGCTTGAAGATGCCCTTGATCTTGGCGATGAGGATATCTATATCATAGGGCTTTTCGATGTAGTCGTCGGCACCGAGATCGAGGCCGCTGAGCTTGTCCTCCTTATCGGTGCGGGCGCTGACTATAAGGATAGGAGTATCGGCTTTTTCGCGGAGCTTTGAGCAGACGGCGAAGCCGTTTATATCGGGGAGATTGATATCGAGCACGACGAGTCTGGCGCCGTACCTCTCGAAGAGCCGGACGGCGCGGTCGCCGGAATCGACGGCAGAAACTGTATAGCCTTCTGCGCGGAGGAAGTCGGTAAGCAGGGCGCTTAGCTCCTTATCGTCTTCGACTATGAGAATATCTGTCATAAGATCACCACCTAATATCATTGTAGCATAGAAACGGAAGAAAGTAAAGACCAAACGCGAAGCAAAATGGGGTCAAGGAGCAATTGACGCCCGCCAAAACCCATGGCTCCAACCGCGAAGCGAAATGGGGTCAAGGGGGGCGCGACCCCCTTGCGGGGGTCGAGGAGGCGGAGCCCTCCTCGCAGGTCGAGGGCAGCGCCCTCGTCGCCGTCCGCAGACGGCGAAATCCCCTCCGGAGGGCGCTCCGAGAGGGGCTGAATTTTCAAACAGTCCGGTGGACTGTTTGAAAAGAGGGGAGGCCCTGCAAGAGAGGGCCTCCCCTTGTCCGTCGCCCGCACAAGGCCGCCTGCGAGCGGACAGCGAGCACGAACAACATAATCGCCCATAGCCGTCCGCACAAGTACCCCCTGCGAGCGAGCAGCGAGCACGAACAACGTAACCGACCAAAACATTCACGCGCAGAGCCAGCCGCGCAAGGAGCTCACCACCCCTGCTCCATCAGCCAACCGTTGAGAGCCCTCTCTCTGTCTCTCAGACTGCTCTCATCCTCAAAACGCCCCAGCTCCATTTCTCCCACTATGCAGCCGTCCACAAGATACAGCACCCTGCTGCACTTCGCCGCAACCTTCGGGTCGTGTGTTACACACATAACAGTCGTGCCGTCACGGTTGAGCTTGAGAAGCTCGTTCATCACTTCGTCCGAGCTCGAACGGTTCAGAGCTCCCGTCGGCTCGTCAGCGAAAAGCATCTTCGGGGAGTTTATCATGCTCCGGCAGATGCAGGCTCTCTGAAGCTGACCGCCCGAGACCTCGTTGATGTCGTTGCCGCCCACCTCGTCAATGCCGAGGCGGCGCATCAGCGCACGCCCGCGCTCCTCCGTCTGACGGCGGGTCTCTCCCGCCTTCTTCGACTGCACCGCCGGGAAAATGATGTTGTCGAGCACAGAAAGATTTTTCATCATGTACATCTGCTGGAAGATAAAGCCCATCTCGTCGAGCCGCAGACGCGCAAGCTCCTTTTCGCTGAGCTTAGAGGTGTCCCTGCCCGCAAAGGTTATCTCCCCCGCCGTGGCTCTGTCCATCCCGGAGACGCAGTAGAGCAGCGTGCTCTTGCCCGAGCCCGAGGGTCCCATGACCGCTACCATCTCACCCTCCGCCACCGACAGATCTATGTTCTTAAGTACGTTGTTCTGCCTCTTGTTTACGATGTATGTCTTGCAAAGTCCTCTTGCCTGTAATACTGTGTTCATTTCGTTGTCCTCCTTATTCTATGCTTGCCGTGTCGCTTGAATTGATCTTTCCGGTGTAGAGCGCCGTCAGGAAGGAGCCCGCCGCAGCCGCTCCTATCAGCACGAGCGGACATACCACGAAGATATCCACCGCGTCAAAGGCCGTCCTTACACCCGAAACATCACCGATAAGCGAGAAGATCATGTTCAGCATCCCACTGCTGAGGGAAGGATCACCAGCGACGATACGATGCAGGCCGTCACCGCTACGATAACGAATCTCAGCGTGTGCTGGCCTATTATCCTGCCGTTGGGCACGCCCATGGCCTTCATCAGCGCGATCTCGCTCTTTTCCTTCGAGATGAAGGATCTCTCTATCAGTATAACGATCAGCGCCGTAACTATCGCTGTCAGGAGCATCATCATCCGCTTCGAGGCCATCAGCGTGTCGTACATACCCGTCACCGAGCGGACAACGTCGGTGTTGGTCATTACCTTGTCGGTGTCCAGCACCTCCCGGAGCTTTTCCACATTGGCCTCGATCTGCTCTTTCGAGGGGTCTCCGTCAAAGCGGATCTGTATGCCCGAGGTGTTGTTGATCTTGCTGAGATCCTGCCTGAACCCGCTGTGGAATCTTCCTGAGTAGCCGTCACCGACAAAGCTCGATACCCGTCCGGTGATGATGAAGCTGCGCATCTCGCCGTTCACCTCGAAAGTCACGGTGTCACCTATGCCGCAGCCGAGATAATCCATAAGATAGCCGGTCAGAGCCACCTCATCGTCCTTGAGCGGAGCAGTACCCTCAAGGTAGGTGAAATCCTCGGGGGAAGAGCCTTTTGCCGCCTGAATCACCGCCTTATGCTTCTTGCCGTTATAGCACACATCATAGCCTGCGCCGAAGCTCATGAAGGCCTTACCGGGCATACCGTTGTCTCTGAGCATCTGCTCGGTCTCGGCTATCAGCCTGTCGGGGGCATCCGGATCGAGGAACAGCTCCGGATAGATCCCGGAGAGAGAGATGTGGCTCTTTACCGCGCCGAAGGTCGTGGATAAGCTGTCATCCTGCAGCGACTCGCAGAAGTTGGAGATCATAGTCACCATAATAAGGCAGAGGGTGAACAGCACTGTCATCACCGAGAACTGCTTGGGTGCGCTGAGCACATCGTTGGCAGCAAGGAACCCGGTGGTCGGCAGCTTGGAGTGCCCGAGGTGCATTATGCTGCGCTTGCGGAAGCGCTCGCCGGTCTGACCGTTGCGGACTGCGTCTATGGGGGAGAGCTTATTCACCCTGCGGGTGCAGAGGTAGCAGAACAGCACTATCAGCAGTATGACCGCAGCGCAGCTTATCAGCCCGAGCATGATCCCGTTCTCGCTGCCGAGCACCATGTTCTCGGAAACGGTTTTCAGCATACTGTCGCTGAGAGGTATCGAGCAGAAGAAGCCTATCAGCGCTCCCACTGCGGAGATCGCAAGGTACTTGATTATATAGAGCCTGCGAATTGCGCCATTGCTTATGCCCACAGCCTTCATAACGCCGATCTCGCGGAAGTCCTCGGTTATAGTGAAGGCTATCGAGAAGCGCAGCATCACGAAGCCGGTTATCATCAGCAGGATGCTTATTATCATCATCAGGTAGGCGGAGATCATATCAAAAACGTAGATCCCCTTCTTGTCCTCGCGGGTGGATACCGAGACATTGTTCATCCCGTCAACATAGTCCTCTACGGCCTGAACATCGTCGGTCTCAACGTGTATCACCTTATCCGCCCAGATGCGGGAAGCGGACTCCTTCTCGTAATCCTTGAAATCCTCGTCATTGAGCAGCAGGAACGCGAAGTCGGCCTGCTGATTGCCGAAGAGCGCTCCCTTGAAGTGTCCGAGATATTTAAGGGTCTTCACTGTATTGCCGAGGGTGATCTCGAACTCGTCTCCGATGCTGACATCAAGGTCTGTGGTGAACACTCCGTTGCTGTAGAAGCCGCCCTTCTCCACCCCGGTTATCACATTGTTGTCGCTGTCGAAGTAACGAATGGGCATCTCGTCAGCCGTGATCAGCTTTGATGTGTTGGTGAAGTTCGAGAGCTTCTTTCCCTTGTAGCGGAAGCTTGTGGATTCCAGCACCGTGAGCTGATGCTCGATCGCTATGCTCCGGGTGGAGGGGAACGCCGCGATCTCTGTATCGAGGTCTGAATCGTAGGGGGCGGACACTATGACATCCTTTACCCCGGCCTCGTTGAAGAAGTGCTCGACGCCTCCCGTCACCGCGTTGATGTTGTTTACCGCCGCTGCCGCAAACATTGACGACAGTATCACGAACAGCAGCAGTATGACGTTCATTGTCTTCTTTCGTTTTAAGTCTTTTTTCAGTATTCTTCCGAACATAGTCTTTACCTCATTTCGCAGAAGCATTTTTATCTCTATGCTCTGAGTATAGCACGGCAATTCTTAATAAGTCTTTAACTTTAAAACGGGCAGCTGTCATGCTGCCCGCTTTGCTTTGATTTACTGCTCCTGCTTCGGCTTGCCCTTGCGGGTCACTGCGAGCATGGTCAGGTCGTCGAACTGATCCGCGCTGCCGACAAAGCCGTCAACAGCCCGCTTTACCTCCTCAAGCAGCTTTTCGGGAGAGGTGCTGCCGGCGCTGTTGAGGGTATCGACAAGCCTCTCGGTGCCGAACATCTCCTCCAAGCCGTCAGTTGCCTCGGGAACGCCGTCGGTGTAGAGGAAGAGGGTACCGCCGCTGCCCAGCGTCAGCTCATACTGCTTGAATTTCTTGCCGGGCTTGGCTCCGATCACGAAGCTGTGGGTATCCTTGAACAGCTCGAAGCTGCCGTCCGGCTGCCTGATAATCGGGTACTCGTGGCCGGCATTTGCTGCCGTGATCCTGCCGGTGGATATCTCAAGTATACCGAGCCATACCGTTACGAACATCCTCTCGTTGTTGCGCTTGCAGATCTCGTCATTGGCGTGCTCAAGCACCTCTGCCGGCGTGTCGCCGCGCATAACGAAGCTCTTTATCAGGCTCATGGACATCATCATGAACAGCGCTGCCGGCACTCCCTTGCCGGAGACGTCTGCGATGACAAGGCCGAGGTGATCGCTGTCGATCTCGATGAAGTCGTAGAAGTCCCCGCCGACCTCCTTTGCCGGGGTCATAGCCGCGCAAAGCTCAAGCTCCTCCATTTCCGGGAAGCTCTCCGGCAGCATATTGGTCTGTATCCTCGCGGCGAGCTCGAGCTCGGCGGCGATACGCTCTCTTTCGCCGGTGAGCTTTAAGTTCTCGGCGGTGTACCTGTCGATCTCGACGGCAAGCTGCGCGAAGCTGTCTGCAAGCACGCCGACCTCGTTCTTTGACTTGATCTCCGACATCCGGCTGACAGCCTGTTCGCTGTCCTTGGAGCCGATATATTCAAGCACTCCCCTCTTGACCTTCGTAAGAGGTCTGATAGCCTTAAAATACAGGTACAGAAGCAGGACTCCGCCGATGATCACTAGCCCGCCGATGCCTGCGGCCGCCATGGCGGCAAGGCTCTCCCGCAGCCCGCTGTTGAATTCCGACCAGTCGTAGGAGATGCCGACCACCGCTTTGGGCTTGCCGTCTGAAAGGATCGGCAGGAAGCCGATGTAGTGGCTGCCCTCGAGGGGGAAATCTTCGACCTGCTCGAACACCGTTTCGTAGGAGCTGCCGTTCAGTATCTTTTCAAGCGCCGGGTGATCGGCGAGATCAATATCCAGCCTGTCACCGAGCAGATAGGTGGTATCCGGGATGTTGCTGAAATATACCGTCCCGAAGCGGCCGTCTGTTATGTCGAAGCAGAAAAGGCTGTCGTAGCTGCTCATGCTCTGCTCCAGGGAGAAGCTGAGAGCGGTGATAGAATAATAGAAGCGTGCGATAAAGAGCTTATCCTTATCGCTGAGGGATCCGAGCCATTCGAGATCAACGGTGTCGTTCTGATAAACCTCGAGCACATTGTCTGCGGGGCGGTAGCCGTCATCCACATAGCCGACGATCTCATCCGCGTGCTCGATCCAGTAGTCGAAGAACCATTCGGTCTCCCCGTTTTCTTTTTCGTTATTGTACACGGCCCGGAGATTGGCGGTAAGCATATCGTTCTTGGCTTTGAGGAAGACATCCACCGTCCCGACATAGATCAGCTGGATGATTATGAACGCAGCGACCGCAAATAGCGCTGTGGTGATAAGACCTATCTGTATGAGCAGATGCCGGTTTTTCTTGGAGCTGTTCATTTGAGGACATCATTCCTTTGCAAGAGGCTTTATCTTCTCAGCTCGGAGGCTGAAACGGGAAAATCGAAGTAGGTGTCGGGATAGGGCTCGTCGGCGAGGGTGAAGTGCCACCACTCGCAGTCTATGGGCACAAAGCCGTTCCTGACCATGGCATTTCTCAGGATCATACGGTTTTTGTACTGCTGCTCGGTGACTTCCCTGCTGTCGGGGTGGGAGATCCCGCTGAACAGGTCGAAGGGGCTGCCCATATCGAGATCGCGGCCTGTCTCCATATCAAAGAGGGTGAGGTCTACCGTGCTGCCTCTGCTGTGGCTGGACTGTGAAGCGATATAGCCCTGTATGAAAAGCTCCTGCTTCTCGAGGTCGGGATAGAAATAGGGCTTCATACGCAGGTCAAGGTCCTCGATGCCCCAGAGCACGAAGCTGCGCACAGCTCTCGCGGGGCGGTAGGCGTCGTAGATCCGCAGCCTGTATCCGCGGACTGCCATCTCGTTGCTGACGGTTCTCAGGGCTCTTGCGGCCTCCTTGGTGATGATCGCGACCGGCTCTTCATAGCCCTCTACCCGGTCTCCTATGAAATTGTAGGTCGAATGGTATCTTATCTCCTGTATCACCGCGGGGACAACGTCCGCCAGCAGGACAAAACCGGAGGTATCAAATTCGGGTGGAACGGAATGGTTCACAGCGTCATCTCCTTTTAGGATATATATATTATTTTAATACAGATCGGGCAAAAAATCAATCGCACCGGCGGCCGGGATTTTTGCTTTTGTAGACTCCGACAAAAAAACGCCTCGCTTTTTGTGTAAAGCGGAGACGGCTTTTATAAGTGAGCAGTCGGACAAAATAAAGGAGTGCCTCTCGGCGCGATACTTCTATCGCCGCCGCAGACACTCCAAAACAATTCATCCTTCGTATTTACGGGACATATACTGCCTCAGTGTGATAAAACCTGGCATAGGGGTCTTCGATGCCTTCAAAGGCATATTCGGCATAGCTTTTGAAATATTCGTTGCCGTTTATCATGCTCTCCATACTGCCGTCGGGAGCTATGACGGTCTCGTTGAAGCCCGGGCACACGAATACGAGCTCCTCGCCCTTATGAGCCTCGAGGAATCTGCCGAGTCTTTCCGGCCACGAGCCCTCGCTCGGCACGGACACCGTATCGCTTAGCACGCCGTTCAGCTTGGTCAGCGTAACCAGCCCGGCGAAGCTGCCGCCGCTGTAAACGGGGTAATTCACGATATCCTGTCTGACCTCATAACCCTTTTCCAAGTCGCCGCGATAGCCGAGATAGCTCCAGCCCTTTCCGGCGATGTCAACGCCTGCGACCCCGAGGTTCTGCGCTATACGCCGGCTGTTGGCGTCGAAATAGGCCTTGGCTTCCGCCTCGGTTATCGCCTCGCCGGTAAGCTCGACCTCGTCCTTGATCGGGGCGCAAGGGATAAAGAAGTACTCTCCTCCGCCCATAGCATAGGAGCTGTCATCGGGCACCGGAGCAGGTATAGTGGCGATATCGGATGCCTTTTCGGACGCAGTCGTAGTCGTTTCGGTGCTGTCCGGAGATGAGGTCACGGCGGTCGTCGTTGTCTGCTCGGTGATCTCCGGGGATGAAGTCACGGCTGCTGTTGTCGTTGTTGTCCCGGCGGCGCTGTCGGCGGAGAGGGCGGCAGGCGCATTTTTCTTCTCGATGCCGGAGGTCTCCGCGGCTATGCCGGCAACAGAGCTGCCGTCGTCGGTCTTGACCTGTGAGCTGCCGCTGCCGAACTGCCAGACGGCGAACCCTGCGACAGCCGCCGCACCGGCACACGCCGCCGTTACGCGCAGCGCTTTTGTTCTTTTTTCCTTTTGCTTCGCATAGTACTGTTCTCTGCGTTCATATAAGCTGTTAAGCATTTCATCAGTAGTCTTCATATTCAAAGCCCTCCTTTTCAAGCTCCGTTTTAAGTGACTGTTTGGCACGGTAGAGGAGATTTCTGATCTGACGGCTGTTCTTCCCGAGGGTCACTCCCGCCTCGGCGTTGGAGAAGTCCTCGAAGTAGATTAGCCAGAGCACCCTTCTGTACTCTCCCGGCAGGCGCTTGAGCGCTGCATGGAGCGTTATTCTGTCCTCCGAACGGATATACGAGCGCTCAAGGTCGGCCTCATCGGCGAGCACAGCCGCCATATCCTCGACGGGCTCATCCGCTGTTCCTGAGCGCTTTCGGAGGAAGTCGCAGGCGATATGCCGGCCGATCGCATACAGCCACGACTTGAACGAGCTTTTGCCCGAGTACCCGGGTTTTTTGATCATCAGGCGGAAGAAGGTCTCCTCGGCGAGTTCCTCTGCGGCGGAGATACTGCCGGTGTAGCCGTTGAGAAACAGTATCAGGCCGTCCTTATACGCCCCGACGATCTCTGCGAGGCCGTTATCGTCGCCGCTGAGGAAGCGCCGGTAGCTGTTTGCACCGTTATCCACTGGCAGTCTCCTTTCCGTTTCGGGGTCTGTGTACCCCTTTCACTTATTAGTCGCTTGAATATGGGTTTTGTCTCACTTGGGTTTCGTTTTTTCGGTATCTTTGCTTTGCGGAGATACGAAAGGCGCTGTGCCCTTTGGTCCTTGGGGCGCAGCGCCTTGTTTTGTATTATGCTTTGCTTTGTGCGGAGCCGTCGGGGCCTCTGCCCCGTCCCCCCAAGTCGCTGCCGCGATCTGGTTTTCTCTGCACTGCGGGGCCTTATTCATCCTCGCCGTCGTCCCTGTACTTCTTCCGCAGCAGGATGATCCCCGCCGCCGTTATCAGGAACAGTACGCAGCAAGCTGTTACTCCAAGCTTTATTCCCGTCGGGATGACCGCTTCCATTGTGTTGCGGACGGTCAGCTCGGAATTCTTGTTGAGCGTGAATGTCAGGCTGCTTCCCGCCTGAGGATCGTTATTGTCGAGCGTGAATACCGTATCGTAGCCCTCGGCTCCGGTCTCGGTCACTGTCACGCTCTTGCCTGTCGGCAGCGTGATATCGACCCGTTCGCCGTCCTTGAGCTTGAAGGTTCCGCCGGACGCCAGCGCTTCGCTCTGCTTTTCACCGTTCTTCTTCCAGGAATATCTGTCAGACTCCGCGGCTCCGTCGATCTCGACCTTGAAGGTGAACTCCTTGTTCTTATTGCCCATGGAGCCCTCGACGTCCTTGATGATCGTGAGCTTGGAGGTCTGAGTATTCCCGGCATTGGGTACGTTTATAGAAATGACTGTCGGATCGCCGGTCTCATCCTTTACAAGGAAGCTTTCGTGGCCTTCACTCAGGATAACTACCTGTCTTACCAGTGTGATCTCGAATTCAAGATCGCTGTCGAGGCCGATATGATCCGCGGGTGCGGCTGTTTCGGTGAGGAAGTAGATGCCTGGCTCAAGATGAGTCTCGTCGATCTTGGGGATGACGCCTTCCTCATCGGAAACGAGGTCTTCAAAGCCGGTCATCGGGTAGTAGTCCTTGACGGTTTTACCGGAGCTGCCATCGACGCCTCTGTAAAGGGTGAAGTGAGCGCCGCTGAGCGGGTCATCTGTTGAGCTGTCGAGCTTATAGGCTTTAAGGGTGAACGGCTTATTGAAAACGTCCACAAGGCCTACATAAGCGCCGGAGCTGTCGGGGCCTGCCATTGCCCAACCGGTACCGTTGGGATTGGTGAGGGTAATAACATTGGTGTCCTTCTCAACGCTGAAGGTTATCGGCTGTGCAAGTCCGATATATCCCTGCGGAGCGGAGATCTGCTCGAGGGTGTAATTCTGGCCGGTCTTGAAGTTATAGAGTATGGTTATCTTTCCGTTCTTATCGGAGGTATAGGTGTTTACAACAACGTCGCCGAGCTTGAGGACAAAGTCGCCGCCGGCAAGAGGCACATCGCTGTTCCACTTGAACAGTCTGACCGCAAGACCGTCCTCTGCGGTATTGGTAACGGTATCAGTCCTTGCATTACCGATCTTGCCGCTGATCTTGCCCTGATTATAGGATACCTTATACCTGAACGTCTCAGACTGCGCGTTTTCGCCCTTGGGCGTTGCGCTGACCTCGATCATATCGGAATTCTCGACCGCCTCGTTGTAAACGACCGGGGTGATGGTCTCATAGGAGGTGACGTTGCCCTCGCTGTCGGTGGTCACGGTACCGGTGAGCTTGACCTCACGGATAACGTAATCACTGAGGGTACAGTCCGGTTCGAGCTTATCGAAGAAATAGATCGCGGTGGTGTTCGGATGTGCGATCTCCTTCACCGAACCTGCAAGCAGAGCGCCCTTGACATAAACAGCAAAGTATACGGGATCGTGGGATTCGGTATACTCCTCGTCGCTCCAGACCTTCTCGGCCTTGAGGCCGAAGCCCTGCTGGTTGTTTATTGCTATCGAAGGCGAGGCTAAGTCTATGATCCTGCCGACGTTGACGGGGTCGCCGTTCTCAATATTGTATGATTCGATACTGCCGTCGTTGAGGCGGGCATAGATAACGCCGTTATAGCCGCGCCTGTAGCCGAGAGGGACCTCGTCCTCTTTTTCCTCGACCTTGAACTTTGTTCCCGTGAACAGGTCGGGCACCTTTACCTTGAATCCGGCGGGGATCTTGGAGATAGCGCCTCTTATGGAGGTATCGAAGGTCACTGTCGCCTTCTGAGCATCGCTAAGGCTGTCATAGTTGGTATAATCGGTCCTGACGAATTTCTGACTGGCGGAATCCCATCTGCAAAGCTTTCCGTCGTTGCTCTCGACATAGTATTTGTGCATATATGTGGGCACGAGCTCATCGCTGTACTCGTTGGAGAGTTCCAGACGGAAGTCGAAGGTCGTCCCGTCTTCGATCGCGGGGACGAGGTTGCCGTCGACGTCATAAAGTCTCTTTTCGATCGTCAGGGTCTTGAGCTTAGTGGGATCTACCACGTTGTCCAGTACGACAGTCGGCCTGTCGGAAACGGTAGCGATCTGCGTGCTGAACTCCTTTCGGGTCGTCGTGAGCGGATGTCCCGGATTATCCGGATCTTCGGGGTTGTCAACATTGGTTATCTGCTGATCGTTGCACAAAACAGTAGAATAGACCTCGCTGTTTACGCCTACTTCCTTAATGTAGTACTGTATCGTATCGGCGGGGAAGTCGATCGCAACGCTCTTGCCGGGATGCAGGAAATAGATGTCCTCATATTCCACGCCTGCTATGGTGTAAGTCGGCTTATAAGTCGCGGGAGATCTCGGGTTGAGATAAGAAACGCTGATATGATCGTTGGCGTTATTGAGACGCTTAAAGCTTCCGTTATTCTCATCCTGATAGTAGATCTGATAGGGGTACTCGATAACGCTGTAATCAAGTCCCTCGACGTTTGAGACTTCCTTGGTCATCATAACGCTGCCGGGGGTAACGTAGCTCAGGTTGAAGCGCATGTGCAGGTTGGAAGCGCCCGCGCCTCTCTCCATGTAGAAGATCTTCATGGTGTGAGCCGAATAGTTCTTGAATTTGTTCTTGCCTTCAACGAAGGTCTCGGCTTCATACGCAGCCACAGCCGCATCGATCTCCGATGTGGCCGCATCGGGATGCTCTGCGATGTACTTGGCTCTGTAATGGTCGGAGAATATCGTCCTGAGGTTGGTTTTCTGACTGTTTACGACAACTTCTCCGGTAGCGAAGTTTACGTTTCCGGAAAGTGCGCCGTGTATACCGCCGAGGTCGATGACGAGCTCGTTGTCAACGTAGAGCCAGAAGTCGTCGTCTCCGGTGAACTCGAAGATAACGTCGTGTCCCCAGGCGTCCTTGCCGTCAGGGGTCTGAACGAAGCTCGCGCCGAGCTCCATACCGAAGAAATAATCGGGATCCATGATCTTGTGCAGCTTCTCGTATTTTCTCGGATCGCTTTCCGGGAGAGGATTCTTTAAAGCATCATAGAGGTTTTCTTTATTAATAGTAGTATATTCTTCCGGTTCAAAGTCGTCATACGGGAAGAACTGGCCATGCTGGAGAGATTCCTTTTTGGAAGCATCATGAGTCCCGAGCTCCTTATATACGGTAAAATTACCGTCGTTGCCAAGGAGCGCATAGTTCTGACAGCTGTCGAACTCGAAATATCCTGTAGCCTCATAGGTACTCTTAAGGAACAGATGATTGACCGCCTGAGATTCAGACACACCAAAAAGATCACTCAAAGATTTGTTGGTAAGTAAAGTGTCCGGGTAATCCTTACCCTCGGGGATACTTGCACTGACAAGACCGGCCTGAACAGTCTTATCACTATAAACGCTGTTGCCCAGTATTTCATGCTGTTTCGGGTCGGTGTCAGCATTGTTGGGATGGATCATTCCGTTATTGAAGTCCACCATTTTCATGGTGATACCGTATTCGTTATTGTCAACGGTCTCGACTTCTGTAAGCGTATCTTTGTGGGGCTCCATTACTGCAAAGTAGAAGGTCTCCGACTCGCCTCTCGGACAGGGCACGATCCTGCCGTTCTCGGTCTTGACGCCGGCATAGGAATAGTTGGGATCGTCCCACGCCTGAATGGTGGTATAGTAACCGTCCTCGCGTCTGCCGTCGAGGTTGATACCGATCTTGGAATCAGACAGTATCTGATTGATCATGATCTGCGGCGCGATAAACTTGCGGGAGTAGGGATTGTAGAGCTCATAGTAGTAGTTGGGGGTATCGGTGCCGGCATAATAATACTCGGTGAACTCCCACAGCAGGGTGTTGATCTTGCTGCCTATCCACATTATGCTGTTGCCGCGCTCGTAGCAGGGGACGAGGGTGCCGTCGTGATCCACGGCGTAGAAATCGTATCTCTTTTTGGTATCATCCCATACACGGGTATAAAGGATGATCTTGTCCTTGTCCTTGACGATATATTCCGCAGGGGTACCTGCCTTCTCCGCCACGCCGACCTTCTGCGCCGAGTAGACAATAAAGTCGTCATTGGTTAGCTGAGTCATCTCGGCGAGGTTCAGCCATGACGAAGCACCGGGATTTGTAACTACGTTGAAACCGTTACTGCCGTTGCAATTAAGATAAGTATTTTCGGCAGAGAGCCTTACCTTGCCGGCATTGGTTCCGGTGCCGGGAGTAACCTTTATCTCGGAGGCGCTTGCGGGATCATCGGTCAGAGAAACGCCCGAGCCTGAGATAACAAGATATTTCGTATCCTCTCCGACTGTGGTCGAGAGGGTGTAAATATCTTCACGGATGTTGGCGAATTCCCACATAGCGACGATATCGTCCTCGGTGGAAACAAAGTTTATGCCGCTATGGGTCAGAGGGTTGGTCTTGGTAAGAATATCCTGAGATTTGAGTACAGTCGAGGATTTTGCTTCGGAAAGCAGAGCAGTGCCGTAGGCTCCGCCGGTATAAAGCATCAGACCGTAGGAATTTCCGCCAAGCTCATAGACGTCATCGGGAGTAGGCTTAATATAATACTGCAAAACCAATGTGGCAGCATTTGATCCTGTAACAAATGCCCCGCTGTCATTAGGGAACTGCCATTTATAGTTGTTTCCATTAGATATAATTACATTTCCATTAGAACAACTAATACTGAATTGAGTAGCATCTGCTAAAGCATCTACAAACCCGAGAGCTTTTTTTGACGTATTGTTGTATATATATTTCTTGTTTTCGCCGTCAAGACAATAAATATAATATTTATTGCTGCTTGTTTTTTCAAAGTAAAACGGAACAGCACCGGCCTCTATAGCGGCGTCTGCATCGCTTCCGCAGTTTTCGGTACCCTCAATTCCCGTTCTACCAGTTATACCGCCTGCAGCGATCTGGTTTCCTTTCATAAAGATTCCGCCATCAGTAGAAATATATATTCCGTCCAAAGAATGGACATCCAATAAACTGGTGGACATTACCTGATACCAACCCGGTTCATTATATTCTACCGGTGCCGGCGCCTCCACTATCGCATAAACGCTGAACCCCGTAGCGTAGAAGCCGATCATGCCGTCGGTGACGGTGAAGTCGGTGATCTGCTCGCGCTCGCCGTTATCGGCGATATGCCACAGCTCTATCGGCGAGCCCTCGGAGATGCCGGGGTCTGCGATCTCGACATAGATCGGGCTTTCCTCACCGGGCTGATACTCGGTCTCGCCGTCGGCGATAGTGATATCGTAGGCCGCGATAACAGAGGAGAGCTCCTCGGGGACTCTGTCGCTCTCGGCGAACATTTCGGTGACGTCAACAGCCTCCGCGGACGAGCCCTCGGGCATAAGGCCTTCGAGGGTAACGGTCTGCTCGGACTCCTCACCGTTGGGATAGAGCTCAAAGCTCTGATGCAGGAGCTGTGTCTCCTGCTGCTCGGTCTCGCATACGGAGGCGGTCTCGTCCTCCGCTATTGCAAACATCGGCGATAAAGGCAGTACGTCACACGCAAGCATGACAACAGCCGAAAGACCGCTCAGTATTCTTTTTGCGAGCCTGCTTCTGAACATGACGCTGCCTCCTTTCATAAGATTTGGACGTTCCTTTGAACGATAGAATAGTTTGCCGATGATATCCCGAAGGATCGGAGGGCGCATACCGCGGGGGTATGCGCGTCCTCCCCTTCCGGTCATTCGATAATATAACAGAAAACTGCGATCCTTGATACCTGATCGCTGCCCGCACAGGTAGTGAGAGCTACGATCCTGCCCTCCGGCTCGGAGATCTTGACGTCAGCGTGGGAGCTGATATACTCCGGGTCTCCGCCCTTGAGCACATCGAAGACCTCCTCCGAGCGGGCGCTGGCTCTCATGGCTGCGAACACCCGGAGCTTATAGACCTTCCGGGCATCCTTGCCGATGATGAGCTCGCCGGTGCTGTGGGCGCTAAGATAGTCCTCGTCGAGGAAATCGTCTATCGCGCCGAACATCTTGCCGTACTCCATGTGGTGTCCGTAGATTACGGAGTAGCGGTCGGTGAACTCGGGGGAATTGCGGCTGTCAAGGAATATGCTCCCCGACAGCGAATAGCCGCCGTAGGGATCGGTATTAAGGTACTTGATATTGTCCGTGCTTTGCATGACGGGGTAGTCGATGTTCGTGCCGTCGATCGTAAGCCAGGCCGCCATATCGTCGGATATGGGCGACTCCGAGGGCACATAGCCCTGCGCGGTAGGCTTGTATTTGAGGATACTGTCATCTATCGTGTGGCTGTAGACCCAGTAGTTGTCGTACATACAGTAGCACACGATGAGCAGTATCACGATCAGCACGATCATCAGCAGCCTGTCATAGCCGCGGCTCATGCCTCTCCAGAATTTCAGAGCGGTCACGAATTACTCCTCGTCGTCCTCACGGCTTCTCTTGATCTTCAGAAGAACGATACCGCCTACAACTGCCAGAGCTACGCAGGCAGGAGCAGCGATCGAAAGGATAACGCCTGTGGGGATAGCACCGGTCTTGTTATTGGTGAAAGCAACGGTGGTGTCAGCGGTGAGCAAAGCATCGGTAACGGTGGCAGCGGTGCCGGAAGCTATGCTGGTCTCTCCGTTAGCTGTATCGCCCTCAACAACGGTCGTTACATCGTAATCCTCGTTGACCTCGGCAATGGTGTAGGATGCTCCGGCAGGAATGCCCTCGATCTTTACACTCTGACCGTGCTGGAGATAAATGGTCTTGTTTATGGTGCCGTTATCGGCTGTGAACTGCTGACCTGTAACTGCTTCATCGTCATCGGCTGCATTGGCTGCTGCCATAGTATCTGCGCTGTACTCGGTAGCGCTGTTTGCCTTGGGAGCAGCATCAAAGGTTTCTCCCTGACCTACAACATTTACGGTAGCGCCGGCAGCATTGTTTATAGTAAGTGTGAAAGCGAAATACTGATCCTTGGAGCCCTGGTTGCCGGTAACGGTCTTGCTGAACGAAAGGTTGTTGGAATCGTAGGTGTTGGTGAAGCCGGTGGACTTGTCGTCGTCTTTTCCGCCGTCAGTAACATAGGCGGTCCCTGCTTCATTCAAAACGTTCCTGCCCGGAGCCTCAAGATCCTCGTGCAGAACATAGCTGTTTATGCTGAGCTTTTTGCCATTGCCATCGGTAGCGTCTACAACATAAACATCAAGAGTTCTTGCTGCTGTCGCATCTGCGGTAACGCCTGCAACGCCGGTAACTTCGCCCTCGGTGATGATATAGCGGTAAACGCCGGGCTCGGTGAACTCGACCTCCGAGAAATCAAGAGTGAGAGTTTTCATTGCGAATTTTTCATCAGAAGTATCATTACTTGTAGTAAACTTTACGGTTTTAGTACCCACTTCTGCCTCAGCAACTGTATCATCCGCAGAAGCAAACTCTAACTTTGCAGTCTCCGCGGTGCCGACGTTGTCATCGTCCGGATTATCGGTTTCATCGTATACCGTGAACTTAACTCCCTCCGGACCTGCAAGAACAGGCATCTTGCCGTTAGCCGCTGCAACAGCTGTTCCGGGAGCTACGGTGAACGTGAAGCTTGCCGTAGGAACTACAGCGTCCTTCTTCATAACAAGATACTTATCGAATGTGGTGGTGGTACCGGCAACAGCTGTATAATTTGTTCCCGGATCTGCTGTCGCCACCGGCTCCTGCTCAGGCTCACTCGCCCCGGCCGAAACTGCCATCATGCTTGCCGCGAGGACCGCAGCTGCAAGACCTGCAAAAATTCTGCTTTTTTTCATTTGGTTTTCCCTCCGTTATAGAATAATAGTATAAACTTAAATTTTCAAGCTCATATCCCGCGTCTTCTCATCACGAATATGACCTTGCCTCTGCAGTCGCTCAGCGGTATGCCGCCCAGCGTCCTGCTGTCCGAATTATCGCTTCGGAAATCGTTGAGGATGAACAGGCTGTCCTCGGGAACTGTATAGGGATAGGTGATCCTGGAGCCCTCCTCCGAGGTGGGGTACACGGTCTCCTCGAAAATTCCCGTACCGTTCACAAGTATGCGGTCATCCTTTATATCGACGGTCTCGCCCGCAGAGGCGATGACCCTGCCGAACCTTATTTCCTCTCCCGACTCAAACGCCACCGCATCTCCCTGCACGGGTGTGCCTATCTTCAAGGTGATGCAGAGGTCTCCGTCCTTTATCATGGGGTAAGAGGAGTTTGTGTGGTTGATGTAGATGCCCCCCACGAAGGTGAGAAGTATCCACAGCGCCAGCGCCGTGACGCCGAGCTTTACCGAAAGCCCGATGATGTAATCCTTTGCCGTGCGCTTTTTTCTTTTGCGTTTAGGAGGCTCCTTCGCAGGTGCCGGCTGTTCTTCTGCCGGCTGTTCCTCCTTCTCTTCGGGTGTACTGTCCGGGGTCTCTATGATCTCGTCCAACAAGCATCACCCTGACCTTTCATCGGGAGGATCTTCTTCCTCCCTGCCGCGTTTCCTGCCTGACAGGAACACTGCAAGCAGCGGTACGGCGAATACCGCAGCGCCGAGCCCGATCGCGGTACCCGTTCCGGGATTGATCTTCCCTCCGCCGGGATCGCTGTCGTCTCCCTGCTCGTCGCTGTCGCCGGTGCGTCTTCCCGGCGGGCCGGATTCATCGGTGCCGGAGCTGTCCTCCGGGTCCTGACCTGCCGTCGAGCTGTCGTCGGGCGGCTGAGGCGGCGGGATCGCATAATCGTTGACGAACTCGAGCTTCACCGGCTTTTCCTCGCTTTGCTCTTTTGTCAGCGAGTAGCTGCCGATCAGCTTTCCGTCGTCGCCGAGCAGCGTGATCGCGTGCAGGTGATAGACGGTCTCGTCGGTGATCACATCGGCGTCATCGTATTTCTGCTCGCGGATGATGTACTCGTAGCTTTCGGGCTCATCGAAGAGGATAGGCCCGAACTCGAAGCTTCCGCCCACATCGACCTCATAGAGCGTCCGCAACGGCATGGGAGCGCCGTCCTCGCCCGTGATCTCGACCTTGAAGACCGTCCCCTCGGGGAGCCGCCCGCTGCCGTCAGTAACGGTGACGGGTATCCGGATCTCACAGGAGCCCATGTCATCGGCGAAAGCCATTAAGCCGCCTGCCGCTGCAATATTCAAGGTCAAAGCCGCTGCGGCAATACGGCCTGCCGTTTTCACAGTCATACGATTCATCACCACACTTTGCGCCTGTCCCCGCTTCCCGATAGGATTGATTCCGGTAAGTGAAGACAATTTGTCTATTTTATTAATATCGTATAGACTATTATATCATCTTAGCATTTTGTTGTCAATCCTTACAAATTCTATTTTTAGAAAAAACGTCAATTTTTTATAAATCCGATAATATCAGTAACTTTTTTTGTATAATTTTCAAGCAAAATACGTCCCTGCCGTGCTTCTGAGGTCTCCGGGACGTTGAAATCAGGCAATAAAACTGCCGCAGACCGAAGCTGCCGGTCTGCGGCTGATATTGTTTTTTATCAGTTTTCCGGGGCTTTTCCGCGCTTTTCCATGAAGTACAGCACGAAGCTCCCGATACACAGCACCGCGAAAATGCTGACCGAGACCGTCCCTACGGGCAGCTCGCTTATGAGCTGTAATTCCCACCAGCTGCCGAACACGGCGAATATGAGCTTGAGCCTGTCGGCGAGGATCATAAGCTGCTGCCTGCCCTTTTTCTTCGAGCGGATGCCTATGAACTCGAAAAGCGCCATGAACGGTACCATTGTAATAAGCGGCAGGAACACCAGCCACTTTGCGTAATAGTCACCGAAGTTGGCGAAGTAGGCGAGGCCGTGGTATTTGTCGGCGAGATCGTCCTTGGGGAGGCGTTCAAGGCCGAAAGCCGTGATGAACGTTATTATCCCGACAGCGATCCAGCTCACGATCCTGATAAGGTTATGGTGCTTTGCGGGCTCGGATCTTTCGGCGTTTCCGGTGAGCAGGAAGCGCAGGCGGCGCATCCGCTTTTCTCCGGAGGAGATGTTCTCTGCCTCTGCGGGCTTTTCCCTGCACACCGCATTGACAGTACACTGAAAGGCCACTCCCGCGAGTGCGATGCATCCTGCGGCGATCAGAACATAACCGGGGGCTTTATCCATTACGGCCGGCTCCTGCGTCGAGACCGCGTACACCCACAGGCAGAAGCAAAGCTCAATACAAAGCGCGACGAGGTCAAGGACAATGACCATCGAGCCTATTATCAGCTGTTTGCCCTTCTCGCTGACCTTCAGCCCGAGTTTTAGCTTTTCCTTTCCGACGACCCATGTAAGGACGAGGTCTGCGATAATGACTATAAGCGTTATCAGATGCGGATAGAAGCCGTATATCTTCGAGGCGTAGACGTCGAAGCTGCCGTCGGAGGCGAA
The DNA here is from genome assembly GCA_017534595.1 of Ruminococcus sp. Taxonomy (GTDB): domain Bacteria; phylum Bacillota; class Clostridia; order Oscillospirales; family Ruminococcaceae; genus FB2012. The sequence continues at coordinate 20,713 of JAFXVY010000009.1, forward strand.
GTGTATTCCCGGCTCATCCGGCAGGGAGCTCCAGTGGGCGAGATAGAAAACGAACTGCCACACAAACCCGGCAAGGCAGAGCGCCTGAAGTATGCGGTGCGGTACGGCGGTTTTTCTGTTCATCGTCGGAGCCTCCTCTCGGTGTCGGTAACAGTATGATTATAGCATACCGGAGCAGGAAAATCAAGGCGGGAGCCTATAAATTCTCCGCAGGTACTTGAAATTTGTTAAAAAGTATGTTATAATTTGTTCAGACACCCGGAGCGGGGCATCCGGGTACATTTATACAAAAGGAGTGTATATTATGGACATCAGGGGAACATGGAATCTTTACAGGTTAATGACCAGAGACGAAAATCTCAACATCATCTGGAAGAGCGTTGAGGAATATCTTGCCGACCCTAACATCGACGATGACTTTAAAAAGGGCGTAGACGGCAATCAGCTCGTTATCGACGATGAATTCATCAATTTCCTGGCCAAGATCCCGGAGGGCGTATCTCAGGAGGAGATCGACGAAGCTCTGGCATCCGGCGAGCTCAAGCTTTTCAGCGACAATCTTATGCTGGTCGAAAAGAAGGGCTGGAAGGATGACAACGGCGTACTGAAATTCGACACCGGAGCCAAGGGTGAAGTCATGGGCGAGCCGATAGATCCGTGGTCGCCCATAAAGTTCACTGATGACGGACTTATTGAGCTGATGGTATACAGATACAAGAAGGCAGATTGACAAGAATAAGGCGCTGCGCTCCTGCTTCAAAGGGCACAGCGCTTTTTGCATCCCGAAGCAACGCAAACTCCGACGCTTGACAATCCCCACAATCTGTGGTATAATTATCCCGTGAGAGGTACTATATCTCACACATATCCTAACTAAGGAGATAATACTATGAAATGTCCGTTCTGTAACTTCGAGGATACTAAGGTCATAGATTCCCGCCCCAGTGAGGGTAAAAAGCGCAGAAGGCGTGAGTGTACCAACTGCGGCAAGAGATTTACTACCTATGAGGTAGTCGAGAAGCCCCTCCTCATGGTCTATAAAAAGGACGGCAGCTTCGAGCCCTTCGATAAAATGAAGCTCTTCAAGGGCCTCCAGACCGCTATCAAAAAGCGTCCCGTAAGCGTTGAGCAGGTCAACGAGCTCGTTGACGATATCGAGAACACCTACGCCAACGCCATGCAGACCGAGACAACTACTGCCGAGATCGGCGACAAGGTGCTCGCCGGCCTCAAGAAGCTCGACAGCGTAGCCTATGTCCGCTTTGCGTCGGTCTATAAGGAGTTCGACGACGTCGAGGCGTTTATCCAGATCATCTCCGAGCTCGCAGACGAAAAGGAGTGAGCCGTGAGCCTCTTTAAACGGTCCCGCACCCAGCCGGTGCCGAAGGGATGTGAGGGTCTGTCAATAAGGACAGAGTCCAGCACCTGCACGGGTGAGACCGTCATCGGCTTTTACGACCCCGTCACAAGAAAGCTCCTCTGCCCCGAGCTTGTGCGCAGCGAAGAAGACATCGCCGCCTACTACCGCCGCTACGGTCTCGAACGCGGCGAAAGCAAATAACAACATCCCCCGGTCAGCCGTTTCTGCGGAAGGCCGGGGTTTTCTTATCCCACAAAAAACATCCCCCGGCTGCGGGAGTTGTACCGCAGCCGGGGGATCGAATTGTTTTGTGGATGAGAGGAAGGGCGTTATTCCCACTCAGCTAAACCACATCATTCCTAAACATTTTTGTTCAGAGGATATGATAGCTTTTGGCTCTGATTATTTCATTTGATAAGTACTATACCTGCTTGAGGGTGGTGTGTTATCAGGGTGTTATCGGGGTGATAACGTGACGGGCTGAAATCAAGGAACGATTATAGGGTTCCTTGATTATATTATAGCGTGGAATGGTGCGGGTGTCAAGAGGGTTAAAGGTTCAAAGGAAGTTCAGGAAGATTTTTATCACATCTACGGGCGTTTGTATGAGCTAAAACTTTACCAATATGAGTGATGCTGAATTGAAATGTCAGAGCATCCCACCATTGTCGAAGATTAGTTAATGACTCGTATCTATTCCATTCTTCCTTTAACAATTTTTTTGATTCAGAGATAACGGCACCATCGCATGAATATAGCGAAAGCACTTCTTTAAAGATTCTTTTATGCTCATCATTCAAATCAAATTTATACTGTTGGATAACGCCATTGATTATTTCACTCTTTGTCAAGGATATATCTTTAAAATCATTACGGTCATCAAAAGGCAGTTTTACATAATTAGGCATTAAATCATTTGAAATCAAACAATCTGTTGATAAAGAAACGGAAGACAATAATTCTAATGCTTTTTTATAGTTATCAGAGCCTATTTCAATACCTACAGCAACATAATTCCTTAATTGTTCTGAATAATACTCATCTATTTTTTTGAAGCGGTTAAAAGGGATTATTCTAATCGTATTAAGCATTTCAAGATGTTCAATCCAATCTATACCTGAAGGTAAAACCATATATTCTAGTTTTCCAAATAAGTCAGCTAAAACCTTTATACCAATCTTACATAAGGGTGAAGCTGGAAGAAATGAATTGACTGAATGAACGACTGTTAATGCGCATAATGCGTCATCATCAATTTTATCTATAATTTCTACTGCTTTACTAATTCCTGCTCTTGTCTTTCGCATATTGCCTTTTTCAATATGACAAACAAGCAATTCTGCTAACATATCATAATCAGTTTCTCTTTCAGTAGCAATCGCTGTACGTTGTGCATTAGTTAAAAGGACTTGAAATGCTGGATTAGCGAAAGAACTAATTGCTCCTTCAATTGGTAGCATTCGTGACATAAGACGATCTTCTAATTGTTGCACGCGGTTTAATGCACACTCCATTGCTTCCTGAGTAAAATCACGTTTGGCAATTTGAAACATTTCTGTACATATTTCTCTTGCTCTTTTTTCATCAATTCCTTGATTAACTATTATAGTATTAGCCTGAATTTGCTGCGAATAATCCCCAGCTTTTTGAGTTTGCTTATCTCCTGCCATCTTTTATTCCTCCCACTTGGGATTGTTCAGCATTCTTTCCTGCTTTTTGTGATTGTTTTATTGAGCTTTGTATTTTTGAAGAGTCTGTTCCCGTTCGGCTTTTTTCATCAATATGCAGTTCCTGTCTTTGTTTAGAAGAATCGTCTGCAACCTGTTTTTGTTCTGAAGTATGTTTTATACCAATTTTATATCCTGCAAAACCGCCCAATCCCAAGCCGATAATAAGACTTATGATTTCTGTACCTATTCCATCAAATATCCATTTTATCGTTTCCATGATAACAAATTCCTTTCTTGTTGCGTAAATCACTGTTTTTTCAATGACGTAACGTTTTTAATTTCCATAGAATAAATATCCCCCTGAAACAACACAGTTATCCAGTATATCTACATTATACCACGATACCCGTATTATTTCAAGGGAATTCGCCTATATATTCTATTATTCCTGCCCCGACTTCTTCAAATTACAATCCCTGCACAGCATCTGTAAGTTTTCAAAAACTGTCTTGCCTCCGGAGTGCCAGGGGCGTATATGGTCGGCGTGCATCTTCTCAAAATCGAAATGTTTTCCACATATCGGGCAGATGCCCTGCTGCTGTTCGTAGGCAGCTCTCTTGTCATCGTCATCAAACTGACGCAGGCTCAGGAACTTTTCCTTACCGCTCAGCAGATACTCATACACTCCGCTTTTCTTGGTGACTTCCTTGTCAGCCATGAGAGCGGATATTTTTGTTTCCAATGCCGCAGGATCAAGCGGATCATTGCCATACTGATTGAACAGCAAGCCCCATTCCAAGCCTTTCATTTCTTTGCGGTATGTGGGAAAAATAGTCTGCACCCATGTAATAACACTATTGAAATATAACCACAGAGCAGAAGCGTTACTGTCGTGCTGATGAGCCGACATATACTCCTCGATGTCGATACCTTCACGGGCAGCTATCCACTTTATCGCCCGTTCAAGATATGACTGACGATTCATTTCGCCGTTAAGGTACTTATTAGCAGTTCTATAAGCAACGCAGCCGGTTTTGCTGAAATAGCGCTTTGCGTCCGTGAGCCATGAACCTGTATAAATAGCATTACGAAGCTCCTGGGTTGTCAGTACCGCACCTGCGATATTAATCGTTCTGAACCAGTCAAGCTTTTCTTTGTCATTGCCCTTGCAGACGTAGATCATCAGCTTGTAGTCGAGAAACTGCTGCTGCTCATAAGCGGTCAGATTTCCAAATGTGCGGGGCTTGCCGTCTATCATCATAGAAAAATCACCGTTACGGTATTGACAGATACTTATAGTTCGCTGTTGTCCGTCAAGCAGTTCGTAATTGCCTTGCTCATCTTCCACCCAGTACATAACATTTAATGGAAAACCCCTGAAAACAGTATCAATTACAGCATTCCGTTCTTTTTCTTTGTATACGAATTCTCGCTGAAATGCAGGACGGATATTGAGCTTACCACCAAAGCCGACTACACCGCTTTCAGCATTATCCTCATAGCCGTTGAATACTTCCTCTATCGTATGTTCTTCAAGTCTGATGTCCATAGTCTCATCTCCTTTTTATTGCTATTCTTTTATAGATTAACTTCCCGTTAATCATAGGTTTGGCTAGATCAAACTCGCCATCTATTCCATGATTGAATTCGCCTACTATTACAAATTGTTCTGGATTATAGTGTTGCAGGAATGTAATTGGTACTCCCATTACACCATTATAATCATAAGGAATATCAGCACTTTTGCTTACTTCAATAGCATCATATGTATCATAAGTAGGGTATTCCTCCGGATTGTACGCTTTATAAAGGATCATATTTTCATGACGCTTTGATATATCCAGATTTGTATACCACATAACACCAGATACTCTAATCATACCTTCTCTATGATCTACATCTGTTGCTATATCCTTATAGTGCATATTGATAAAATGTGCGCAGTTTCTCTTAAAACCATATCCTAACCAAATTTTATTTCCCATTATCAAAGGGAATATCTCTTTGTATCCTATTGCATTCTGATTTCCTATAATAATAAACTTCTTCTCATGTTTCATTAGTTGAGCGACAAATTCACGGAACAAGGAAAATGGCGGATTCGTTACTACAACATCAGCTTCTTTTAAGAGAGCTACGCATTCCTCAGAACGGAAATCTCCATTTCCCTGTAAGAGTTCCGGTGGATTATTTCTAAGCATTATTTCAAAATCATCAAGATCAATAGCACCATCGCTGTTCTCGTCACGAACCTCAGTAATTTCAATTTTATAAGGTTTCTTTCCATCGCTAATACTCCCAATTGGTTCAGGTTCTCCGAAAAAAGAAAGTTGAGTATACATTACCGGTGATGTTGCATAACAAGTTGCAATTAGTTTTTTCAGCCCAAGAGCATTAAAATTCATAGCAAAATACTTTACAAAATTGCTTTCATACGGATCGTCGCAATTACAGAATACTGTCTTTCCTTTGAAGAAAGGCTTATAGTGGCGCAGTTCATTTTCTATATCGACAAGCTGAGTATAGAATTCGTCCTTTTTAGCTTTGTTGGCTTTGCTAAGAGCTTCATTATTATTTGCCATATCACACCTCCGAAAACTTGCATATACTGAAACTTTTCGCACACAATCTTTCGTATTTGGAATATATTATAGCATATTCTATCGCAAATGGCAAGTGTATTCGGGTATAATATTCCAAAAAAGAAACTTAGAGGTGAGCGCAAGTGTATGATCTCGGTGCTTTGATAAGGTCATTACGCAAGGAACGTAAAATAACGCAGAAGAAACTCGGAGAAATGCTCAATGTTACCGAGGGTACTATCAGCAAATATGAAGCCAATACTATGACACCGCCATTTGAAACACTTCGCTCTATCGCCAGTATCTTTAACGTGTCTATGGACACCCTCTGCGGTATGAAGCATAGTGAGACATTATCCACCCACGGTCTGACGAAATCACAGGCTGAAACCCTTAAAGCCTTGATCGAGGCTTATCATGCAAAGAACACTCAGTTTCAAAAACAATTAACACAGGAACAGTTTGCGGTATTGGGAAAGATAACAGCCGAGCTGACAAAATAAAGCCGAAGGACTCACGCAGAGTCTTTCGGCTTGTTGTTTTCATCTTGAATTATTTGTCGATTTGTGATATAATAAGTAAAATAAGGATGGAGGTGCTTATATGGATAATCCTATAATTGAGGAAAAGCATAAAGTTTTTGTAAGCTCAGCTATGGGGGCTGAAAACGGCTCAAGTTCAGAAGAAGTATTTAAGTGGCTTGATTTCAGAGAAGCGGTAAGAAAAGAACTTGATAAATGTCCTTATATTCAAGCATTTACCATAGAGCAGCATACCAATGAAATAGATTCCACCAGTTATATGCTGTATAAAGTCGAAGATTCAGATATTGTTGTCTTATTAATAAAAAACGAATTTAGGGTTGGAACTTCATTAGAGTATAACCAATGTTGTAAAAACAAGAAGCCATTATTGGTTTTTTTCTTTGGTGATGAAAAGGCTAATAAAGATGTAATAACTTTACGCAAAGAATTACGGGACAAAAACTTTTGCACATATCGGAATATGGCTGATTTTGAAAATGCAGAAAAAAGCATTGCAAATGATGTTATACAGAATGTTATTGTTTATTATCGTTATCATCATCATATCATCCCTGCTGCTAACCCCATTGATATAGATGGTACTCCAGTCGAAACTGAATCTGACTACGATTCATATATACCAACTAAAACTGTTCTGTCTCAGTTTAAGACAAGTTATAATTCTATATACAAATATATTGGTTTATCAAGCCATTCAGTTCCCATCGACGATTCTGAAAAGTCAGATTTACACGATATTGGAGAGAAGGTTATACGATGGGTAATGAATGGAGATCGTTTCTTATCTGATGATATAAAATCAAAGCTTATAACCTCGGTTACTTCGTTTTATCCAAGTACAGATTGGTATTTAAAACGCCTCGATGCAATTGAATATTTTATACGAGGTGATATATATAAGGCATATCAATCAGAAAAAGAAGCGCTGACGCTTGCAGAAAAAACAGATATTCCCAAATGGATAATAACAAATATTCTTATTGATTTGCGAAATCTTCAAATGCTTTGTGTCCAAAGACAAATTGAAATAGAAACAGAAGATGAGGCATATCAGAAGAGAATTGACGCACTTGACTCTATCGTTCACGTTCCAGTTCTGGACAGATATTTGGAAAACACTTATGAAAACTTGATGAATGAAGAGATTAGACGAAATACAGCTTCATCCTTTACAACTTTCTATGGAAATAAACTTGATTTTTTATTGTCAGGTGTAGAGAGCTATTTGTTTACATCGCTTTTGTATGGTTCATATACCCATTTCCTATACACGCGTAAGGTGTTTGCAATCGTTTTATATCGAATGGGTAAATTATATAGTATTCCTGAATTAGTGTTTTCTTCAGTAAAAATGTATTTGTTCTCTGAACAGTATAATGATTATATTCGGATAAGTAATCGTGAATGGAATAGTATATGTCGCTTATTTATTCTTAATGCAGATGAATTGTGGCATCAAGCAAATAATTTACAAGAGTATTATAAAGATAAAATTTGTATAGGATTACTTTATAGAATCGGATTATATCTTAATGAAACATCATTTGATGAAGCGGAAACATATTTGCTTTCAATATCTTCAAATCTTCCATGGAATATTTCAAACGATTATATTGACTGCCTTAATAATAACTGTTGCCGCATGAAATCAAACAATGTAGTAAAGATTATAACAACAATTATTCAAAAAAGCAACTATATAACTGCCGACTGTTTATCAAGGCTTATTCTCAATATTGATCTTAATCATGTATCAAATAGTCTTTTATTTGAATTATGTGAAGCATTAAAATCTGAGTTGCCTAATATTATTAGCAAAAATGGTAATCCTCAAATTATTGCTCACTTAGTTAATTCGAATCCGGATGTATTTACAGTATTAGAGACATTGCCCGAGAATGGATTAACTGGAGACCAAAAACTGTTTTATGATTTGAATACAAACAAGGAAGATTGGGAAAAAGCAATTCTTGTTGAAATTCAAAATGCAAGGAAACAATATGAATATAATAATCAGACAGGTGTTTATGTTGAATTTGCTTCAAATCCATATGAATTGATCTCAATGTATATTAATGGAAAAACCAATCATAGAATCACAGGCATATTAATTGAGCAATTCTTTCCTTTATGTATTGATGTACTTAATAGTGAGTGCTCTCTGGAAACCAAAGATCAATGTGTTGAATGTTTAAGCGTTGTTCTTGGATATTTCAAAAAGAATAGAATAGAAATACCAAAAGATCTTATCGATTGTATTAATAACGTAAACTTTGAAAACTCATCTGGTTATACTATGACATTTAGAAGCTATGAGGGCTTATGGTGTAGGTTAATAGCATTGAAGATATTAGTAGGAGTGCTTGAAAAGAAGGAATTAATTCGATGGTGTTTTTCATACATTCAAAAAGACCCAAAAGAACGTAGAGCATTAGTACAGAGTTTGAAAACCTATTTACAGTATTCGATTAATCCGAGAGAAGATATAGATACGTTAATAATATCTATAGTTTTCCAATGTAGTGAAGATACTGATGTATATATTCGAGCAACATCATGTGAATGCTTATGGTATATTCTCGATTGTGAATATGCAGAGCAAGCTGAAGAAAAAATAATGGAAATGATTTTTGATCCTGCTCCGGCTATAAGAAGTAGAATAATATTAATTTGCAAAGAAAACAATTCCGAACACAAATCATTGATAAATAGAATAACGTTAAAATTGATTAATGATGCAAATTATATGATAAGAAAGCAAGCCCAAGAACTTCTTGAAACAAATCTTGAATTATAAAACAACTAAGAGCTCTTGTCTATTGATTATTTATGACCAGAGATCATTTTATCTCCCCCTGTTTTTCCTCTGTCCCATAAACTCCAAAAACCTCTCCCTCAGCTTATGCACATCCAAAAACTCAATGACCTTATCGTACCTCGCCTTCCAGAAACCAATCTCCTCCTGCACCGACCTGAGCGTATCCCGCAGGCGGTCAACCGTCTTTTGCAAAGCCGACTTCTCAGAAACGAGTGTCTTGTTTATCTCACGCAGCTTCGCAACGTCCTGCAATAGTTCATCATTTTCCGAAGTCAACCTATCAACAGTTTCAATCATATCCTGTTCGTTCTTCTCGCTGACCACCTGCTTTCGTGCAAGGTCAGCGACTTTTGCGTAATCATCCGCCGAGAGCGTGACCTTATCGCTCAGCGCCTTGCGCTTGACCTCAATGTTGTCTATCTCCATCAGGGCAGACACTTTTTCTGCTGATTTTTTGAGCATCTCCCGATTGACCGTAAGCTTATCCGTGACCTCTGACAGCTCCGCATTTTTATCGGAAAGCTCCGATTCGAGCTTTTCTACAGCCTCGCTCTTTTCGGCAAATTCGGTGTCTAACCGTTTGAGTGCCGTATTGGCATCATCAAGAATTGCTTGGGTGTTCTCCAACAGATGCTGCGTACATTCGACCTTATTCTCCAGCACCTCAACTTCACGAGTACGCATTTTCTTCTTGTAATCGAGGACGTCCAAATGCTGCTCGTGGGTGCCGAGCTGCTCCCATTCGATACCGTACCCGTTCATTATCTCCGCCAGCACCTGCTTCTCGCTGTCCACCCAAAGCTTTGAGCAGGTGTTCATTTTGCCCTCGCCCTTGTACCCCTGCTGTTCAAGCGCCCCGCTCAGACTGTTTCGGGTGGACAGCCCGCGCTTTTGTCCTGTCACAAACGGCACGAAGTCAAGGTGAACGTGCGGTGTTTCCTCGTCCAGGTGTATGACTGCGTTGAACA
>JAFXVY010000073.1 GCA_017534595.1 Ruminococcus sp.
GCCGCCTTGCAAGCGAAGTTCACTTCGCTTTACGCAACGGCAAGGAGAATAGTGTCAACAAGTTGACACGGTAATAATGACGGAAAATATGCAAGCGGATGATGTACAAAGGCGTTAGCCGGTGGTTGTGCGGTGTTGCCTATAAGAACTTTTAAGGAGCTGATACCATGAAGCTTAAAGTATTCGCTGCCGCTGCATTGGCTGCGGTAATGCTGGTGTCCTGCTCGTCTGCGGACAGCAGCTCGCAGGCCGGCGGTCAGCAGAACGATACAAGCACCTCGGCTGAGAGGGAGAGAAAGGATCTGGAGGGGAACGTTATGGAAAAATACAAGGATCAGATAGTTGAGATCCCGCCCGACGGCTACGACGGCAAGGACAGGTCGCTGACCTACGGCGAATTCAAGAAGTACACCTACTACTCGAACACTGCGGAGAGGGAAACTCCCGTGAACGTTATGCTTCCCGTGGATTATTCCGAGGACAGGAAATATCCCGTGCTCTATATCCTGCACGGCTTCTGGGACACTCAGGACTGGATGGCAAGGCCGGTAGTGAGCCTTCCCAAGATACTCGGCAATCTCCAGGCCAAGGGTGAGGCAGAGGAAATGATAGTCGTTCTGCCTTACATTTTCTGCAGCAAGGAGCTCAAGACCTGCACCGGCATGGATGCCGAGAACTCGCTGGCCTATGACAACTTCATCAACGATCTCGAGACGGATCTGATACCCTTCATCAACAAGACCTTCTCCGTTGCCGAGGGCAGGGAGAACACTGCGATCACAGGCTTCTCCATGGGCGGGCGCGAGTCGCTGTTCATAGGGCTCAAGCATCCCGAACAGTTCGGCTATATCGGAGCCGTATGCCCCGCGCCGGGACTCATTGAGATCCCGGGCTCGCCGATGCACTCGGGTCAGCTGCTCGAGAGCGAGATGGTATTCCCGGAGGATCAGAAGCCCTACATCCTTATGATAAGCTCCTCCAAGGCGGACAACGTGGTCTCCGCCTCGCCGGACAGCTACCGTCAGGCATTCACAAAGAACGGTGTGGAGTTCCTCTCTCACGAGCTGAAGCTGACCGCTCACGACCACACAAGCGTAAAGCCGCATCTTTACAACTTCCTGCGGACGCTTTTCCACTGAATAATTACTGATACTATTCATCACCGCGTTGCTTTGCAGCGCGGTGAAAATGCGAAAAAAGGGATATCATCCCCGCCTGCGGCGGAGAGATATCCCTTTTTTCGTCTGATATTCGCTTTGTGCAGCAGTCATTCCTCATACCGTGCCGCTATGCTCTCACCGTCACAGCTTACGATGACCGGTGCTGTCCGCGTCAGATAGACCGACGCCCCTATCCCGGATATGATGTCCAGGGTCTTCCTGTCCTCCGGCAGCTCATCGGACGAAGTTATCACCGTTATGATCGGCGACGTGCTGCTCAGGAACGCCCCGAGCCGCTGCTGGAAATGCCCGTGATAGGGCACCTTTACCATATCGAAGGTGTGCCTCTCGGACATGATGAATTCGTTCATCCGCTGATCCTGTGCGTCACCCGCGTAAAGCATCGACTTGCTCCCGTATCTCACCGCCGTTATCAGCGACGAATTGTTGCTCGGGTCTTCCACATATTCCTCACGCATCGGCGGGTAGACCGTGACTTCCGCATCCCCGAGCCGCCAGCTCTTCATCTCGCGCAGCGTCACCGGCTCGATGCCTTTGTCCGCAAGCGCCTGAAGATAGTTTGAGTACTCGCTGCTGTCCTTGGGGCAGTTGCTCTGTATCACCGTCTCAACGGGGATCTCCTTTATCACCTTCGCCGCGCCCCCGACATGGTCCTTGTCAAAGTGCGTGACGATCAGCAGATCGAGCTTCTTTATCCCGTGGCTGTCCATATACTCGGCGATCGTCTTGCCGAATCCCTTTTCTCCGCAGTCTATGAGCACCGCGAACTTCGAGTTGTAGATCAGGTGAGCGTCCGCCTTGCCGGCATCGAAGGAATAGCTTATAAGCTCCTCGAGCTTGCCCTCCTTTGTCGGAGGGAGGGGAGGATCGTTGCCGGAGGGCGGGTCGGCCTTGTTTATCGAGCACCCGCAAAGAAGCAGGGCAGCCGCCGAGAGCAGCGCCGTCAAGCGTTTGATCTTCAAGGTCGTTCACCTGCCTTTGCGCGAAAGTAAGGGGACATTATCCGTATCTGCAAAAAGGGCTCCCTGTGATGGGAGCCCTTAGCAAGAATACCGAAGGATTACTTCTTTACGTTGAATGCGCCCATCTGAGGATAGCAGGCTGCATCGCCGAGCTCCTCCTCGATGCGGAGCAGCTGGTTGTACTTTGCAACACGCTCCGAACGGCTGGGAGCACCGGTCTTGATCTGGCAGGTGTTAAGAGCAACTGCGAGATCGGCGATGGTGGTGTCAGCGGTCTCACCGGAGCGGTGAGAAGAGATAGCGGTGTAGCCGGCCTTATGAGCCATCTTGATAGCCTCGAGGGTCTCGGATACGGAACCGATCTGGTTGAGCTTGATGAGGATCGAGTTGCCTGCGCCGAGCTTGATGCCCTTAGCAAGTCTCTCGGTGTTGGTAACGAACAGGTCGTCGCCTACGAGCTGAACCTTGTGACCGATCTTCTGGGTCATCTTTACCCAGCCGTCCCAGTCCTCTTCATCAAGGCCGTCCTCGATGGAGATGATAGGATACTTGTCAACGAGAGCCTCCCAGTGAGCGATAAGCTCGTCGGAGGTGAACTCCTTGCCGCTCTTGGGCTGCTTGTAGAAGCCCTTGCCCTTTTCGCTCTTCCACTCGGAGGAAGCAGCGTCCATAGCGATCATGAAGTCCTTGCCGGGCTCGAAGCC
>JAFXVY010000074.1 GCA_017534595.1 Ruminococcus sp.
CAACCATTGTGCGTCAGACGCGCAGTCAGATTTTTCGTCAGATTGCCTAAATTCGACGCCGCCTTGCTGACGCAAGGCAAGGAGAATTTGGGTAATATGACGGAAAATATGCAAGCGGATGATGTACAAAGGCGTTAGCCGGTGGTTGTGCGGTGTTGCCTCAATATGTTTAGGGCAATACCGCACAACCCCTGTGCGATGTTGCCTTTGTTCTTTCCCCGGATATTTACAAACCGGCGTATCTATGCTATAATTATTACATATTTCATCAGGGAGACCGGGTACATATCAATATACGGAGTTGGATCATATTATGAAAAAGCAAAACAAAGCTCGGAATATACTGATCGCGGAGATCGTTATTGTTATCGTGATTATCCTGCTGATACTGCTGCCCCAGCTTATCGGGACGGTGCGCATCGCCCGGGCGGGCGGAGACCTGAAAACCTATGATGACCTGAACGGCAAAGTCATAGGCCTTGCCGAGGGCTCGGGTATCAGGGAGCTCGCGGACGGTATCTGGGATGATTATGAGGTCTGCACTGCCGCGGACAACGAGGAGCTTGCGAAGCTCACCGAGGACGGCGAGGCGGATGCCTTCCTTGTGTACGACGAGGACAAACAGGCCATACTCGACAGCCATCCGCAGCTTACGGAAATGATAAACACGCAGTCGGATGTGCTCGGAACGGAAGATGGGTCAGCGGGCAGAAAAACCGCTGTCATCGTCAAGGCTTCAAACTATGCCTATCTTACAAGCAGCAGGAAGCTTGATGAGCTCAGTGCCCCGGGGACAAGGATCGCGGGGCTGACCGGCTCCGAGCTCTCGGATCTGCCCGCAAAGCGGTACCCGGACTGTGAGATATCCGATTACAATAATTTTGCGGATATGTTTGCCGCCCTTGAAGCGGGCAAGGTGGATGCCGTTGCCGCATACACCACCTTTATCGAGTCGGTGAACGAGAACTATGACGATATAGCATATATCACCACCCCGATCGAAACAGTGTTATACGGCTTCGGAACGGCTAAGACCGAAAAGGGCGATAAGCTCAAACAAGCCTTCAACAGCTATCTTGCAGAGCTCCGGCAAAGCGGCGAGTTTGAACGCATCAGCACCAAATGGAGCAATATGACCGAGGACGGCGACGCTCACCTCGAGAGTGATTTTTCCGGCGAAAACGGCGTGCTGCGGGTATCCACAACGGGAATATGGTTCCCGATGAGCTACTATTCCGGCAGCGAGCTCACCGGCCGGTTCATCGAGATCGTCAACGGCTTCTGCCGGCGCGAGGGGTACACTCCGGTTTATGAGTGCGTCGATTATCCGACGCAGGTACTGGGTCTCAGCACCGGGAACTACGATTTCATGGCGGACACTCTCTACATAACCCCGGAGCGCCTTGAACGTCTGAACATCACCGAGCCTGTTATCGGCTCGGATATGTACATCGTGGTCAGAGAGGAGCCGGAGATCGTGACGGTCTCGAAGGCTTCGAGCTTCGTTGACCGCCTGGTCAAGGGCTTTACCGTCAACTTCATCAGAGAAGAGCGCTGGAAGATGATCCTTGACGGTCTCGGGACGACGCTTATCTTAGCGCTCCTGTCCGGCATTATCGGCACGCTGCTCGGAGCGGTGATCTGCCGCATGAGGATGAGCAGTAACACCGCTGCGACAGCATTCGCAAGAGTGTATGTCAAGGCCGTTCAGGGCATACCCATACTTGTGCTGCTGATGGTGCTTTATTACATCGTTTTCACAAGCGACACGCTGCCGGCGAAGTTTATCTGTGTGATAGGCTTCTCGCTGGATTTCGCGGCCTATTCCTCAGAGATATTCCGAAGCGGCATAGAAGCCGTACCTCCGGGACAGGCGCGAGCCGCAAAAGCGCTGGGCTTCACCCCGGTACACGGCTTTGTCAAGGTGGTGCTGCCGCAGGCGCTCACCCATATCATCCCCGTGTACAGCGGTCAGCTCGTGTCAATGGTGAAGCTCACCTCCGTCGCGGGATATATCTCCGTGATGGAGCTCACAAAGGTCTCGGATATCATCCGCAGCCGCACCTACGACGCTTTCTTCCCGCTCATGACCTCCGCGCTGATCTATTTCCTGCTGTCGAATATCATTATAGGGCTGCTGAAGCTTGCAGGAAACAGGCTGAGTACCGAGTCCCGGAGCAGGAAGCTCAAGGGCGTGGATACCTCCCTCGCCGGGAAGGTCAGCGGCAGGCAGAGCAGACAAAGCTCATTTGAACCCGGCAGGGAACTGCTGGTCATTGAGCATCTCGGAAAGAGCTTTGAGGATGTTGCTCCCCTCAGGGATGTGAGCTGCACCGTGAAAACCGGAGAAGTCATTTCCATAATCGGCCCCTCCGGAACGGGAAAAAGCACGATGCTCAATCTGATAAATCACCTTGAAGAACCGGACAAAGGCAGCATAATATTCGACGGCGAGGACACCCTCGCGCCGGGCTATGACTTCAACGGCCTGCGGCGGCATATAGGGATGGTGTTCCAGTCCTTCAACCTGTTTTCGCACCTTACCGTAGTCGAGAACGTTATGCTGGCGCAGACGGCGCTGCTCAAACGCACAAGGCAGGAGGCTTACGAACGTTCGATGGAGCTGCTCGAAGCGGTAGGTCTTGCGGGTAAGGCACTGAGCTATCCCGCGGAGCTCTCCGGCGGACAGCAGCAGCGTATAGCCATTGCCCGCACCATAGCCATGGATCCCGAGATCATCCTCTTTGACGAGCCCACAAGCGCTCTCGACCCGACTATGGTAGGCGAGGTGCTTTCGGTCATAAGGGCTCTCGCGCAGAAGGGCGCCACAATGCTGATCGTCACCCACGAGATGAAATTCGCCCGCGATGTGTCGAACCGCGTGTTCTATATGGACGAGGGCGTAATCTACGAGGAAGGCTCGCCCGAGCAGATCTTCGAGGCTCCGCAGAAGGAGAAGACACGCATCTTCATCAAGCGCCTCAGACAGCTCTCCCTTGAGATCGCCTCACCCGATTTCGACTTCATCGGCTTCACCTCGCAGATCGCGCAGTTCGGCAGGGAAAATCTGATCCCGCCGGTGACTGTCCGCAACTTGCAGCTCGCCTTCGAGGAGCTTGCGGTCCAGAACCTCATCGGGAGAGACGGCGTCCTGCCGATAAAGGTGATGATCGAACATTCCGAGACCGATGAAACGGAGACAATGTCGCTGACCTACGGCGGCGCCGGCTATGACCCGTTCACTGACGGCGAAGAGCTATCGGTAACGATCGTGAAGAAGCTTGCAAAAGAGGCCGTTCACGGGTATGACGGGACCAACAGGATAGTCCTGAAATTCAGTTAACAGGAGTGATAATATGGCTGACGGTAAAAATCCGCTGACCGGGATGGATCATCCCGACCCGGACGTTATTCGTGTGGGGGACACCTACTATATGATCTGCACCACCATGCATTTCTTCCCCGGCGGCGAGATACTGCGCTCCCGTGACCTGATAAACTGGGAGCTCTGCTCCTACGTCTTTGACAGGCTTGAGGACACCCCCGGTGAGACCCTCGAGGACGGGGACATCTACGGGCACGGTATGTGGGCGGCCTCGCTGAGATATCACGGCGGGAAATTCTACGTTGTGTTCATCGCCCACGAGTGGGACAGGACCTTTCTCTTCACTGCCGACAGCATCGAGGGACCCTGGAAGAAAAGCTACATCGAGGGGATATACCACGACCCCTCCCTGCTCTTTGACGACGACGGCAGGGTCTATATCGTCTACGGCAACAGGGACATCCGCCTCACCGAGCTCAATGACGATCTCTCCGTGCCGAAGCCGGGCGGCCTCGACAGGATCATCGTCCGCGACGCTCCCGGCTGTATGCTGGGCTATGAGGGCTCGCATATATACAAGCTCGGTCAGCGCTATCTGCTGTTTCTGATACACTCAAAACAGCAGGAATGGTACCGCACGCAGGCCTGCTTTATGACCGAGGATCTTAACGGCGTCTGGGCGGGCGGAGACGTTATGTGCGACGATCTTGACGGCCTGCACAGCGGCCCCGCGCAGGGCGGCATAGTCGATACCCCCGACGGCAGGTGGTTCTCGGTCGTCTTTCAGGACAGGGGCGCGATAGGCAGAGTACCCGTGCTGGTGCCGGTGAGCTTCAATGCGGCGGGGTACCCTGTCTTCGGGAAGGTCACGCAGGATATCACAAACGCCGGCACCCGCCCCGAAACGCCCTGCGGGGAGCTCTGGTGCTCCGACGATTTCACCTCCCCAAAGCTCGGGAAGCTCTGGCAGTTCAATCACGAGCCCCGGGAGGGCTGCTTTGAGACCGGCAGCGGAGCCTATATCATAACCACTGACAAGCTGAGCCCGACCCTCCTGCACGCCCGCAATACTATCACTCAGCGGACGGTTCTCCCCTGCTGTGCCGCGGAGGTCACGCTCGACGCCTCCCGCCTCAACGACGGCGACGTCGCGGGGCTGTGCCTGCTGATCGGCAGCTACGGCCTTGCCGGTATCGCAAATGAGGGCGGCAGGCTGTTCCTTGTGATGAAGTCAAAGGACCCCGGCAGCGATGCCGAGGCCGAGCGTGAGCGCCTCCCGGCGGCAGCGGACAGCCTCCGGCTCCGGGCGGAGGTGCGCTTCGAGGGCATGACCGGAGAGGTGCGCTTCTCCGTGCAGGACGGCAGCGCGTGGAGCCCTGTGGGTACGCCCCACAAGTTCGTCTTTTCGCTAGACCACTTCACCGGCGCACGCTTCGGGCTGTTCATGTACTCGACCGGACAGACCGGCGGGAGTGCGGCATTCTCGGAGTTCAGATACCTGCCGTACGTCTGACATCAAATGCAAAAGCCCGAAGGCCGGAACTTTCGCCGGACTTCGGGCTGCTTCTTTGCTTATTTGCTGTCCTTTTTCTTGGACAGTACCGTCAGCAGGCAGATAGCCGCGAGTATTGCGAATACTGCGGCGGCCTTGCCGGTATCGGGGTTGGGATCGGTCTGCGGATCGGTCCCGGGGTCTGCTGCGGGGTCTGTCCCGGAGCCGGATTCTGTGCCGGGATCGCCGGAGGTCTCCTCCTCAACGCCGTCAACGATATGTACCCTGCCCTGTCCCTCGGGGGCTCTGTATTTCCCGGGGATAACACCGCCGAGCGTGTTTTTGATATAGTCGGCGAGCTGTGCGATGTCGTACTCAAGACCGTCGCGGTAGATATCGCATTTGCCGCTCATGATGTAGCCGTCTCCGCCGTCGCGGAGCAGGTAATTGATCGAAGCGACGGTATAGGTCTTCTCCGGGTCGAGGGGCTCGCCGCCGATCTTGACGTTCTTTACCCTGTACTCCCCGGTGACGCCTGTAAATGTGCCGTATTCGTCAACGGTGACGGTGCTCTTTACGCTCGTATCAACGGTGTACTCGATGCCCGAAACGCCGCTGAGGAAGGCTCCCGCCTCAACGGGAGTGGTCATGGCGCCCAGCTCGAGCATATCGAGTATCTGCTGACCGGTAACTCTTGCGGCAAGTATCTGGTTGCCGTAGGGATAAACGCCGAGCAGGTCGGCATAGGTTATGTCGCCGGCCTCAATGCTCTTTCTGATGCCCCCGCCGTTTATGAAGGCGACATCGGTGCCGAAGCTGTCGCGCATGGCGTCGGCGAGCAGGTCGGCAAGATTGGTCTCGCCGTTTCTGACTCTTCTCTCACCGGTCTCGGGGTCGGAGTCATAGAGCTTGAATTCTGTATAGCCGAAGACCTCGGAAAGCAGCTCGTTTACTCTGTCGTTGAGCTCCTCTATCCTGCCGTTGATCTCACTGTCAACGCTGATGCCGTTCCTGCCGGCAGCCTGTGTCCAGCTGCCCTCCTCGAGACCCACCGGCTCGGGGACGGTGCTTATAAGCTCGGTCTTGATGCCGTCGGCGGTTATGGTCATCTTGCCGATATTGGCAAGTTTGGTGCCGGTCTGGGATATGACAACATCCTCGCCGTTCTTGTTCTTGACGGTCAGCGACGGCGTTGTCTCGTGGGAGTGGCCGTCTATGACGGCGTCGATACCCTCGGTGCGGGCGACGAGCTCCGGGGAGCTCCACTTTTCGGAAACACCGTTCTCGCCGAGGTGCCCGATGACGATGACGCGGTCTGCGCCCTCGTTTCTTGCGTTGTTGACGGTCTGCTGAACGACGCTGTAAAGCTCGCCCTCCTTCTCGGCGAAGGAGTAGATATACTCGCCCTGATCGTTCTGGAAGTAGGCGGGGGTCGAGGACGAGAAGGTCTCGGGAGTGGCAACTCCGACGAAGGCTATCTTCTGACCGCCGGCCTCGATGATCTTATAGGGCTCGTATATCAGTTCACCGGTGGTGAGAGATCTGAAATTGCAGCAGACATAGCCGCAGTCGAGCTCCTGCGAACGCTGGGCAAGCTCATCAATGCCGTAATCGAACTCGTGGTTGCCGATGGTAGCCACATCGTAGCCGACCTCGTTCATCAGGCTGATGATAGCCTCGCCGTCGGTGAACGTGCCTATGATGTCGCCCTGGATGGCGTCGCCCGCGTCGGCAAGGATGACATTCCCGCCCTGCGCCTCGAGCTCCCGCTTGTAGAGCTTCAGGCCGTCGTAGCCGATATGATCGTCGATGCCGCAATGGACGTCGTTGGTATAAAGAACGATGATCTCCTCCTGCGGCTCAGCCGCAAAAGCGGGCAGGGTCTGAGTACACATACCGAAGACCGTCACCGCCGCTGTGATCAATCCGAAAAATCTTCTGCGCATAGCTTTTCCTCCTTATCGGGACAGCAAGCCCCCACAAAGGCTATTTTAACACAGAAGTAAGAAAATGTCAATCGGAGAATAAATGTACGCCCGGCTCATCAGCAAGTATTTTGTCCTACTGCCGCCCGAAAGCGCATTGACAATCCCACTCTGCCGTGATATAATCTATTTAGTCAATTACTACGCAAAAGGGGGCAGAGCTGTGATAATACTCATAACCGGCGAAACGCATACCGGGAAAACGCTGCTCGCCCGGCGGATGCTTGAAAGGTATAAGATACCCTATCTGTCGGTGGATCACCTCAAAATGGGGCTTATCCGCAGCGGGCAGACCTCCCTCACCCCGGAGGACGATGCCGAGCTGACCCCCTACCTCTGGCCGATCGTCCGCGAGATGATAAAGACGGCGATCGAAAACAGGCAGGATATGACCGTCGAGGGGTGCTATGTCCCCTTTGACTGGCGGCGGGACATCGGCAGCGAGTACGCCGAGCAGATACGCTTTATCTGCCTCGCCTTCACCGACGGCTACATCGACCGTCACTTTGAGGATATCATCTCCCACGCCCGGGATATCGAGTACCGGCTCTGTGACGACGGCCTCACCCCCGAACGGCTGAAAGAAGGCAACCGTGCTTTCATAGAGGGCTTCACGCAGGCGGGAGAGGTACCCGTGCTGATAGACGGGGACTACCGGGAAACAGTGGCTTCCCTGCTCGTCTGAACGTCCACCGGTTGAATTACACGTAAAAAGTGTGATAGAATAACGGCGAACAAACGCAGGATATGATCCGGGCGGAAAAAGGGGTCTCCCCGCCGCAGGAAAAATAAACCTATATAAAGGAGTGTGTCAAATGAAGTACTATCTTTACAATCCGAAGTCGAACAACGGCATCAGTGTGAACGTGCCGGGAGCAGCGCTCATCGACGCGACTACCCTCGATTACCCGGCCTATTTTGCGGGTCTCGACCCGGAGGACGAGGTCGTGCTGATCGGCGGCGACGGAACGATCAACTACTTTATCAACCACGTTGATGTTTCCAAGCTAAAGAATAACGTCTACATACTCGCCAACGGAACGGGCAACGATTTCCTGCACGATCTCGGGGAAGAGGAGAGCAAGGAAGTGCTGCTCAACCCCTACATCCAGAACCTGCCGACGGTATGGGTAAACGGGAAATCCTATAAGTTCATCAACAACATGGGCTTCGGCATTGACGGCTACTGCTGCGAGGAAGCGGACAGGATCAAGGCGAAGAAGCCGAACAAGAAGATCAACTATGCGGGCATAGCTATCAAGGGTATGCTTTACGCATTCAAGCCGAGGAAGGCGGTAGTTGAGGTTGACGGCGTGAAGCACGAATTCGATCATGTCTGGATGGCGCCGACAATGAAAGGGCGCTTTTACGGCGGCGGGCTGATGGCTGCGCCGGGGCAGAACAGAAACGGCGATCAGCTGACGCTTGTCATCACGACGTGCAAGTCGAAGTTCAAAGTTCTGAAGATCTTTCCGTCGTACTTCAAGGGAGAGCACATCAAGTACGATAAGATCGTGAAGATACTGACGGGGAAGAAGATAAAAGTCAAGTACTCGAAGCCGTGTGCGGCGATGATCGACGGAGAGACGGTACTTGATGTGAAGGAATACAGGGCTGAGCAGCCCTGAGCGAAGCAAACAGACCCAAACGCCCTCCTCGCGGGGTACGGGGCGAATCACCCTCGAAACTTTGTAATGACCGAAAGTTTGTAGCACGCCCTGTTTCGGGGGCTTTCCGGTCGCCCCCGAACCCCTTCGGACGGGCGCTTTCCTATTCTGCGGAACCGAAAGGCCAAACCATGTCCAGCCCGCCGTCAAACCAAAGTGCTTTTCTGCACTATATTACCCAAAGGCGGAACTGCGCCGTCCGCGCCGAGGACCGGGGGCGACCGGAAAGCCCCCGAACCCCTTCGGGTGGACATCTCCCCTCACAGTGCGGAGCCGGATGTACCGCATTTCGGAGCTGATTGCTAACAGCCCATATTTTCGGACAGCAGAATTTATTGTTGTCCGATATTTCGTACAGATAGGAGACCAAAGCCATGATAAGAGAAATAACCTCCGAGGACTTTGACGGACTGATGAAACTGTATATGCAGCTGCACGATAACCCGTTCCCGGAGAAGGATGAGCGGGTGATGGGGCTGTGGCGGGAGATCGTCGAGGACAGGAACCACCATATAATCGTCGCGGAGGAGGACGGCGAGATAGTGTCGTCCTGCGTCTGCGTCGTGATACCGAACCTCACAAGAGGCCAGAGACCTTATGCGTTCATCGAGAACGTCATCACCGACGAGAAGCTCCGCAGGAGGGGGCTCGCTGCCGCCTGCCTCGGCTTCGCCCGGGATATCGCCAAGCGCGAGGGCTGCTATAAAATGATGCTGCTCACAGGCTCAAAGGAGCAGTCCACCCTCGATCTCTATACAAAGGCAGGGTACAACAGCCATGACAAGACAGCGTTCATACAGTGGCTTTGAGTACAAATTTTCGTACACTAATTCATAAAGGAGCATACCGACATGAAAATGACCGAAACCCAATTCGACCTCATCAAGAAGCAGCTCAAAAGGCTCACCTCCCGCGACTGCTTCTACGGGCGCAAGCTCGAGGGCATCAACGTCGATGACATCCAGTCGCAGGAGGACTTCGAGAAGCTGCCGTTCACCTGGAAGGGCGACCTCAGAGAAGCCTATCCCCTCGGCCTCCAGGCCGTGCCCGATGAGGAGATCGTGCGCATACATTCATCCTCCGGCACCACCGGCACCCCGGTCATCATCCCCTACACCAAGCAGGATGTTGACGACTGGGCGGAGATGTTCGCACGCTGCTATGCTATGGCAGGCATCACCAGGACCGACCGTATCCATATCACTCCCGGCTACGGCCTGTGGACCGCCGGCATCGGCTTCCAGCTCGGCTGCGAGAGGCTCGGCGCCATGGCTATCCCCATGGGTCCCGGGAACACCGACAAGCAGCTGAGAATGATGGTGGATATGCAGTCCACCGTGCTCTGCGCGACTTCATCCTATGCCCTGCTGCTGGCAGAGGAGATCGCAAAGCGCGGCATCAGGGATCAGATCAAGCTGACAAAGGGCGTTATCGGCTCCGAGCGCTGGGGCGAGAAGATGAGAAAGCGCATCGCCGACGAGCTAGGCGTGCAGCTGTTCGACATCTACGGGCTCACCGAGGTCTACGGGCCGGGAATCGGCATCAGCTGCGAGCACGAGTGCGGGATGCATATGTGGGACGACTTTGTATACTTTGAGGTCGTAGACCCCAAGACCGGCGAGCCCAAGCCTGACGGCGAGGTCGGCGAGCTGGTCATCACGACGCTTAGAAAGCAGGGTGCTCCGCTGATCAGATACAGGACGCACGACCTCACCCGCGTGATACCGGGAGAGTGTCCCTGCGGGTCTAAGTATCCCCGCATAGACACGATCCTCGGGCGCACGGACGACATGGTGAAGGTCAAGGGCGTAAACATTTTCCCGAGCCAGATCGAGGAGATGCTGACCCTGGTAGACGGTGCATCGAGCGAATACCAGTTCATGATCGACCATCTGTACGGCAAGGACATCTGCACTTTATTTGTAGAAGTTGAGAACGGCACAGACAAGTCTGTGATGGAGCAGAAGATCGGTACGGCGTTCAAGGCGAAGATCGGAATAACCGTGATCGTGAAGCCGGTAGCGATCGGAGAGCTGCCGAGGAGCGAGAAGAAATCGACGAGGGTGTTTGATAACAGGTATTAAGCGGCAAAGCTATAAGACCCAAACCCAAGCTGCGGCTCCAAACGCGAAGCGAAATGGGGTCAAGGGGGACGCTTCCCCCTTGCGGGGCTCGAGGGGGCAGAGCCCTCCTCGCGGGTCGAGGGCAGAGCCCTCGCACGGCTCCGCACAAAGCAATAGTTCAATACAAACAAGGCGCTGCGCCCAAGACACAAAGGGCACAGCGCCTTTTCATTTTGCTATGTTTCGGGGACAGATAATCGCAGCGCCGTCAAGGCAGTTCGTCGCCCGCAGGCACAGGAATAGCAGGGTGCAAAGCACCCGAGCGAATTCCGTCCGGCTAC
>JAFXVY010000075.1 GCA_017534595.1 Ruminococcus sp.
CCTTTGTACATCATCCGCTTGCATATTTTCCGTCAGATTACCCAAATTCTCCTTGCCTTGCGCCAGCAAGGCGGCGTCGAATTTAGGCAATCTGACGAAAAATCTGACTGCGCGTCTGACGCACAATGGTTGTGCGGTGTTGCCTCAAATTTCAGCCTGTGATAATTCTTCCATGAGCTCGCAGATCGAGATAAACAGACTGTCTGCGTATATCAGCACGATCAGCGCAACGCCTGCGAGCGGGACAAAGATATCTATTATCTTGTTCTTATGGAGCTTGCTGTACGAGAACAGCAGCAGCAGCGGCGACACAAGGAGCATACTTGTTGTTTCGCCGAATCCCCACCCGGACACTATCTCAACAGATCTTCTTGCTTCCTCCATGGTCTGTTCGCCTGCGAAGGACATATAGTGTGCAAGGGAAATAAAGAGCAGGAGCATGATGTCTATCAATGCGAAAATGAACATCGTCAGCACAAGATACCTTGCGAACCGGAAGGAGTTGTGATTGGTGGTGAGGTAGGCCTCGTAGTCCTCGTTGGTCTTGCCGTGTTTCAGGAATTTGCGCTTGGTGACCCGGAAATACCGCGCTATGAAAAGGAACATCAGAAAGCTCACCGGCGGCTTCGTCGTAAGGAACGGGAATATCCAGTACGGCAGAGTGATGTTCTGGGTCGAGGCGAGTATCTTGAGAGCTATCGACCCGAGCTCATAGGCGATCGGAAGCAGTACAAGGGCTCTGAACAGACAGATCATCTTCCCCCGGAACAGCTTCTTTGGATTGTAGTTTATAAAGAACATAACGAGGGTACACAGCGTCAGGTCTATAAAGATGTTGAAGGTGAAGTAGCCCGGGCTGTCGGGTCCGGTAAGGTATGCGTTCATAGTGGCGTCAAAGGCTTCACGCCCGCCGAGCATTGCGGAGCCTCCGCGGATGATATACCTGTTGAATATGAACAGGTACACCAAAATCAGAGCGCCGGCTACCGAGCCGTTGACTATGAGCACCTTCTTGTAGTTGCCGCGCCCGTTAAGTACGGTCGCAAAGCTTCCTATCAGCAGCAGGGGTACCGAGAGCTCCTTGCCGAACTGCAGGATCTTGGCTATGGTCTCGTAATTGTTTACCTGATGCGAGGCACTGGCATAGATGCTCAGACCGGTGCCGTAGCAGGCAACGGCGATCAGCATCCACGCTATGATCTTCAGATGCCGGTAGGAGAGATAGCCCCGGAAGGTTATATCGTCCTCGGGTCTGATCTCGTAGATCGGCTTGTGCTCCTTGAGTCTGAAAACTCCGAGCCCGCCTTTTCTGTATTTCTTCACTGTGTTTACAACAGTGTTCTTGAAGCTCCTTTCGGTCTCGGCTTCTGCTGTCTCTTCTGCGGTCTCGCTTACCTCTGCGGCGGCTTCCGCCGTCTCTTCGACAGCCTCGCTGATCTCTGCGGCGGCTTCTGCCGTCTCTTCGACAGCCTCGCTTGCCTCTGCAGCGGCTTCCGCTGTTTCTTCGGCAGCCTCGCTGACCTCGGCGGCTGTTTCGGTTATATCTTCAACGGTCTCATTGACCTCGTTTTTGATCTCGTCGCTCAAGCTTATCATCTCCTGTCACGGGGATTTGTCATCTTAGATAAATTATAGCATATCCGTATACATAAATCAATAGATTTTTACAAAAACAGACAGTTTTCTCGCGCAGATATGGCAAAACCGGCAGAGAAATGGTATAATGTCAGAGGACAGTATCAAACGTAAAGGGCGGAGGTTCAATGACAATGCAGGCAAAACGCGGCTTTATGCCGTCGGATGAATATGATTTCTCGGGCGAAAGCCTGTGTACACTCAGGCAGGCCGCAGCGGAGGTCTTCTATCTGCTCAACAGAGGCTACCCCGCTGACAGTACGGTCAGGTTCGTGGGCGATCATTACCAGCTCTCCGCCAGACAGAGGCTCGCCCTTGCGAGGACGGTCTCCCCCGGAAAGAGCGTCCTCTCACGCCGCAGCAGGGAGGTCACGGATATCTCCGGGCAGACGGTATGCATCGACGGGTTCAACGTCATCATCGGGCTGGAGATCGCATTTCTCGGCTCGATGCTTTTCCGCTGCCTTGACGGAACCGTCAGGGATCTTGCGGGTCTGCACGGCACCTACCGGCTCATCCCGCAGACGGACGACGCGGTAAAGGCGCTGCTCTCCGCTCTCGGAGAGCTCGGAGTACAGAGGGCGGAGATCTACCTTGACAAGCCTGTCGCCAACTCGGGACGCCTCAGTCAGCGGATATACGAGCTTGCGCAGGATATCCCATTTGAGCTCGACGTTCTCGTTGAGGGTCCGGTGGACTCCATACTCAAGACCAAGCCGCTCACTGCGTCCGGCGATGCGATAATCCTTGACGAGTGCGATAAATGGTTCAACCTTGCGGCCTATACCATAGATCACGCCATAGGCAGCTACCCCTACACCGTGCTCACTGACGGGATAGAGATATAAAATGAAAAAAGGGACTGCCGAGGCGATCCCTTTTTTCGTTGCTTTGTGTTTTAATCGTCGTCCGAGAAGCGGTTTATGTCCTCGTCCTTTTCGTCGTTGAGGATAGCGTTGATCGCAAGTATTACCGCTACCACGGCGGTCTCGTTCTCGTGCTCCTCTATCTCGATCTCGTAGCTGTCGCCCCAGGACATCAGCTTCTTGTGAGCCGATCCTATGAGCTGATTGCCCTTGGTGATCGTGTAGTCGCGCTGGAGGGTCGAGCCCTTGATCTCCCAGCCGGGGCCGGTGAACTCATACTTGGGCTTTAAAATGCTCATCTTGTGCTTTATGGTGCCCATATTCTGCCCGCCGATGGTTATGCTGTATCTGTCTATGACCGAGGTCAGCTTCTCGCGTACCTGTGCGACCTCTTCATTGTTGTAGTCGAGGATGTGCAGGTTCCTGCCGAGAGAGATTATCTCGCCCTGAACGTAATAGTGGACTTCCTCGAATTCGTCTGTGATCGTAAAGCGGGTGCGCCAGGAAAAATGCTTCTGCTTCATATATAGCTTTATCACGTTAATACCTCCTTTGTCTCAGGCCGCAGTATCCCTGCCCTTATGTGATTATATGATACCATATTCTCTCGGGGATAGCAATAGTATTCTGTCGGATAGGCGTTCTCGGGGGAGCTGATTGTACATATCCCACAAACCGACGCGCCCGCTTTAATGCAATATTACCGATGATCTGAGGCATCAAAGCCGGGTGTCCGGCGTACACTTGAACAGAAAATACAGCCCGAATGTAAAGAATATTTTAATTTTGTCTTGTAAAACGGTAAAAAATGTGATATAATGTAACTTGTATGAAATCTTCTGACTCAACTCACAGAGGAGGTATGAAATGAAAAAATATAAGGGTCGTACCCCCTTCAGAATTATTATATTCAGCTTTTTCGGTCTTATCCTCACCGGGACTCTGCTGCTGATGCTCCCGATATCCTCTCAGGCAAGGGAAGTCACATCCTTCTCCGACTGTCTTTTCACCGCGACGTCGGCGACCTGCGTTACCGGCCTCATCGTTCAGGATACCGCGACCTACTGGTCGCTGTTCGGCAAGTGCGTCATAATGACGCTGATACAGATCGGCGGTATGGGTGTCATAACGATCGGTCTGGCGATAATGAAGGCCACCGGGCGGAAGCTCAGCCTTTCACAGCTCAGCACGATGAAGGAGTCCATTTCAGCACCTCAGGTCGGGGGCATAATGCACCTGACCGGCTTTATCATCAAGGGTACGCTGATCGTCGAGCTGGCGGGAGCTGTGCTGTTGGCGCCTGTTTTCATCAGCGATTTCGGTTTCCTGCAGGGCGTCGGCTATGCGCTGTTCCACTCGGTATCGGCGTTCTGTAACGCAGGCTTCGACCTGATGGGCGTGCGCGAGCCCTTCTCGTCCCTTACCACATACAGCGGCCACATTTACTTGAATATCGTGATAATGCTGCTGATAATCGTCGGCGGTATCGGCTTCCTGACCTGGAACGATGTTATCACTCACCGCCACCATCTAAAGAAATACTCGCTGCAGAGCAAGCTCGTGCTCCAGACCTCGCTGCTGCTCATAGTCATCCCCGCGGTATTCTTTTTCTTCTGCGAGTACGGAGACCTCGGCGCCAAGGATCGGACGCTCAGTTCGGCCTTCCAGTCGGTGACCGCGAGAACCGCCGGCTTCAATACGCAGGACCTTTCACAGATGAGCGAATCCGGCTCGCTGCTGATGATAATACTTATGCTCATAGGCGGTTCCCCCGGCTCCACCGCCGGCGGTATGAAGACCGCTACCTTTGCGGTGCTGCTGCTCGGAGCGATCACGGTCTTCCGCAGGAAGAACGATGTCGAGTGCTTCAAGCGCCGCCTGCCGGACAGCGCTCTGCGCAACGCCGGCGCGATACTGTTCATGTATCTGTTCCTGTTCATCACGAGCGGAGTGATAATCAGCCGGTATGAGAACCTCCCGCTGCTGACCTGCCTGTTCGAGACAGGCTCCGCCGTAGGTACTGTCGGGCTCACGCTCGGCGTGACCACCAAGCTGTCGCTGCTCTCAAAGAGCATACTTATGTTTCTGATGTTCTTCGGCAGAGTCGGCGGACTCACGCTGATCTATGCGGCGGTCTCGTCCTCCGAGAGTGCCAAGGGCAGGAGACCTGTCGAGAAGGTCTCTGTCTGACCGTTTTTACGGAGAGTGATACCGTGAATGTTCTGATAATCGTCAATATCGTGATCTCTCTTGCGCTGCTGATCGGCGGAGGGCTTATGAGATCCCGCGCCCGCAGCTCCGACCGCTCTGTCGGCTTTAAGACTGCGAGAGCGCTTGCAAGCGGCGAGGCCTGGCGCTTTGCCAATCAAAGATGCAGTGCCGGCTGGATAACCGTTGGCATAACGGCGTTCGTACTGACGGCGGGCGGGATATTCTTCTCGCAGGAGCTAAGCTCTCCCGCGCTTGTCATGGCACTGCTGCTGATATTGCAGCTCGCCGCCGCTGCCGGAGTGTGTATCGTGACCGAGAGGCAGCTTGCGAAGTTCGATGATAAAAGGGACTGAACCGTCCCGCTTGACCCACAGAGTTTTTGTTTGATAAAGGAGAGACAGCTATGAAATCTGTACTTGTACTCGGTACCGGAGAATTCGGCAGCACGATAGCCAAAAGAATGAGCGAGCTCGGCTGCGACGTCCTTGCGGTGGATTCCGACGAGAATGTCATCAACGAGATATCCCCCTATGTTACCAATTCCATGATCGGCGACTGCACCAACCGCGAGCTGCTCGAATCCCTCGGCATACCCGACTTCGATATCTGCGTGGTCGCCCTCGGAGGACTGTTCCAGGAGTCTCTCGAAGCCACCTGCACCCTCAAGGAGCTGGGTGCCAAGTTCGTAATGGCAAGAGCTACCAACGATGTGCAGATGAAATTCCTCAAAATGGTGGGCGCTGACGAGATAGCCTACCCCGAGAAGCAGACGGCTGTCCGCTTCGGCACGAGATACGCTTCGGATATGATCCTCGACTTCATCAGCCTTGACAGCAACTATTCGATCTACGAGATGAAGATCCCGAAGGACTGGGTCGGCAAGACACTTATGACGATAGATGTCCGCCGCCGCCATGATGTCAACATCATCACCCTAAAGCGCAGCGGTATGGTCTTCATCCCCCACGCCGACACCGAATTCTGCGCCGACGACATAGCTTTTGTCATCGGCGAGATGCGCAATATCCGCAAGTGCTTCAAAATTTAGTTGACAGTTGCCTTAAGAGCCCGGGAAACATATCTTGTTTCCCGGGCTCTGTTTGTGTCATATCATTTTCGGCTTGGATCAGTAGAACTCCTTGTCGTAGTAGTCGCTGCTGCGCTCGAGCTGGGTCATGTATTCCTCCTCGCCGAGCTCTTCGCAGAGGGTCCCGGTATCCGAGAAGAGATCGGTGCCGAGACCGAGACGGCCGCCCTTGATCTCCGCGCCTATGGCGGAAAGTGTGGTGGGGAACATATCCAGCGACGAGAAGACGCGACCCTTTGCGTTCACCGGTCCCTTCGCGGGATTGATGAAGCAGTTGTAGGTGGTGCGGACATAGCTTTCGTCGATATCCACCATGGAGGTCTTTTCGTTGCCGAGGTGGTCGCCGACCAGTATCACCGTGGTGTCCTCATAGAACGGCTGCTCCTTTATCCAGTTCACAAGCCCCGTGACCTGCCTTGAGGAGCACTCCACCGAGGCAAGATAGTCGTTGGGTATGCTCTCGTCGCAGTATCTGCAGCGGTGTCCCGACTCGAAGGTGTGGGTGTCCATGGTGTACATCGTGACGAAGAAGGGCTTGTCTTTCTTGGAAATATCGGTTATGAGTTCCTTGGTGATCTCGATGAGCTTCTGATCCTCGATTCCCCACTTCCACATATAATCGGCGCCCTCTTCGATGTATCCCTTGTCGGCAGCGGTCTTGCGGTCGAAGACCTCGCAGTCGTCATACCTGCCGACGTACTTGTCATACATCGAAAATTCGCCCTTCGAGCCTTCGATGTAGAGCTGATTGTAGCCGTTGTCGTGGAGGATGTCCTCAAGGCGGGGAGTGTCGGGAAACTCCTTGATGCTGTTTATCAGCGGGAAGATCTTGGTGTTGAGGGATATGCCGCAGGTCTGTGCAACGGTGGAGCCCATCGTGTTCGTGATCGAGGGGACGAATACCGAAGCGCCACCCAGCTTATCGGTGTTGGAGAAGTTCAGGTTCTCCTGCGCGAGCTCTGTGAGCCCGGCGATATAGTTTTTGTCCTGTGAGCCGCCGACGTCCTTAGAGGCGTAGGTGTTCTCCATCGACTCAACGTAGATATAGATGAGGTTGCGCTTCTTCTCGGGGAAGGTGACTATGCTCTCATCGGCGCGGACATAGTAGTTATCGTAGATCGTTGACTTATCGAGCTTCATGCCGATATAGTGTACGAATTTGGTCTGATCGGAGAACAGCGCCGCGCTGCCGCACAGCATCGCCGCGGAGAGCGCTATCGTGACCGCTCTCTTTCTGCCGTTCATTACAAGCGTGTATTCCCCGCTGCTGTTCGTATCGGCGACCACGAGCCTGTCGTTGCTGAAGCACTTGAACATATGATAGCACAGATACCCGGTTATCAGCGCAAAAGCCACGGTCAGCCCGGTGCCGGCGAGGATATCCTCCCAGGCGAGACCGCCTGCGGCAAAGCGCATGGTGAACAGTATCGACTCAAAGTGCATATTGGAGTAGACGGTATGCAAAAACCAGGTCACAGTGGCGATGAATACCGCCAGTGCCACGAATACCGCGCAAACCGTGATGTAGAACCACTTGTCCCTGCTGCCGCGCTTTTCCCTGCTAAGAGTTTTCTGGGGGGTGTACATCACAGCGAGAGCGTAGGCGACGCGGGCGGGGAGCCTGCCTTCCTCGAAGCCTTTGCGCGCAAAGTGGCCGAGTACCCTCATCAAAGCATAGAGCAGAGCGCAGCCGACCCACCAGAGCGCTGCCCACACCGGCAGGAACCGGTTGAAGAAATTATCCGAATAGTAGGCGCTCTTTGCAGGGTCAAGGAAAACGCCCGTCAGCATTATCGGCAGAAACGGCGCCCCCACGCAGTAGATATACCCGAGCGAGCGAAACACCGAGCGCTCAGGTCTGCGTATCAGCGCATAGAAGATAAACAGTGCAACAAACGGCTCCGCCGCCGTTATCACCCGGCAGACCGGCGAAACGGTCATCATATCGAGCGGGGGCTGTATCACCGCGATAACGGTCATAAGCAGGGCAGCCGCCGCCGCAAGGATAAGGTGCAGCCGGGATATATCCTTTATCCGTCCGAACTCGGACTTGATTTTTGTCAGAACTTTCATTTTTATCTGTCTCCCTTTTATTCACAGCAAGCTGATTATACCATAAAACGGCGTTCGTGTCAAGGCGGAGGCATATTGACAACTGTGGGAATATATGTTAATATTATAATGGGTTAATATTATGATGTATTTTTGTTCACATTCTGTAAAGGGGAGATCATAATGATACTGACACGCAGACGGCTGATCTCGTTTATCACAGCGCTGGCACTGGTGCTGTCGCTGTTTCTGCTTCTGCCCAAGGGAGCGTTCATAGCTTCTGCGGATAACAAGACGGTGTCCTTCGACAGCAGCACGGGTACTCTTACGCTGCTTGAAGGAAAAGTAAACGCGAGCGATATCCGTGCCTACCAGCACAGCAGCACCGTCAAGGCCGTTACTGCCGAGGCGGGGGCTGTTATGCCGACCTATTCCACGAGCATCCTGTTTAGGGATTTCTACGGCTTAGTGACCGCAGACCTCTCCAAAGCCGATTTCAGCGAGGTCACGGATATGTCCGAGATGTTCGGCGGCTGCACGGCGCTTACCTCCGTTAAGCTCGGCGCCACCTCGGACAAGCTCAAGAAGATAACCGCCATGTTCAAGGATTGCAGCAAGCTCACCTCTGTACCCTTGAATAAGATCAACACAACGAACGTCACCGAAATGGAGCAGCTGTTCTCCGGCTGCTCAAAGCTCGAGACGGTAGACCTCACCGGCTTCAACACCTCCAAGGCGACGAGCATTGCGAGCCTCTTTTACGGCTGCTCCTCGCTCAAAAGCGTTGATTTGTCAGGATTCGATACCTCCAACGTAACGAACATGAGCAATCTGTTCTGCGGCTGCAGCAAGCTCGAGACTATCGACACTTCTCCGCTCGAGACCTCCAATGTCACCGATGTTTCCGGCATTTTCAGCAAATGTGTGCTGCTGAAAACCGTTGATCTATCGTTTTTAAAGAATGCTCCGCTTGAGAAGGTCTCGGGTATGTTTGCCTCATCCTATGCGCTTGAGTCTGTGGATCTTTCACCCCTCGATACTTCAAGAGTCACCTCGCTCAACACGATGTTCTCGATGTGCAGCAAGCTGACCTCCATTGATCTGAGGCCCCTCAAGACCTCTAATGTTGTCAGCATGGCGAATATGTTCTATAACTGTCAGGGGCTCACGAGCCTTGATGTCTCCGTCCTTGACTTCTCAAGCGTAACGAATATCAGCAGTATGTTCGAGAACTGCAGATCCCTCAAGGAAATAGATATCACCTGCATGAAGAACGCCAAGCTCAGGAATATGTCCGAGCTGTTCAAGTCCTGTCAGGCGCTTACAAAGATCAATATGAAAGGCCTTGACACAAGCGAAGTTACCGATATGTCGGGTATGTTCGAGGAGTGTACCGCGCTGACCGAGCTTGACTACACCGGCATAAATACCGGGAACGTCACCGATATGTCCAATATGTTCTGGAGATGCTGCAAGCTCAAAAGCCTTGACGTTACCATGTTCGATACGGGCAAGGTTAAGAATATGTCCGGTATGTTCAGGGAGTGCAGCGCGCTGACCTCCATCGACCTCAGGAATTTCGATACAAGGAATGTTTACAGTATGCGGTATATGTTCTCGCAGAGCGGTTTTGAGAAGCTGGATCTTTCAAGCTTCAGAACTCCAAATCTTGAAAATCTCGGCGGAACATTCAGCTACTGCACCGCGCTCACAGAGGTGAAGATCTCCTCCTTCGATACGAGCAAGGTAACAAGGATGGATCAGCTTTTCAGCGGAGATATAAGGCTCGAGAAGTTTGATATCTCCAAGTTCAAGACCTCAAACGTTACCACCATGGCTATGATGTTCGACGAGCTTGTGAAGATCGAAAAGCTCGATCTTTCGCACTTCGACACCTCCAAGGTAACATCTGTGTCCTCTATGTTCTCGGGGTGCAAAAATCTGGCAGAGCTTAAGATCGGCAGCTTCAATACTCAGAACGTCACCAGTATGTACGAGATGTTCAGCGAGTGCTACGCTCTTAAAAAGCTCGATCTCAAAGGCTTCAATACTGCGAATGTCACTGACATGAGAGGGATGTTCAACAGGTGCAGCTCTCTGACCGAGCTCGATCTCTCAAGCTTCAACACCGATAAGGTAAAGTACGTCTCCGATATGTTCCACTTCTGCTCCAACCTCAAGACCATCCGCGCTTCCTATGACTGGACTCTCCCGTCTCTTGTAAGCCCGAGTACCCATACCAACGACAAGGATATGTTCGCCAAGTGTATATCCCTTAAGGGCGGCAACGGAACCGTGTTCAGTGAGGATCATATTACCCGCGAATATGCCCGCAGGGATAAGAAGGGTACTCCCGGCTACTTCTCGGCTCCCAAGTACAAGCCCGGCGATGTCGATTCCAACGGAACTGTTGACACTGTCGATCTTACGATACTTGCCCGTGCTCTTGCCAAGTGGTCCGGCTATCCCGCGCAGGTGAACAAGCTCGCCGCAGACCTCGACCATGACGGCGAAGTCACCGTCACCGACTATTCTATCCTCGCCCGCTGCCTCGCCGATTGGCCCGGGTATAAGAAACAGTATCTCTCATAAAAAACAGAGTGCAGCGCAGGACGAGTGCCGCACAGATGCTTTTTTGCTAAAACAGACTATCAACAGCAGATCAAGGCGCCTCGATGATTTTGGCATCGGGGTGTCTTTCTTTATGTGAATGTAAGATCGGCATACCCGCACAAAGCAGATATGCCGAAGTCACTCAGAATATAAAGGCAATACCGCACAACCCCTGTGCGTCAGATACGAAATCAGATTTTTCGTCAGAGTGCATAAATTCGACGCAGGCGGGCTGACGCCCGGCAAGGAGAATTTGTGTGCTATGACGGAAAATATGCAAGCAGATGACGTGC